>JAGRCP010000104.1 GCA_020433455.1 Caldilineaceae bacterium | reverse complement strand
GCCCTCGCCCGCGCCCGCGACCTCGCCCGCGCCCGTGCTGAAAAGTTAACCATGGAATTGGGAAGGGTCCTCGCATCTGCGCCGGACAGGCTGTCCGCTGCAGTACACGCATGGCTTGCGTCAGCCCAGACGATCAGGGATAGGCTGGCGGACCTTCCCGATACGCAAATATTAGCGGACGTTGCGCGCGTGCTTGTCCCCGAACGCTCCGTGTGGATGGATACGCCCGGACGCGTGGCGTTGACGCCCGCCGTCATGACCGAATTGACGGACGCCTGGCGCGTCCGCCCCCAGGATTCCGTCTTTCTTCAACTGCCGGCGCGTCTGGACGGTGCGTCTGCTCACACGTGGGCGGGGGCAGAGCGTACTGCCGCCCTGACCGCGCTGGACGCCTTAGCCTTTCCGCCGGGAATGCTTCCCCTGATCGATTTGCTCCGGGTCGAGATGACGGATGTGACGTTTCAGACCCTCTCCAGCGTGTTGACGCTCCTGGCCGCACCCGATGATCTAACCCGCCTGCGCGCGCGCCGGGCCCTCAGCGGCACATTGCCTGCCGGGCAACTGACGCAAACGGGCGTGGAACAATTGGCTCAGTCCGCCGAGCGGCCGGAGGCTGGGTATCAAGTTCATACGTATTGCGAATGGGCATTAAAGAGGGTACGTCATGATCGACCTGACTGGCTTATGGCCTGGGCCGATGCCGGTCATACCGATATTCTCGGTCGTATGCATGATTTGGCCGACGACTGCTTGCCTGTCATGGGCGAGCTGCTGGAGCGAGAGGAAGCGACGCTCTTATGCGCCCTGTTCGACTCCATCGGCTGGCTCTGGCGGCTGAATAAGGCGAAGCAAGAAACGACGCTACGCGCCTGGACGCCTCGCCTATGGGCGGCGGCTGCCGGAGACGACGAGTCGAGCCGGGCTGCGGTGCGGGCTTTGGGTTACCTGCCCGGGGATGCGGCCGGGGAATTGCGCAACCAAACCGTGGATCAGCTTCTGACCCGGATCACAGAGTCGTCGATGCAGGCAGTCTGTTTGACCGCCCTGGCTCGTCTGGCCCTGCATGCTGAACCGGACCAGCGCGAGCGCATCGCGGGGCATCTGGCCGCAAGCGCGACGGCTGCCGGCCGCGCGGCCCTGGCCCGCCTGGTGGTGGCCGGCCGCGCAGACGCCTCCTTACTGACGGGGGTTGCGCCCTCCGGTGGAGAACGTCTCATTGCGTTGCTGGATGCAGGTGATGATGATGATGTGTGGGACGAATATCATAAAAACGTGGTGCGCACGGCCGTTGACCTGTTGGAACAGGACGAAGCGCTTTTGCCTCGACTGCTTACGCACCTGGATCATACGCTCCACGGTGACGGCTGGACCCGCGCGCGGATTCATCTGGCCGTTACGGCGGAAGCCGCGCAACGCATGGGCGATGCCTTTAATCTGGCCTCTTCTTCCCAGAGGCTGGATGATCTATTGATCCGCTCCGCTCGTCGACCGGGAAGCTTTACTGCACGACTCTCTGCCCTACAGGCCGCGGGGCGCCTGCGCGTGCTTTCGCCGGGCCTGCTTTCCGCCCTCCTGGATGCGGCCGCGGACATACCATCAGTCTATGCCGCGGCCATCGAGGCGGTGCAAGGCTTCCGCCATCTGTCCCAGGACTGGCGCGGGGAAGATGCGCTGGCCGATTTGGAAACGGCTCTCTTTCACCCCAGTGCCGCCCGCGTAGCATTGGCCGCACGGCTCATGGGCGCGCTGGGCCGGTCACCCGGCCTGGTCCAACAGCCCCGATTGCGCCAAAGTCTGGTCGATCTGCTGGTCAAAGCCTATCGCGCACCGCAATCCCATGCCATAGTCTATGGCATGGAAGGGTCTCGCATCCAGGAAAAGGGAACATTGCGCCATGCGATCTTCGACGCGCTGGTGCAGGTGGTAGGCCTGCCGGAATAGGCTGCGCCCGGTTCAAGTTTGGCAAGTGTGGTTTCCCACGCGCGCACTCTTCGGCTACCCAAGGCTGTGCGGTTACAGACCGAAACTACGGGATTGCGGGATTTTTGCGGTAATCGTTGGGGTAACCAGCCCGGTTCAGCGGGCGTTGTTCAATAGCCCGACCGTTTGACGGTCGGGCGGACGCTGGGGATTGAAACCATTGGGGAAGAATTGACAAGGAGATTCACATGGGAAAGTTGTTTCGTTTCCGGCGTGCAATGTCGGTCTTGCTCCTTGCGTTGCTGTTGAGCGCAGGCCTCACAACGGTCCATGCCCAGGAGGATTCCGGTGAAGTTTCGCCCAACCAACTCACCATGTCCGGGACGCGCGGCCGTCGGGTTGACCGCACTGTGCTTTTGCGCCTGCCGGCGGGTGTGACGGTACAGGCCGCGGTGCCGGGCGATCTGACCGAGGAAGGCGGGGGAAACGTCCTGCCCGCTGCGGCCATCACCGCGGTTGAACCGACGCCCGATCCCAATGCAGATAGCATAGATTCGCCTCGCCCTCTGGTCATCACAGTTGATTTGGCCGATGTTGGGCCGGGGCGCTACGACGGCGATCTTTTTATCGTTACCGATGGTGCGGAATTGCCTGTGGCGTTGACGGTAATGGTTAAGGCGCAGCCGATCTGGCCGTTTTTTATGTTGCTGGCCGGCTTAATTCTCGGCATGGCTTTGACCCATTATCGTCGTCAGGGCAGACCGCGGGATCAGATCCTGCGGGAAATGGGCGAATTGAGCGCACTCATGGAAGGCGATCCGGAACTGACGCCTGCGGCGACGGGGAGTATCTTTCGCCAACGTATGGATAATGCGCTCTTGGATGCTCAGGTGGCCTTACGCAGCCGCACTTGGTCGGATTCCCGCGCGCATGTGGAGGCCGGTCGCACCGTTTGGCTCAATTGGTCCAAGGATCGGGACAACTGGGTTGCTCAATTGACCGCGGCTGAGGGTCTGACCACGCGCGTGGACGATCGTCGAGAACTCTTTTTTCGTGAGATACGCAATCAGCTTACACAAGCTTGCCGGGCCGCGCCCGATCAGGAGAACGCCGATCAATTGTATGAAATTTTGGAGAATCTCTTTGCGCATGAGCAGGAGTTTGAATATGCTGAAAATTTGTTAAAACAGATGCAGCAGATCACCAATCAGATGCCCGACAGGGAACAGCGCAGACCCTTCGAAGCGGCAACGGTCGAATATCAGCGACAGCTGGAGAATCTGCAACCCCTGACGAGTAGCAGCTATCTCCAGGACTATCAGGCATTGGTGGGTGAGATTGAAGTAAAAACGCGCGAAGCGAAGGACGCCCAGTCCAAAGGTATCACACCGCGCGAGGCGCCCGCCGCATCCCCCCAACCGAGCGGACCGGTTGATACCTTCAAAATGCCGCCCCTCAACAGGCGCGTAAACCCCGAGGACGGCGTACAGGCCCAATTCCGTCTACAAATTTTCTGGGCTGTCTCTTATTTTGTGGCCCTGGCCCTGTTGGCCATAGCCGGCTTTAATGAACTTTATGTGGCCAAGCCAATTTTTGGAAGCGTGCCGTGGAGTGACTACTCAGCGCTCTTTGCCTGGGGCTTCGGCGCAGAGGCTACCCGCGCTGCGGTGACCGATTTAGTGCGGAATTGGGAAGTGCCGTTTGGGCAGGAAGATTAGAGCCGAAAAAGAAGAACCAGGAAGGAGGAACCAGGAACGTCATCTGCACGACAACGTTCCTGATTCCTCCTTCCTCTTTCTTTGTTCTTTTTTATCCCCTCACCTGCTTACTCGCCACATTCGCGCAAACCTGCACCGGGTCGTAAGGCGCTGAGTAGGGCGGGGCATAGCTTAGGTCCAGCATGGCCAGTTCGTCTACGGTCATCCCCGCAGCAATGGCCGTGGCGATGATGTCGATGCGCTTGTTGACGCCCGCTTTGCCTGAAAGCTGGCCGCCCAGAATCTTGCCGTTGCGGCGATCCGCCACCAGCTTGACCTTGATCTTGGACGCGCCCGGCCAGTAGTGACCGCGGTCGTATGCGGTAATGGTGGCCGCCCCGACTTCCTCGCCCTCCGGACCAAATTTCCCGCTCTCCCTGGCCGCGCGTTCGGTGAGGCCCGTGACCGAGAGGGTGTAGTCGAAGACCTTCACCACCGCCGTGCCCAGGATGTCGGACATGGCTGCATCGCCGCCTGCCGCGTTTTCTCCCGCAACCCGACCGCCCTTGTTGGCCGACGGCGCCAACGGGATCCACGTTTCCTCTTCCAGCACCGCGTGACGGTGAGCCACGCAATCGCCCGCGGCCCAAATGTCCGCGGCGCTGGTGCGCATGTGGTCGTCCACTTTGATGGCGTTCTTGACCGTGAGCGCGAGCCCTGCCTCGGCTGCCAGCTCTGAATTGGGCTGCACGCCCACGGAGACAATCACCATCTCGCAGACAAGCTCCCGCCCGCCCGCCAGCTTGACGGCTAGTCTTTCGCCTCGCTGCTCTACGCCCTGGGCGCTGGTTCCCAGATGCAGCTCCACGCCCTGCTCTTGCAGGTGCTTGCTCGCGTCCTGGACCATCTCCTCATCAAAATTGGGCATGATTTGGGGCAGCATCTCCACGATATGGACGTCCATATCCCGCTCGCGCAGGGCTTCGGCCATCTCCACGCCGATATACCCGCCGCCGATGATGACCGCGCTTTCCGGATCATATTCGGCCAGGTAGCGGTGGATGCGCTGGCTGTCGGCGAAGGCGCGCAGGACAAAAACGCCCGGCAGGTCCATGCCGGGAATTGGCGGCAGCATGGGCCGCGCGCCCGTGGCGATGACCAGCACGTCGTACGGCTGGGTAAAGGCGGCGTCCTGCTCCAAATTGGTCACGCTGACCGTCTTGGCGTCGGGATCAATGGCCGTCACCACATGGCCCAGGCGCACATCCAGGCCGCGTTTGCTGCGCGCCTTCTCGGGCGTGACGATGAGTAGATCCTCCTCCTCATCGATGATGCCGGCGATCCAGTAGGGCATGCCGCACGCGCTGTAGCTGATGGTCTGGGTCTTCTCGAAGACGATGACGTCGGCGTCTTCCACTTCCCGCTTGATTTTCGACGCCGCACTCATGCCGGCCGCGTCGCCGCCGATGATGATAGCTGTAAGGGTCATGGTTTGAGTCTCCTGGTAAAGGGGCGGGTAGCAGGTTGCAGGTTGCAAGTGGCGGGTTACAGAGCGGCTGGGTGAAGAGAGTCTGCTTTGACCGCTAATGACTCCGCCGTTCTCGCAAGTGACCTGCCACGTACCGCCTGCTCCTTGCTACACTTCCTCCCCGTCAAAAATAGTCAGCACAACCTGGGTCGTTGCAATTTCGTCGCCGCTGACGCCCGCTTCGGCCAGGGCGAACAGGTCCCGGTCCAGCATGATGAGATCGGCCCGCTTGCCCGGCGTGATGCTGCCGATGCGGTCCGCCCAGCCTACGGCTTCGGCCGCGCCCAGCGTATAGCCGTAGACAATCTCGGCCATGGTGATGCGCTCGTCGCCGTACCAGGGGCCGCGCGCCATGCGCGCATGGCGTTGCCGCGTGAGCGCGGCGTGCATGCCCAGGAACGGGTTGGGGTCAGAGACGGGCGCATCGCTGCCCAGGGCCAGATGAGCGCCCGAATCGAGCAGCGTGCGAAAATTGTACATGGTCGCGCCCCGCTCCCCCAGCAGGATGTCGGCCGTGTCCATGTCATCGGTCACGTGGATGGGCTGGACGCTGGCCGTGAGGCCGATTTCGTTCATGCGCGGCAGGTCGGCCGGATCCACGATCTGGACGTGCTCGATGCGGTGAGGCACGCGCGGCGGGGGCAGGGTCACCTGGATTTCGGCGAAGACGTCCATGACCAGACGATTGGCTCCGTCGCCGATGGCGTGGACGCTTACCGGCCAGCCCAGGCGCGCGGCCTGGGTCATGCCCGCGGCCAGATCCTCGGGATCGGTAATAAAGATGCCCAGGTTGTCGTCTTCATCCTCGGCCAGCTTCTCGAAGGGCGCCAGCAGCCTGGCCGTGCGGCTGCCCATGCTGCCGTCGGAGAAGAATTTGACGTGACCCAGGCGCAGGTAATCGTTGCCGAAACCGCTGTGCAGGCCCAGCTCGGTCAGACAGCCGATTTCGTGGGCCGCCACATTGGAATTGACGCGCAGCTTGAGCTGCTTGCGGGCCAGCAGGCGTTGGTACGCGGCCCGGGCCTGGGGGCCGTCGTCCTCATCCTTCATGCGCTGGTCATGGATGGCGGTAACCCCCAGCTGATGGAGCCGGGCCTGGCCTGCCAGAATGGCCTCGTCCAGAGTAGCGCCCGACGGATTGGGAATCTGTCGTCCTACCAGGCCAATAGCCAGCTCTTTGAGTACGCCCGTCGCGTGGCCCGCTGCGTCCCGCTCGATGAGGCCGCCGGGGGGATTGGGGGTGTTGTCATCGACGCCCGCGGCGCGCAGGGCCGCGCTGTTGGCCACCGCGCCGTGCATGTCGCTGCGGCTGAAGAGCCCCGGACGATCGCCCGTCACCGCGTCCAGCTCGGCCGCGGTGGGGAAGGCGGTTTCGCCCCAGCGGCTTTCATTCCAGCCGCGGCCGACAATCCACTGGCCCGGCGGCGTCTCGGCCGCGCGTGCGGCAATCAGGTCGAGCATTTCGGCCTTGCTGGTCGTATCGGCCAGCTGTACCTCAGCCAGCCCGATGCTCCAATCATAAAAATGAATGTGGGCGTCGCACAGGCCGGGCAGGACAAGCCGTCCCTTGCCGTCGATAATGCGGGTCGCGTTATCGACGGCAAGGGCCAGTACGTCCTCATTCGATCCTACTGCGCTGATGCGGTGCTTGCGGATCGCCACCGCTTCGATCCAGGGGCGGGCCTCGTCTACGGTGTAGATGCGGGCATTATGGAGAATCAGATCGGGGGCCGTGGGTAGGGAAGCAAAGGAAGCGGACATGGTTTCTCTCGTTGTGGCTGACTGGCGGATTGATGAGAATTTATTATCCGCTACCGGGGCAAAGTGCGCAAGGAACCGGGGACAGCGTCCTGTGGGGAGTCTGATCTGACGCGGTGAAAACAACGCAAAAAATTTCGCCCGCGAAATTTGACAACGGAGTGGGGCAATGATACACTGTCGAAACGCTCAAAGAGCGTGTGGAGGCGTGGTGTAGCGGTTAGCATATCGGCCTGTCAAGCCGAAGGTCGCGGGTTCAAATCCCGTCGTCTCCGCTGAGTACAAAAGGTGTTCAACATGGGAAGCCCGCCAGCAGTGGCGGGCTTTTCGGTTCCTCGATTTTCTGTGACGCGGAGACGAATCCAATCCTCCCATCCCCGAAGCTGCATCTCGTCCATTGCCTTCCACAAATTTCGGCGTCGCTGATGTTCAACACGTCACTCGTTCAGCAGCACTTGATACGCCTCGACATTGGTCTCCTGTAGTGCTGCCATCCAGCGGGCATGATTCGTGTAGTCGGACTTTCGTGCTGACTTGGGCTCGGGTACAGATCACGTAGATGCCGATGCCATCTACTGCGTTGGGTGAAGCGAGAATCTGCTCGAGTGTATGGCGTGTGTCTGCTGATAGTTGATCGAGAATCTGCTGGTGCAAATCAGAGGGGAGCGCCTTGAATAGATTATTCAGCAGGTCAGCAATTTCTTGATGAGCCAATGCCGCAAAGACCGCTTTGCCAACGTGCATAGCGATATCCTACGGTCCGTTTTTTCCTTGCTTGCCCATAGTGTGTTTTTTCTATAAACACGACAGCAGACAGGACGCGTCGGGTGGACGGTATGTATTCATCAATTAACCGGGACTATTCCCAATCGCCGGCCCGTTCAGAATCTTCTGAGCGCTGTCAAATAATTGGCGCTGTTTGTCGTATTTCTGCATACAGGCCCGGTCATAATTACGCCCTTTGAGTTCGATGAGGCTGGTTACAACTGCCGGGCCATACACAGTCGTGAGAAACTCCTCCCGCGTCTGTTGGGCCAAAACGGCAATGATCTTATCGGGCAGCGCCTTGTATCTCAAGCAACGCGACAAGCTGGATTAGATTGGCGATTCCATTTTGTGTGGCGTCGTGTTCCAGTGAGGGCTGCCATAGCTCATCCACCCATTCCGTTGACCAATGTGGCAAACATATTGGGCGTTTTTTCCGTATCGCGGTGCGCCGTAAAAAATGATCCTTCCGCGTAGACCAGCAACTTGTACTGCTCAAACTCGATTTCGCAGCCGGACAACCCCATCTGTTTTTCGATTTGGTTGACTGATTCTTGCAGGGCCTCCTCCCATTGAGGGTTGGTCAATTCAAAATCCTCAGCGGAAATCTGCCAAGATTTGCGAACGTCTGTATCGACGATTGTCTCTTCTCCCCGGCTAAAGGGCGCTTGTTGGCTTAGCGCAATCAGCACCCTGGCTTGCTCCTCAGGCAATGGGAGGGCAATATTCCCTGCCCCCCGGACTTTGAGGCCTGGAAGGATAGGCGGCAGCGTTCCACCGACAGAAAATGTTCCTGAGCTTTCGACCTGTTCCAGTAGAGAAATCAATTCAGTCATCTCTGTTTTTTGCCTCTGAAGACCCTATACGGGTTCTCTGTTGCTGTTGGATGCATGGCGATTGGCACGCCCGTTCGTTTAATGGTTATCACACGATGGGCTTGCCGTTGTTTTCCAGGATAGGGTACTCGATCTCGTCTGGAAGACGCAAAGAAACGCGAAAATCTCATTATCACTGTTGACTCTTCAGCAAGCCAATGATAGACTATGCGTAATATACAAAATGTACATTTTGTGGACTTTGGGGAGAGAAATAAGATCATGCTACAGACCGTAGGCGTAACCGAAGCACGCAACAATTTGGGGGAACTGCTGAACACCGTGCGCTACCGGGGTGATACGGTTTTGTTGCTCAAAAGCGGTACGCCAATGGCGGCTATCGTTCCTCTTGAACTCTTAGAAAAACTGCAACAAGAACGAGAGAAATTGTTCTCCGTAGTCGATGAAGTTCAGGAACGGAACCAAGGTCTGGGCATGGATGGGGACGAAGTCATACGGTTCGTCAATGAAATCGTCCATGAAGTGCGGGCGCAACGCTAAAGGATACGATGGTGCGGGTAGTCGTCGATACCAATGTGCTCATTAGCTCACTGCTCAAAAAGGATGGCACTCCCTCTCAAATTGTTTCTTTGTGGCGTTCAGGAGGATTGACGCTTGTTATTTCTCCTGAAATTATCGCCGAAATCAGCCGTGTGTTGAGCTACGAGAAAATTTGCAGGTTCGTCAGCCAGGATGAGGCGAAGCGATTTATCGCGCTGCTGGAGAAGGGGGCAACAATCTTGACGCCCCAAGCAAGCATAACTGCGGTGCCGGATGACCCTGACGACGACAAATTTGTGGCTCTTGCCGTAGAAAGCGGTGCTCAATATATTGTCTCAGGCGACAAGCACTTGCTAAACCTGAACGCTTATCAGGGTATCAAGATAGTGACGCCATCTGTTTTCCTGGATTTGAATTATCCGGCGTTCTTGTCGCGAGCATCTTTGGAAGATGATTGACCCTGTGTGCCTATAATAGATGAGACAACTTGCGGAAGGAAATTAGAGTAGAATTCCAACCGACAAGGAGTCGAAAAATGCAGGTAAACAGAGCAGCAGTTAACGGAAATCGGCCAATGATGACCCAAGAACCAGATGTCCAAGTAGTACCCAAGGCGAAACGTCGTCGTTTCAGCGCCGGATACAAACGGCAAATTCTGTCAGAAGCAGACCGATGCAGCGAACCAGGCCAGATCGGAGCGTTGTTGCGACGGGAAGGGCTTTACTCATCGCACTTGACCACGTGGCGCAGACAGCGTGAGCAAGGGGTTCTGAGTCAGAAACGGGGACGCAAGCTGGACCCGCAAGCGGCCGAAATCAAACGACTGGAGCAGGAGAATGAACGGCTGCGCACCCGGCTGTCCCGAGCGGAACACATCATCGACGTGCAAAAAAAGTTAGCCCAGCTACTTGGCACGAGTCCCGGCGAGATGCCGAGCAACGGGAGCTGATGATGAATGCCTGTGCCGAACTGGCGCCTGTCACTGGTCTGGCCGAAGCCTGTCGCATTCTGGAGATCCCCCGAAGTAGCCTTTACCG
>JAGRCP010000103.1 GCA_020433455.1 Caldilineaceae bacterium | reverse complement strand
ACCTACGGATTAGAAGTCCGTTGCTCTATTCCGCTGAGCTAAGGGGGCGGATGATATTGGGATCATTCTAGTCCACGGGCAAGGGAAAGTCAAAGAATCGGCTAAAAAAGCGGCTGCCTTTCCGCCACCCATCCCCTACCGGAAGCCGCTGCGACCGCCGCCGCCGCTCCGCCGCGAACCGCTGCTCCGGCTGGAGGAAGTGCCGCGGCTGGAGGAACTCCGGCCAAAGCCGCCACTGGACCGGGAGCCGGAGGCGCTTCCCCATGAGCTGCCGCCCGTCCGGCTGCTCGCGGCCCGATCGGCCAGGCTCTGACGGATATCCGAAAACGATTGGCGCATGGCATCATCCATCACTCTGCTCATGGACGCACCCGGTTGCCAGGTCATCTCCCGGCTCTGACCGCCGGATGAGAGGGTGATGGTTGTGGGCGCGCTGCCCGATGCGCTACTCAGCATGGTTCCCATGTCGGCGCTGGCCGCGGCCATGGCTGTGGCCAGCTGCTCGGACATGCCGGAGAGCGACGGACGCGGGCGCGGCTTCTGGGGTGAGGCGCCTGCCTCCCCGGGCATGGACGGCTGGGAGTCTGTGGATCCGCCCCAGGGTTGATCGCTCATGTCGGCGTGGGGACGGGGCAGGGAGGACGCGCCCGGAGCCGGCGTCGCCATCCACGCGGGCGGCTTGGCGTCCAGGGCGGCGGCCTGGCTCATCACCTGCTCTTCTACGCCCAGCGCGACGGCATAGGCGAAATAGCGGTCCATGATCGCCTGGGCCGCGCCGTGATCGCCATACTCCTTGATGTTAAGCAGATAGTTCTTGAAGCGGGTCCAGCGTTCGGCCTCGGCCTTGCCCGCGTCACTGTAGCGGTTGCGCCGGCCCGAAAGCGCGTTGTTGATCATCAAAGCGACGACAAAGCCGAAGAAGGCCAACCCCATTATCAACGGATTAAATTCACCGCCCATCATGCCGGACAGGATCAGCAGCACGAACAGGCCGAACCAGCCAATCATCAGGATCGCGCTCCAGTTGCCCGACGATCCGCCCGGCGCCCCTTGCCCGATAAAGTAACCGCGCGCATCGTCGGTGAGTTTCTGCAGCAAAACCGGCATCTTCTCCTGCAAGGCCGGCGCGATTTGATCCAGCGTGACAAAGCCTTCCGTCCCAACCGTCGGCATCAGGACATTGTTAAAAAGATACGCCGTGGATTGGGAGACCTTGACCAGATCGCCGTCAACGCCCTTGAGCATTTCGCCCGGCGTCAACGGCTCGGTGCGCAACCGCTGAATACGCATCACCGGCTCGAGTTCAACCGCCAGGCAGCCCATGGCCGCAAGCTGAAAGAGGGACGCCATGATGCTGCGGGTCGAACCCGAATTCTGAGAATCCATCAGATAGGCGACAATGGCCGCGTCCAGATCAGAGGGCGGTTCGGCCACATAGCCGTGCAGGCGCTCGTTGACCCGCTTGCGTCCCCAGCGCAGCCAGCCGAAGATCAACCCGACGATTCCCAACACAGCGGCAAGCAGGCCGCCGGTCCGTTGCGCCGTCTTGCGCCGGGCCGCTTCCACCGCGGCAGCCTGTTGATCGGCCTGCGCCTGCTCAAAGGCCAGTTGCCATTCCGGCTTGACCGCCGTGGTCGCGTTGGCGGGCAGGGTGACGGCGATCTGCCAGCGGGGACGAGCAGCATTACTGCCGGGAAAGCCCAGACGAAGCGTCTGAGCGTCCACAACTTCAGGCTCATACCCGTCCGCCGCGCCCTCCATGCTGACCTGATCGGCGCTGACGCCGGGCGGCAGATGCAGTGTGACCTGGGCGGACTCAACCGGCAAGCCGTAATCGGGCAGCACATCCCAGGTAAAAAACTGGCTTTCATCATCGATGCGCAGCGCGCCGTCTACAGCGTATTGCATCACTGTTTCCGACGTCGCGCCCGGCCCGAGCATGGGGTAAGACCAGTCAACCGTCACGCGCCCTGCCGCGTCTTCATCGATCGCCAGTTGGTCGCGACTTGCGCGGTAAGCCACCCAATTGGCCGCGCGTGGCGTATTGCGGACGACAAAACAATCTGCACAGGCCGCATCGCTTCGGGTCAGCTCGACGCCGTCCCGTTGCAGCGAGATATCGGCAATCTCTTCCCGATAGAGCAACGGCAGAATCTCATAGGCTTGGTGGAGATAAGAATCATCTACGGTGATCCGCAGCGTTTCTTTGGCCTGAATCGTCCCGTCGCCGGCCAACGTCAGATCCAGCTCGATCCCGTTGAACGTTAGCTGGAGCGTCTCCGCATCGACCTCCTTCTGCCAATCCTGCACGGGTGCATCAATGCTGCCCGGCGGCATGGCAACCGTCACGTTGAAGGGCGTGCCGTCGGGCAGGGGCTGGAGCGCGTCGAAGCGAACGGCGCTGCCGCTGCCCACGCTCTCAAAGAGGGGGCCTGTCGCGTCATAGCTTACTCGATCCATGGGAACGGAGGCCGGCAGCGTGATCAGGACGCTGCCGGCCTCCACCGGCACGCCGCTGCGGTCGGCGTTGATCGCGTCCCAGGTGATGAAGTCGCGGTCGGGATAGCGCCAGAGCACGCCTTGCGCCCGGTAGCTGAGCTGAAACGCGCGCCGATCGCCGCTTTGGGTTTGGGGGAACGTCCATTCAACCAGGATTGTCTCCCCGCCATCGCTTACGGTGACGCTGTCGGCAACGATCGCCTGATCCGTGAGCAACGCGCCGCTCCCGTCCAAGGGGATCTGCTGCACGGCGATATCGGTGATGTCGCGGGTGTAATCCCGGGGAATCTCAAAGAAAGCAGTGGTGAATTCGCCGTCGAACTCGATCACCTGGGTGATGCGCACGTCCATGTCCCCGCTGTCGAGAAGATCCAGCGCAACATCATATTCCGTGTAGGTGACGGGCGACTCCTGCGCCCGTGCGGTTCCCCAAAAGGGACGGAGCGCCAGGATCGTACCGACGACAAGCAGGGGCAAAAGCCAGATTTTCAGTTTCACGTATCCACCTCGTTGCGCTGATTGGTCGATCTGATGCAGGCAGTGAGCGTATCATACCCGGAAATATTGAAAATACAATCCCGTAAATTTCAGCACGCCTGACCCCGGTTATTCGCAGCAATGATTGACAGGTACTTTTGGGGTGAGTACACTACGAACAAATATTACAACGCCCAGTCTGCTTTGATCCGGAAAGGATCCGCCATGAACGCTCGGGAACTGGCTGACCCGCAATTCATTCTCCTGCATGATCACCAGACCGTGGCCGCGGCCCAGGCGCACCTGGAGCGCATGGCCCGGCAAGGCATAACGCCCGTTGTCATCCGGCAACCCCATGGCCAAACAACGACCTACGCAGTCTGGAGCGGGGCCGAAGCCCACGTTCACCTGCTCTTGGCCGATGCGGACGTCCCCTTGTCCAATCTGATACGTGAAGCAGCGCGCGCGGCCGTGCTGACGCCGTACGCCGACGCAACCCACGTTCGACGCGCCGTCGTCATGGAGGCGGGCCGCCTGCTGGGCGTGATTTGCAGGACGGAGCCGGCGGGCCCTCGCCCGGACAGTGCAGAGCCGGTCATTCAGAATGAAGATTGGCGGGATTGGCGGGATGAGCCGGAAACAATGGGGCTGGAAAGTCTGGACGGCCATGCGCCGGAGGAGGCAGCGTATGCCGAAGAACCCGCGCCCTATCCGGCCATGCTCCCCGATGCATCCGTACCCAAGGGCATCAGCCCGCCGCCCCAGGCGGAGACAACGGCATCCGAAACGGCATCCGAAACGGCATCGGCCCGTGCGCTGACGGCAAGCGGACCGGCCCAGGTTACGCTCAATCAGCCCGCATCGCTGCTGGTCCAGCTCCTGGCCGCAGGCCAATCGCCGGCCGGCTCTCTGCCCGTGGCGGTGAGCCCCGGCGAGCGGCTGGATATCCTTGCCCGCCCACAGCAAGGCTTTATCCTGGAGGGGACGGACATGGCCGCAATCATCGTCGCGGGCATGGAGGAAACGTTGCCCGTCCTTTTCAAGCTGCGGGCGGCGGAATTGGGACCGGGCGTCGTGCAGCTTTTTGCCTTCCGCGACGGCCAGCCCCTGGGCAGTATGACCTACACTGCGGAGATCACCCGCGACGCGGCTGAGAAGCGCAGCGTATCCCCCGTCATGGAGATCCCTAATGTCACGCCCCCGGCGCCGGACCTGAGCCTCCTGGTTCTGGAGCGCTCCATTAACGGCGAAACCGAAATCACCCTGCGCCTGACGGCCACGGATCCTGACCTGGGCTTAAACCTCAAGCCCTTCGGCCCGGTACGGCTGCGGACTGCGCCCGCCCAATATTTCCAGGAATTCTTCCGCGATATTGAACGGTTGCCCGTAGAAACGGAAGAAGCCATGCGCCGTGCCGAACGCCGCATGGCCACCAAGGGCGCACAGCTCTTCCAGACCCTTTTCCCCGAGGATCTGCAGGCCCTGCTCTGGTCCCTGCAAGACCGCATTCAGGCGATACAAATCCAGTCTGAAGAGCCATGGATTCCCTGGGAACTCTGCAAGCTGGTGGGAAGAGAAGACGGCCGCATTGTAGAAGGTCCCTTCCTGTGCGAGGCCTTCGCCATGACCCGCTGGATGCCCGGGATTGGCCAGCGGCCCGCCCTGACCGCGCGGCGCATAGGCGTCATTGCGCCCCGGGATTCGGGTCTGGCCTACGCCCAAAACGAATTTGACTACCTCATGGGATTGGCCGACGACCAGCGCACGGTGGATGACATTCCGGCCACCCAGTTGGACGTGACGGACGCGTTCGCCCAGGGCGTCTACGACGTATTCCACTTCACCGGTCACGGCGTTTTTCGCGCCCCGGATCCCAACCATTCGGGGATGGAGCTGCAGGACGGCGAGCAGCTCGTCCCGGAAGATATCAGCGGCATTGCCGGGAACCTGGGCAACGCCACGCCGCTGGTCTTCCTCAACGCCTGCCAGCTTGGCCGCAGCGACCTAGCCCTGACCGACATAGGCGGCTGGGCGCCCCAGTTTTTACGCGCCGGCGCGGGCGCATTCATCGGCGCGTACTGGAGCGTATACGATGACAGCGCGCTGGCCTTCGCCCAATCCATCTACGCCGAATTGCTCAGCGGTTCCACCGTAGGACAAGCCGCACAGGCCGCGCGCCGGACCGCCCGCCAAAGCGGCGATCCCAGCTGGCTGGCGTATACGGTCTTCGCCCATCCCGGTGCGGTGATTGCGTAATGAGAAAAGAGAAATGAGTGACCCGTGATCCGTCCTGAATATAATTGACACGCCGTAATGCATGGAGCATGCATACGCCAAATAGTCTGACACAGCGGCATTCCTCATTCCTGATTTCTAGTTCCTGATTCCCAAAGGATCCGCCCATGCCCCAACTCACCGGAGAACCGACCCCAATTACGCTGGATGCGCGCTGTACGCTGGAAGCCCCGGACCTAATCGGCGCGGTGGACGTGACGGATGCGCGCACCCATGTACGCGCATCCGGTCACGGCGCACAGGAGCAAAGCCTGCTGGATGCGCTGGATGCGGAAGAGATGGAAACCGCGCTCATGTTTGAAATGGAGGTGGAAGAAGACCGTGCGCCCAAAGGACGCGGCGACAGACGCCGCGCCGGTCTGCAGGCAACGACGCGACAAGGCGAGGAGGCCATCATTCTGCGTATGGATCGGCCTCCCGCGGGAAAAGAGGTTGCGGTCCTCTATACCGACGAGCAGGGCGTCAGCCGCTGGATTTTCCCCCAAAAAGACGCGGCGACCCGCGGGCGGAGCGGACGCGAACTCACCTTTCACCTGCCCCGGGAAAGCGCGCCCGTCACGCCAGCCCAATCAAAACGCCGGGGCCCCATCAGCAAGCTGGGGCGGCGCATGGTGCGCATGCTCATGTGGAAAACCGACGACATAGTCGGTCAGGGCGTCAACCGCTTTGTAAGCGACTGGGAGCAACGCAAGCGCCCCTACGGCTGGCGTGCAGTGCGCGGGCAGCGCTTCACCCCCAACCCCGATTGGGATGCGCTCCGGCAGGGACGCGCGCTTCTCCTCCTCCATGGGACCTTCAGCATGGGCGAAATCGCATTTGACGGCCTGCTCCGCAGCCCCGTCTTCCCGCGCCTGGCCGACTATTACGGCGATCGCATCATCGCGTTTAACCATCCCTCACTCCACCACTCGCCTCGGGAGAATGTCCAAACCATGCTTGATCTCCTGCCCCATGGGGTGACGCTGGACCTGGACATCGTGACCCATAGCCGGGGCGGGCTGGTAGGGCGGGTGCTGACCGAGCAACTCGCCGCGCTGGATACCGGTCCCCGCACGCTGCACGTCCGCCGGGCGATTTTTGTAGCGGCCCCTTTGCGCGGTACGATATTAGCCGATGGAGACAACTGGATCGACCTGATCGACCGCTACACCAATCTGCTGACCAATCTGCCCGACAATGCCTATACGCTGCTCATGGAGGCGCTGCTGGCCGCCGTCAAAATCGTCGGTCACGCCGGGCTCGCCGCCCTGAGCGGGCTGAACAGCATGTGGCCCGACGGCGACTTTCTCCGGGCGCTCAATGGGGGAGCCGAACACGACACAGAGTATTATGCGCTGTCGGCCGACTTCCAGCCCAGGGAAGAATCCCGGCTGAAGGCCCTGAAAAGTAACGCCCGGGATATGCTCATAGACGCCCTCTTCGGCGAAGAGAATGACGGCGTCGTGCCCACGACAGGCTGCTACGCCATCAATACGGAAGCTTCGGGATTCCCTTTGCCCGAGGAACGGCGTAAGATTTGGTCGCTCCAGTCGGATATCCATCACACCAACTATTTCGTTCACGACGAAGTGAACGACCAGATTGCCAAGTGGCTCATGGCCTAATCGTCTCTATCAATCGGTTTGCCCGTAGCGAAGCTGCTACAGACGCCACCGTCGGTGCGCACACCAGAAAGGACACAGGAGTATGAAACGGACTCGCCTCTACGACACCCACGTGGAGATGGGCGGGCGCATGGTTGACTTTGCCGGCTGGGAATTGCCGGTTCAGTACCCTACCGGCCCCACCGTCGAGCACCATGCCGTGCGTAACGCCGCCGGCCTCTTCGACATCGATCACATGGGCCAATTTGAGGTACGCGGCCCTGACGGCGAGCGCTTTCTCCAGCACGTGCAGGTGAAAGACGTCACGACCATGGCGGTTTGGGACGCGGCCTATAGCCTGCTGCTTTACGCCGACGGCACGGTAGTGGATGACATCTTCGTCTACAAGCTGCCGGATCGCTGGATGCTGGCCGTCAATGCCGGCAACCTGGACAAAGATTTCGCCTGGCTCAGCGAGCACGCAGCAGCCTACGATGTTTCGCTGACGGACGTCTCGGACAAAACCTATATGATGGCCATCCAGGGACCCAAAGCGGAGGCAATCGTCCAGCGCCTGACCGATGCCGATCTGGACAAGGTTGCGGCCCGCACCGCCCTGCGCATGGACGTAGCCGGCATCAATCTGCTGGCCGGACGCACGGGCTATACCGGCGAGGACGGCTTTGAATTTTACGTCGACGCGGATCAGGCCGTGGCGCTGTGGAACCGCCTGCTGGAAGCGGGCAAGGACGACGGCCTGCTGGCGTGCGGTTTGGCCGCACGCGACAGTCTGCGCTTTGAAGCGTGCTTCCCCCTCTACGGCCATGAAATCGACGCGGCCACGAATCCGCTGGAAGCCCGCCTGGGCTGGGCTATAGACTGGTACGTTCCCTTCATCGGGCGGGACGCCCTGCTCAAAACCAAGTTGGAGAAGCCCCAACGGTTGCTCATCGGCTTTGAGATGGTGGACCGGGGGATGGCCCGGGAAGGCTATCCCATTGCGATAAACGGCGAAACGGCGGGCTACGTGACCACGGGCATGAAAAGCCCCACCCTGGACAAATTCGTGGGGCTGGGCTACGTGCCCCGCGCCTACAGCAAAGTGGGGACGGAGATCGAAATCATCGTGCGGGGCGCGCCCAAGAAGGCCGTCATCGTCAAACGTCCGTTCTACAAGCCGCGCTATAAAGAGGCATAAAAGAAGTGTAAACCCGGCTGTGGACTGGAGCGACCGCATCCGGCGCAGGGAGAATTCATGAATTCTCCCTGCGCCGGATGCGGTTTTTTTTGATCTTTCTGCAATCCCGCGCTATACTCCCCCCTAGTATTAAATCACGCAAGGATTACACAAGGACCATTAAATCTATGCCACTATACGAATACGCCTGTCACGAATGCGGAGAAGTCTTCGAGAAGCTCGTGTCCATGAGTAAGGCGGATGCGCCCCAGGTCTGCCCGGCCTGCGGCGGCGGGCAAAGCCGGCGCAAACTCTCCTCCTTTGCCGTTTCCGGCGGCGGGAGGTCATCCGGCGGCTCCATGCCCGCGCCCGTCAGCAGCCCCTTCACCTGAGCGAGCGGCTGCTAACGAACCGTGCGTTCGTTCCATAACAAAACAGCGAGTATCTGCCATGCATAAGCCGTCACTGGAGACCACAACGACGCTCAAGGCGCGCCTGAGCCGCATCGAAGGTCAGGCCCGGGGCATCCGGAAAATGCTGGATGACGAACGGGAATGTCGGGAAGTGTTGCAACAGCTCAGCGCGCTGCACGCAGCCGTCCAGAGTGCAAACCGGCTCTTCATGCGCGCCTACGCGCGCGACTGCCTGCTGGAGCCTGATAATGGCGCCGGCGATGAGGCGACGGCGGAACGGGAAACGTTGGTCAATGAACTGCTGGATATGATGGAAAAGGTGAAATAAAATGACGACAAAACGAGTACATCTCTCCTGGACAGGGGAGCGCAACAATTTACGCGCCCGCTTTGAAAGCGGATATGAGTTGGAAATGCACGGGCCGGCCGATGAAAACGGCGTGACGCCCATGGATCACCTGCTGGCGGCTGCAGCCGGCTGCAGCGCCATGGACGTCATCCACATCCTGCGCAAGAAGCGCCAAAATTTCACAGACGTGTCCGTAGAGGCCGAAGGCGTACAGGCAGGTGAAGATCCCCACGTCTACACCCACGGCAAATTCACTTATGTGGTGCGCGGGACGGATATCAAGCCCGCAGCAGTCGAGCAGGCGATTGCCCTCTCCCAAAACAGCTACTGCTCGGCCAGCATCATGCTCAAGCGGGCCGGCATGACGCTTGAAACCGATTATCGTATCGAAGAGACGGAATAACAGGCCGTTTATTTGGCAGAAAGGCGCCCCATGGATGACGCGCCGCGGAACGTTATCACCCGACTGGCCTATCAAAAAAAAGACAAGGAACGGGTCAACGTCTACCTGGACGGCGAATACGCCTTTGCCGTAACGGAGCTGGTTGCAGCCGGCCTGCACCGGGGTCAACAGCTCGGCGACGCCGAGATTGAAGCGCTCAAAGATGAAGATACGCGCAACAAGGCGTATAATCTGGCTATACGCTATCTGGGCTACCGTCCGCGTAGCCGCTACGAGGTCGAGCAGCATCTGCGCAAGAAAGAATACGCACCGGATGTGATCGCCGAGGTAATCGCCAAACTGGAGATGCGTACCTATCTGGATGATCGGGCCTTTGCCGCCTACTGGGTCGAAAACCGCAGTCAATTTCGCCAAAAAGGCGTCCGGGCGCTGCGCTACGAACTGCGGCAAAAGGGCATCGACTCCGCCATCATTGAGGAGACGACGAACGAGATGAACGAGGAAGAGTTGGCGTGGGAAGCAATTCAGCCCAAACTGCGCTCATGGAATCGCCTGGAGCATCCGGCCTTTGAGAAAAAGGTCATGGGCTATCTGAGCCGCCGGGGCTTCGGCTATGCTGTGGCGCGTCAGACCAGCGACCGGGCGTGGGAAAAGCTGGGCGGCGACGATCACATCGTGAACTGGTTTGACGCATAGAGCGCACAGGCGTGGGGCAAAACGCAATAAAAAAGGGCGGGGCAGCATGGCTGCCCCGCCCTTTCTGTATCGAGATGCTTACTGCTGAAGGCTGTCCAGCCACTCGTTGACCGCGCGCTCCGCATCCTCGCGGGCGTGACCGTAGCGCTCCTGAATTTTGCCGACGAGTTTTTCGTAGCTGCCTTCCACCTGGGTCAGATCATCATTTGTGAGTTCTCCCCACTTCTCCTTGACGCTGCCCGTAAGCTGCTTCCAACTGCCCTGTAAGCTATCCTTGTTCATCATACTCTCCTTGAAATAAGCATTTCTGTGAGATGAAGCTTATGTCACGCAGGGTATCCTGACCAGCGCAGGATACGGTCATTATAGCACAGCAGCCGGCAGCGCCAATGAGATACGGCGCCCACAAAAATACCCCTGCTCCAAATAGATTAAAGCGCGCGGAAAATTCAGGCTTGACTCCGTATCATGGTACAGGGTATATAGTTAATGGCGGTGATGCAACCCTCGCTGGAATAGATGCTTTCGCAGCGCTATTTAATCAACTTGGCGGGGGCATGCCGGCATTAACAAAGCGGAGAAGAGTTGCGCCGGACAGGCCGTATCGGGTGCGCCAAATGTAAAGGAAACAAGCATGCCGGACAGAAGATTTTTTCGCCGAATCCAATCCATTATGCTCCTGGCCGTAGGACTATTGGCCGCATGCACTTCACTTCCGGGAGGGGTCAGCGAAGCCGATCCGGCAACGGGCGCCGCGGCCCAACCGATTATGACGGTCTATAAGTCGCCCACGTGCGGCTGCTGCGAGGAATGGGCGAAAATAATGGCCGAACAGGGTTTCAGCGTGCGGACCGAAAACGTTGCGGATATCAATCAGGTCAAGGCGGAACATACCGTAGCGCCCGCGCTCCAATCCTGCCATACGGCAATCGTGGACGGCTACGTCATTGAGGGCCACGTGCCGGCAGCCGATATCCACCGCCTGCTTGATGAACGACCGAACGTGCTGGGGCTGGCCGTTCCCGGTATGCCCATGGGCTCTCCCGGCATGGAGATCGCGGGGCGGGCAGGCGAGCCGTTTGACGTACTCACGTTCGACGCGTCGGGCAATGTCCGCCTGTTCACCCAATACGAATAGTGAATCCCGGCGGAAGCATAGATTCGCATCGTCCATATCAGCGCACAGGGAATAGGAAAGGCTGCATCCCCGTAGTTTGGTACGGAGATCACCGTCCCCGAACGCACAAGGGGTTACAATGAAAAGAGGAAAACGGAAGCAAATCAACAAAAGGAACCGACCCACTCATGCAGACTTTTAGTACAGGAAAACTGGCTCAGGCTGCGAGCGTAAACATAGAAACGCTGCGCTATTACGAGCGGCGCGGCCTGCTGCCCGAACCGCCGCGGCGATCATCCGGCTATCGCCGATATCCGCCCGAAAGCGTGGCTCGTCTGCGCTTTATCAAGGGGGCCCAGGAGTTGGGCTTTACGCTGGAAGAGATCAAGGACCTGTTGACCCTGCGTGTCGATGAGACGGCTACCAAGCGCGATGTACGAGCGCGGGCGCAGCACAAGGTCAAGCAGATCGAAGAGAAAATTCGGGCGCTGCAATCCATACATGATGCGCTCAACGATCTCATTGACCAGTGCAGCGGGGAAGGACCGACCTGCGACTGCCCGATTTTAGAAGCCATGGAAAATCAGGAGTTTTTAACTGCATAGTCTCTCAATCGCTTAATCGCCCTCCTACACCGGCGGCAAGAGGCTGAAAGACCGTGCAATCGTTTACCATTTTATCCATTAAGGAGAAAAATCGCATGACCACCAAAACCGTTACCGTACCCAACATCAGTTGCGGCCACTGCACCCACACCATCGAGATGGAAGTAGGCGACGTCACGGGCGTTTCCAGCGTCAAGGCCGACGAGGCGACCAAACAGGTCGTCATCGAATGGGATGATCCCGCTACCTGGGAAGAGATCGAAACGCTGATGACTGAGATCAACTACCCGCCGAATCAATAGAACGCAGCTTGCACAGATTAGAGACGGACCCATTCAATATACTGTACGGCCTCCGGGAGGTTTTCTCTCTGGAACAGGTGCGTTTTACGCGAACTCTCCCGGAGGAACCGGTATAGTTACCAAAAAGGAACAAAAAATGAGCAATGAGTACGGTATGCGCCAATCGCTTTCCATGAACTACGCCGACGCTATTCCCGCGGTTAAGGCCGCGCTCAAGGAAGAGGGATTTGGCGTGCTTACGGAGATCGACGTCAAGGCGACCATGAAGCAAAAGCTGAATGAGGAATACAGGCCCTACATCATTCTGGGGGCGTGCAACCCGAATTTGGCCCATAAGGGCCTGCAAGCCGAACCGGAGCTGGGCCTGCTCCTGCCCTGCAACGTGATCGTCTACGATGCCGGCGACGATACGTCTGTTGTCAGCATCGTGGATCCCATGATTATGGTCGGCGTAGCCGAGAATTCCGCCTTGCAGGAGATGGCGACGGAAGCGAATGCGCGCCTGACCCGCGTCCTGGAAAGCTTGCAGGAATAAAGCCCGTGTAAAAACAAAGGCGACTATTTTTATGACCACTAAAACCCTCACCGTGCCCGTCATGGGCATGACCTGCGCCAACTGTGTAGCCGCAGTGGAACGCAACGCCAAAAAAGTTGACCATGTAGATAGCGCATTGGTCAACTACGCCAGTGAAAAGCTGACGGTAGAATACGATCCGTCCGTCGTCGCCTCCCGGGATGTGCTCACCGAGGTGATTGCACGCGTGGACCGGGCCGGCTATCAGGTGCCGACAGCTACGACCGAACTTTCCTTGCTGGGCATGACCTGCGCCAACTGCGCAGCGACAATTGAGCGCAGGCTCAACAAGGTAGAGGGCGTGCTCAGCGCCACGGTGAACTATGCCGCGGAAAAGGCCTCGGTCGAATACGTGGCCGGATTGGTAACCCGCGCCGATCTGGTCGCAACCGTACGTAAAGCAGGCTACGATGTAGTAGAGGCCGCATCGGATGAGGAGATGGCCGATGCCGAAGCGGCCGCACGCGAGGCGGAGATTCGCCACGAATGGCGCCGGCTCATTGTCGGACTTGTCTTCTCCGTGCCCCTCTTCGTCCTGAGCATGAGCCGGGATTTCGGCCTGCTGGGCCCCTGGTCCCACGCAACGTGGGTCAACTGGCTTTTCTTCGCGCTGGCCACGCCGGTTCAGTTTTACGTGGGCTGGGATTACTACGTCGGCGCGTGGAAGAGCCTGCGCAACGGCGCTGCAAATATGGACGTGTTGGTGGCAATGGGCTCCAGCGTGGCCTACGTTTACAGCGTGGCCGTACTCATCGCCCGGACTCTGGGCTCCAACGCGCTGGGCGATCACGTCTACTTCGAGACGTCGGCGCTCATCATCACCCTCATCGTCCTGGGCAAGCTGCTGGAAGTCCGAGCCAAAGGACGCACCAGCGAAGCCATCAAAAAGCTCATGGGCCTTCAGCCCAAGACAGCGCGGGTAATACGCGATGGTCAGGAAGTAGACCTGCCCATTGCGGAAGTGGTCGCGGGCGATCTGCTCATGGTGCGCCCGGGCGAGCGGGTTGCCGTGGACGGCGAAGTAGTGGAGGGCCATTCGGCCGTGGATGAGAGCATGCTCACGGGTGAGAGCCTGCCCGTGAACAAGGAACCCGGCGACCCGGTCACCGGCGGCTCCATCAACAAGCAGGGGCTGCTGCGGGTGCGCGCCACCCGGGTCGGGCGCGAAACGGCCCTGGCCCAGATCATCCGCCTGGTAGAGCAGGCCCAGGGCAGCAAGGCGCCGATTCAGCGCGTGGCCGATCAGGTGTCGGCCTATTTTGTGCCGGCTGTCATCGCGATTGCCCTGCTCACATTTGTGATTTGGCTGGCGGCCGGCGCGGGTTTCGTCCCCGCGCTCCTGCGCCTCATCGCGGTGTTGGTTATCGCCTGTCCCTGCGCCATGGGCCTGGCTACGCCCACATCCATCATGGTGGGCATCGGCAAGGGCGCTGAACACGGCATTCTCTTCAAAAACAGCGCCGCGCTGGAGCAGGCCCAGCGCCTTAGCGCCATCATGCTGGACAAGACGGGCACGATTACCCGGGGCGAGCCGGCGATGACGGATTTTGTAGTCAATGAAAATAAAAATAAAAGATTGAAGAGTGAAGAATGGACGCCTGAGGTTGTTGGCGCGTCGGCAACCGCCGTGAGTACTGGCGGCCCAATCTCCCAATCTCTCAATCCCACCCAAAATTCACGCCTGCCCAATCTTCACTCTTCAATCTCCAATCTCCCCCCCGCTACCCTCCTCGCGCTGGCGGCCTCGGCCGAGCGGGGTTCCGAACATCCCCTGGGCGAAGCGATTGTCAACGCAGCCCGGGAGGAAGGGTTGACGCTGCACGAACCGGAGATGTTTGAGGCGATCGCCGGGCACGGCATTGCCGCACAGGTGGATGGCCATGCCGTGTTGCTGGGGAATCGCCGCCTTATGGAGCGGGAGGGCATAGGCGTAGACGGGCCGGCAGCGCGGGCCGCGGCCTTGCAGAATCAGGGCAAGACCGTCATGTGGCTGGCTGTGGACGGCCAGGCCGCCGCGCTCATCGGCGTGGCCGATACCATCAAGGAAGGATCAAGCGCGGCGGTTGCGTCGCTTCATGAACAGGGGCTGACGGTCGTCATGTTGACCGGGGACAATGAAGCCACCGCCCGGACAATCGCCCAGGAAGCGGGCATCGATCGGGTTTTTGCCGAAGTGCTGCCCGGCGACAAAGCCGCGCATGTGGAGGCGTTGCAAAACGAGGGCTACGTTGTGGCCATGGTGGGCGACGGCGTCAATGATGCGCCCGCGCTGGCCCGATCCGATGTGGGGATGGCCATCGGTACGGGCACGGATGTGGCCATGGAAACCGCGGACGTCACCCTCATGCGGGGCGATCTGCGGGCCGTGCCCCAGGCCATCGCCCTCTCCAAGGCGACGATGCGCAACATCCGCCAGAACCTGGGCTGGGCCTTCGGCTACAATATTGCGCTCATTCCCATTGCAGCGGGCGTGCTTGCGCCCTTCGCCTGGGCGCCGGACTTCCTGCGCCAGCTTCACCCCATTCTGGCCGCGGGCGCCATGGCCTTCTCCAGCGTCAGCGTGGTGACGAATGCCTTGCGGCTCAAGCGGGTAAAGATCTAGCAAGGAATTTAGTCCAATCCGGCATGAATATTGGATGCGTGATGCGTGAAGGGACATGCCCTCACGCATCACGCATCAGGTTGCAAAAAGCGGACTACACGAATCCCCAATAAGCCCCCAAAGCTACCCTGCGTTTTCATCCGGCTGATGGATGCCGAAGACGTTTCCGTCGGGATCCAGGTAATAACCTTGCCAAGCCATGCCCGGCAGGGCATATTTAGGCAACGCAACCATGCCGCCTGCGGCCAGGATGCGCTCGTGGATCGCGTCGTAGTTCCCCACGCCGATGGTCAGCACGGCGCCGTTGACCGGTGCGCCCGGCCCGGCCCCGTCACCCTGACGCTGCATAAGCCCCCCGTCAATACCCGGCTCGCCCTCTTCTCCGGTAACGATGCCAAAGTAAGGCATGCCCGCGTATTCGCTCCAATCCTGAAATTGCCAACCGAAGATGTCGCCGTAAAATTGTTGGGCCCTGGCTACATCTCCCGCGTGAATCTCAAAATGCACAACTCGATTGCTCATTTTTCACCTCATTGATTAGGGTTTGAATTGATTGGGATTTGATAAATCGATCCGAATTCTCACACATCTGCCAAATGCAGTCCTGCATACTGCGGCATGGGCAAGCGCCTGTTACAATCGCCCGTTTGCGCCGGCAATTTTACGTCGACAATTTTGCATCGATAATTAAGGCGCAGATCAAGCTAAACAGGTCGTAACCTCCAGAAAGGATTGGTAGTGAATTCCATAAAGATTGTCGCCGTTCCCGGCAGCCTGCGAGAAGCATCCTTAACCAAAAAGCTGCTCTTTTCGCTCCAGGCCCTGGCCCCGGACGACGTAGAAATTAACGTCTTTGAACTGAATGATATCCCCATTTACAACAAAGACGTGGAAGATGCCGGGTATCCGCCGTCCGTCCTGGCCCTGCGTCAGGCTATCGCAGAGGCGGACGGCATTATCTTTGCCACGCCCGAATACAACGGTTCGTTTACCGGCGCCATCAAAAATGCCATTGACTGGGCTTCCCGGGGCGGGCTGCTGGCCGGTCGGCCGGTTGCGCCTCTTTCGGGATCGCCCGGCGCGCTGGGGGCCACCAAAGCGCAGCAAAGCCTGCGTCTGGTGCTGGAACACCTGGGCATGTACGTGCTGACCCGCCCCCAAATCGCCGTACCCCAATTGGACAAGAAGCTGGCTGGAGACCGGATCGCCGACGAACAAACGGCCGAATTTCTCTCCACCTGGCTGACCATATTCCGGGATTGGATCGTTCAGCTGAACAAGTAACGCGATTCGCTAACCATTCTCAAACAATTCCCCTCTTGACAAACGTGACGCACTGCGTTATACTGGTCCATAACGCAATGCGTCACAGCCTTTTACAGATCGTGGGCATTGCGTAACGACGTTACTGGAGTAACGCCGGAACACAATGCTAAAGATAGAGTCTTTTATATTGCACGACGCAAAAGGAGCCGTCATGAATCTCAACATCAATCTTCGCAACGTTCAGGAACAAATTGAAGAAAACAGCGAGCAGGTCCGCAAGTATGCCCACAAGGCCGCATTGGCGTATACCGGTCTCTGGGCGTTAGCCTATGATTCCGCCAGGTCCGGTCTGGAAAACAGCGTAGAGCTGCTGGAAAAAGCCGAGAAGCGCGGCGAGGAAGTCGAGACTGAATTCAACCGCCAGTATAACCGATACTACGATCAGGCGACATCTGAGTTTAAGAAGCTGCAGGAGCGCTACGCCGGCAGGATCGATCTGGAGGAAAGCACCAATGCCGTTACGCGTGCAGTGAATGAAAACGCAAAGGCCGTTCAGGAAAGCCTCTCCAAAGCGCTGAGCAAAGTCGGAATCAGCGATCTGGACGCCAAGGAGATCGAAGAGTCCGTCATCGAAGTGCAGAAAGCCGTTGACGATACGGCAGGCGTAATCAAGGAGGCCATGAAAAACCCGCTTGAGCGCTATGACGGCTTAACCGTTCAGGACGTCATCGGCGAGATGGACAAGATGACCAACCAGGAACTGCAAGAAGTTCTCGCGTATGAGAAGGCCCACAAGGATCGGGTCACGCTTATCCGCGAGCTGGAAGAGCGCCTGGGCATGCCGATAGACGCCTAAGGCTAATCAAGGCTACCGTAGGACACGGCCCCGTGCAATTACTCGACAGTCGTCACGGGTGAAGATAACGCATAACAACAAAAGCGGCGGGCGGATAAATCGCCCGCCGCTTTTTACGTTAATCCGATACCCGCGCCGGCATCTACGCAATCGGATCGCCGCCGATCATCAGGCTGACGATCTCGTCACTGGTCGTATCCTTAATCATGCGCTCGCCCGCCAGATGCCCGCGCCGCATGACCACAGCCCGGTCCGCCACGGCAAAGACATCCTGCAGGTTATGGCTGATGATGATGACCGGCACTTCATGCTCGCGCAGGGTGCGGACCAGCTCCAACACCTTGCGCTGTTCAGGCACGCCCAACGCGGCCGTCGGCTCATCCATGATCACCAGTTGGGCGTTCCAGTAGACGGCCCGGGCAATGGCCACGGCCTGCCGCTGCCCGCCCGACATCTCCCGAATGGGCCGATTCAGGCCGGGGATGTGGATATCAAGGCGATCCAGCACCTTCTCCGACTCCTCCAGCATGTGCTTGCGGTCCACCTGTTTAAAAACGCCGAACATGGGCTTCATGGGCTCGCGGCCCAGAAAGATATTGACGCCTGCGTCCAGATTTTCGCACAGCGCCAGGTCCTGGTAGATAGTCTCAATTCCCAGGCTGCGGGCGTCCTGGGGCGAAGCCAGGGTGATCTCCCTGTCCTCCAGATAGATGTGGCCGCCGTCGGGCCGGTGGACGCCGGAGATCATCTTGATGAGCGTAGACTTGCCCGCGCCGTTATCGCCCAACAGCCCCACCACTTCGCCGGGATAAACCTCCAGACTCACGTTGTCCACCGCCACCAGACCGCCGAAGCGCTTGGTCAGGTTTTCGACGCGTAAGGCAGGCTTGTGCTGATTGGCTGCTTGATTCATCCTCTCCTCCTAGCCTTGGGAGACGCGGGCCTGCGCCTGGTCGATGAGCACGGCAAAAATGATCACCACGCCCACGGCAATGAACTGCCAAAACGGATTGACGGCCAGAATCACCAAACCATTGGCCAGCACCGCGATGATCAGCGCGCCGATCAGCGTGCCGATGAGGGTGCCGCCGCCGCCGAAAAGAGAAGCGCCGCCGATAACCACCGCGGCGATGGAGTCCAACAGCAGCGCTTCGCCTGAATTTGCCGCGCCGTTGGTGAAGCGCGTGTTGTAGATCACCCCGGCGAAGGCCGCAAAGAGGGCGGACAAAAGGTAGATCATGGTCAAATGGCGGGCGACGGGAATGCCGGCCCGCAGCGCGGCTTCCTGATTGCCGCCGACTGCGTACGTGTGGAGACCGAACTTCGTGCGGGTCAACAGCAAGTGGGCCACTACCAGCAGTACGATCATGATAATGACCACAAAGGGCAAAATACCCTGAAGTTCGCGCATCTGCGTACGCTCTAAGCCGGGAGGCGGGGCCAAAAATGACCATCCTGCTTCAGGATGAAAATAAGCCAGATAGCCGTTGCCGATCCGGCCCAATCCCTGCCGCATAATCGGGACCGGCATGCCGTCCGAAAGGAGGAAGCCCACGCCCCGGGCAATACCGAACATGCCCAATGTGGCGATAAAGGGCGGCACGTTGAGCCGGGCAATGAGCAGGCCGTTGACCAGCCCGGCAATCAGCGCCGCAAATATGCCCACGGCCAGGCCCGCCAGAATGACGATCCACAGGGGGATGTCGGGGGCCATGCTCCGCATAATCAGCGCAGAGACCACCGACACCATGCCCATGATATACCCGGTTGAAAGATCGATGCCCGCGGTGATGATGACGAAAGTCTGGCCGAAAGCGAGGATGGCGAGGATGGACATATTCGCCAGAATATTTTGAAAGTTCGTCAGGCTGAGGAAGCCCTTGCCGGTAAAGGAGAAGAAAATAATGAGAATGGCCAAAAATATCCAGGCCCACGCCCCGCCCAAAAATTCGAGCAGACGGCGGGAGTCCGGACTGCGCGCTGTGCGCTCTGCCGGTGCAGAAGTGGTCATTGCATTCGTCCAAGGTGTGTAGGTGGAATAGCGGGCTGATCGTCCTCCCGGGAGCGCCGGACTGGAGTCCGGCGCTCCCGGGCAGTCTCCCCATCGCAATCTTATGGGCGGACAACGGACAATATCTCAGAGAGCTATTTGTCCGGAACCGATTGGGGTTCCCTGTTAGTTGCTGCTGTAAATAGCGTTTTGGGCTTCTTCGCTGTCAACGTTATCCCGGGTAATCTCCACATAGCCGGTGGGCCAACGAGCGGGGATCTCATCTGCATTGCCGTCCAGGGCCATGAGGGAATACTCAACGCATTTCTGGCCCATTTCATAGGGCAACTGGGCGATGACGATATCCACCACCTCATTGCGCAGGTCTTCGATGGCCGCTTCAGGCGCATCAAAGTTGGCGACGCGCACCACGCCGGTCAACCCGGCATTGGCGACGGCCTGGGCCGCGCCCTGGGCGCTGAAGAGATTGGCGCCAAAGACGGCGCCCAGGTCCGGCTCACGCTGGAGCACGGCCGCGGTCTGCTCGGCGGCAACCGCGGCGCTGTCGTCATTGTAATCTACGCCGACCAGCTCAACCGCGCCATTGGTGGCCTCGATGGCCTCGCGACAGCCCTGCTCGCGCTGGTCCGTGGTGCTGACGCCGGGCTTCACGTTCTGGATGTAGATTTTGCCTTCGCCGCCCATGTTATCGATGAGCGCATTACAGGCAATGCGACCGCCCTCAACGTTGTCGGAACCCACGTAAGAGAGGGGGAAGGTCACAGGACCGTTCTCATAATCGCCGTCACCGACAAAGGTATCTACGGAGATGATGGGAATGCCCGCATCATTGGCGCGCTGCATGGGCTCGACCATGGCCTGCTTGTCGGTGGCGGCAATGCAGATGGCGTCAACGCCTCGGGCGACCATCGCGTCCAGGATGGGCGTCTGCTGGACGGGATCGAACTGGGAGGGACCGTCGGCGACGGCATTGACGCCCGCGGCTTCGGCGGCTTCGCGCAGGCCGCGTTCCATGGTAATGTAGAAACCGTCGCCGGCCACGCCGTAAACCAGCGCAATGGTGGGCGCATCGCCTGCCGCGGCTTCGCCTTCGCTCTCCTCAGCGGGCGCTTCGGTCGCAGCCGCTTCCGTGCTAGCGGATTCACTGCCGGAATCATCCGTCGGCGCGGTGACGGGCGCAGCGCAAGCGCCCAGCGCCAGGGCAAGGATGGCAATCAGGCCAAACAGGAACCAAACACGACGTCGTACGGGCATGGGAAATCCTCCTGTTACGTATAGCTTGTATGAAAAGAGTGGAAGCTGCGCCTTATGACAGACAAAAGAATGGGAAACAAGCTGTCAGAAAGACGCCGCAGGTAAGATATAACACGATTGAAAAACCTTGTCAATCGCTTTCGAAACGCTCTCCACGCAGCCAAATTCGGATAATCGGAACGGCAAGCATGCCAAAATCGCTATCAGAACCCATCTCTCACGCAAGCCTGCCGCCGATTGTGGAAGAGCTCGCCCGGCGCGATCCCGACCTTGCCCGGATCGCAACGCGTTACGGCATACCGCCCTTGTGGGATCGGGAGCCGGGCTTCCCCACGCTGGTTCTCCTCATCCTGGAGCAGCAGGTTTCCCTGGCTTCAGCTCGAGCCGTCTTTGAGCGATTGTGCGCCGCGACCGGTTCTCTCGTACCGGAGCGGCTATTGCTGCTGGATGAGGATGGATTACGCGCAATTGGGTTTAGCCGTCAGAAAGCCGGCTACGTGCGAGGGATGGCCCATGCCATCATGGAAGGACGCTTCGATCCCCATACGTTGTCAGAAATGGAGGACAAAGCCGCGCGCGCGGAACTGATCAAGCTCAAGGGCATCGGTCCGTGGACGGCCGACGTCTATCTGCTCATGGCGCTGGGCCGGGCCGACGTCTGGCCGGCGGGCGACCTGGCCCTTCAGATCGCCATACAGGAGGTGAAGGGATTGGCCGCGCGGCCCGCGTCATCCGAGATGGAAACGCTGGCCGAGGCGTGGCGGCCCTGGCGCAGCGTCGCCGCGCGGCTGCTGTGGCAGCATTATTTGGGAAGAAAGGCGTAAGCTACTGCAGCCGACGGATCAGATGACGGCCGTCATCGCCTCGCTTTCCAGCGCCGCCTCCAGCACTTCATCCACGCTATCCACCAGAATAAACTCCATGCCTTCCCGCACGGTCGCGGGTACGTCGTCCAGATCGGCCTCGTTCTGACGCGGCAGGATGACGGTCTTGAGGCCGAAACGGGCCGCGGCCAGCACCTTCTCCTTGACGCCGCCGATGGGCAGCACGCGCCCGCGCAGGGTGATCTCGCCGGTCAT
>JAGRCP010000102.1 GCA_020433455.1 Caldilineaceae bacterium | reverse complement strand
CTGACCTTCTCGCAGTGAAGTCACATGTCGATTTTAAAAAACCTCAACACAGCCCTCTCCTTCTTTATCGAAGTTGCCATGCTTGTTGCATTCGGCTATTGGGGATATCATAACGAGTCCAGCAGGCTTATGGCGTGGCTCATGGCGATTGGGCTGCCTCTGATTGCAGCGTTCGTTTGGTGGCTCTTCTTCGCGCCCAAAGCGCCGTATCGCTTATCTTCTGGGCCGGGGCTGTTGCTCTCGCTGGCGCTCTTTCTGTTGGCTGCGCTGGCGTTCCGGCAGGCTGGACACCCCCTTGCAGGGACCCTGTTGGCCGCGGCCGCGATTCTCAACCGCGGCGCAGCCCTGTTTTGGCGCCGGTGGTGATATAATTGTCGGTCAAACCGAACCAACGATTGAGTCTACTCTCCCATAATGCAACAAGGACCCGTTGATCCATGAATGAAGAACTCCGCCAACAGATTCAGGCAGCGCAGACAGACATGGAGCCGCGCTTCAAAGCGCTGCGCTCTGCTACCAGCGCGCTCAAGGGCGCCCAACGCCTGGCCGATCAGGAGAAAGCCGACGCCCTGCCCATGCAGAAAGCGCTGGTCAAGCTGGAGCAGGCATTGACCCTGATGGAGGAAGAGAGCTTGCCCACGGTGAGCCTGCAAGCCGCGGTCGATGCCTTCGCCGTCGAGACCAACCGCGCGCTGGACGGCCTGGCCTTTGACTTTGCCCGGGACCTGAAAGAGAGTTTTGAGGAACGGGGCGAAACGGTCACCGGTCGGCCGCCTACTTTGGTGGTGGATCCCCTGGTCCTGCAGATCGATATCGGCGCGCGCAAGGCTCAATGGTTCTACGGCAAAGAAGCATTGACCAAGCCGCTGGCCCTCTCCCTGAACGCGATTCTCAAAGCCTATGATCAGCAACGCAAGCAGATTGTAGAACGCAAAACCGACACAGACGCCTTCCTGCAGGAATTGTATCAGGCCTGGTCCGATCTCCATGCCGAGAAGTCGCGCCGGCGCATCAACGTGGTCGAAGCGTACAGCAAGCTGGTCATGAACCGTCAGAGCGGCCGCTTTTGGAATGCGCCGTCCCGCAGTACCTTCAAGGACTACGATCGCCAATTCTTCGTGCGCGATATGGTTCTGACCCGGGACGCGGACCCCGTGCTCACCGTCACCGACGAGAAGGGCAACGAGCAGCGTCTGCGCCTGCGCCTGACCGGGGCCACCAAGAGCCAGGCGGAAAGCGCCAGCCGCAGCCTGTGGCTTCCCACAACGCCGCTGGACGGCGAATATTATGCGGATGTCGTATTTGAGGAAGCGTAAAAAGCTGAATTGTGAGGACAACTTTCATGACCGAAGAGACTCCGACCCCTATTGCCCTCTCCCGCCCTCTGGCGCGTCACATTGTCGAAGTGCTGGGCAGCACGGGCACGCCCCCGGCCCGGGGCGTTGAGCACTTCAACGTAGGCAATACGTCCCTGCTGGATGCGCTGGACGAGTACTATCTGTCGTCCTATCTGCAGGACGGCGGCGGCGCGTACAAGATGGTCGTGGGCGACTACGGCAGCGGCAAGTCTCACTTTCTCTACTGCCTGCGTGATCGGGCCTGGCAGCGGGGCTTTGCGGTGACCAAGGTGGACCTCAGTCCCGTGGAGACGCCCTACAATGACCAAAAGCTGGTCTACGCCGCGGTGGCGCGCAATCTTATCTGGCATGAGGATGACGAAAATGTCAGTGACGAGCAGGGGTTGACCCGCTTCCTGGAGGGCACGCTGGGCCGCTTCGTGGGCAATGACCTGAGCCTGGAAACCGTCAACCATCCCCATTACCTGGGCCTGGTCGATACGCTGGAAGCCGCGGCAATCGACAGCCTGGCTTATAAGAATGCCGTGCTGGCCTATTTTGAAGCCCTGATTCGAGGACAGGATGAACGCCGGGAATCCCTCACGCGCTGGCTCATGGGCTCCAGCACGACGCCCGACGACACGAAGATTCTACGCGAAGTGGGCGTGACGGGGAAGATCACAAAGCCCAATGCCTTCCGCATGTTGCGTTCCCTGGTCCAGGTCATCCGCACCCTCTCTTACAGCGGCCTGATTCTCCTTTTTGACGAAGTGGACCGCATGGCCAGCATCGGCGGAAAAGCCGAAAAGCTGGCCACGGACAACCTGCGCGAGGTCATCGACCGCACGCGGGACGACCTGCCCGGAGCCATGTTCGTCTACGCTGTGCCGCCGCCCTTTATCAACGATATCGTTCCCCGCTATCCCGCCTTGCAGCAGCGGGTGCGCGCGCCGGGCCGCTTCTCGAAAGCCAATCACTTCAGCCCCCAGATTAGCCTGGAGCATCTGGACCTGGACGAAAACGACCTCATGCTGGCTATCGGCGAAAAGCTCATTCCCATCTACGAGACCGCATTCGATACGGGCCTGGATCGCCCTACCCAGCAGGCAAACGCCGCCATTCTGGCCAACGTGGCCCGGGACGTCTTCCTGGACGTAAGCCACCGCCGCCTCTTCGTCAAGGCTTTTGTGACCGAGCTGGCGCGCCAGGATGCAGGCGCTGAACACGTCCTCACCGAGGAAGAGGCGATTGCCGTTATGCGCGGCCAGGTGGACGAGCTGAGCGGAGGCGAGACGCCGCCCTATTGAGGGCGGCCAAACCAATTATTGTTGGTCAAATCGGTATCGTCGTATACAATAGCAAAAATGCAGACGCCCCGAATTGTTACAATTTCTAATCACCCAATCTCTTTCCCGCATCCATGATCGGTGAATTCGTTCAACATCCCAGCTACGGCCGCGGCCAGATCGTCGCCCAGTATCGCAACGGCGCGGAGTGGATGGTGCGCTTCGACAGCGGACTGCGCTTTCGTCGCCCGCGGCAGGAATTCACCGGCCAGCAGAACGGCGATACGTCCATGCCCGCACCCGCACCCCTCTTTACGCCCACGCCCATGCCGCCCAGCCAGTGGGAAGCCCGCCAATTGATCGAGTCGCTGCGCGTGGGCGTGGCCCCGGCCCAGCACATCCTGGACCTGACTATCGGCCTGGAAGAAGAGCGCGCCGATCTCGCGGCCGGGCTAACCCAGGCCCATAGCCAAGGCGGCGCGGTCCGGGCCGTTATCGGGGAATACGGCTTCGGCAAGAGCCACATCGTGGAACTGGCCGCGCGGGAAGCCCTGGACCGCCGCTTTCTGGTGGCGACCACCAGCCTGGATTTGGGCGAACTGCCTGCGCACCGGGCCTTTGACGTCTACGGCAGCCTCATGCGCAGCCTGCGTTATCCCGACAGCGACGAGCGGGGATTGGGCCCCCTGCTGGAGCGGGTGAAGAGCATCCCGCGCCTGCGCGAGCAATTGGCCGAAATAGCCCCCGTAGAGAACGATCCGCTGGTGACGGGGGTGACCGCGCTGAGTAACCTCACCTCGTCCCGTCAGCAGGCCGCCTGGGAGAACTGGCTCATGGGCGGACGACGGGTGAAGCTCATGAACCGGGCCACGCCCCGGGGAATTCGCTTTCCCAGCATCTACCGCGTCGGCCACAACGCCCGCCAGATCGCGTATCTGCTCAGCGGCGTAAGCGTGCTGGCCCGCCTGGCCGGCTACAGCGGGCTCGCCGTTCTCATCGACGAAGCCGAAAGCTACTCCCTGCTCCAGGCTTATCAGCAGCCCAAAGCCGGCCTCTTTTTCAGTGCAGTCATTCACGCAGCATTGGGCGAAACGCGCGCCAAAGTAAGCGAAGAGACCTTTCCTCAACACCGCTTTCGGACCTATCCGCTTGCCTATGGGGACGCACGTCAGTCCCTCTTCTTCCTTTTTACCGTAACCCGCAGCGACAACCGCATGCCCCTGGAAGAGTGGCTGGAGCCGGAACAGATCGTGGAGCTGGACCCCCATCATTCCGCCCAGGAAATCGGCCGCTTTTTAGAGCAAATCATGCTTTTCCACGCCCAGGCATACGGGTACGAACCGGGCGACCGCCAGCGCCAGATTCGCCGCGGCGCGGCCGAACTTCTGGCCCAGGGCATGCGCAATGACCGTCTCAGTATTCGCGGCGTCGTGCGCCTGGCCGTAGAACTCTACGACCTCCTCTATCTCCATCCCGAATACAGCGCCGCGACCGTGCTGGATGAACTGCGCGATCAGATGCGATGACGATCCCGGACGGCGCAACTTCATCGGCTCATTTGAAAGCGCGTCTACGTCACACCTGGCCTGCATTTTTCGCCCGTCACGGCAACTTTACGCCGGTTCAATTGCAGGCCATGCCGCCCATTTTGGCGGGCGACAATGTCCTCGTCATCTCGGCCACGGCATCGGGCAAGACCGAGGCGGGCATCGTCCCCCTTCTGGAGCGCCACTGCCTGGGGCAAAATCGCCTCGTTCCAGGCGACGAGCCGCAACTGCGCATCCTCTACATCTGCCCCACCCGCGCGCTGGTGCGGGACCTTTACGAACGCCTGCACGAGCCCCTGGAGCGCCTCCACATCTCCCTGTCCATGAAGAGCGGCGATACCGGCCCCGTCTCTACGCTGCGACCGCCGGTCGTATTGATTACCACGCCCGAATCAACCGACTCTCTTCTTACCCGGGCCCCGCGCTTGTTGGGCGACCTGCGCGCCGTCGTGCTGGATGAGATTCACCTTTTCGACGGCGGTCCCCGGGGAGATCACCTGCGCTGTCTCCTGCCGCGCATAGAGCGCGTACGCCGCTATCGCAGCCAGGAATTGGCCGTAGAGTATGCGCCCATGCAGCGCATTGCGCTTTCGGCCACCGTGCCCGATCCCCAGGGCATCGCCCGGCGCTATCTAACGCCGGATGCAGCTTCGCCCCGCATCGTGACTCTGCCCGGCGCGCGGCAAATCGATGCCGAAATTTGGCCCCTGCACGATCTGGCGGATTTGGTAACGGCGTTGGCCGTCCGGGCCGGGAGCGAGCAGGCGACACGCAAGTCGCTTCTCTTTTGCAACACCCGGGCCGAAGTGGAGCAGGTTGCGGCCTACCTGCGCAGTCATCTGCCCTACGAAACGGAAGTCTTCACCCACTACTCGAATCTGGACCCGGCCCTGCGCCTGGATGTGGAGCAACGCTTTGCGGCCGCGGGCGTGGCCCTCTGCGTCAGCACGTCTACTCTGGAATTGGGCATTGATATCGGCTCGGTGGATGACGTGGCCCTGCTGGGCGCACCGCCGGACATGACCGCGTTTTTGCAGCGCATCGGCCGGGGCGGACGGCGGACGGATGTCACCCGGGTGCTCTGCCTGGCGCGCACGCCGCTGGAGGAAGTCCACTTCCGCGCCATGCTCGCGCTGGCGACCAATCCCGACGATCCTGAGAGCGGGTTTGGTGACATCCCGCCGGCCCGAGTCGATTTTTTGCCGTCCGTACTGGTGCAGCAAAGCTTCAGCCTGCTCAAGCAAAGCCCCACGGGCGCGCTGCGTCTGGCCGATCTGCGCAACGTCACGCCCACAGAGGCGCAGAATGAGTCGGATGATGAGGCTTTACGCCAAATTGTAGGAGAGCTGGTCGGGCGGGGCTATCTGCGCAGCGGACGCCTGGGAGAATGGCGACCGGCCCCCAAGCTGGACGAATTGGCGGACGCCCACGAAATCTACAGCAATATCGGCGGCGATCCCCTCCTGCAGCAGCTTGTGGACGTGTACAGCGGCCGCGTCCTGGCCCAAACCGGCCAACGCCTCTACGTGGGCGATCGCCTGCGCCTGGGAGGACGCACTTTGGTCGTGCGTTGGCGGGATCGCTATCGCATCGGCGTGGAACCCACAGCAGGCGGCCCCACGGACGTCGATCTGCGCGTCACTTCATCGCCCCTGGCAATTCCCCTGGAGGTAAGCCAGGCCGTTGCGCGCCTCTACCGCGTACCGCCGGCACGGCTGGTTTCCCTGCCCGTAGCCGAAGGCAGTTGGCTCTTTCACTTCTGGGGCGACGTCTACGGCCGGCTTTTGGCCGCCCTGCTGCGCCCTCTCTTCCCGCCGCGGGGCGATGCCGCGCCCGTCACGGTCATCAACGCCCATTGTCTCTTCCTGCCCGGCGTGCCGGGTCAACTGCCTGCGTACCGCCCGGAAGGGACCCTGTCCGCGCTCTACGGTCTGCTGCCGCGCATCGAACCCTACCTGGAATTGGGGCGCTTCCATTCTTTGCTGCCTCCTCGGATAGCGGAGCAGACCGTCATCAATCGTTGCGATCTGCCCCGCTTTGCCGTCCTCTACGCCCGCGCACAGGTCGTTCCCGGGTCCGGAAAACTGCGGCAAGAGTTGGAAGGGCTGCTGTAAACGACAGTCCGTCCGGCTTCTGGGAATACCGCGTCCGGCTTTTGCCGCCGTCGCGATCCACAGTTGAGATCTGCTGCTGTGACCTGCTATTGTGATGTACCCCCGCCGTATGTTATTGTATCGCTATTCTCTTTATCCACTATCGCTTTCTGGGTTATCCATTCTGACGGCTTTTCGGAGGTCCGGCTATGGAAGTGCGCATGTACGCTACGCTACGTCCCATTGTAGGTCGGGCCGCGATTGAAACAGAGACAGGACCGGGCGCGACCTTTCAAGCGCTTGTAGACGAGCTGACAGCGCGCTGGCCGGATCTGACCCGCGAATTTTTTAACGCCGACGGGGAACTGCATACGGGCGTTCACATCCTCCTCAACGGTCGGGATATCCGTTACCTGGACGGCCTGGCAACCATCATCCCGCCGGACGCGCAAGTGCGCATCTTTCCGCCAGTGGGCGGCGGCAGCAATTCATTCTATCATGTGGATACGGCCGTAGACGCCCAGCCCATCATCAATGACTACTACGGCGTTCCCCTTTGGCTGATGAAAGAGTATCTTCTGGACCTGGGCGCGGACGAAATCACCCCGGATCTCATGACCGGCTCGGGCTGGCGGGCTGCGCTGCGCAAAGCCGAGCCCCGGGCCATCGGCTCGCTGCGCGTCGGCGGCGTTACGGCGGAGTTCACCGGCGAACCGGCCGCGCTGGATGCGCTCTTCGGGCAGCTTCACGTTAAGACGCTGCGCGGCGGCGGGTAAATTAGCGGACCTGGCGTCGGTCCGTTTGGGCGATGAGCGAATTTTCAATCTTTCGGATGAAGGAGCAAGCATGTACGACAAGCAGAAAACTATCGTGGTGGCAGCCGACCATCTGGGGATGCCGCTCAAGGATACGGTGCGCGACTATCTCCAGGAATTAGGCTACCGGGTAGACGACCTGGGCGTCAACGCGGACGATCCCGTGGACTATCCCGACGTCGGTGCGGCGTTGGCCGAACGGGTGGCGGCAGGCGACTATGAGCGGGGCATCCTTGTTTGCGGCACGGGCGCGGGCATGGCCATTGTGGCCAACAAGGTTCCCGGCGTGCGTGCGGTCTGCGTCGCCGATCCCTACACGGCTGAACGCGCCGTAGCCAGCAACAACGCCCAGGTCATCACCATGGGCAGTCAGATTACCGGCCCGTCCGTGGCCAGGAAGCTGGTGGATATCTGGCTGGACAGCGAATTCCAGGGCGGCCGTTCTGCACCCAAAGTAGGCAAAATTGATGCGCTGGATGAGAAATATCATCGTGAGGCGTGAGCTGTAATGAATACTACGTGATGTGTAAGCTCCGCGCCGCTGGGATGCTGGGATAGCAGCCGCGGCGCGCCCCAATTACGCGTCACTCATCACGCAGCACCAGAGTAACTCGCCCAAAATTTGATTTTTCGTTTGCGCTGCTGGTATAATGTTCCGAACTATTGTGCTGAGACATACGCCCGGTACAGCGGTGAATCGGCTAATAGAGCCTGGCAGTGGGGTGCACTGCCCATAGCGGCCGTTGCGGTCGCACGGACATTAGGAGTACCGCATGAGTATCACCAAGGCCCAAAAAACGCAGTTGATCGAAGACTTTCGGATTTCTGATAATGACACCGGCTCGCCGGAAGTTCAGGTAGCGTTGCTGACAACCCGCATCAATGCATTGATCGATCACCTCAATTCCCACAAGCATGACGAAGGCTCACGCCGAGGTCTGCTGAAGCTGGTGGGGCAGCGCAGGCGTCATCTTGCCTATCTCAAGCGCAAGGACAGCACCCGTTACCAGCAGCTGATTGAGCGGTTGGGGCTACGCAAATAGCTTGACCGAAGAAGAGAGGGCGGCAGGGTGCGCGACGACTCTGTCCCCTCTTTTTTTCATGACCTGTTTTTAGGTCGGTTCCAGGCCGCAGCCGGTGAAGCGCCGGCTGTTGTCGTTCGTTTAGTATAGCGTTTTACTGTAGCGGTTCATTGTACCGGCGGTTGGAGTTGGATTGGGACGCTCTATCGCACCCCGTTAACGGGGTCCGGCATTGGAGAGCGTGTCGAAGCGCAGATTGTTTCGGCCCGCTCTCCAGTTCCGAACCTCGTAGCGCCCACAGCGACCCCGCCCTTCAGAATCCGCCATTTTCCAATCGACGCCCGCATGGAGCGGGCATTGTCGCGCGATCCGTACCAAATCGCGCCGACACTTTAGAGCATGAAAAGGAGTTAATTGATCATGCAATTGTTTGATGGCGCGCGCCTCTATTCTGCTGAAGTCGGCGGGCGCACCCTCAGTTTTGAAACCGGCGTCCTGGCTCAACAAGCCGGCGGCGCCGTCACCGTGCGCTACGGCGATACGGTGCTTCTGGCCACGGCGACCATGAGCAAGGATGTGCGGCCGGGTATGAGCTTCTTCCCCATGACCGTAGAGTTCGAGGAAAAGCTCTATGCGGCCGGGCGCATCCCCGGCAGTTTCTTCCGCCGGGAAGGCCGCCCCAGCGAACAGGCCATCCTGGTGGCGCGTCTGGTGGATCGCCCCCTGCGCCCGCTCTTCCCCAAGGGCATGCGCAACGAAACCCAGATTATCATCACTGCGCTCAGCTCTGACGGCGAAAACCTCATGGACCCGCTGGCCATCAGCGCTGCTTCGGCCGCCCTCCACATCAGCGACATCCCGTGGATGGGGCCCGTAGCCGCCAGCACCATCGGCTTTGTGGAAGGCGAATTCATCGTCAACCCCACGGCCGATGAATTGGCGCGCAGCAACCTCAACCTGACCGCCGCCGGCACCCGGGACAATATCCTCATGGTGGAAGCGGGCGCGCACGAACTGCCCGAAGACCTCATGCTGGAAGCGCTCAAGCTCTCCCACGAGGCTATGCAGCCGGTTCTGGACATGATTGAGCAGATGCACGCCGATGTGGGCAAGCAGAAGAGCGACGTCATGCTCTTCGTGCCGGAAATCTCCACGCTGGAGGCGGTCAAAGACGCGGCCACGGCCAAGGTCGCTGGCGTCATCGCCCAGGGACTCAACAAGCACGATCGCAAGGACGCGCTCAGTGAGGTCCAGGCCGAGCTGGATGAATCATTTGCCGACGCCTACGAGGGCGAAGAAGTATCGCAGCAGGATGTAAGCGACGCCTTTGACAGCGTGGTGAAGGAAACCATCCGCCGCCGCATCCTGGACGAGGGCATCCGCCCGGACGGTCGAGCCACGGACGAGATCCGCTCGATCAGCTGTCAGGTCGGTCGCATCCCCCGGGTCCACGGGTCGGGCTTCTTCATGCGCGGCGAGACCCATGTTCTCACCATTGCGACGCTGGGCACGCCCGGCGACGCGCAGCGGCTGGACACCCTTCAGCCCGCGGATGAGAAGCGCTATCTCCATCACTACAACTTCCCGCCCTACAGCACGGGCGAGGCGTACCCCATGCGCGGTCCCAAGCGCCGGGAAATCGGTCACGGCGCGCTGGCCGAACGCGCGCTGCTGGCGGTGATTCCTCCCGATTATCCCTACACTCTGCGCCTGGTGAGCGAGGTCATGAGCAGCAACGGCTCCACCAGCATGGGCTCCGTCTGCGGCAGCACCCTGGCCCTCATGGATGCGGGCGTGCCCATTTCGGCGCCGGTCTCCGGTATCGCCATGGGCCTGATTCAGGACCAGGAAACAGGCATGTACAAGGTCCTCAGCGACATCCAGGGACTGGAAGATGCGCTGGGCGACATGGACTTCAAGGTGGCAGGCACCGAGCACGGCATCACCGCCTTGCAGATGGATCTCAAGATCAAGGGGCTGGACTTTGCCATCCTTACCCAGGCGCTGAACCAAGCGCGTGAAGGACGCCTCTACATTCTCAATAAGATGCTGGAAGTGCTGCCCGCCCCTCGGGAGGAACTGAGCGATTACGCGCCGCGTATCCTGAGCACGAGCATCGATCCCGAAAAGATCGGCAAGCTCATCGGTCCCGGCGGCAAAGTGGTGCGGGGCCTTCAGGAGAAGTACGGCGTCAAGATCGACATCGAAGAAGACGGCAGCGTCTTCATCTCCGGTGAGGGCGCAGCGGCCGACGACGCCCTGGCCGAGGTAGACCAGATCATGGAAGAGGTGGAGGTCGGCAAGATCTACACCGGCACCGTGGTGCGGGTTGAGCCTTACGGCGCTTTCGTCAACATTCTGCCCGGCGTAGACGGCATGATCCACATCAGCCAACTGGCCGACTACCGGGTCGGCAAGGTGGAGGATATTGCCAAACTGGGTGATGAGCTGACCGCCATGGTCATTTCCGAGGACAACGGCAAGGTGCGCATGAGCCGCCAGGCCGTGCTGGAAGGCTGGTCCGTGGAAGAGGCTCAGAATGCCGACAAGGGCGGCGGCGGCGGCGGACGCCGGAGCAGCGGCGGCAGAGATCGGGATCGCCGCGGCGGCGGACGGCGCGACCGCCGGTAGACAGTACAATTTGTGCAATAAAAAACGACCGGCATATGCCGGTCGTTTTTTATTGCACAAATTGACTTCACTGCGAGAAGGTCA
>JAGRCP010000101.1:24524-57436 GCA_020433455.1 Caldilineaceae bacterium | reverse complement strand
CTCTATTCATCGAACTCAATAATGTGTTCCGACGAACCGTGCCGCCAGTTGCCCCGGCCGTCGCCAACAGACCAGGCCGAGCGAATCCGCACAGAGCGGCCGCCCGCGCGCGGCGTGGGCGCCTGAGCGGTGCGGCGCGCCATATCGGTTGATCGAGCGGTGGGATCCAGCGCCTGCTGGGCCGCGGCCGCGGTGAGCCGGTTCTGCAAAACCTTCCAACCCGCGCGCACAATCAGTCCGGCTGCACCGGCCAGTACGGGCAGAGCAGCCCGGGTAACGGTAGCCGATAACGCATTCTCCTGGCGCATGGGCACGCCGCCGGACAGATCTTCGCCGCAGTGGGGGCAGTGAGACGCCTGGAGATCGCCGCTCTCGCCGCAGTGGGGACAAATTCGCTGTACGTTGCTCATAGCATATCCTCAAAAAGGTCACGCTGCATTGACAAGCGAAAGTGTAGCACCGCGGCCTGCTTCCGTCAATGCAGACATCAGTTCATCCATCAGTTCACAATCGGCGATCGGCGCTCCAGAAACGTAACGTTACGCCAGACCTCGTCCATCTTCCCCAACTTTTCCCGCACGCCCACAACCCGAAAGCCGGCCTGCTCATGCAGGCGAATGCTGGCCTGATTTTCGGGGAAAATGCCGGCCTGCAGGGTCCAGATACCGGCAGCCTCCGACGCATCGACCAGATGATGCAGCAAAATCCGGCCCACGCCCTGGCCCCGTCGGGACGCAGCAACATAGATAGACACTTCACACACGCCTGCATAGACGCAGCGATCGGAAACCTGGGCGAGCGCGGCCCAACCTGCAACGGCCTGTCGTCCGTCTGAAGCGTCCGTCACGGCTACGAAAATCAGCCCATCCTTTTTGCCGGCAAACCACTCCTCACCGGCCGGGATCTGTTCCTCGGTCTGAAACGTTGCGTGGCCGGTACGAATGCCCTCGCGATAAATCCGCTCGATGGCGGGCCAATCATCGATTGCGGCTGGACGAATATGCGGCTCACTCATTCCCCATTCTCCCTTCCTTGGCCGGGCAAGGCGGCTATGCTATCGTATGGATATGCCCGATCACCCGCTACCGCCTAATTTAGAGCATGAGACGCGTCTCTGGCAAATGGGATTTCAGCACATAGCCGGCATTGACGAGGCCGGCCGGGGCGCGCTGGCCGGACCGGTGGCCGCAGGTGCGGTGATCCTGCCGCGCTGTTGCGAACCAACAGGCGTCTGGCGCGACGTACGGGATAGTAAGCTCTTGACGCCCGCGGCGCGGACGGAACTGGCCGCAGCCATTCGCGCCGCGGCCCTCAGTTGGAGCGTGGGCATGGCCTCGGCTGCGGAGATTGACCAGATGGGCATTGCCCCGGCCACCCGCCTGGCCATGCAGCGGGCCGTGGCCGGACTCACGCCGCCGCCGGATTATCTACTCATCGACTGGGTCAAGCTGCCCGGTCTCAACATCCGCCAGGAAAGCCTGACCAAAGCCGATCAGCGCATTGTCTCCGTGGCCGCGGCATCCATCCTGGCCAAGGTGACGCGGGATGAGCATCTGGCGGCGCTGGACGTCCGCTTTCCCGCATACGGTTTTGCCCGCCACAAAGGCTATGGCGTACCCGCGCACCTGGCCGCATTGGCAGAACGCGGCCCCTGCCCCATCCATCGCCACAGCTTTGCGCCCATTGCGCGCCGCCCATCCCTCTTCGATGCCGTGCAGCCGGAACGGAAGCCGGAGCAGGAGGCGCGCTGACATGACCCATCCACGCCAAAAGCTGGGCGCAGCCGGTGAAGAGTTGGCCGCACAGGCCCTGTGCGCGGCAGGCTTCACCCTCATTACGCGCAACTGGCGCTGCCCCGCGGGCGAGTTGGACCTCATCGCCCGGGAGCGCGCCCCCGATTACAGCACAGGCGGCGCTGAGCGGGATTGGCTCGTCATTGTGGAAGTGCGCACCCGCCGGGGCATGCGCTTCGGCACGGCCCAGCAGTCCATCACCCCGCGCAAAGCGGCCAAACTGCGGGAAGTCGCCGCACACTATGTCCAGGAAGTCGCCTGGACCGGACCGTGGCGCATCGATGTGGTTGCCGTGCAAATGGATGCCGCGGGCAAGCTGGAAGCCATCGATCACCTGCGCGGGGCCGTCACCGGCTAACGCTTGACGCGATAGACTCATGCCAGAAAGTTCCACGACAGAAGCGCCCATGATTACCGCCGCCCCCACTTCTCACCCGCCCCTGATTGTTCTGACCGGCCCCACCGCCGTGGGCAAGACCGCATTGAGCCTGGCCCTCTGCCGGCGCTTCAACGGTGAGGTCATCAGCGCAGACAGCCGCCAAATCTACCGCATGATGGACATCGGAACCGCCAAGGCCACGGCCGAGGAGCAGGCTCAGGTTCCCCATCACCTGTTGGATATTCGGAATCCGGATGAAACGTTAACCGCCGCCGAATATCAGGAGCTGGCCTATCGGACCATTGATAAGATACACCAGCGGGGCGGCTTGCCTTTTTTAGTTGGGGGCACTGCGCTTTATCTGCGTGCGGTGACGGAAGGGCTGCGCTTTCCCGCTGTCCCGCCCGATCCCGCGCTGCGCGCCGAGCTGGAGGCGGAATTAGCCGCATCGGGGGTAGATGCCCTCTTCGCACGCCTGACCCGCCTGGACCCGGCCACAGCCGCGGTCATTGACGGGCGCAACCCCCGGCGGGTGCTGCGTGCGCTGGAGATATTTCTCCTCACCGGGACGCCCAAGGTGGAGCTGGAAGGCGCGCACCCGCCGCCCTACTCATCTCTAAAGATTGGGTTGACCAGGCCACGCCCGGTCCTCTACGCCAGGATTGACCGGCGGGTGAAAGAAATGGCGGCCGCCGGCCTGGCGGAGGAGACCCGGGCGCTGCTGGACGCGGGGTATTCGCCTGCGCTGCCGGCTATGAGCAGCCTGGGCTATCGGGAGATGATCGCCTACCTGGCGGGCGACATGACGCTGCCTGAGGCTATTGAACGCATCCAAAGCGAAACCCATCGCTTTGTCCGTCATCAGAGCACATCCTTTCGTCGCATGCAGGATCTGCATTGGATTGATACAGAGGAAATTGATGCAGAAGAAGAAAAAACAGGGCAAATCGTTCAGCGGGCGGCAGCCATGATTCACAGCCACATACAGCGCAAAATATGATTTTTCCCCATTGCCACTCCTGCCCATTCCTACTATAATAAAGGTTGCAAATCTTTTTCGGCTTTGCAATGTGGACGATACAGGCCCGCAACAGCCCCCTCTGTTCTATCGGGTGATTCGTCTCTGAATGTCCCAGGCAGGAGCACGCATGAAGGCGCAAACAGTAATACCTCGATATCCAGACAAAGAAGAGCGACCGACCCCCCCCGTAAATGGGAAAGTGCGCAAAGCAGTGCGCGACGCGCAGCCTGTCTCCGACGCCCCGGATGAGTCGGAGCCGGACAATGGACCCTGGACAAACGGTGACGCGGCAGATGCCGACCTTCATAGTGTAGAAAAAATGCCCAACAGGCAGAGTTTGCCAAAAACCAAAGATGCCTCTCGTCCTGCGCCTGCCGCTATGCAGGCGCAATTGCTTTTTCCGGACCTGCCTACGATGGACGGACAGGACGTTCTTCGCATTGAGCCTGGCCAGGACGAGATCGACGGTATGGACTATCTGATGAATCATCTGCCGTCCTATTTCGGCCAGGCAGAGAAGGAACAGTTGCTCAAAGCCTACCTGGTTGCCAGCTATGCCCATCGGGAGCAGAAGCGGCGCAGCGGCGAATCCTACATGACCCATCCGATTGCCGTCACCGTTATTTTGGCCGAACTGAACCTGGACGTGGACACGCTCTCGGCCAGCCTGCTGCATGATGTGGCGGAGGATACGGCATTTGACATCGAATATCTCAGGACTCACTTCGGCGACACGGTAGCCGAGTTGGTTAACGGCGTTACCAAGCTGAAGCGCATCAACGAACTGAGCAAAGTTAAAACAGCCACGGTGGGCGAGCGCACCATCACGATGAGCGACGCCAAGGCCGAATCGTTACGCAAGATGTTTCTGGCCATGGTGGAAGATATCCGGGTCGTGTTGATCAAGCTGGCCGATCGCCTGCACAACATGCGCACGCTGAAAGGGCAACCCGGCCACAAGCGCAAGCGCATCGCGCGGGAAACTCAGGAGATCTTTGCGCCCCTGGCCAATCGTCTGGGCATCTGGCAGATCAAGTGGGAGTTGGAGGATTTGAGCTTCCGCTACATGGAGCCGGAACTCTTCCAGGATCTGGCCAAACAGCTAGAACAAAAGCGCAGCGAACGCGAGGCGCTGGTGCACAAGACCATCAAGGAATTGGAGCACGCTCTCCATCAGGTCGGCGTTCAGGCGGAAATCAGCGGCAGGCCTAAGCACATCTACAGCATCTGGAAAAAGATGGAGCGCAAGGGCGTCGATTTTAAGCACATCTATGACATCCACGGCTTCCGCATTATCGTTGACACGGAGGCCCAATGCTATGCGGCGCTGGGCGTGGTGCATACGCTGTGGCGCCCCATCCCCGGCGAGTTTGACGACTACATTGCCAACCCCAAGGAGAATATGTATCGCAGCCTCCACACCGCGGTCGTCAGCCCCGACGGCGGCCTGCCCATGGAGGTGCAGATTCGCACCCACGAGATGCACCAAATCGCCGAATTGGGCATTGCCGCGCACTGGACGTACAAAGAAGGACGTGCATTCGAAAACAAGTTCCAGGAAAAGATCAACTGGCTGCGTCAGCTCATGGACTGGCGCCACGAAGTGACCGACGCCGGGGCCTTTCTGGACGGCATGGCCTCAGACGTGTTCCATGATCGGGTCTACATTTTTACGCCCAAGGGCGATGTGATCGATCTGCCCGCCGGCTCTACGCCCATCGATCTGGCCTACGCCATCCATACGGAACTGGGCCACCGCTGCCGGGGAGCCAATGTCAACGGCCAACTAAAACCGTTGGACTACAAATTGCAAACCGGCGATCAAGTTTCGGTGGTGACGGCCAAGCGCGGCGGGCCCAGTCGCGACTGGCTCAACCCCAACCTGGAGTACATTGCGACCCAACGCGCGCGCAGCAAGATCCGCTCCTGGCTGCGTAAGCAAAATCGGGACGACAACATCCTGCGCGGCCGCCACATGCTGGAAAAGGAGCTAAAGCGCCTCTCCGTCACCGACAGTTTTGAGTCGGTGATGCGCCTCTTTCCCAACTATGAGCGAGTGGATGATTTCCTGGCCGCCATCGGCTACGGCGAAGTCAACTCTCAGCACATCGCGCAAAAATTGTTGGACAAGGAGCAGGAAGAGCGCAAGGATGAGTGGCACAAAGAACTCAACGTTAAGCGCAGCGAGGTCAACCGGGTCGCCACGGGCAGTCTGCAAGTGCAGGGCGTGGACGGCTTGCTGACCCACCTGGGGCGCTGCTGCAATCCTGTGCCCGGCGATCAGATTGTGGGCTATGTCACCCGAGGGCGGGGCATCACCGTCCATCGCACGACCTGTCCCAATGTGGACGGCACCTTCCGCAAGGGGCGCGAGGGCCGGCTCATTGACGTACAGTGGAAGACACAGCAGGAGCAGACCTTTCCGGTCAAAATTCGGGTCAGCGCCTATGATCGGGCCGGGTTGGTGCGGGATGTGGCCGGACTGGTGGCCGATGACAAAATCAACATGGTGAGCGTCGAGGCGCTGACGGGGCAGAAGAATAATATGGCCATCATCAACGCCACGCTGGAGATCGGCAACGCCGCCCAGCTTACCCGCATTCTGACCAAGATCGATCGATTGCCCAACGTCGTAGAGGCAAGGCGCCAGCTTGGGTAGGCTACAGGTTCAGCTGATAGCCTACGCCCCGGACGGTCAGCAGATATTTGGGCTGGGAGGGGTCATCCTCAATCCGCTCGCGCAGCCAGCGTACGTGAACGTCCAGCGTACGCGTATCCTCCACAAATGACGTGTTCCAGATGACGCGCATCAGTTCCTGGCGCGCCACCACTTCCCCGTTACGCTGCATGAGCATCTGCAACAGCATGCACTGCTTGGGCGTCATGTGATAATGCCCATTGGGCGTCAGGACGGTCCGGGTGGCAATGTTGAGCGTGACGTCGCCCTTCTTCAAATGATACCCCTCGGCATCTACGCAGATGCGTCGGATTAACCGACAGACCTCATTTCCTTGGAGCGGGACAGGCAGATAGGCGTCAAAGGCAGCCGGTTTGTCGGGCGCATGCCTGCCCACCGCGATAACTGCGGCCGTGGGCAGGCGATAGCGCACCATTTCCTGAAAACGGATACGACTGTTGGGCTGGGCGTTGAGTTCCATCAGGATGATATGGGGCGGATCGGAATTAAAGAGGGCAAGCGCCGAGCGTTGGTTGGTCACCATGCGGAATTCAAGCGCAAATGAATCGTCTATCCGGTCATCCGGGGAGCAAAGCGACGGATCAGAGCAAATCCGATTCAATTCCTCTGCCGTTTGTGAGCGCCGACCCACAAACAAAATTCGGATTGCCGTCTGCATCGTCATGCTGCGCTGCTCGTCTGGTGGGGTAAAATTTGAGGTCGGCTCATTCTAAATGAAGAAGCAATGATTGGCAATGCGAAAATATCGTTCATTCCGATCATCCTTTGAGTTTGCTCCGCGCCCGATGCTATAATGCGGGACATTGCTTATCTGCAACCGTTAACAGACTGCCATGATGCCCAACAGCCGGACAGAAGTTTACAGCGAAGAGAAAAACGCGGCCTACCAAACGCCCGCTGGCGCAGATGACGCGCGGGCGCGCAAGCGTCAGGCTGTGGGACTCAGCCCGGCCCGCCCGACGGCACGCGGAACCATTCAGCGACCGCCCCGGGCCCATAGCGACAGGCACTTGCGCCGACTGCCCTTCCTCGTCGCGCTCCTGGCGCTGGCCACAGCGCTCCTTATCTTCGCGACCATACGGGGATGGCCAACGCGCCTGCCGGACGTACGTGCAGCCTTGCAAAGCGGCTTCACGTACGACGCCCAGGATGAGGCCATTGCGCTTTCCTACGATCTGCCGGCCGGAAGTCCCTATCACAGGCTGGCGGAAATGAACTTTTCGACGGCCCGCGGCGGGCTGGCGGAGGAGTCCCTGCCTCAACAATACGAGATATGGACGGACGAAGATACGGGCGCCTACCGCATGCGGGTCTGGCCCGACAACCTGGCCTGGAGCGTGCTGGGAAAGAGCTGCCTCGGCCCCTATCGCACAGAGACCAGCGCAATCATTGCCGCCGACGCGCCCGACGCGTACGCCGGCCTGCTGGGGCGTTTTCAAAATACGCAGAATTTTTATCTTTTCGTCATAGACGGTCGGGGAAACTATCGGGCGCTGGCCCAGGTCGAAGGCGCCTGGCAGACGCTGCAACCGTGGACGCCGGCGCCGGCGCTCCTGCCAGCGGGACAGGCCAACAAGATCGCCCTGCAGGATGACGGTCGCACGCTGAACTTCCTCGGCAACGACACCCTCCTCTACGGCGTCTCGGACTTGGCCCTGCCCGCAGGCAATACCGGCCTGGTCGGCGGGGCGCGGGACGTAGTCGCCGACATCGCCTTTGACTGGCTGCGCCTCTACGACCTGCCTTGCCGCGCAGAATAAGGCGTGACGCGTAAATACGTGCTGCGTGACGGGACCCGTCACGCAGCACATGTCACATATCCACTGCCCCAATCTTCAATCTTTATTCTTTATTCTTCAATCTTCAATCTCTCCCTCACCCATACGTCTGCATAAACCGCGCCATCCGCTCCAGGGCCTTTTCAATGTCCTCCATTGACGCGGCATAGGCGCAGCGCACGTGACCTTCGCCGCCCCGGCCGAATGCGCTGCCGGGGATGACGGCCACCTGCTCTTCACGCAGCAGCAGCTCACAGAACTGATGCTCGTCCAATCCCGTCCTGCGAATGCTGGGAAAGGCGTAGAACGCGCCCCGGGGCTCGAAGCAGTCCAGTCCGATGGCGTTCAGGCCGTCCACGATAAAGCGCCGGCGGGCATCATAGCTGGCGACCATCTGCTGCACGTACGCTTCCGTGGCCGGATCGGTAAATGCAGCCAGCGCGGCCTCTTGTCCCACAGTGGGCGCGGACATGATGAGGTACTGATGAATCTTACGCATGGCCCCGATGAGCGCTTCCGGTCCGCACGCGTAGCCGATGCGCCAGCCGGTCATGGCGTAATCCTTGCTCATGCCGCCCAGGTGGATGGTGCGCCGGGCCATGCCGGGCAGGGCTGCAAACATGACGTGCTCATGATCGCCGTAGACCAGGCGATCGTAAATCTCATCGGAAATAACGATGAGATCGTGCTCCTCGGCAATGCGGGCAATCTCCAGCATGCCCTCCCGGTCCATGACCGCGCCGGTTGGATTGCAGGGAAAGCCGATGAGGATCGCCTTGGTGCGGCGGGTGATGGCCTTGCGGATCTCCTCGGGGCGCACTCGAAAATCATCGGCAGCATAGGTGGGGATATCCACCACCGTGCCGCCGGCGAGAATGACGCCGGCCGTATAGCTGACGAAGCAAGGCTGGGGCACGATGACCTCATCACCCCAATCCAGAATGGCCTGCATGATGAGATACATGGCTTCGCTCACGCCCACGGTGATGAGAACTTCCCGGTCCGCATCGTAGGCTTTGGCCCCATAACGCGTGCGCAAATTGGCGACCACCGCCTCACGCAGTTCAAGCAGGCCGGCATTGGACGTGTACGCGGTCTGGCCCCGCTTCAGGCTGGCAATGCCCGCGTTGAGAATGGGCGGCGGCGAGATAAAGTCAGGCTCGCCGATGCCCAGGCTGACGACGTTCTCCATGGTCGCGGCGATGTCGAAATAGCGACGGATACCCGACGGCGGCACGGTTTTCACCCGTGCGCTGATGCGATCTTCGTGGTTGCGCATCCTGGCGCGTACGCCGTTAACGGGTTGGGTTACCTGGGAAGAAGGATAGACGGTCTGCATAAAATTGGCCTCTGTGGGAAAGGAGTTTGGCGATTGAAAATGACATGCACTACCGCCGGTTTGAGCCGCTCACACGTTGCGATCCGGTCAGCCCGCAACGTGCCGGCGGCTAGCGGCGGCCAATCCACCGACGCTGAGGCCAAAATTTGTGCTCTGCTCGTAGGCGTGGGCCGTGCGGAGAATGACCTCTTCGCCCAGGTGGGGGCCGATAAGCTGGAGGCCGATGGGCAGGCCGGCAGCATCCAAACCGCAGGGCACGCTGATGCCGCACATGCCGGCCAGATTCAGGCTGAGGGTAAAGACGTCGGCCAGATACATGGCCATGGGATCGTCGGACTTTTCGCCGATTTTGAACGCGGTGGTGGGCGAAACCGGGCATGCGATCACATCAACCCGGCTAAAGACGTCCTCAAAATCCTGCTTCATGAGGGTGCGCACCTGCTGAGCTTTGCCGTAATACGCGTCATAGTACCCCGCGCTCAGCACATAGGTCCCCAGCATGATGCGGCGCTTCACCTCAGGACCAAAACCCTCGCCCCGGGTCTGGCGGTAGTTGTCCATGAGGCGATCCGCGCCCGCGCTGTAGCCGAAGCGGATGCCGTCAAAGCGGGCCAGATTGGCGCCGGCCTCCGCCGTGGCGATCATGTAATAGACGGGAACGGCCTTGTCCGTATTGGGCAGGCTTACGGGGATAATCTCCGCGCCCAGGTGCGCCAACTGGGCAATGGCCTCGCGCACGGCCTGCTCCACATCCGGCTCTATGCCGTCGATGAAGTACTCTGCAGGCACGCCGACGCGCAAGCCGCGCACGTCGCCGGTGAGGGCGGTGCGGTAATCCGGCGTCGCGTCGGGCAGGCTGGTGCTGTCACGCGGATCATGACCCGCGATGACGTTGAGGAGCAGCGCGGCATCCCTCACGTCTTTGGTTAAGGTCCCGATCTGGTCCAGGCTGCTGCCGTAGGCGACCAGCCCATAGCGACTCACGCGGCCGTAAGAAGGCTTGAGCCCCACCACGCCGCAAAAGGAAGCCGGCTGGCGCACGCTGCCGCCCGTATCCGTGCCCAAGGCGCCCAACGCCTCGCCCGCGGCCACGGCTGCGGCCGAACCGCCGCTGCTGCCGCCGGGCACCCGTTCCAGGTTCCAGGGATTGCGGGTGGTGTGGTAAGCGCTGTTCTCGGTGCTGGACCCCATGGCAAACTCGTCGGTATTGGTCTTCCCCAGCATAACCATACCGGCCGCTTCCAGCTTCTTTACGCTGGTTGCGGTGTAGGGCGGCACGTAGCCCTTGAGGATTTTGCTGCCGCAGGTCGTCTCCACATCCCGGGTCGAGAGGACATCCTTGATGCCCAGAGGAATGCCCAGGAGGGGGGAAGCGTCACCCTGCCGCCGCCGCGCGTCCGCCCGCGCGGCCTGCGCCAGGGCCAACTCGCCCGTTACGGTGAGGAAGGACTGGATCTCCCTTTCCACAGCGCCGATGCGGCCCAGCAGATCCGCGGTCAGCTCCACCGCCGTAAAATCGCCCCGGTCCATGCCGTCCAGCGCTTCCTGAATGGTCAGTTCGTATAAGTTCATGATTCTCCCGCGGTTACTCCCCAAAATAAGCTTTGACCCGGAAAAAGCCGTCTGCGGCATCAGGCGCATTGGCCAGGGCTTCCTCATTACTGAGGCCGTCATGCGGCTCGTCTTCGCGCATGACGCTGGTCAGGGGCAACACGTAGGGCGTGGGTGCCACGCCCGTGGTGTCGATCTCCTTGAGCGCGTCTGCGTACTCCAGAATATCCGACAATTGTTCAGCATACTCTTGCGCCTCTTCCGCGGTCAGGCTGAGCTTGGCCAGCTCCGCCACGTGGCGCACGTCATCGGGTGATAAGCGCATAAGGCTTCCTCTCAGATAATCAGTCGGATGATCAGTGGTCAGTAAAGCGGACGCCCCCGCTGAGCTTGAAGACGCCCAATTGATTTGGATGCATTGGCGCATTGCGCCCGCCGGACCAAAAAATGAAAGACGCCGTGGAAGCTTCCACGGCGTTGCAAATCGTACAGATTGGCCCATAACCTACGCCGCAGAATCGTGCTGCGGCGGACTTCCGTCCCTACCGCAACACGCAGCTAGCTGCCGCCGCAGCCTGCGCAGCGGCGCGATTGGCGATATTCGCGACGAATACGGACAGATGGTTCATCATGCCCGCCAGTATAGACCCGGTCATTTTATCTGTCAAAAGCCGTAGCAGATAGCGGCGTAATTGACAATTTCCCGGCGAGAATCCACAATCCCGCTATCATGTCCGGTTCTCACGTTTCGTCGCCTTCCTCCCGTCTGCGCCCGGCGCGAATCCGCGCCGGCGGCGCGGCGTTGGTCCTGCTCCTCTTTGTCCTGGCCCTCTTTGCCCGGCTGCTCTTCACCAACCGGGTGCTGGCCGGGGGCGACATACTCCACTACTTCTATCCCTACCGCGATTACGCCGCGGCCGCGCTGCGGGAAGGCCGCATCCCCTTCTGGGATCCCTATATTTTTATGGGCGCGCCCTTCCTGGCCAATCCCCAGGCCGCGGTCCTCTACCCCCTTCATTGGCCCTTGAGCTGGCTGCCCGTCACCAGGCAGATCTACTGGAGCGCGGCCCTCCACACGTGGCTTCTGGGGTTGGGCGGCTATGCCCTCATGCGCCGTTGGGGCTACGGCTTTTTTGCCGCCCTCACCACCGGCGTGATTCTGGCCGGAAGCGGTTTCGTGGGCGGATTAGTCGGCCACATCAACCAACTGAACGGCGTGGCCTGGCTGCCCTGGCTCATTCTCGTGCTGGAGAACGTACAGGAAAAGCGCGCCCGGATGGCGCAGAGCGCCGCTCTGTTCGGGCTCCTTACTGCGCTCATGCTCCTGGCCGGTCACACCCAATCCGTCTACATCAACCTCCTGGCCGCGGGCGTCTGGAGCATTTGGCCCTTGGTTGATCGGGTCACGCTGCGCGCGCCGGGCCGGGCTTTGCGCAGCATAGCGCCCGGCCTGCTTACATACGGCGGCGGCGTGATCCTGGGCGCGCTCCTGGCCGCGCCCCAACTTCTGCCCACCCTGGAACTAAGCGGGTTGGGCCTGCGCAGCGGCGGCCTCTCCTACAGCGAGGCCGGCAGCTTCAGCCTCAAACCCCTGTACCTGTTTTGGACCCTCTTCCCCTCCTATGGCCTGGCCGATCTGGGCGTCGTCTTCGCCACGGAAGGCTACACCGAATTTGTGGCGTACGTGGGCGTCGCGGGAATGCTCCTGGCCCTGCTGGGCGCGTGGCGCGGGCGGGGAGGGAGCCGGACCTTTGGCTTGCTCTTTGCCGGATTGGGGCTCTTTCTGGCCGCGGGGCGCTGGAATCCCGCCTATTATGCCTTCTACAAAATCGTGCCCGGCTTCGATCTCTTCCGCGCGCCCGCGCGCTGGATGATGCTCTACACCCTGGGGATGGCCGTGCTGGCCGGTATAGGCGCAGAGGCCCTGCAAAAACATGGGCCTCGGATGCGGACATTAGCGCCCGTTTTCCTCGTCGGCCTCACGGGCGTTGAACTGCTGCTGGCCGCGCGGGCGTTGCCCCACACCCAAACCACCGCGCCCGATGCGGTCTATGGCTTGCGCACTGCGCCCGCGCATCTGCTCACAGCTGCGGATCGCGGGGATCATCCCGACGCGGCCGGACGCTTTCTGAGCATGAGCGCGCTCACCTTTGACCCCGGCGACATGGCCGACTACCACCGCATTCTGGCGCAGGGCGACCACGCGGCGCTGGATGAGCGGGCCTTTCGCCAGCTGGTCATCGCCCAGAAATCCCAGGAAATTCTGGCACCAAATTTGCCGCTGTTGTGGCGCGTGCCGGCGGTAGACGGCTTTGACGGCGGCGTGCTGCCCCTCCAGCGCTACCTCCGCAGCCTGACTCTCTTTATTCCGCCCGAGGAGCTGGTGCCCGACGGCCGCCTGCGCGAGCAGATCGACGAGATGCCGCCGGCTGACCGCCTGACCCTTTTCAACGTAGAGCACATCATCACCGACAAGGTCCGGGACCTCTGGTACGATGACGTCTACTATGACCGGCAGATCGGCGCGCGCCTGACGGATGAACTGCCCGCCGTGACCATTGACGCGCCCATCGCCTTTGAAGCGACCCATATCAACGTTATCGGTTTTGTTGCGGGGGAGGATGCGCCGGGCCCCAATCGCCCAATCGCGCGGGTGGACGTCCTGCACAACGGCGCGATCACGGAGACGCTCACCATCAACGCGGGCCATGAGCCGGGTGCGGCGTGGGCCGACCCGCGCCTGGACAGCCCGGCAGCCGCGGCCGCCGGCGCGGAGATCGCCTATCGGGATGTGGAGAAGGGGGAGCAGGAATATTTGGCGCGCCTGTCTCTTGCCGCGCCCCTTGCGCCCGAGGGCCTGATCGTAACCCGCCTGGCCGACGACCGCGATGTCGTCATCCGCGCGGTGACGCTGGTCGACGCGCGGACGGGCATGTTTACGCCCCTCCTCCCATCGGACCGGGGCGCATTTTCCCTGGTCCACAGCGGCGACGTGAAAATTTACCGCAACGAAGCCGTCACGCCCCGGGCCCGCCTTCTTTCCGATTGGCAGCCGGTGGGCGACCCCGAGGAAGCCCTGGCCTATCTGGAGGAGGATGTCAGCGCCGCTCTGGGCAAGCCTGCGCTGGAAGGCGATCTCCCGGCCGACTTTTCTCCGCAAGCCGACTCCGACGCGGGCAGAGCGGAGATCATCACCTACCGGCCGGAGCGGGTGGAGGTACGCACCCGGAGCGACGCGGCCGGGCTCCTCGTCCTGACCGACACGTACTACCCAGGCTGGCAAGCGACGGTGGACGGTCAGGCCGCGCCGGTCCTGCCTGCTAACTATCTCTTCCGCGGCGTACCGCTCCCCGCCGGCGAGCACACGGTTATTCTGCGCTATCAGCCCACAGGCTGGCTCACGGGACTCCTCCTGGCCGGACTGGGCATGCTGCTGACGGTTGCGCTGTTTTGGGTTGCGCGGTTGATTGGTTGACTTGATGACTGATGACAAGTCATCCAATCAGCCAGTTACCCAATTAACCAATCACCCAATCACGCCCCGGTCGCCTGGTGATGTATAATCGGGCCAACTATCCATTTCGCCTCACTGGTTATTGCTATGAATCTGTTGAATCGAATTGTCGCCGCGTTGCTGTGGCTTTTCCTGTTGCTCCTCATCTGTTACGTCGCGGTGATGCCTTTTCGTGCGCTGGCCCAGGCCCAACTTTTTTTGGACGGCCGGCTGGCCCAACTGACCGGCTGGCAAGAGGAGAACAGCGCCAATTTTGTCATTGGTCAAATCGCCGTGGTGGTGGGCGCCGTCGCCCTGTTCGGGACGTTGCTCATTACGGAACTGTGGACAGGACGCCGGCGCGGCGTACGCGTGCGCACGGTTGAGGGCGGCTCGGTGGAACTGGACACGGACAGCATCGGCCGCCGGCTGGAGTGGCATCTGGATCAACTCGCCGAGATCGTCACGGTGATCCCCAGCGTCAAGTCCCGGGGCGGCGCTGTAGACATCCGCCTGGAGGTGGAGACCGCGCCCAACGTCGATGTGCCCATGAAGACCGATGAGGTAGTGGAAGTCACCCGCGACATCATCGAGCAGGATATGGGGCTCAAGCTGGGCAGGCTGGATGTACAGTTGCGCTATGCGCCTTACGATCCCGAATGGAGCTAGCTCGCCATGCCTATTCGCCGCTTCCTCCGCGTGACGGCCCATAATTTCCGCGTCTTCTGGCGGGCGTCCTTTACAGGCGAATCAGGGCCGGTGCTCATCGGAGAGATGGAAAACAGGCGAGAAGAAGGGGAGCAGGGAATGAAAAAAAAGGACGCAATGGAAGAAATACAGCAAATAGATGAAAGCCCGACAGCAGAAACAGCCCCTTTTGTTGATGACCTGAATATTGCGGCGCGGGAAGAATTTACAGAGGCTTCCTCCCTTGAACGCGCCAAAGAAAGCCCGGCAGTGCGCACCGAAGAAGACGAAGAGGAAGAAAGGGAAGAAGGCGCCGCCCCGATCAGCGACGCGCCGGAACAAGCTGCGCCCGACGTGGGCGAAAGCGGAATCCCCTCGTCGCAACCATTCAGCGCGGATGACGTATTGCTGCTTCAAGAAGATGACGACGTGCTTACGGCGGAAGCGGCGAGCGTCCTCTCCGATGAAGCGGAAGCGGATACCGTCTCGCCTGACGCAGCCGGCAGGGAAGTCGATGACGAAGAAATCGACGCTGCGACCCAAGAACCGGAGGGGCCCCTCGTTCAGGCCGAACTGGAGATTGTGGAGGGAAGCAACGGCCTGCCCGCGGAGATCATGGTGGAATCTCATGGCCGCCGCCTGGGATTGACCCAGCTTGTAGAGAGCCTGCTCTTTGTCAGCGACGAGGCCCCGGACGCGGTGCAATTGGCCAAAGCGCTCAACGTCACGCTGGAGTCCATCCACGCCACGCTGCAGCGACTGGATCGCCTGTATCGCCAGGACGGACGCGGCTTGCGCCTGCAAAATCGCGATGGCCGCTATCTGCTGGTCACTGCGCCCGAAACAGCAGGCGCCATCGAAGACTTCCTCAATCTGGACCTGACTACCAAGCTGAGCGGCCCGGCGCTGGAGACATTGGCCGTCATCGCCTATCGCCAACCGGCCACCCGCCTGCAGGTGGAAGCCGTACGCGGCGTAGATTGCGCAGGCGTGCTGCGCTCGCTGATCCAGCGGGGACTGATCGAGGAAGTAGGGCGGCTGGAGACGGTGGGGCGGCCCATCCTCTACGGCGTCACCGACCTGTTCATGCAGCACTTTGGGCTCATGGACCTAGAGGAACTGCCGCCGCTGGAAACACAGGATGACGACATGCTTTGGGCGGCAACCCAATTGGCGGAAATGGAAGTAACGGAAACGTCGATTGAACGTCAGCCATGATGTTGGTAAAATGTCAGACAATGTCGCTTCTTTTGTAATACCCTTGTCGTATTGACTTGCCCGCAGCAACAGGCAAATCTTCCTCCGACGTCTTCTACTACAGGAGCGTTTCATGCATACCAAAAGACGACTGCATGCACCGGCAGCGGTCCTCTTCCTTCTCATCGGCTTGATCTTCTGCGGCTTTTTCCTGGCCGCACCGGCTGCCCATGCCCAGGACAAGTCGCTGGTCTGGGAGCGATTTGATGTCACCTTACGCGTAAATCCCTCCGGAACCTTTGATGTAAGCGAAGCCCAGACCATCCTCTTCACCCGGGGCTCATTCACCTTCGGCTATCGGGAGATCCCCATCTCGCGCTTTTCCTACATCGATAACTGGACGCTCAGCGACGGCCAGGGCAACCTCTATACGCAAGCCGAGTGGGGCGAAGAGCCCTATACGTTCACGGTAGACGAGAGCAACTACAGCTACGCCGTTCGCTGGTATTTTCCGCCCCTGCAAAACGCAAGCGACACCTACATTTTGAGCTATACCGTACACAGCGGCCTCCGCTACTACGGCGACGGCGACCAGGTCTGGTGGAAGGGCATCTACGGCGATCGCAGCTTCCCCGTGCAGGAGGGCAGCGTCACGGTTGAGCTGCCCCAGGGCGCACAGGTGCAGCAATACGCCGCTTACATCAACGAGCTGGACGCGCGGGATGCGGCTACAGCAACCGTGGCCGAAGACGGCGCGTCCATTCGCTTTGACCTAACCCAGACCCTGCGTCCGGGCGAGGAATTTGAAACCCGGGTGGAGTTCACCCCCGGCATGGTCGAAGGAGCCGTGCAGCCATGGCAGGAGCAGGCGGATGCCGCGGCCGCGGCGCGTGAAGAAGAGTTGGCTTACCGCGCACGTTGGGGGCCCATCGCGGCGATCTTGTTTGGCGCATTGGGCCTGCTCCTCACCCTGGGCGGCCCGGCCGGGCTCTATGCAGTCTGGTACATGTGGGGCCGGGATAAGCCCGTCTCCATGGTCGCCGATTACCTGCCGGAACCGCCTGACAACCTGCCGCCGGGTTTGGTGGGGACGCTGCTGGATGAACAGGCCGACATGCAGGACATTGTCGCCACGCTGGTGGACCTGGCCCGGCGCAAGGCCATCAGCATTACCGAAGTAAAAGAAGAGGGCTTCTTCCGCACCGGCTACGACTTTATCTATCGCCGGGAGCGGGACGACACGGCGTTGCGACCGTACGAGCAAGAGGTTATCGATGCGCTCTTCGGCCGCAAAAAAGAGGTCAAGCTTTCTGATTTGAAGAATAAGTTCTACAACAAGATCCCCGGCCTCAAGAAAGATCTCTACGATGCCGTGGTGAGCGAAGGCTTTTTCAACCGCAGTCCGGCCACAATTCGCAACCTGTACGTGGGGTTGGGCATCTCCGGCCTTTTCGGCGCTATCTTTGTGGGCGTGCTGCTGCTCGGCGTTTTCGGCGAGTTGACGCCCATGGCGATCCTGCCGGGCCTGGGCATGGGCGTTACCGCCATCGGCATGATTATCCTGGCCCATGCTATGCCGCGTAAAACGGACAAGGGGTCTGAAGTCGCGGCCCGCTGGAAGGCTTTCCGCACCTATTTGAAGAACATAGAAAAATACACCGATCTCGAACGCCAAAAGCAGATTTGGGATCAATGGCTGCCCTACGCCATCGCCTTCGGCTTCGACAAGGAATTCATCCGCAAGTTCACCGCGGTAGACGCGCCGGCGCCCGGCTGGTATGTACCGTCACCCAGCATGTACGGCCCGTACCACCACGATTACTACGGTACGCCGTGGCACGGACCTTCCACAACTACCGCGGGCGGCGGCATGCCCACCGGCGGCGGTTGGAGCGGCGGCAACGGTGAAGGCGGCGGCTTAGGCGGCGGTCTGAGTCAAGGCAGCGCCGGCATGGGCGCCAGCCTCAGCGCCATGAGCGTGGGCCTGGGCAGCATGCTCTCCTCCGCCAGCAGCACCATGACCAGTCGCCCGGCCAGCTCCGGCTCGAGCGGAGGCGGAGGCGGCTGGAGCGGTGGCGGCGGTTGGAGCGGCGGCGGCAGCTTCGGCGGCGGCGGCGGTGGCGGCGGCGGCGGCGGCGGGTTTGGATAAACGCCTGCTGTAGACCCAGTGAATCCCGGTGGAAATCCTTGTACGGTTTCCTCTTGTGATAGACCAGTTGAGTTTCTGCCGTGGCGTTCACGCCGAACCGTAATAGAAGCATTTCCGTAATCCGCGGGCAACGATTACGCAGCACTCGTTATTCATCAGCGAAGGAGTCCCTATGGTTGGCGGCGGCCGCATTGTCGGCGCAATACTCATGATTGGCAGCGCACTTTTGCTGCTGGGCTTTGCAATCTGGGCCTTTTCCGAAGGCAATATCACGGGCGGCGGCCGGGCCTTGGGCATCTTCGTCGCGCTATTGGCCATGGCGCCAATCTTCGGCATCGGCTTTTATCTCTTCCGCCGCGGGACTGATGAGCAGGCCCAGTTCGCCACGGTGCAGCAGGAGAAGACGATTCTCAATATGGTTCTTACCCAGGGCCAGGTCACCATCCCCGAGCTGATGGCGGAGTTGCAGACTTCACGCGATGCGGTCGAAGATATGATTCGGGACCTGGTGGGCAAGCGGCTCTTCAGCGGGGCCATCAACTGGGATAAAGGCATTCTGTACAGCGTTGAGAGCCAGCAGTTGACCGAAAATCGCACCTGCCCCAATTGCGGCGGCAAATTGGAGTTTGCCGGCAAGGGCCTTGTCGTCTGCCCCTACTGCGGCAGCGAAGTGTTTCTGACTCCCCGGGCCGCGGCCGAAACGGCAGCTGAAGCTGCGGCGTGACCGCGCCCGCGCCGGAAAAAGACAGCCACAACGATACCCTGACTTTTGTATTAACCAAGGAGCATTCCCATGACTACCCCGCCCGTCGATCCGTCCGGTCAATTTGCCGAGCAGGCACAAGGCCGAATGGGCGCATTTGAAGAATTGCTAAAAGGCTTGCCCGGCATCAAGGGCTATGTTGACAAAGAGACGCGGCGCACGGCCGACAAGAAGCTGCGCACCCTCATGGCCGACCAGCTGGACCGGCAAAAGCGCCGGCTGCTGGACGTCCAGAACCAGTTGCTCAACAGCGGCGGACTGACCAGTGTAGGCGAGACGGACCGGATCGTGACCAGGTTGCAGACCCTGAGCGATCGCATCCGCACGGCAAGCTACGGCTACGCCGGCCTCTTTGACGCCGCCAAAGTTCAGGAAAATGAACTGGCCGCGCTCCATCGTTTCGACGTGGCCATGGCCGAACGGATTGAAGAAATCAGCGAAGAGATCGATGCGTTGAGCACGGTCGTCAGCGGCGGCGGCCCGGTGGCTGATGCCGTCAACCAGCTAGCGAATACGGTGAATGAATTGGATGCACTCTACGACAAGCGCAGCGAAGCCGTGCTTTCGCCCGATCTGCTCATGGGCAAGAACTATGCGCCCCAGGTGGAAGCAGACGTGTTGGAAACCGCCGACCGTTTAGCGGCTGCCGGTGATGCGCTGCCTGAATCAACCGCAACCGACGACGCCACTGACGTAACCGCCGGCGAGTAATGATTGTTACGCGGCAAAATCAGGACGAAAAAACCCGGCGGACTTCGCCGTCGGGGCAGTCAGACAATTGAACGGGCAAACAGGAATTTTCTGAATCAATTAGTGCCGATCCGCCCCCCCCGACGCATCTGCGTTCTACCCGCTCCCATCTTTTAAGGAGAGAACTAATGGCCAGAATTATTGACGTTATTGAAGTACCGGATCAGCGTGCCGATGAGATTGTGCGGCGCGTTCCCCAGAGCGGCTCCGGCGATTTTCGCCTGGGCAGCCAGGTCATCGTGCGCGAGAGCCAGGAAGCCGTCTTCTATCGTGACGGTCGATCGCTGGACACCTTCGAGCCGGGCCGTCACACCATTACCACGGCCAATGTGCCCATTCTCACCAGCTTGCTCAAGCTGGCGACCAGCGGTCAGGATATCTTTACGGCCGAGGTCTACTACGTCAACCAGCGCGAGTATACGGACCTCAAATGGGGAACGCCCCAGCCCATCAGCCTGCGTGACGGCGAGTTGGGCATGGTCCGCCTGCGCGGAATGGGCCAATACACCATGCAGGTGGCCGACTCCAAGCGATTTGTAGACCAGATCGTAGGCACCCAGGGCCTTTACCTCACCTCCCAGATCGAAGATTATCTGCGCGGCATGGTCATCAGCCGCCTGACCGACGTGTTGGGCAGCAATATGACCAGCCTCTTTGATCTGCCCGCGCTCTTTGACGAGATCGCCGGGGGCATGCGCGCCAAGCTGCAGGAAGATTTTGCCGCAATCGGCTTGGCCCTCAAGCAGTTCATGATCATCTCCCTCTCGCCCACGGAAGAGACCTCCAAGGCCATCGACGAGCGGGCCGCCATGGGGGCCATCGGCAATATGGACGCGTACATGAAGTTCAAGGCCGCGCGGGCCATGGGCGACGCGGCCCAGAATCCCGGCGGCGGCGCGGGCGACGGTCTGGGATTGGGCGCAGGCATCGGCATGGGCGCGGGCATGGCGGGCATGATCTCCCAGGCCATGCAGGGCAGCATGGCGTCGGCAAGCGGGGCCCAGGCCGCGGCCGCGCCGTCCGTGCCCGACGTGATGACGCTGGACGAAGCCGCCGCCTATCTGAAAGTAAGCGCGGCGGATATCCAGTCCATCATCGACAGCGGCGAACTGCCCGCCCGCAAAATCGGCAGCCAGTATCGCATCAGCAAAGGCGCAATCGACGCATTTTTGGGCGGATAGATGGAAGTAAATTGAGAAAAATCGTGGCAGGGAGGCGCGGTGCAGCGGCCGGCAGAGCACGAATATGAGGAGAGGCTCTTCCGCCGCACCGCCTGTCCGTACCATTGATTTATACCACTTTAGAAACGGGACGCATATCAATGCGTCCCGTTTGTTTTATCCGGAATCGAACATAAAGTCCCGCCTCTGTTGTCACACGGGATCTGCTTTTGCTATGGTATACTGCACGCTGTTTCATTGATTCGTCATCCACCATCGAGGGCTCTATGCGCATTTTGCTATATACGGGCAAGGGCGGCGTAGGCAAGACCAGCGTCAGCGCGGCCACAGCGTTGCGCTGCGCCGAACTGGGCTATCGCACCGCCGTCCTGAGCACCGATCCCGCCCATAGCCTGGGCGACAGCTTCAACGTCCGCATCGGCAACGAACTGACCCAACTGGCGCCCAACCTGTGGGGCCAGGAAATCGATCTCCTCAACCAGATGGATCAATACTGGGGCAAGGTACAGGCCTACCTCAACGCCATCTTCTCGTGGCAGGGCATGGAAGGATTGGTTGCGGAAGAGACCGCTGTGCTGCCCGGCATGGAAGAGCTGGCCAGCCTCATGCAGATTGTGCACCTGGCCGACAGCGGCAATTACGACGTTATCATCATCGACGCCGCGCCCACCGGCTCCACGCTCCAGCTTCTCAGCTTTCCCGATATGGCGCGCTGGTATATTGAAAAAATCTTTCCCATCCAGCGCCGGGCCATGCAGATCGCCCGCCCCGTCTTCAAGCGCATGAGCGACGTTCCCCTGCCCGATGACGACGTCTTCGCCAGCATCGAAGACCTGGTCGGCCAGCTGGAACGCATGAGTCGCCTGCTGGGTGACGGCGAGATCAGCAGCATGCGGGTGGTGCTCAATCCCGAGAGAATGGTGGTCAAGGAGGCGCAGCGCGCCTACACCTACCTCAATCTCTACGGCTACACGGTAGATGCGGTCGTCTGCAACCGGGTCTTTCCGGATTACCTTACCGACAGCTATTTCGACGGCTGGAAGCGGGCCCAGGCGGAAAATCTGCAACTGGTCGATGAGTCTTTCCACCCGCTCCCTATTTTCAAGATTCCCTTCTTCGATCAGGAAGTCACCGGCATGGAAATGCTGCAAAAGACGGCTGCGACCCTCTATGGAGCGGAAGCGGAGCCGGGCGGTCAGGGCGATCCGACGCAGCGCTTTTACCAGGGACGGCCCCAGGAAATCTTTGCGCGGGACGAATATTACGTCCTCAGCCTGGCCTTGCCCCTGGTCGAGCGCAGCGAAGTGCACCTTCACCGCAGCGTTTTTGACGAGCTCATCGTCGATATCGGCAACTGGCGGCGGAACGTGTCGCTGCCCATAGGGTTGGCAAAACTGGAAATCGCCGGCGCACGCTATGAGGAAAATCGGCTGAACATTCTCTTCGCCCGGGAAGATGGAGACAAAGCGCTTTCCGCCGAGGAGTTGACGCCTACCAGGTGGGAAAGTCTGCGCGCAAGGTTCGGCAACGGGCGCACCGCGAGCTAGAACATTGCGGCATAAATATCCCGGCAAAAATCAGGGGCTTCTACGTCTGACAAGAACTGCCGCAGTATTTCCGCGGGAATTTGCAACGGGATTCAATATTTCGCGGCCTTGCACGCAAATGCGTGTAAATAGTTTGTGAGCCAATCCCTACCCGGACGCCCGGCAATCTTTACGCTTGCGGGCGTCTTTGTCTTTCTAACGTATCCTATTTGCTTTCCTTACCGTATGCATAAGTAATTGCGGGCAATTGTATGACAGATATACAACGTAACGCCCCAATTGAAGAGAGCCTCTTGGTTGACCTCATTCAGCGTGCGCAGGAGTGGGGCGATCCACGAGCGTTTGACGGCATCTACCTCCTTTACGCCGACCGGATTTATCGCTATCTGCTGGCCAGGATCGGGGATCCGGTTTTAAGCGAGGAGGTGACGTCGCAGGTTTTTTTGCATTTGATTCGGAAAATCGGGCGCTATCGACTTGCGCCCCAGGACAACGTGGCGATTTTTTCGGCCTGGTTTTATCGTCTGGCCTATAACAAAATGATCGACATTCAGCGCAAGCAGAAGCGTACCCGCGCAATGCCCATCGAGTTTGCCGAACAAAGTCCGGGAAAACATCACGTTGCGGACGAAGTACTGGAAAAAATGGAGATCGAAGAGGTGCTTCAACGTATGCAGTCCCTCAACGACTCCCAGAAAAACGTCATCCTGCTGCGTTTCATTGAAGGACACAACATCGCCGAAACCGCGCAGATCATGGAGAAGAGCGAAGGCGCCATCAAGGCGCTTCAGCATCGGGCGTTAGAAAATTTACGAAATTTGCTCTTGCCCTGACCCGCCATGAACCTGACCGAACTTTTACACCTTTGCCTGATCGAACTGGAAAACGGTGCGAGCGTAGAAGAGTGTCTTGCCCGTTATCCTGAACATAAAGACGAGTTGTCGCCGCTGTTGAAGCAGGCAGCGGCGCTGCAGGCAGCGCCGCCCCCAGGCATGAGCGACGCCGGTTTCGAGGGCGCGCGGGCGTCCCTTTGGGCGGCGGCGCAGCAAGCTGCGCCCGTTGGCCATCGGCGCATTACGCCCCCAACGCGCGCCCATCGCTCACGCCCCGACCGGATGCGGACTATGCGTCGCCGCCTGCATGCGCCGCCCAGCCTCTCGGCTTTTTACAACGTCACCGTCGTCATGCTGGCGCTGGTTGCCCTGCTAAGCACGGCGTCGCTTGTCCACAGCACGGCCGCCAGCCTGCCCGGCGATCGCCTTTACGGCTTGAAGCGCGCGGGCGAGAATGCTCAGGGCCTGCTGATGACCGCGGCCGGCGAGAATGCCACCTGGCACGCACAGCAGGTGAAGCGCCGCCTCCACGAAGCCCTGGCGCTGGAAGTACGCGACGGTATCGCACCCGCGGTTGCCCTGGATATTGAAAAAGAATTGGAAGAGGCGCTGGAAGCAGCGTCAACGCTCTCGGGCAGCGAACGACAGGCCCTCTTCGCAAGCTGGATTGGAGAGATGCAGAGCCTGTATGATGAGGTTGGCGACTCGGGAGCAGCCGCCCGGATTCTCATGCGCACCATTGCTACCGTTGAGACGGCCGCCGGACTGAATGACGCAACGCTGCCCGTTATTTCGGCAACCCGCACCGGTAATGCCGATGCCTCCGGCGATTCCCAGAAAAGTGACGGCTTTGTGCCGATCCTTACGCCGACGGCGACCATGACGGCCACGGCGACGTTGACCGCCACGCCCACCCAGGAACCGACCTTAACGCCGACGGCCACGGCAACTGCTACAGCCACAGCTACGCCTACGCGCACGCCCACCCCTACGGCCACTGCGACTCCGACCGACACGCCGCGTCCGACCGCCACCTTCACGCCCCGACCGACCAACACGCGTGAGCCGGACCCGACGCGCCGTCCCACCCGGACGCCCGCGCCTACGCTCACGAATACGCCGCTGCCCACGGCAACGAGCGCGCCCACGGAAACCACGGCGCCGACGCCCGACGGCAGCCTGACGCCAATCGTTACGCATACGCCGGACGGCTCAGTCACGCCGACCGGAACGCTTTCCGTCACGCCCACGGTGGATCCCAACGCCACGCCCACGCCGGAAACAACGCCGGACGGGACGCCGACCGCCCCGGAAACGACAACACCGACGGCATCTCCGACGCTCCCGCCTTCAGGAGAGGGGACGCCGACGATTCCGCCTACGGAGGAGCCGACGCCTGAACCGGATGAAACCCTAACGCCCCAGACAACGCCGATAGAAGAGCCGAGCGTCACAGCGACGCCCACGCCTACAGAGGAGCCGCTGATCGATCCGGCCGCCTCGCCGCCCGTTGCGACGATCGCGCTGTCGCCTACTGCGCTCCCGACGGTTGAGCCGACGCCCGTTCCCCCCACCCCGGTTGTGACGACGGCTGCGCCCCGGCCAGCGGGAACGTCAACGCGTCCTACCCCGGTTCTGTACGGCACGGCCCCGACGGTGACGCCGCCGGCCCGGCCGTAACTCCACGATTCCCGCCTCATCCTGCGTCCAGTTGACTTTCGCCAACAGCATAGCGATTGCGGTCTGCCGCCCGGGAGTCCGGTGCTCCCAGGCGGGCAGCAGCAACGCAAGGCAGTCCGATTTCATTCAGCTTTGCAACCGGGCATAAAGTGGGGCATACTTGCGCCAATTCCAATCGTTATCGCTGTAAGGAGATGTTTGCATGTCAACCGCCGTTATGACATCCGTTAACCTGCACGCAATGGGTGCGGCTGCGCAGGCGGCCGGCCGCAGGCTGGCTGTCCTCAACACAGAACAGAAAAACGCCGCGCTTCAGCAGATCGCAGCCGAGCTGGAAGCCCAATCGGCAACGGTAATTGCCGCCAACGTGCAGGATATCCAGGAGGGACGCGCCAAGGGATTGAGCGACGCCCTGTTGGATCGCCTGCTGCTCACGGACGCACGCATGGCCGCCCTGGCCGCGGACACGCGTAAGGTGGCGGAATTACCCGATCCGGTCGGCGCAGAGATGGAGGGAAAGATGCTGCCCAACGGGCTGCGCATCAGCAAGCGGCGCATTCCCATCGGCGTTCTGGGCGTCATTTATGAAGCCCGCCCCAACGTCACCATCGACATTGCCACGCTGGCTCTCAAGACCGGTAACGCGGCCATCCTGCGCGGCGGCAGCGAAACCCTGCGCAGCAATATTGCCTTGGTCCAGGTGATCCACGCCGCGCTGGACAAGGCGGGACTGCCCGCCGCGGCCGTTCAATACATCGACGATCCCGACCGAGGGCTGGTCAGCGAGCTGCTCAAGCTGGATGAGTACGTGGACATGATCATCCCCCGGGGCGGGGCGGGGCTCCATCGCCTGTGCAAAGAGCAGGCGACTATGCCCGTCATTACCGGCGGCATCGGCATCTGTCACCTGTACGTGGACGTGAGCGCGGATCAGGCACGCGCGCTGGACGTTATCGAAAACGCCAAAGTTCAGCGCCCCAGCGTCTGCAATGCGCTGGATACCGTGCTGGTTAACCGGGCCGTTGCGCCTGAATTCGTACCCAGGCTGGCCCGGCGCATGGCCGAAAATCGGGTGGAAATGCGGGCTACGCCTGATGTGCTGGCGCTTTTGGGGGAGACCGATTACGGCACGCCCATCAGCGTCGCCGGACCGGAAGATTTTGACACAGAATGGATGAGCCTGATTCTGGGCGTCAAGCTCGTAGATACGCTGGACGAAGCCGTGGATCACATCCAGGCCCACAGCCTGAATCACTCCGACGGCATTCTCACCAATGACCTGGCCAATGCCATGCGCTTCGTCAATGCCGTTAATTCGTCGGCTGTCTTCGTCAACGCCAGCACCCGCTTCAATGACGGCGGCCAGTTCGGCCTGGGCGCCGAAGTAGCCGTGAGCACCCAAAAGCTCCACGCCCGGGGCCCCATGGGCCTGGAGGAGTTGACCACGTACAAGTGGGTGGCGATAGGGAATTTTCATATCCGGCAATAAAGAGGTTGGGAGATTAGAGATTGAGAGATTGGGTGTTTTGATAAAGCAGTCTCTGATCTCCAATCTCAAATCCCTTCATCACGCTTTCCCCTCCCATTATCCTTCACCAAATCCTTCACCAACCGAGTATCGCCATGAGCCAACCAATTTTTTACGTTAACGGAGAATTTACGCCCGCGGAGCACGCGGCATTGCCCCTCAATGATTTGGGCATTGTGCGCGGCTACGGCGTTTTTGATTTTTGGCGCACTTATGACGGTACGCCCTTTCACCAACGCGAGCACTTGCAGCGCTTCGCCCGCTCAGCCGCACAGATTGACCTGGCGCTTCCCTGGACGGAAGACGAACTGAATGCGCTGGTCAATGAAACGGTAGCCCGCAACGGCTTCGCCAACGCGGGCATTCGCATTATTGCCACCGGCGGCCCTGCCCCCGACTACATGTCGCCCCAAAGCAATCCCAGCCTGGTGATCATGGTCAAAGCCGTGCCGGCTTATCAAGCGACGAACTACAGCGAAGGCTGCCGGGCCATCACCAAGGCAATGATACGCGAGCGCCCGACCGTAAAAAGCCTGAACTACATCGGGGCCATCATGGCCGTAGAGGAGGCCAAGCGCCGCGACGCAACAGAGGCTCTCTACCTCACGGCCGACGGCTGCATCACCGAAGGGACGCGCTCAAATTTCTTCCTGGTCAAAGGCGGGGAGCTGATTACGCCGGCAGAAGATATCCTGGACGGCATCACGCGCATGGCCGTACTCAAGCTGGCCCCGGCGCGGCTTCCCACGACCGAGCGCGCCGTTCACATCAGCGAGTTGGCTGATGCAGACGAGGTCTTTATTACCAGCTCAACCAAAGAGCTTTTGCCCATCGTGCAAATCGACGATCTGGTCATCGGCGACGGAAGGCCCGGCCCGGTAACGCTGACGCTGCTGGACGACTTTCGGGCTTATGCGCTTGACTATCACAAATCTGTGACCTGATGTTACTGAATGAAGGCCGGGTTGTCATCATCGACAGCTCTCCCCTTGCTACAATGATCCGGACCAACATTGCGGCGGCATAAGCAAACTCGGTTGGCGCGCCGCGGGCGGCAACAAGGAGACGCTCCTGTTCCGCCCCGCATCGATTAGGAAGAGGATCATGGTAATGCTTTCCTGGATGTACATCCTTATATTCTGCATAATTTGGTTAGGTGAAGGCTTACGCGCCGTTATGATTGCGGCTGGTCAAAAGGGGCGTTATTATGGCTGCCTATTGAGTTTGGTCGGGGTCCTGCTTGGCCCGCTGGCCCTGGCAGGCGTCCATTTCATACCCGAAGCGTCGCAACCTCCAACCTATTCCATGCCGGCTGCATCTTCCGAAGCCATGCGGAACCGAAGAAACAGTTATACGGTTCATGCCGCCCAGACGGAAGAAATTTTTCTGCTTGTCCTTTGGATATTCTTCCTGATATTTGAACTTTTCATACGGTCGGGAGAACGAGATTCCTTCTTTACGGCGATGGTTGTGGTGGGAGCGATAGCTGCTATAGGAGGCGGTCTGGCCTCCCGGCAATATGAGCGGATTATATTTCGCCTAACGCCGGAAGGAATTGAAGTTCCGGCAAACAGGACGCCCATGTTCCAGCGCCAAAATAAAAAGTTCACTGCGCTTGCTCCGCAAGTCTATGCCTGGAGCGATATCCGGAGCATTGAGGCGCAGTATATTTCCGCTCCGCCGGTCGGCGGTGATAACAAAACATACCTATGCGTTCGCATCAAGCCGGAAGCAAGGGAACGATATGGCCTCGCGCCTGACGTCGAACAGCAGGAGAAGAAGGTGCTACCCGAAAGTCCGCTACGCGGCAGGGAAGCGTTTCTCAACGAGTATGACCTCGTCTACGATGAACAGCACCTTTCAACAAAGGTAAGTTATCTGCTGTCGAAAATCGAAGAAATACAGCCAAAGCCGGACCCAGCGGAAACATCGGCGACGGCGGAAAAATGACGCAATAGTTTCATGAGGAAGCGCAAGAGGGAGGCGCCCCACCATCCGGGGTCCATGATGGCCAGGCCATCTATTGGGCTGCACCAAGGGGATGCCTCCCTCAAGCTGACTTCCCTGACGGATGAGGCTGAATTCAGTATTCTGACCAGTAATTCAGGAAAAATTTCATGACAAACAATAATGAACCCAGGAAAGTTTCCGCCCTTCAGCATCTTAACAGCGTTAATATCCGGAAGCGCCATCCAATAGTATGGTGCCTGGTCTGTATTTCTGTTTTGCTGTCTACAGGATGCAATACCAGAATCACGGTTATCTCCAACAGCGCACCGAATGCTGCAGAGTCAGCGGCTGATGCGTCCGAGACAACGACCGGACCGACAACTGAACTGACGCCAACCCAGCCGCCCGTTGACTCACCTACTGCCACGCCCTTACCCACTTTAGCCCAGGAAACGGCAATTTTAAATCCTACGGCAGCTGTAGAACCCACCGCGACGATAGAACCAACGGCGACCGCAACCGTTCTGTCCCGGCCGACCGCTACCCCTCATCCCGCGAACGCCCAGGCGGATACACCCTCAATTCCGGCGGCAATTGGAGAGGGCCGAGCATGCATTTTGAGCTCATCAGGTTTCTTCGGATGCATCACCGAAACCGGTCAATGGAAAATCTATGCTGAGTCTGAATTACCGGGCTCTGTTTTCGATTTTACGTTTTGCGGTGACGGACGGATGCTTGTGCAAAGCGTTAGGAGACTCTTTCTAGAAAGCGGATCCGGTTGGGAGCCGGTTTCATTACCGGAGGATGTTGATCCATTCAACTTCGCATGCACGGACTCGAACACAATATGGGTTGCAGAGGCAAGGCGCGTCTGGCAGCAAAGCGACACCGGCTGGATTTCCCACGAAAGCGAACAGGTGATGCCATCCTCCGACGATTGGTTTCACCTCAAAACTGCGGGAGATGAAGTTTGGGTCTATGTGGAATCTGGAGCTGTTGAGGCGCTTTCACACTTTAATGGTTCAGGTTGGCAAGAGACCCTTGTAGAAGAGCAATGGCCCGATTCATTGGGATTCGGTTACTTTGACGTGGACGACAGCGGCGTCGCCTGGTTCTCTCCTGACGGCGCTCAAGAAGATGCCATATACCGTTTTGAAAACGGGACATGGACGCCAGCCTATCCGAACCCTTTTCAAATGTCTAACGAGATAAGCGTCGACAGCAGCAAAGATCGCTTGTTCCGGCAGATATATCAGGGAATCGGGCTCCTGGATATGCAGACCTTGGAGACACAGACATGGGGTCCCGAAAACAGCAGTTTGACGGAAACAGCCCTCACCCGCTTAAGAGGGTTTGACACCGATTCAGGGGGTCGGCTGTGGATGGCTACCTGGGGCGGCGGACTCTATATTCTTGACGGCAGCGAGTGGCGCAATTACCGTATGGAAAATTCACCGCTGGCGGACAACGATATCGAGAAGGTACGGTTATATGGCAGTGTGGTGGAGCTGCCCGCAGAAATTCCCAAAATGGCGGGCGCGCTCATCGGCGCGTTCACCTATCAACACCAATCTCTGGTCAACGCTATGGTCGAGGCGTGCAACGAAGAGCCCGGCCTACTCGGCTTCAGCGGCGCATCACCCTGTGCAGATGCCAATTTTTCCGTTCAGACAACTACGGATGCTGATGGTGCATTCCGCTTCAACGACCTGCCAGCCGGTAACTACTATCTCTTTGTCCAAGTCGAAGATTTATGGATAGCAATGGCGGAGCTTGGTTTTATGGCTAAAAAAGTGGCAAATCCAGGCGAAATGGTCGATATTGGGTTAACGGACGTCCAGCTTGATAGTCTAGTTGCCCCTGAGACGCCTATTCCGCACATCATTGCGCCCGATTTTTCCGGGCTCGACGAGTTGTTGGAAAGGACGCCCCAACCTTCAGACAGCGGCAATGAAGCCCCGTCTTCAAGATAGATGTGACGAACGTCCCGATCGGACGGGCTTTACGGGCTTCTTCCTGTGTAAGAGCCCGGCAGACAACACCCAAATTGGCTATTCAGGCAGAAGGATAACAAAAGCAAGTTATCTCAGGGAAACGCCCCGACTTTGAAACGGTTTCCTGCAGCAGGCAGCCGTTTCGAGTGATGCCCATCTTTCCCGCCAGACAATCTATCAGAGCCCCATTTTTCCACCGTGCGGATGGCTCACTCGCCGTAGAGCCGGTTATAGTGATAGTAGTTGGGCAAAATGGTCTGGATATAGAGGCGCGGCTCGCTGTAGGTAAGGCGCTCCACGTACAACGGATCGTCAACGCCAAACTGCTCGCGCCAGCTTTTGGCATTGCCCGGCCCGGCATTGTAGCCCACCAGCGCGCCAATCAAATCGCCCTCCAGATAGTCCCGCACCCACGCCAGGTAATAGGCGCCAAACTTGAGATTGATTGCAGGTCGATAGATGAGATCGTTGCTGTAGTTGGGATACCCTAACTGGGTGGCGACCCATTGCCCCGTATCCGGGATAATCTGGGCCAACCCCTGGGCCGCGGCAAAAGAGCGCGCGCCCTCCTCAAACTGACTTTCCTGTCGGATGAGGCTGAAGTAGAGAAGCGGGTCCAGTCCGTTGGCCTCCGCTTCCGCTGCGATGAGATCGGCGAAGGGGCGAGGATAAACCTTCTGCTGCAGGAAGAGCGGCGCATCCTCCATTCCCGCGGCCGGACTCATACTCAACAAGCGGGCGGCGCTTATCAGGCTAAGGCGGTAGAATTCCAGCTCCTCAAAGGCAAGGGTCATGGCGTAGAGGGCATGGGGATCATCCTTGTAGCGCTCCCAGAGACGATCAGCCACGCGCAGGGCCTCCGCCCGCTCGTCCCCATTCAGCAGCACCGGCAGCAGCGCCCAATCGCGGTCCGCGGCTGAGGCCGCAGGCAACGCGGGCAGGTCATCGGCCGGCACGCTGATCCATGTAGCCAACCACTGCTGGGCAAAGGCTTGACTGCCGTCATCCCCTTCCAGCCGGGTTTTCGGATCAACGAGTTGCGGAACAACGCCAAGAACATTCGTTCTGTTATTTTGTGTTTGTAGCGCTACATCGGCCAGAATCGTGTAGTACTCGCCGCCGGGAGCAATAAGAGCCGCTTGCCAGGCGGCCTGAGCCTGCGCATCATTCCCCGTTGCGGCCAGCGCCCGACCGCGCCAATAGTCCGCCGCAGCCGGGCGGTAGTCCGGATAGTCTTTGCGCAGGCGTGCGTAAAATTCAGCGGATTGACCGGTTAACCCGTTTTGCAGCGCGCCCAATCCCAAAATATAGAGGGCGTCGGGCGTGCGTTCGTCATCCGGAAAAGCGTCGGCCAGCGTCAGGAGGTCCAATCCGGCTTCAATTTGGTTATTGTCGCCAAAAGCCGAAAGCCCGCTGAGCCAAAGGGCATAGGCCGCCTGGGGGTGATCAGGGTGCTCCCGGGCAAAAGTGCGGTAGGTCCGCCGTGCGCCTACCCGATCCCCCTGGAGCGAAAGGGCCTGGGCTTTGGCCAGCCAGGCATCGCCCAGGCAGTCGCAGGCGGGATACTCAAGGAGCGTACGATCCAGCGTAGCAATGGCTGTGGGATAATCGCCTGCACCGATGTAGGCTACGCCCAGTTCCTGCAAAGCCCGGCCGCGCCGGGGATCGTCAGATGCGGCCGTGGCCAGGAAGGATTGATAGGCATTGATGGCCGGATACCAGGCTTCAGCGGCCAGGTCGATATAGGCCCGCTGGTAGAGATCGAAGGCCACGTCCCGCGCCACCAACTCCACCAGCGCAGCATAGGCGTAGTCGCTCGTCGGCGCCTCTTCCGTGGCGGCCAGCCAGCGAGCAAGGGCCCCCGCAGTATCACCCGCCGCGGCCAGGGTCTGGCCGGCGCGCTCCTGGATGTCGGCCCGGTAACCGGGGTTCTGCGCAACTCCCAGGATTTCATCGTATGCGGCTACAGCGGCAGCATAATCTTCGGTGTTGCGGGCTACTTCGGCCAGCGCCTCCAACTCCAGTACGTAAGCGACGGTATCTCCGCTATCCCGCAGCACGTCGGCGGCTTGACGATAAGCGCCAAGGGCATTGTCCGTATCCTGCAGGGAGAGGTAGAGTTGAGCCCGCAAGGGTCCTGTCACCGCCGCCAGGCCGGAAAAGGCGGCTTCGGCTTCCGCGTAAGCCTGCAAGGCCTCATCCGCACGCTGCAAGCCGGTAAGGGCTTTGCCCCGCAGCAGCGCGATTCCGGCCGTCAGGGATGCTGATTCGGCTGTGCTATCGGCGGAAAGACCGGTGCGCAGCGTATCCAGCTCATTCAGCGCTTCGGTAAAATAATCATCCAGCAGATAGGCCCGGGCCAAATCCAGGCGAGCCTGCACGGCCGCCGGATCGCCCGGATCCAGTGCAGCCAGCGCGGCCGTCAACTTATCCCGGGCCGCGCCGTACTCGCCATAGCGCAAGAGGGTTTCACCCGAGGCCAATTCCTCTTCCGGGCGCGGCGTAACGGTTGGCGTAGGAGCGGGAGGCGAAGTAGGCATTGACGTTTCCGGGACCGTCTCCCCGGCCGTCTCCGCCTCTGTGGTTGTCTCTGTGGTTGTC
>JAGRCP010000101.1:0-24471 GCA_020433455.1 Caldilineaceae bacterium | reverse complement strand
TTGTCTCTGTGGTTGTCTCTGTGGTCGATTCACTGCCGCGTGCCAGGACGGCAAGCGCTGGGTCTGCCGTGGCAGTAGGCGCGGGCACGCTCTCAGCGCTACGGTTGCAGGCGCTTACGCCCGCAAGCAGGCCGATTGCCAAGGCAAAAAAGAAAAACTTTGACGACGAAAAATGGACGAATGCTTTGCAGTTCATTAGGCGTTTTGGTATCATCCTGAAATGGTACATGAAAGCAGATCTAGTGACAAAACGAAGGATAAAATCGCATGGCGACGGTTGATTCCGTAATAGACAAGTACGAGTTGGTTGTGGGCATGGAAGTCCATGCACAGGTACTGACTCGCTCGAAAATGTTTTGCAGTTGCGCCACCGATTATGCGGGGGCGCCGCCCAACACCCGGGTTTGTCCCGTCTGTCTCGGCTTGCCCGGCCCCCTGCCGGTTATCAACCGGCAAGCGGTGGAAGCGACAATCCTGACCGGGTTGGCCCTCAATGCCACCGTGGCCGAGACCGCGGTTTTTGCGCGCAAAAACTACACCTATCCCGATCTGCCCAAAGGCTATCAGATCAGTCAGTTTGAATTTCCCCAGTGCGAACACGGCTGGTTAGAAATCGAACAGGACGACGGTTCAAGCCGGCGCATCGGCATTCGCCGCGTGCATCTGGAAGAAGATACCGGGCGAACCGTCCATGAAGGCTCCTACTCCTACGTGGATCTGAACCGGGCCGGCGTTCCCCTCATGGAAATCGTCAGCGAAGCCCATATTCACAGCCCGGAAGACGCCTACCGCTACCTGACCAAGCTGCGCACTATTTTGCGCTATTTGGGCGTCAACAGCGGCGACATGGAAAAAGGCGCCCTGCGCTGCGAGCCCAATATCAGCGTCCGCACGCTGGAGCAAAAGAACCGGGGCGAATACGGCGCCAAGGTCGAGGTCAAAAACCTCAACAGTTTCCGGGCCGTGCGCAGCGCCATCGACTACGAGATGAAGCGTCAGATCGAAACGCTGGAGGCCGGCGGCACGGTAGAGCAGGTCAACATGGGCTGGGATGAACAGAACCAGCGCACGGTCCTTCAGCGCAGCAAAGAGGACTCCCATGATTACCGCTATTTCCCCGAGCCGGACCTGCCGCCCGTCCACGTCAATCAGGCTTGGGTCGAGGCGTTGCGGGAGCAGCTGCCAGAGTTGCCTGACGCCAAACAGGCCCGCTACGTAGACGATTGGCAAGTGCGGCGAACTGACGCCGCCATTCTGATTGACGAAGGTCTGGTGGCCGACTTTTTTGAAGGTGCGGTCGCGGCATACGGAATGGAAGAGGGCAAACCCCAACGCCTGGCCAACTGGCTTACCGGCGAATTTTTCCGTCTCCTCTATGCTGACGGCGAAGGGCAGGACCTGCGCCAGATTGCTGAAACCCGAGTCGCCCCCGCTCAGGTCGCGGCACTGCTACAATTGGCGGATGATAAGGTCATCAACCAAAACACGGCCAAAAAAGTGCTGGAAATCATGTACGCTACCGGCGAAGACCCCGCCGCCATTGTCGAACGGGAAGGGCTGGCCATGGTCAGCGACACGTCCGTAATCGACGAAGCCATTGACGCGATACTGGCCGCCAACCAGGACGAGCTAACCCGTTACCGGGGCGGCGAAGAGAAGCTCTTCGGCTTTTTTATGGGCCAGGTAATGCGGGCGACCAAAGGCAAAGCCGATCCGGCCGCAGCCCGGCAGCGCCTGCAAGAACGTCTCGACGAATAAACGCCGGGGCTGCTGCGGGGGGTTCCCGGCAAGCGCCACAAACTAATTCTGCTTGCCCGGCAGGCGCTTTACGCCAACACAGCCAAATAAACGGGCCGACGTCATGATGACGTCGGCCCGTTTGTTTCACGTGAAACATTCAATTGTAGGTCTTGCGTTTAGAGATAATCGCGCAGCTTCCGGCTACGGCTGGGATGGCGCAGGCGACTCAACGCCTGGGCCTCAATCTGGCGGATACGCTCACGGGTTACGCCAAATTTCTTGCCCACTTCCTCCAGCGTATAACAGTAGCCGTCCACCAGCCCAAAGCGTAGTTGCAAAATCCGCACTTCACGCGGGGTAAGGCTCTGGAAGATTTCGTCGATCACTTCGCGCAGAAGCTGCTGACCCGCGGCCTCGGAAGGGCTATCCGCGTCCTCATCCTCGATAAAGTCGCCCAGATAGCTGTCCTCCTCCTCGCCTACGGGCATCTCCAGGCTGAGCGGGCGCTGGCTGACTCGCATAATGTGCTCAACCTTACGCGGGGTCACCCCCAGCTCGTTAGCGATCTCTTCGGTTGTCGGATCGCGCCCCAGTTCCTGGACCAACTGACGACTGGTGCGGGTAAGGCGGTTGATCTGCTCGTACATGTGCACGGGCACGCGAATGGTGCGGCCCTGATCAGCAATGGCCCGGGTGACGGCCTGGCGAATCCACCACGTAGCATAGGTGCTGAACTTATAGCCTCGGCGGTAATCAAACTTCTTCACCGCACGAATCAGGCCAATGTTGCCCTCCTGAATCAAGTCCAGGAACGGAACGCCGCGCCCCACATACTTTTTGGCGACGCTGACCACCAGACGGCTATTGGCTTTGATCAGATGCTCCTGCGCCGCCTGTCCGTCACGCACGTACCAGAGAAATTTTTCCCGCTCTTCCCAATCGTCCACGCCGTCGGAGAGAATTTGGCGCGCGTCGCGCCCCCGCTCCATACGCTTGGCCAGACTCACTTCTTCCTCCGCCGTCAACAGCGGAACCCGGCCAATCTCCTTCAGATAGAGGCTGATGGAATCGTCGATCTCAATCTGGCTCAGATCAAACGCATCAGGCTCTTCACTATCTTCTTCTTCCTTCAGCTCTTTCTCGATCTGCGCTTCGTCTACATCACCCGCATCCTGGGCCTGCCCTACTTCAATGCCGCGCTCAAAGAGCGTTGCGAAGATATCTTCCAACTGGTCCAAATTACTCTCAACTTCCGGCATCACCTTCAGAACGTCGTCATAACTGACATAGCCCTGAGAACGGCCGAGGTCCAACAGATGCGCTATCGCGGCCTCCGGGCTCAGCGGTTCGCTGGGCGCACCGTCCTCGTGCTGCTGGTCGCCTGCCGGCTCGGAAGCGGATGCACCATTGACGTGGACTTGCTCCATGGCGATCTCCTCCACTTCTTCCAGCTTTTCTTTAGTTGCTTTTTTACTTGCCATATTGTTCGATCCCCTTGCTATACCGGCAAAATCAGTTGAAGTAACTGCCATGTAAATAACAGAATGCCAACCGCCCATGCCACTTCTAAACCGCACGTTTACAACAATAAATACACGACAATAAATACGACGATGACGGGCTTACTACCATAACGGATTCAGCCGCCCAATACTGCACACAATCCTACAATGTCCGCATTACAATCCAAGCCGGAACAAAACTGCTCCCCCGTCCTGATGACGTCACGCAAGCGGCGCTTTAAAATCCCACACCCCGTGTCGGCGGACATAAGTTCTGCCGCATTCAGGACAACGCAGATGCCCATCGTCCACGCGTTCCAATCCTTCCGCCCCCTCTTGGGGGCAGCGGAAGAGGGCCGCCACATCCTCCGGCGCGGTGGAAATTGACGGACGCGGAAGAGCCTGGGGCGCAGACGCCTGCACGAAGACGCTGGGCGCCAGCGGATAGCGTCCGCCCAGGGCGAAGAGCGCCTCATCCAGACGGGCCAGCCGCATGGCGTCCAGCCGCTCTTTCAACAACGGCATGCGGAAATGAGAAACGCCGTACTGCTCTACGATGCGTAAGCCTGCGGCAGAAAAATTATCGCTCATCCACCCGGGGTGAAAGTCAAAGTTGAGTTCAACAAACTCAACCGGTTTCTGCGCCAGCGGCGACCACGCCTGACGCCCCAGCGCCCAGCGCATCAGCGCCTTCAGGTTGCGCTTGTTGGCATATTCGATAACCGCCACGCTGCGCTGATGCAGCACCCGCTGCAGTTGGGCCAACGCAGCAGGCACGTCCGCCAAATGGTGCATAACACGCACCATAACCAACGTATCCAATACGCCGGCAGCCAAGGGCAATTCGTACAGGTTCCCGGCGACAAAAACAAAACGGGGGTCATTCCCCCAGCGCTTCGCCGCATCGGCCAATAGCGTGCGGCTGTAATCAAAGAGCACGATTTGCTCGTACCCCAGATATTGCTCAGCCAGACGTCCAAATCCCGCGCCGATCTCCGCAATGCGAACGCCTTGCGGCGGCATGAGCCGGGCCAGAGCCAATCGCTCAACCGCATCTTCATACTCGCGGCCTTGACCAACCCAGAAGTCAGTCTGGTAACCGCTGCCCTCATAATTGATGACGGGCGGACGCTCTCTGCTTTGTCGCAAATCTGATGACGCCATGCGCTTCAATCTATACAAGTTGACCGAAGGAATTCGTGACAAAGTTCACAGAAATCACTTAGCGGACAAAAAAATAAGCGGGAGACGCATCTCCCACCGACACAGTTGGGCAATTATAGCAAAGATGCTTAACAAAATCAACGACCAAATTTACGCAAAAATGCAACGAATATTGGCAACCCGCAGGGAGATATAGCGAAGGTCAATGTGAGTTAAGCCGGCTGAAGCGCCCCCTTGCAGGCGCCCGTGGCGCGCCAATCAAGTTTGAGCGTACCCACTGAATTCTTAACCGATTCCGGTTACGGCCAGGACCAGGGCAGCGTATTCTGATAGATCCAGGCGATGGTGTGCAGCCCTTGCACGACCAGCAAGGGCATTGCGCCCGCCCACAGCGCATGCCCCTTCCCCAACACAGCAGGCAGACGGACAGCCAGCAGGATCGTCGGCGGCAGCGCGGCGAGGCTAAAGAGATCCCAATCCCGCTGACCGCCGTAATCAGGATTCCACAGCCAGGTAAACAGAAGATACGCGCCCGCGGCAATAAGGAGGAAGCGAATAAGCGGAAGAGAATCCGCCTCCCTATTTTCGGGCGTATAACGCCGCCGCCCGCTCCCTGCCAGGCCCAGAACGATCAGTCCCGGCAATATGACAGGCGCGACCAACATCTGTTCATTGAGCCAATCCCGCAGGTGCGGCCAGGAGAAGAGCGTGTATTGCTCCCACCGGGTCTCCGTGCGGAAGAGGGGAACAAACCAGCGCGCATCGCCGCCGCCGGGCCGATCGGTGGTGAAGAGCGCATGCAGGCCGTGACCGCCTGTCGTCATCAGGGCAATGGTTCCGCCCGCGACAATCAGCATGGGAAGAGCAATCTCCAACCCGTTGCGCACCAGGCCGCCGGCATCACGTCGGCGCACCCATCCCAGCCAAAGCAGGCTGGGGGCCAACACAATGGTGCTGGGGTGGGTTGCATGGGTGACGGCCAGGACGCTCGCCGCAAGCCACAGCGGACGCTCGCCCCGGGCTGCGCCCATGCCCAACCAGAGATAGAGGAGTACGCCCGCCGCGGCGAAGCTGTAATTCTCCACGTAGCCGAAGAAAAGCTGGATCAAGCCCAATGTGCTCAGCAGGCCGAAGGTAAGCCAGGCCGGAGCCAGGCGACGGTCCGCGGCCAGAGCCAGCGCGACCGCGACGTAGAGCGCCCCCGCTATGGGGCTCAGCAAGCGATAGGCAGGCACGGCGTCGGGCCAATGACGCGCTTCGCCCAGCAGCGCCCAGACGCGACTGTGAAGAAAGACGTCCAGCGGGGCTTGCCAGGAAAGGGTAATCCGCAAGGCAGGATCGGGCCAGGCCAGACCGTTTGCCAGCATATAGGCGTCGCCCCAACGGGTATGGACGAGAGGAAAGGCGAAAAATGCACCGATCAGAAGGGCCGTCAAAGTAAAGTAAAGCGGCGACAGGGATGCGGGCGAACCGCTCGCGCCGTCGGCGGCCTTCCGACTTGCACCGCTATACCCCCAGACAATTACGCCCGCCAACAGCGCCGTCCCCAGCCAGACGAACCAGCCGGGCGCATAGGTGATAGGCCACAAGCCCCACCAGGCCGTTTCCGGGCTATCCGGACCAGGGATGGCCGTGGCAGTAGGCGGAAAGCGCCGCACCCACAGATGCAGTCCCCAAAGGGCCAATGCCAAACCTTGCAGGGCAAGCACGAGCGCTCGGTTGCGGTTCATAGAATGAAAAGACATGGAAAAGCCACAGAGCCCAGGAAATCGATTAACAGAAAAGGTCGGTCACCGCGCGGCAACCGACCTTTCAAATTAAGCATGTTCAATTTAGCGCCATACATGCTGCCTACTGGCCGATGATCACAAACTCCGTAGCGACCCAACCGCCGTCAGGATTGTCGGTCTCAGCGGCGTCGGAGCCGGCAATCTGGACCCAGGTTCCGTCATCGGACTGACCGAGCAATTCATACTCTTCGCCATTGTAGACGTAACCGACGATTTCGGCATCCGTATTGGGTTCCGCCCGAACGCGCAGGCGCGTGCCGTCGGTGAGAATCTGGACAAAGCCGGCTGCGGGCGGGGCAAGCTCTTCCACGGGCTCGGCTGTCGCTACCGTGTCATCCGCTACCGTGTCATCCGTCATTGCATCATCCGTCATTGCGTCATCCGCCATGCCGGTCAACTCGCCCTCCACCGTTACCAAATGGGCTGCGACCCAACCGCCGCCATCCGGCGCATCGGCAATCGCCAGGCGCACCCAAACGCCGTCCTCGCTAATCTCTACCACCCGGTACGTCTCGCCCTCGTTCACGCCGTAGACTACCTCAGCGTCTTCGCTGGGCGTCTCGCGCACGCGCAGGGAGCGGGTGGCAATGGTAGCGACTGCGCTGCCGTCATCCGGCAGCGCTTCCGTCATGCCCTCTTCCGTGGGAGCCTCCGTAGCGGGGGCCTCGGCAATGGTGCCGCCCGGCGCCTGAATGGGCTGACAGGCGGCCAGCGCCAGCATGGCAAACAACGTTAAGGTAACAATTACTAATCGTGAGTCTCGCATAATGGTCACACCTCTTTCAAACATAACAATTTTAAATTTTTATCGGCTAAATTCAACGTCCGGACAGAACTGCTTTGGCTCCGGCTCAACTGCCAATTATGACACGACCCCAGCCCAGCGCCAAAATCGATCACGCAGACTTTATGGACGCAAATTGCTCAGGTTCAGTTCCCAGCGCCCGGCTTCTGCGACGCTTTCCGCATCATAAAGGATGACTTGCAGGCGGGCCGACTCCCAGCCGGGCGGCAGCTGGATGATTTGAACGTCCCGAACGATCTCCCCCGCTTTCCACGACCAGGTCGGCGCGACCTGGCGCAGGGGAAAGCGGTCAGCGACTGCGGTCTCGCCATTGGGATTCGTCAGCGGCGCGCCGGCTTCATCGACAATGCGTAAGGAGAGCTTATAGTTCCGATCAATCGCCTGATCCGGTTGCCAGTAAAGGGCAAGGGAAAGCGCCGGACCGCCGTGCTGCGCCAGAACGTCCGCATCATAGCCCAGGAGACGCAGCGCACCATCCGCCATGGCTACGTCCAGCGGCTGGGCATAGGCGGCGATCCCAATCTCTCCCCGGGGCCAGACACGCACCAGCGGGCCGTCGGCGCTGAAGCTGTAGAGCGCCTCAATGCCGGCGATCTCCCGCGTGAGGTAGACGGGCTGACCGGCCGCCACGCCATCCGCTACAAGCTGCGCGCGGCGCGCTGGGTCGTCAGCCACTATAGGCGCGGCGTTGGCGGCCAGTCCTTCGGCTTGCTGCATATACTTGAGCGCGGTCATCTCCCCTTCCAGTCCCACGACCATGCTGTCGGGCGGAAAGTCCACGCGGGCCATGGCTTCGGCGTAATCGTGGATTGCCCATTCCTGGCTACGATTAAGCACACCGTCGCGTCCGGCCGCGAGCAAGAGCAAGAGCGCGGCGGCCTGGGCAACGCGCCCGGCCACAGGGCTGCGCGGCGTGAGCAGGCGTTCCAGCGTGCCTACGCCGGCACCGGCAAACATGGCCAAGCAGAGAAAGACCGGCAGGAGAAAGACTTCGACGTCGCCGACGTGATAGTTGAGGGCAAAGATCAGGTTGGTCAGGCCGACGACAAAGACAAATATCCACGCTTTTACCGGTTTTCCCCGGCGATCGGCCAGCCAGGGCAAGCCGAGCAGGGCCAGGAGCAGAGCGGGCGCGCCCATTTCATAGACGAAGAGGGCCAGCCAATCCCGGGGCGTGCGGGTGACGGCCAGGGCATTATCGGCAAAGAAAGCGCCATAGCGTCGAGCCAGTACGTGATCCCAAAAGCCCGTCCAGCTATTGACGTACGCGCCGTTGAGATCCGTTACGCCCATGCCCGCGCGCAGGGGAATCAGCCCGTAAAGCAGCAGCGGCGCGAGGAATGCCCCGGCCCACGCCAGCCACGCACGGCGAGGCTTCCAGATGTTTGGCACGCTCCAGAGGAGATAAAGGGCCAATCCAGGCAGGAGGAGCGCGCTGGTGCGATGATGAGCCAGCCCCAATCCCGCGAGGAACGCAATCCACGTCATGCGGCGGCGAAAGGCGCCAGGCGCATCCAGGGTACGGTTAATGCCGATGGCGACATCCATAAGGGCCAGCATCAGCGCATTGTGGAGGGTGTAGACTTCGGCCACGGTCGCCTGCTGCCACCAGACGGGCACGACGCCCGCGGCAGCCACCGCCGCCAGGCCCGCCCACCAGTTAGCGCGCCCATCGGCCCGGGTGACCAGGCGCGTGGTCAAATGAAAGAGGAGAGCCAGCGTCAAGGCGCCCCAAAACGCACTGAAGAGATTCATACGCCACGCCCAGTTGCCCATAGGCAAAAGCATCCTGCTCCAGAAAAAAGCCAGGAGCGTATAGAGGGGGTAGCCGCTGGGATGGGCAATCCCCAAAGTCGGGCCGACGAGCTGAAACTCCAGGCTGTCATCAAAAAGCGCAATGATGCCAGGCCCAGCCGTGCGCCCATAAAGGGCGAAGGCGAAAAGAAAGACCAGCAGGCTCGCCCAAAAGCGCGGCCTGTTCCCGGTCGGAAGAGATGAAATTCGGCGGAAAAAAGCGGTTGACGACATGAGTCCAGGAATAAAATCATGCTAGGCGGCAGAGGGTGCAGTCTACCACAGCTTTGGGCTTCTCCGGCCACTTTGGTATGATACGCATCAATTTTTGACCACTGGCAGAGAGCAATTTTCTCTTGCCGCCTGCGGCAAGTCACGGTTTCCAAAAAGGCGTCTCACTCCATGTTCGATCATCGCGCTTCGCCCCGTTTTTTTCTTGTCGGCCGCTCGCTTTACCGAGCCGGCATTATACTGATTGGCCTTTTTTTACTGCTACCCGGCCATGCGCTGGCCCAATCCGGCAGCGATCCGGTAGTCATCCAGGTGATGCAGCGCTCTGTGGCCTGGTACGTATTGGCTGCGGCGCTGGCGATGCTTGTGCCCGCGGGCATCATGCTAATCAGCATCGGCGATATGTCTCGGCGCCAAGCGCGTAATGCCGCGCTGGGGGCGCTGGCAGCGGTTGGATTGGCGATGATCGGTTACTGGGCCACAGGTTTCGCCCTCCAGTTCGGTGGCGTCGGTCTGGTCTATCCTGAATCGGATTTGCGGGATATGGTCTGGGAGTGGAGCATGTTGTCCAGCGAGTGGGGTATCGGCTGGGGCATGGCCGGATTGAGCGGTTGGTTCCTCTCCGGTGCGGGCGTTACAAGTCAGGCCTATGCGCTTTTCCTGGCGCATCTGCCCTGGGCGATTACCGCGGCGCTCATTCCCGTCGTCGCCCTCCGGAGTCGGGCCCAGGCCGTTGCGACCATGCTGCTGGCGCTGCTTATGGGCGGCGTGATCTATCCCCTGGCCGGGAATTGGGTACAGGGCGGCGGCTGGCTCAACGCTCTGGGGCGCAACCTGACTTTAGGCCATGGTTTTGTCGATTTCGGCGGGGCCGGCTCGGTCTTCCTGCTTGTGGGCTCCTTTACCCTGGCGGGCCTGGCGGTCTGGTCTCCCCGCGCGCAGGAAGCAGAGGACGAAGCAAATCAGCGGAGCTTGCCGCCCGCGCACCAACCTCTTCTGGCCATTGCAGGAGCGTTTATGGTGATGGTCGGTTTGCTGGGCTGGCTTTGGGCGAATCCGCTCCAGATGGGCGTCTTGCCCGATGCGGCGGTACTGCGGGGCAGCATCAATTTGCTCCTGGCCGCGGGCGGGGGCGTTGTCATCCCCTTTCTTTACACCTGGTTTGTCAGCGGCTACAGCCATGCCGTCTTCAGCGCGCGGGGCGTTCTGGCGGGCCTGGTAGCGGGCCTGGCCGCGGGACCGTTCATTCAACCGGGCCCGGCATTAGGAATCGGCATAGCAGCCGGAGCCACAGTTCCCTTCGTAACCTACCTCATTGATGCGTTGCTGGGGCTGGACGACCGGGCCGGCGCAGTAGCCGCGACGCTGGTCCCGGCTTTGCTGGGGCTCCTGTCGGTCGGCTTCCTGGCAGACGGCGCTTTCGGCCGGGGCTGGCAGATGACCAGCCTGGTGAGCCATCTGGGCGTCACCGGGCAGGGGGTCACCGGCCTGCTGGCGGCAAGCGGCTTCCAGCCGGACTTCCCCGGTCAGCTTCAGGCCCAACTGATTGGCCTGCTCGCGCTGGGGCTCTTCGGCTTCTTCAGCGGGCTCGTCTGCTGTATTCCCTTGGGCCTTCTTCTCCATGCGCTCCAGCGGGATGACCGCAGCGCCCACAAGCGCATCAATCAACCGATCGCCTAATCCCCATCCAACAATGCCTTAGCAGACGCAGCGGGCAGCGAAACTGTAAAAACGGTTCCCCTGCCCACATCGCTGTCACACATAATCGTACCGCCGTGGGTTTGGACGATGGCCTGACTGATGGTCAGCCCCAATCCGAAGCCGCCGCTTGTGCGCTACCGGGCGCTGTCTGTGCGATAGAAGCGGTCAGAGAGGTGCGGCAGATGTTCGGGCGCAATGCCGATGCCGCTGTCGGCGACGCTCACCTGCACCCAACGGGAACTCTGGACAGCAGTCAGCGTAACCGTTCCGCGGCTGAAGGTGTATTTGACGGCGTTGTCGAGCAGATTGGTAAAGAGTTGATGCAACTGATCGCGATTCCCCATGACCAGCAAGACCCCAGCGGGGTCCAAGTCGCTCTGCAAAACAACGCCCTTGGCCGCTGCAATCGGCTCCAATTGTGCGATCAAGCGTTGCAGCAGCGGCGTCAAATCGAGCGGAGTGAGAGAAGGCAGCTGCTCCTGATCGATCGCCGTCAAGGTCAACATCTGCTCGATCAATCGGGTCATCCGATCAACATCGCCTTCCATATCGACCATCATCCCGCGTAACGTCTCCGCATCCCGCGGCCGGGAGCGAGCCAGGCTGAGCTGGGCTTTGAGCATGGCAAGCGGCGTGCGCAATTCATGGGAAACATCAATCGAGCACGTCAGCGCCGTTGTCAACCAGATCGACAGCGTAGGTCTCTTCTTCCAATCCCTGTCGAATCAGTTGCGCCATACGTATTTCGTCTTCCACAACCAAAATTCTCACTGCCAATACCTCATGAAACTTCTCTTATAGAGAAACCAAATGGGCGCTCCTGTCTGGACTGGACGGCAGCCCGTTTCGCCTTTACACTATTTGCTTCAACTTTACGGACGATCCGAGTCCTGGTCGTCCCCCAACAGGTCACAGATAAAGAGCAGGAAGATGGAGACAAGCAGCGCAGATAAAAGCCGGTTGACTGATGGACCCGACATGGTCGTTGATCAACCTGTCGTATCCGTTCCAAACGGAGCACAACCGGGCGGATGGTGGCGTATTTGGGGCCTGGGCCTTGCCGCGGTCGCCTTGCTCGGCATCTTTGGGGCGCTGGCCGAAGATGTGTGGATGAAAGAGAGCTTCTCCTGGGATGCGCCGCTGATGTTAGCCGTCCACCGCCTGAGCGCCCCCTGGCTCGATCAATTCATGATTTTCATCACGCGCATCGGGTCGCCCGGGCTCTATCTGTTGACCCCATTGACCATTCTGTGGCTCTGGCGACGGCGACGACATCACGCGGCGATCGCGCTGGCCGTCAGTGTCGCCGGGGCCGGACTCCTGAGCGCGGCGCTCAAAATCATCTTCGCCCGGCCGCGCCCGGCGGTCTTCCCGCCGCTCACAGTTGAGTCAACCTACAGCTTTCCCAGCGGCCATACGTTGGTCTCAATCGCGTATTTCGGCTTTATCGCCTATCTTCTCCTGCAAGAAAAACATCGCGTCGCCGCGCTGGTTGCATCACTCCTGGCGGTCCTCATCGCGGTCAGCCGCATCTACCTCGGCGTCCACTATCCCAGCGATGTGTTGGGCTCCCTTTCAATCGGACTGCTCTGGCTCGGCGTGGTCGTCGGCGGCTATCGCCGCAGCCTGAAACCGAACACCCGGGAAAAGAAGAGGGCGTCTGGAGATCCAGACGCCCCGTCATCGTAATCCGCCACCGCCTCTTGCTACAGCTTCACATTGCGCAGCCGCAGCGCATTGGTCACCACGCTGACGCTGGAGAAAGCCATGGCGCCCGCGGCCAGAATGGGGCTGAGCCGGCGCAGGAAGTCCGGCCGCGCCGGAGTTTACTCCGAACGTACCGCATCGGCCGGCTGAATTCGGCCCATACGCCAGGCGGGATAAAGACCGGCCAGCAACGCTGCGGCCAGCGCAACCAGAAACGCCTGGAGAAACTCGCCCGGGGCAAGCTGCATCTGCAACGTCCAGCCGAAAGAGCGCAGATTGATGATGTAGATCAGAATGATGGCCAGAAGCAGCCCGACCGGCATGGCAATCAACCCCGCGCTGGAGCCAATTAACCCTGTCTCCAGCAGGGATAGGCGCCAAAGTTGGCCTCGGGTCATGCCCGTCGCCCTGAGCACGCCAATCTCCCGTTTTCGCTCCAGTTGCAGGCTCATAAGCGTGCTCAGGATGCCGATGAAGGCGACGATGGTGGCCAGCAACTGGAGGGCTACCGTGATGGCGAACGTACGGTCAAACACCTCCAGCGCATTTTCCCGCGTCCCCCGATTAGAGCGAATGAGCAGCTCTGCGTCGCCGGCGAAGTCGGCGCGCAGGGCAGCCACCATTTCGTCCGCATCCACGTTCGGCTCTACATAGGCGCCGATGGCCGAGACCAGATCGTCCGCCCAGTAACGGCGATAAATTTTGTCGTCCATGAAGACAACGTTATTCACGTCAAAATCCACCGTCACGCCCGCGACGGAGAAGGCGATCGGCCCCCGATCGCTCTGAAGCAGGAGCGTATCGCCCACGCGCAAATCGGTCCGGTTGGCCATGGGCTCATTGATGAGGATGCTGCCCGCCTCCACGGCCTGCCACGTCTCGCGCCAATCGCCGATGGCGGCCCGATACCGGCGCTGATCACCGGCCAGATCGTTGCTCAATGCGACCAGGCGCACAGACGTTGCCGGTCCGGACGCACCCGCGGGCAAGGCGACAGCGTCAAAGCTGCGATTGGTGGCTACCGTGCGGATGCCGGGAAAGGCGATCACCCGGTCCAATATATCGGGCGTCAGTGGGTTGCCCGCCTGGCTGGATGAAAGAGCCGGGGCGGAAATAAAAAGATCCGCTTGCAGGACGCTGTCCAGCCACAATTCCACCGTGCTGCGGAAGCTGCTGATCATGACGCCCACGCCGATGATGACGCTCACCGCGACCATAAGCGCGGCCATGGCCACCGAGGTGCGGCTCAAAGAGCGGATAATGCTGCGCGGGGCCATGCGGCTCACCACATCGGCGCGCTCGCCCAGCAGGCGACTGACCAGGCGCATGAGCCAGAGGGTGATCATAGGCGTAAGCAGGGCGCAGCCAATGACAATGGTGAAAAGACCGCCGAAGGTGACGACCAGGCTGCCGTCAGGGATGAGCAGCAACCCGCCGGCCATGAGGAGCAAAAGCGCGGTGCCGCTGATCCACGGCAGAAGACGACGGGTGCGCTCCTCGACGTCGCTGCGCTGGAAAGCGCCGGCCGGCGGAACGCTGGTCGCCTCCAATGCCGGGATGAGCGCGCCGCCCAGCGCCGCGGCCACGCCGATAAGCGCACCTTTGAGCAGGGTCCAAAACGGAATTTCCACATCGCGTACGGCCACGACAAAGAAAAGATCATTGACGGTCTGCGTGACGGCCTGTACCGCGCCCCTGCCCAGAAGCACGCCCAATCCCACGCCCAGCAGCGAACCGATCAGCCCCAGCACGCCGGCTTCAGTCAAGATCACGGCGAAAATCTCTCGCCGGGTCATGCCCAGGGCGCGCAGGCTGCCCAGGACGGGACGCCGCTGGACGACGCTAAACGTGACGGTGTTGTAAATAAGAAAGACGCCCACTACCAGCGCCAACATGCTCAATGCAGCCAGGTTGAGGCGAAAAGCGGCCGTCATCTCCTGAACAGTGCCGCTGCGTGCGCCGCTCTCTTCCAGCCGTGCGCCAGGCGGGAGGATGGCGCGAATCCTTGCCTGCACGGCCTCGCCCGCCGCACCGTCAGGCAGGATAAGGTCGATGCGATCCATGCGGCCGATACGGTCCAGCACTTCCTGTCCCGTGGCGATGTCGGCGATGAGCAAGCCGTCCAGCGCGCGGCGGCTCAGGTCATCCGCCGGCATGAGCAGCCCCACGATCTCCAGGGATTCCCGTCTGGTCCCCACGCGCGCATCAATTGTAGCGCCCGGCGTCAAGCCATAGCGTTCGGCGACGGCGGCGCTCAGCAAAACCGTATTGGGGCGCGCCATGAGATCCGTCAGAAAGGCGTTGGACTGTTGGTCCGAGGCCTGGGCTCCGCCGCCCAGATAGCTACGAAAAGGCGCTTCGGCAAAAGGATCGATGCCCAGCAGGCGCATGGGTTGCCCGTCCAGCGCATCGACAACCACGTAGCCTTCTACCACGGGCGCGCTCAACCGGTAGCCCAAATCCCGCCGCAATTCCACATAGAGCGCCTCATCCAACCCGCCGGGCCCGCCGATGATCTGGTGGGTGGCGCGGCCGGTGATGCTCTCTGTGCCCAGATCAAAGGCCCGGGTGGCGGCCCCGTTAGCCAGATCGATGGCAATGATCATGGCCACGCCGATGGCCACGCCGGCAACAAAGAAAAAACTCTGGAGCGGGCGGCGGCGGGCGTGGCGCCAGGCGAGGCGAAACGTAGTGCGGGACATGAATTAGCGGTCGCTGATGAGCTTGCCGTACTCAAGATGGAGGACGCGGTCTGCCAGCGCGGCAACATCCGGCGCGTGGGTCGCCATAAAGAGCGTCTTGCCCGCGTCACGGGTCAGCTCCAGGAGCAGAGAGAGAACCGTGTCGCCCGTCTCCTCATCCAGATTGCCCGTAGGCTCATCGGCCAGGATGAGCAGGGGATCGTGGATCAGCGCACGGGCGATGGCCACCCGCTGCTGCTCGCCGCCGCTGAGCTTGTCGGGATAAGTGGCGAGGCGATCGCCTAAGCCGACGCGCGTCAGAAGATCGCCCGCGCGGGTCTTCAAGCCGGTGCGTACGCCGGCCAGTTCCAGAGGCAAAGTCACGTTTTCCACCACAGTGAGGGTGGGAATCAGGTTGAAAAACTGAAAGATAATACCGATATTGCGCCGGCGAAAAAGGGTGCGATCGCGTTCACTAAGGCGGGCGATGGCGACTTCCTGTTCCCCGGCACGGATGAAGACGTCGCCGCCGGTGGGTGCATCAATGCCGGAGATGAGGTTCAGAAGGGTGCTCTTGCCGCTGCCTGATTTCCCCAACAGGCAGACAAACTCGCCAGGGTAAAATTCGCTGGTCAATGCGTCCAGGACCAGCCGCGCCTGGCCCGCCTCCGCATAGCTCTTGCTCAGTTTGTCCAACCGAATCAGCGGTTGCAGCATCCGGGGGTTACGGCGATTTGCGCGGGCAACCGCCGGGTCCATATTTGATACGTCAACGCTCATGGCACGTCCTTGTTTGGGAAAATTTACACAAGCAACTGCGTTAGTATAGGGAAGGCAAGGGGATAGATATGTGGGGGCTATGACAATGCCCAGTCCGGCGCTCCTGAGGGACGACCAATACGACAAGCCGCTCACCAGAACGCTGACAATTACTTACGGCGCGACGACGCGAATTTCGGTTAGAGTGAGGGCATCACCCACATATGCGCCGTCTGCGGCGTAGATGGGCAGGCGTGCGCCGCTCTGCCTGTCGTAGAGGCCGATAATCAACGGATACGCACCGGGCGGCGCGGCCGGATCCAGCGGGATGCGCAGATGCCCCACCGTAACGTCACCCGGGGCCCATTCGCGCACAGGGCCATGACTGCACGCAGGATCCCTGTCTCGTTGCCCCAGCTTACGGTCCTCGGGGCCGATGACCTGCGCAAAAAGCGCGATGTCCTGTGACGACGATGCCAGGGCCTCCCAACGCAGAAGGAGCGAGAGCGCCTGACCCGGCCGGACTTCGGTCTGATACAGATCATAACCGGTGAGCTCGAGCTTATCGCCAAAACGATAGGCCAGCGCTTCCAGAGGTGGGGACAATTCCTCAACCGCGGGATGCAGATCGGAGTTGGCCAACCGCGCATCAAAGTCAGCGGAAAACGCTTCGGCCTGATAGCGGACCGGCGGCCCCGGGTCACCGTGATTGCGACCGTAAAGTTCGATCCCCAGCCTGTCGCCCACATAAATTTCTCCCCGCTTCACATAGTGGTCACCTATGTCGGCCAGGAGTTCGGCCCGCTCCTGGGGTCGTTCCACACTTTCAAGGATGACCCAATCGCTCGCTTCCTCACAATATTCGGCGCTGCGCGTGTACCAGGCGCTGACCCAATCCCGGACATTGGTGCGATAGCTGCCCTGCAGAATGCCCGTATCGTAGAGGACACCCACCGTTTTCCAGCCGCTCTGATGCGGAAAGCCGAAGATGGGATGACCGGCGGGATTGCTGCCCCGCAGCCATCGGGGCAACGCTTGTTGCGCAGACCAGGTACGCTGGATTTCCGGCACGTGATCCACAAACAGAAATTGGGCATAGACGAAACGGGGCAGAAAAAGCGCCAGCAATACGGCCGCGGCCCCCATGGAAAGCGCCTGGATTCGGTTTCCGGACAGACGGATGAACCGGGTCCAGGCCCTATCCAGCGTGATGGCCGTAAGCAGCAGCATGGGAGCAAGAAAAATGTAAAAATGGAGATTGGGGTCCCGGATCAAAAAGACGGAAAGAAAGAAGCCGGAGCCAAACCAGAGCCAAAGCATGCGTTCGCCGACAGGAATGGCGGGGGCAAACGTAGCGGTCAGCAAAAAAAGGGCGGTCGCCGGCCCCCTAAAAGGAGGAAACAACGTCAAGGAAAGCGCCGCGCCCGCCAATGCCGCAAGAAAGGCGCCGCTCCCCACAAGGCTGACCGCACGCATGCGTCCCTGCTGAGGATATACAAGCAGCGGATAAAGGGCCAGGACGATCAAGATGGCCCAGACGCTGGGGCGAAAGTTGTAAAATCCGCTACGCTCGATAAAGAGGGGCAGGTGATCAAAGAGCGTACGGAAATCCCCCATAACCTTTTTGCCGTAGCGGGCGGCGGTAGACTGAAAGCGAGGGTTGAGCAAAAAAGGCGCATAGAAGGCAATAAACGCCATAACGGTAAAAACGGCCGGCCCAGCCATGGCGCGAAGCAGCCGCGCCGGGGGCAATCCGTCACGCGTCATGCGCCAGAGGAGATAAGCTGCGGCCGGAAGGATAATGATCGCTTCGTAGTGAGCCAGGAGACCGGCGACAAAAAAGAGTGCGGCCGGCCAAAGATAACCCGACAAGAGCCCGTCGCTTACTGCACCGCGCCGCGTACGGACTTTCTGAGACAGCCGCCAGAGGGCGTACAGAGCCCCGACTGCGCTCAGATGAATGAAGGCCTGATATTGGACGATACGGGAAAAGGCAATGAACAATCCTTCCCCGGCCAATAGGAGACCCGCCAGCCAGGCTGTGGAAAGGTTCCGGATTTCCCGGGCCAGCAAAAAGAGCAGGCCGACAACCAGAATGCTGATCAGGGCAAATGGCAGGCGGAAGACGACTTCGGTCCGGGGCGCATTCAGGACGGCCATAAGCGCAGACGTTAATACGTCGGCCGGGCCACGGCGATGAAGAAAAAGCGCCTCTTCATTACCCTGGATGACGGATACGGCGTAAAGGACGACTTTGGCCTCATCTCCCTGGAGTTCAGCATAGTGCAAGTTGGTCAGGCGGAAATAGGCGGTGAGCGCCAAAACGGAAAGCAGGGCCAACAGCGCCCGGCGCGTCCAGAGGGAAAGATGCGCTTCGCCGCTTCGGTCCAGCCCATTTCGCCGGACCAGGAGCGCGGCCGCAAGGGCAATTCCATCAAAGGCGAGGAGAATGGGCGCAAGCGTTAGGGGACCAGGAAGATAACTGAGCAGCAACAGAACAAGGGGCAACAAAGCCACACCGATTGCGGGCCCCAGCAAAAGCCGCTCTACGGCAGTAAGGCGGTCATCGGGCAGGAGGCCAATCAGCAGGAGACCCGGCGCGACGAAGACCGCATAGAGGAGCGCGGCGGCTTGAACCAGCGCCGGCCCAATCGCACCAAACATAATCAGGTGAGCAGCAAGGTCCAGCGCGAGACAAATCACCTCATATCGACGCAGGGAGAGCATGGAAAGCCTATTCCGTCACCGTTTGGGCACAGCGAAAGCCGACCTGATTGTTACGAAAATAGGGCTGATCGTAATTGGAGCCGTTATCATCGCCGTGGTGGCCCCAGTGGCGGTGAACAACCCGGGCGTAGTACCAGTTGGGGCGATAGCTGCCGCCCCGAATAACGAAGAGCGGGTATTTGGTAAAGACGCCGCCATAGAGGGGCTGGACCGCGTAATCCGGACCTTGGGGATTGCGATAAGGCGAGTGGTAGTAATAGTAGTGGTCATACTGATCCTGGACCCACTCAAAGACATTGCCGGCCATGTCCATAGCTCCGTAGGGACTCATGCCCAGAGGACGTTGACCAACTCGGTCGGTATCGCTTATGCCGTTGCAGACGCCCCACGGCTCTACACTGTTGTCGGTATAGTTGAGACGCGAGCAGTCGTGGGGCTCGTTGCCCCACGGCCACATGCGCGTATCCACCGGACCCCGGACCGCTTTCTCCCACTCGGCCTCCGTGGGGAGTCGCTTTCCCTCCCAGGCGCAGAAGTCCTGGGCATCCCACCAGGAGACGTGGAGAACGGGAAAATCGTCATATAGCGGATTGACGTAATAGTCATCACGGGTACGGGAGTCCGCCCGCCGCGGCGGGCTGCATGCGCCCGCGGCCTGGCAAGCCCGATATTCCCGATTGGTCACTTCGTAAGTATCGATAGCGTAGGCGTCAAGATAAACCGTATGCAGAGGCTGCTCTTCTTCAAAACAGTCAATCTCAGCCGGATTGCTCGGATCGCAGCCCATACGAAACTCGCCGGCAGGAACGAGGACCACGGCATCGACATCGGGCGGGTCCGCCGGCGGGTCCATGGTGGTGAACTGCCAAACAGGACCGAGCAATTCGCGCCCGCTGGGATCGGTTGCGCGCACGCGCCAGGCGTAAGCCGTGGAAAAAGCAAAGGAGGGTGCGTCGAATTCCGGTTTGGTCAAGCCTTCTGCAACAATCGTTTCAGGCGCATCGCTTCCGGGGTCCAACAGGATTGCATAGCGAAGGTTGTCGCCATGGCCGGGGGAATCCACCGTCCAGGCGAACGCAGCGTTGATGCTTGTCCGGCTTGCCTGATCGGGCGGCCAGGGCGCTTTGAAAAGGGAGGGCGTGCGCACGAGCGGAAGGTACTGATGAGCGGAAATGCGGACAAGCGGCAGGTATTGAAGCGCCGCCTGATCGACCGGCGGCACGGTCCCGGGGTCGTTAACGGCGGCGGCGCTTCCGCCAGAAGCGAGGAACAACAGCATCATCACGATGACGCCAATCCAGGCCGGGTTACCCATGCTGCAAGGAAAAATGGCAACTGCGTCGCGCAGAACATCCTTCATGGCAGCATCCGGACGCAGCGAAAGCCGACAAAATTATTGCGGAAATAGGGCACATCATCGTAGGAGGTGGCCAACGGTCCTTTGTGCCTCCAATGGCGATGGGTGACGCTAGGATAAAACCAGTGTGCGCGATAGCTGCCGCCCCGAATGGTGAAGTAGGGGATTTCATTAGGCCCTTGCGCGCGATCTGTATGTGCGTAATCGGGCCCGGACGGATTCACGTTGGGCGCGTAGTCGTAGTAGTAAACATTATAAAGATGGTGCACCCATTCAAATGCATTTCCGGACATATCCATTACGCCGTACGGACTGGCCCCCAGCGGACGCGCGCCAACCCGATCCGTGTCGTCAAGACAGGGCACAGGCGCGTCAGGATTCCGATCGTCGCCAAAGTTAATGCGGTCGCAGGTGGGATATTCGCTCCCCCACGGCCACTCGCGCGTGTCCATGGGTCCGCGCGCGGCCTTTTCCCACTCGGCTTCTGTGGGCAGGCGCTTGTCCTCCCAGGCGCAAAAGGCTTCCGCATCCCAGTGCGATACGTAGAGCGTCGGGTAATCGGCAAAGCCGGAATTACCGAAATAGTCGGCGCGCTTGTTGGAGTTGGTCTGAATCAGCAAGCTGCAAGCGCCGGCGCTCACGCAGGCCAGATACTCGCCGTTCGTCACTTCATATTTATCGATGGCGAAACCGTCGAGCCAGACTTGACGCAGGGGGAACTCTTTATCAAAGCAGGGATGGACACGGGCACGGGAAGCATCACAGCCCTGGTAGAAATATCCGGCGGGCACATCCGCCATGGCGGACAAATCCGAATCTCTCTCCCCGGGCGATTGCAGCCGGCCGCTCACCACGAAAGTAATCGGCGGGGTTGCTTCAGCGCCGGCGTCCGCGTCCCACGCCAGCCAAACATTCGGGCTCTGTTCGCCGACGCCGTCGGCCGGGTAAGGATGGGAAAAAAGCGCCGGGCGGCCGACAATCGGCAAAAAGATATCGCTTTCAGCCAAGGCCTCGTCCTGGGTAACGCACGCGATCGTACTGTCTAAAGCGGACCGCCCATGGGCGCATACTTGCACCGACGGACGGCCCGAGGATATCAAAGTGAGAATGGAAAGAACAAGCGACACAAGAACGGGCATACAAGCAGCTCCGGCTCTTTACAGTTCAATCGTTTCCAATTCATCAATCATTTCGCTGATGACGTCAAAGCCGCCCTGCCAGAACGCGGGATCGGTGGCGTCAATCCCCGCTTCACGCAGGATTTCCATGGGACGGGCCGAACCGCCGTAGGCCAGCAGCTTTAGATAGCCGGGCTTGAAGGCCTCGCCTTCCTGCTGATAGCGGCGATAAAGCGCCAGGACCAGCAGCTGGCCAAAGCTGTAGGCGTAGCAGTAGAAAGGCGTGTTGTAGATGTGGGGAATCACGACCCATTCGTACTGGAAGTCTTCGGGAATATCCACGCTGTCGCCGAACTGCTCGCGCAGGTTGTCCATGTAGCGCCCGTGCATCTCTTCGGTGCTTGCGTTATCCATAATGGCTTGATGGGCGTCCAGCTCGAAAAGCACAAAATACGCCTGACGCATGACCGTTGCATACATGTCATCCACAGCCGATGCCAACAATTCGCGTCGCACCAGGGGGTCCGACTCCTCAGCCAGCAATCGGTCTGTGAGCAGAATTTCGGCAAAGACCGAAGCAGTTTCGGCCAGAGGCAATGTGGCATGTTGCGTCAGCACCGAATGACCCTGGGCCATCATGCCGTGGACGGCATGCCCCAGCTCGTGGGCCAAGGTCGCCACATCCCGCACCTTGCCCGTGTAATTCATCAGCACCCAGGGAGTAAGATTGGGCAGAACCGTGTAGCAAAAAGCGCCGCCCCGCTTGCCTTTGCGCACTTCGCTGTCGATGTGATGATCGCTGAAGACGCGCCGGGCGTGGTCGGCTACTTGCGGATCGAAATTTGCGAAGGTGTCCAGCACCAGAGTCACCGCGTCGTTGAAGTCAATGGTGATATCCGATTCAGCCAGGGGCGCATAGATATCGTAGCGGCTCAGCTTCTCTTTTCCCAGCCAACCTGCCTTCAGCGTGAAATAACGTTGAAAAACTTCTGCATTCTCACGCACTACGCTCAGCAGCGCATCAACTGCCGCGTCAGGTATGTCATTGGCAACGTTGCGCACATTGATCGGCGAGGAAAAGTTGCGCAGCTTTACATTCTCGTTATACCAGTCCCGCACTCGGTTGGCGTAGATCTGGCCCAGAATGTTGGCTTCTTTTTCGTAGACGCGGTAAAGCTCCTGATAAGCGCCTTTGCGCAATTCGCTACGCGGATCATGCGCATAGCTCATGAGGGAATCCCGGGTCAACGTCCGCTCTTCACCGTCCACAACCAGCTTAAACTCCAGCCGGTTGGTGAGCATGGAGTATATGGTCACCAACGCATCGATGCCGTTGGCGTCCTTGGTGTTGATGATCTGCTCGGATCTTTCATCCAGCGTATAAGGCGAAGTGCGCCGCAGATCCTCCAGAAAGTGACGATAATCGGCCAGTTCCTCTCCCCCAGGCATCAGGCGCTCCGCCTGCTCGTCCGCCAATGCCTTCCACCACAAGCTAAAGAAAAGTATCCGGTTGAATGATTCGGTAACGGCTTGCTGTACCCGGTTCAGCATGTTCAGCGCCTCACCTGATTGGGTATCCGCCGAAAACTTTAGTTCAGAAAAAGCATAGGGAATGTAAACGGTTGTTATCAGGCGCTCATAATCCTGGACAATATCCAAAAACTCTTCTTGATCCATCTCTACATTCAGAACATCACGATAGGTCTCAAAAGCCTGAATTTGACTTTCCAACTCGACCAGCTTTGCTTGCAAATGCTCACTCTCCGGCGCTTCCAGCAAATCCGACAGATCCCAGCCGGACAGTCCATACCTTTTCGTCGTGGGGGACATTCAATTCTCTCTTTCTCTTCTTCCATTACGGGGGAATAAAACAACAAGAACATCATCAAAATCAGCCGGCGAGACATAGATGACCGCAAGAATGCGTCCTTTACCGCCCCAACTCATTTTGTGTACGGAGCAAGCGCAGGACTCCACCGCATCCCTATAAAAACAGATGGGGCGATAGCGCGGCGGGATCGAAGGACGCAATGCGTCTGTAACGCCAACCCGACAATCCTGTCACCTATCACCCCATCTGCGGTTACTCTGCGGCCATTCGCCGCAGGACCGTGTGCAGGATCCCGCCGTTCTTATAGTAGTTGACTTCCACCGGCGTGTCGATCCGGCTGACGACCTGAAACTCGGTGACCGTACCGTTGTCCGCCGTGGCCCGCACGGTGTATTCCTGGCCCGGCTGCATCTCATCATCCAGCCCCAGGATATCGATGGTCTCAAAGCCGCTCAGACCCAGGCTCTGGACATTCTGACCGGACTTGAACTGGAGGGGCAGCACGCCCATGCCCACCAGATTGGAGCGATGGATGCGCTCGTAGCTCTCGGCGATGACGGCGCGCACGCCCTGAAGCCAGACGCCCTTGGCCGCCCAGTCGCGGCTGGAACCGGTGCCGTACTCCTTGCCCGCCAGGACGACCAACGGCGTGCCGTCCGCTATATAATTTTCGGCCGCGTCCCAGATGGCCATGGTCTGCATCTCGGGAATGTAGACCGTGTAGCCGCCCTCCTGGCCGTCCAGCATCTGATTCTTGATGCGGATGTTGGCAAAGGTGCCCCGCATCATGACTTCATGATTGCCGCGGCGGCTGCCGTAGCTGTTCCAGTCGGCGCGCGCCACGCCGTTTCGCTCCAGATAGCGGGCGGCCGGGCTGTTCTTGGCAATTGAGCCCGCGGGGCTGATATGATCCGTGGTGGTGCTGTCAGGCATGACCGCCAGCACCCGGGCGCCCACAATCGGCTGCACCGGCTGCACGTCAGGCGTCAGGTCCATGAAGAAGGGCGGCTCCTGAATGTAGGTGCTGTCGGCATTCCAACTGTACAGCTCGCCCGCGGGCGCGTCGACCGCGTTCCACTCCTCGTTGCCGGTAAAGACATTGCCGTACTGCTCGTTGAAGATGCTCGGGTTCAGGCTGCGCCGGATCTCGGACTGAATCTCCGCCTGGGTGGGCCAGACATCGCGCAGGAAGACCGGCTGACCGTTGGGATCGTACCCCAGCGGATCGGTGGTCAGGTCGATATCGACCGTTCCGGCGATGGCGTAGGCGACGACCAGCGGCGGCGACGCCAGGAAGTTGGCCCGCACGTCAGGGCTGACGCGGCCTTCAAAGTTGCGGTTTCCGCTGAGGACCGACGCGGCCACCAGATCCGCCTCGTGGATCGCCTGGCTGATATGAGCCGGGAGCGGGCCGCTGTTGCCGATGCAGGNNTGGTGCAGCCGTAACCTACCGTGTGGAAGTTCAGCGCTTCCAGGTAGGGAATCAAGCCGCTGGCTTCCAGATAGGAGGTCACAACCTTGGAGCCGGGGGCCATGCTGGTCTTGACCCAGGGCTTGACATCCA
>JAGRCP010000100.1:5843-26661 GCA_020433455.1 Caldilineaceae bacterium | reverse complement strand
GCCGCGTTGATGCCGCCCTGGGCCGCAACGCTATGCGCCCGGCGCGCGCTGTCCTGATAAAAGAAGCACTCCACATTGTAGCCCAACTCGCCCATGGTCGCGGCCGCCGATGCGCCCGCCAGACCGGTGCCGACGACAATGACGTTGTACTTGCGCTTATTGGCCGGGTTGACCAATTTATAACCAAATTTAGCCTCATCCCACTTTTCCGCCAAAGGTCCGCCGGGAATTTTGGGATCCAGCGTGCCCTCGGTAAAGGCGGGGATGGTTTTGACGTCAGGAGTCACCTGCGTTGCCATTATATATATTCCTCCACTCTACTGTACGAAACCGAATAGGACGGCCAGGGGCACAGCCGCAAAGCCGATGGGAATAACGAGGGCGAGCAGGATGGCCAGCCCCCGCACAAATGGATCATACTTACGGTTCAGAAAGCCCAGGGTTTGAAACATGCTCCATGCGCCATGATAGAGATGCAGTCCCAATGCAAACAGGGCGATGAGATAGAAGATGGCGACGAAGGGGTTTTGGAATGCGTGAACGACATTACCATAGGGATTGGTGCGATCGAACGTGCTGTCCACGACGCCCCAGGTTAATTGAGCCAGATGGAAAAGGATAAAAAGCAGGATAACCACGCCGCCGTAGCGAATGGTCGTGGCGGCATAATTCGCCTGCACGGTCCGCTTCATCTGGTAGGTCTGCACCCGGGCCGATTGGGCCTGGCGATAGAGGGTTACCGCGGCCCAGACGTGCAAAATAATTGCGGCCAGCAAAACAAAACGGGCAATCATCAACAGATGCAGATGCATAAAGATCGGCGCGCCGATGGCGCGCAAGCTTTCGGCATAATGATTAAAATACTCCGGGCCCTGAAACACCTTCAGATTACCGTACATGTGAATGGCAACATACCCAATGCCAATCAGCCCCGTCACCGCCATGATCCATTTTTTGCCGATGGATGTGCGGTACAGGGTCAACACACTAGTCGCCTGCATAGTTGTGTCCCTCCTCGAGGTCTATCGTGGATGGTGAAAAGTTTACGCAATGCTCGCCGGACAGTCATTGGCCAAACCGGGATCCAGCGACTAAGGGCAAACTGGATTGGACGCTCGTCCATAAGCTCCGGGCGAAGTTACGGCAAGCGCAAAATGTGGATAAAAACATCATAACGCAACGCAAAATGAATGACAATTTATATCGATTCAGGTTTGCCCTATGCAGCGGCGGGGATGCCGTGTAAACCGCCTCACCATAAATCAGGCGAGTTACTTGACAGTTGCAGATGAATTCCCGCAGAAAACTCCACAGAAAAAGCGCACTCCGGGCGCCGTAATGCAAAAAGGGCGGAAGCCGACAACGGCTTCCGCCCTTTTTGCGGCCGGATAATCGATATCACATGTTCCCGATTAGCGCTTGTCCGAATGCACTGCACTGGAGCAGCGTCGCCTCATCCATGAGGCGATGGAAGTCATAGGTAACCCGCTTCTGACCGATGGTCTTCTTCGTAGAATGGAGAATCAGGTCAGCCGCTTCGCTCCAGCCCATATGGCGCAGCATCATCTCGCCGGAAAGGATGACCGACGACGGGTTGACCTTATCCTGGCCCGCATATTTGGGCGCCGTGCCGTGGGTGGCCTCGAAGATGGCCCGACCGGTCTCGTAGTTGATGTTGGCCCCAGGCGCAATGCCGATGCCGCCGACCTGGGCAGCCAGGGCGTCGCTGATGTAGTCGCCGTTGAGGTTCATGGTGGCAATGACGTCATATTCAGCCGGCCGGGTAAGAATCTGCTGGAGGAAGGCGTCGGCAATCACATCCTTGATGATGATGCCGTTGTCCAGCACGTGCCACGGGCCGCCGTCCAGCGGCTTGGCGCCGAACTCTTCAGCCGCGACCTTGTAGCCCCAACGCATGAACGCGCCCTCGGTGAATTTCATGATGTTGCCCTTGTGGACCAGGGTCACGCTCTTGCGGTCATTATCCACGGCATACTGGATCGCGGAGCGCACCAGGCGCGCCGTCCCCTCTTCGCTGATGGGCTTGATGCCGATGCCGCTGCTCTCGGGGAAGCGAATCTTATTGACGCCCATCTCGTCCTGAAGGAAGGCGACGACCTTACGCGCACCGTCGGTATAGGCTTCCCACTCCACGCCGGCATAAATGTCTTCCGTATTCTCCCGGAAGATAATCATGTCGATTAGTTCGGGCTGCTTGACCGGGCTGGGTACGCCCTCGAAATATTGGACGGGACGCACACAGGCGTAGAGGTCCAGGCGCTGACGCAGGGCTACGTTGATGGAGCGAATGCCGCCGCCGATGGGTGTGGTCAACGGTCCCTTGATGGCCACCAGATATTCATCAATCGCGTCCAGAGTTTCCTCGGGCAGCCAGATGGGTTCGCCGTAGACTTCATTGGCCTTATCGCCGGCATAAACTTCCATCCACACGATCTTGCGATCGCCGTTGTAGGCTTTCGCCACCGCCGCGTCCAGCACCGGCCGGCTGGCGGCCCAGATATCGACGCCCGTACCGTCGCCTTCAATGAAGCCGATGATGGGATTATCGGGTACTTGCAGCACGCCGTCCTGAATCGTAATTTTTTCGCCTTCGCTCGGCACGACGATTTTGTCGTAGGCCATTGTTGCTTCCTCCTGGAACTAAATATATTTGAATGATTTGAATGAACAGGTTCGTACAATCAGAGTGCAATATCCTGGGCAACCTGTGCATGCCATGTTTCATCGCCTGCCTTGAATATCTGACCGGATGCAGCGCGCCCCCACGGACCGACAATCCAGTAGATCATACGCGCAACGTCATCAGGGGCGAGCAGCTTATTCTGCTCGAATGCATCTTGCCAGTAGCTGAAGTCCAGGCTGCTTTCGCTGGTATCCACGCTGCGGATATCGGCCTGCATCTCCGTATTGACAAGTCCGGGGTAGAGGGCATTGATGCAAATGTCGGCGCCGCGCAGCTCCTCGGCCACAACCCGGGTGAGCATATCCAAGCCGGCTTTGGCCGCACAATAGGCGCCCCAGCCGGGAATGGGCCGCGCGGCCGCCCCGCTACTGATGTTGAGAATGCGGCCGTAATTCTGCGCCTGCATGAGGGGCAAAACGGTGCGTATCAGATAGAAAGGTCCGACCAGGTTGACGTGAACATTGTACGCCCACTCATCCAGGTCCGCATCCGCCGTCTCGTCCAGGGGCCACAGCACGCCCGCATTGTTGATGAGGATGTCAATGCGCTGGAAGCGTTCCAGCGTCTCCTCGATCAGGGGTTCCAGCGTCTCGGGATCGCTCACATCCGCGGCTACGGTCAGCGCGCGTCCGCCCGCATGGCGGATGGCGTCAGCCACATCGAGGAGGGCGTCCTCATCCCGGGCGGTGAGCGCCACGGACGCGCCCGCGGCGGCCAGCCGCCTGGCCGTAGCGGAGCCAATGCCCCGGCTCGCGCCGGTAATCAATGCCACTTGTCCTTGAAGTTTCTTGCTTATCATGTGGGCCAGTGTACCAAACAATCAGGCGATTGACCTATTTTTATCATTTCCAGAGAGCATTTTCACAAATTTACCCTTGCAGGGGCTGATCCCGAACGCGCCAAGGCGGACGCATGCTTGTCAGGTGCGTCCGCCTTGGCAGGGCCGGAATAGGGGGAGAATGTAACGCTTCTATGGCTCTTGTCGATTCTCCCCCTGGATTAACGGTTAATCAACGGCATGTACTGCGCGTTATCAAGCTGAACCGAAATAATACTGGTGGCCACTTCAACGCCTGCGTCATCCGTGTAGCTATTCACGACGACCGTGTCGCCCACGGCGGGCATACCGGCCAGACCCACCAACCGCGTCGCCGTGTCCACCCGGTAGGCAGCGCCGCCGATCACCCACTCTTCATCGATAGCGACGCTCGCAGCCGCGGCTTGACCGCCTTGACGCTCGACGCGGCCCACGTGGTTGCGGTCGCCCGCGCCCGGCGGCACCCGAGTCTCGATCATCACCAGCGTCTTGGTTCCGTCATTAGCAAGGGTGTACGTAAGCCGCACAAAGGCGCCCACGGCCAGCAAGCCTCGGCTCTCGTCAAATTCGGTCTCCGCTGAAGCGGTGAAGGAGATATTGGCCACGCTCCATTCGCCCACGAAACTATTTTCGGGCTGACTGATGACGAACCCAACCAGCTTGAACGCACTGCGGTTATCGTCTCCATCGTCATCATCCGCATGAATTTTGAGCGCCACGCGTTCACCCGCATCATTGAGATAGAACGTGACTTCCACATAGTCTCCCACCGCGATCTCATCGCGTATGCGGGTCACATCAGCGTCAATGACAAAGTCAACGCCGCCCACGCGCCACGCGCTGTCGCCCATGCTGTCGACGGTGGCGTAGAGCTTGCCCTCCGCGCCGTCGTAGACGCCGTTGTGGTCATCGTCATGGCCGCCATGATGGTCATACTCAGTCCGAATGCGGGTAGCAGTGAAGATGGAACTGCCCGTATTGGCATCAACCGTGACGTAGAAGTCCACCTTAACCATATCGCCTACGGCAAACTCGCCGCCCCGAGGTTCTAACGCCGTCGCTTCCGTTACGCTAAAGGAGACCCCGCCGATGAGCCATGCGCCGGGCACCGGACCGATTTCGGTGAGGGCCCCGTAAAGGTGGCCGTGTTCGGACCCTTCGCCGTCATCACCGGTGCAGCGATAGTCGCGTTCAACTTCAATTTTTAAGGCCAGGAACGGGTCGGTAGACGGATCGTAATCGATCTCAACGCAACTGCCCGCCCCAAGCGCGCCGTACTCGTCGTCAATCACCGTGTTGGCATCGATTGTAAAGCTGACCTCGCCGACGCGGGAATTGGCGGCAACGATGGAGTCCTCAGTAACGGAGACGACCTGGCCCTTGAATTCAGCGTCATCGCCGTAATTGCCGTGATCGTCATCGTCATCATCACCGTTACAGTCATTCTTGATCTCAATGCGCAATGCAGCATAGGGTTCTTCATCCCCACGCGTGAAGGAGACGGCTACGCAGGTCTCGCCGGCGACGAACATCGCGCCGTTGCGCACGAGTTCGGTATCAGCATCGACCGTCACGCGCTCGTCATCGATCCGCCATTCGCCGTACAGGTCGCTGTCAACGCCGCTGTCCGCAGCCGGCAAAGCGTCGATGAGCCCGTGCAGTCGCTCTTGTTCATCATTGCCGTGATCGCCGCCATCATCGCCGCCATCGTCATCATTGGTGCAGGCGTCGCCGGCCTGAACCGCAAGCGACGTCAGCGTATAGGGCGTTTCCCCGTCCCGGACAAACCGGGCAACAACGCAGGCGCCGACTTCAACCGCACCGGCAGTCGCGTCAATTTGGGTCGCATCCGTAATCAAAAACCAGCGCTGGGCAATAAGCGCCTGTTGTCCGGCGTCAACCTCCGTCAACTCCGCAATGCGGCCCGTCAACTCACATTCGGCGCCGTCATCGCCCGATTCGCAATCGGTATGGGACGACGGCACAGAGCCTGGCCCATCCCCCTGCGCAGCCGCGGGCGAGAACGCCCCCAAAGCCAGGATCAAGCCCAGCAACAGGGCGGGCAGCCAACTGCGACGCAGACAAACTTTCAGCAAATGAGATTCCACAAGTCTTGCTCCTTCCTACAGATCGATTAAACAGTTCGATTGGGCGACGGCGCTTTCAGCCCTGCACAACGCCGTCTTGCCCAATAGAGCAGCCGGACGCGTGGAAAAATACATGAATATCCTCAGCGGACGATAATAGGCAGAAAAGTCCGGGCAGTCACCGGGATGTCTTCCTGCCCCAAAGCCGCGCCGATGTCCAGCATGCCGCCCAATTGACCGGCATAGGCGGGATTGATGCTGTCCAAATCGCCGGCGCCGGCCAGAAGGCGATTGGCAACGTCATGGGGCTCCGTTCCCTCCGCCACAAGAGCGGCGGCCGCGCTGGCAAAAGGCGCGGCCATGGACGTGCCGCTCCAGGTTGCGTAACCGCTCCCTTCGGGGCCGACAATGGTAGAGACGATGCCCACGCCCGGAGCGGCCAGGTCGATCCACCCGCGCCCGTAATTGGCGAAGTCCGCCTTGACGCCGTTCTCATCCACCGCGGTTACGGCCACCACGCCGGGATAGGCGGCGGGATACTGGGGCGCATCGGCGTTATCGTTGCCCGCGGCAGCCACGATGACCACGCCCCGGCTGATCGCGTCCTCAATCGCAACACGAAGCACCGTTGAGTCAAAAGGCGTCCCCAGGCTCAGGTTAATCACGTCCGCGCCTTGCGCCACGGCCCATTCAATGGCGTAGGCCAGCAAAAAAGTATTGCCGCGCCCGTTCAAATCCAGCACGCGCACGGGCAAAATGCGGCTATTCGGGGCGATGTGGGCGATGATGCCGGTTGTGTGCGTGCCGTGCCCCCAGGCCAGACCATCGGGCGCTTCGTCGGGCAGCAGATCATCATCAACCAGATCCCGCCCCGTCAGCAGCAGGTCCGTCAAGGCAGGATGATCCACATTGACGCCGGTATCCAATACAGCCACGGTCACGCCGCTGCCGTCGGCCACGGCTGACGCGGCCGCCAGATTGACCTGATCAAAAGCCGTCTGGTTCTCGTAGTCGGTCGGCTCGACGCCGCCCCACCCCCAGGTTCGATAGGGATCGCCCACAGGCGCGCCCGCAGCGAAGTTCAGCTCAGCCCAGATCACCTCTCCATCCTGACGCAGCGCCTGAATAGCGTCCCGGGCGTCGTCCTTATCATCATCAAAATGGAAGAGGAAAATATTGGCGGAGGCCAGCAGTGCGTTATCCAAGTCCAGCTCATGGCGATCAGCGAACGCCTCAGGCTCTGCCCCCGGAGCCAGCCGGATGACAACCTCGTTGCCCTCGAAATCGTCCCGCACCAGCAGCCCGGCAACGATCGCATCATCGGCTTGCCGTAAGCCTTCGACCTTGGCCCACTCGCCGGTCATGGGCTGCGGTTGGATGATGTACGTCTCAGCCGTGACCAGAATGGTGAGCACCCGATCCCGTTCGGATTGGAGCGACCACTCGCCCACGCCGTCGGCCTGGGCGGGGCGCGCAAGCACAAGCCCTCGGAACTCCTCCTCATCTTCATGCCCCGGATCCCGGCCGCCGTCTCCGGCATGGCGATCAATTTCTTCGGCATAGAGCGTTCCGTCATCCGTAACCCGCGCGTCCACCTCTACGCGATCGCCTACGGACGGAACGCCATTCTTGAATTCCGTAGCCGCATCAGCTTCGACGAGCCAGACAGGCGGGGCGCCTTCCTCCTCGTTGCGGATCTGCCACTGACCGATACCATCCGCTTGCCCCGGCGCGCTGACGACGATCCCGGAAAGTTCAACGCCGTCGCGGACCTCCGCCCGGACCGGTTTCAACACGCCCGGCCAGGAAAAGGCCAGGAGCAAAAGCAGACACAGAGATAAAAGGGTGTGGCGGGTGTGGGATTGCATAATGATTACCTTCTTGCTAAAACGACTACTCAATTGCGTGAAATGAGGCCCAGAAATAAGGATGCTCGCCGCGCTCGATGGCGGCGAGTTGAGCCTGTTGCAGGGCATAAGCGGGGCGCAACTGCGTCTGGGCGCATAACGCCCCATAGAAATCATCCATGAGTTCGGCGGCGCCGGCATCGTGAAGATTCCACAGGCTGGCAATCAGCCGGCGCGCGCCGGCCCCCAGAAAGCCGCGCGCCAGGCCAATCACGTCGCCCCCGCCGTAAACGCGGCCGGCTCCGCTCTCACATGTGCTCAATACGACAAGTTCCGCGTGGATGGGCATGGCATAGAGGCTGCGCACATCCAGCCAGCCGTCGGCCAGCTTGAGGGCGGAAAAGTAGGGATTGGCGCGCCGAAAGAGGCCATGAGTGGCCACATGGAGAATATCGGCTTCGCCGGCCGCGGCAGCAAAGTTGGCCCGGCCGGCGTCAGCGGCATAGAAGAGTCGGGTCCGTGCAAAACGGGCTGCGGCCCGGGCCACTTCATCCCGCGTGTGGGGAATGGTCGGTTCGGACGGGGCGAAGCCCACAAAGCGGGAGGTCAAAGGCTCTTCTCCATAGGGCCGACGTGACCGCCGCAGCAGGTTGACGGCCACGCCGATACTCGGCGCATAAGCGCACTCGAATTCCTCGATCAGGTGACGGTTGCCGTCGTATAGCGCGTGAAAAGGCGCCTGATGCAGCGGACCATGGGGAATGATGAGCAATTTTCCGGCGTGAAGGAGCGGACGCACAGGCGCGAGGAGATAGTCGTAGAGGCTTGCTAGAGCGTTCCTTGCCCCTTGCAGGAGCCGCGCGTGACGACGGTCGCGATACGGATCGTGATCCGCATCGCGATATTGGTCATGATATCGGGGGCCGACTTCAGCGCGCCCGACCTGAAAGCGCCACTCACGGAGGGCAGCGTCCAGGCGAGCGCGGCCCGCCAGGCGGACGACCTGGGCCCCGTCGCGGTCTACGACGAAAACCAGCGCCAAATCGCGTCCCCGGTCTTCGGGCCCGGCCTGAGCGACGCCAGAGTCATCCGGAGAACCATCTGCAGGGGCGGCGTAATAAACCAATGCCTGCTCATCTGCATCCAGAACAGCCTGGAGTTCGGCCAGATGGGGCGGCGCGGCGCTAACCAGCTGGGGGGAACGCCGCCACTCAATTTGCTGAAGTACGGCTTCGCGTGCGGTAACGGCCTGGGTGACGGCCTGGAGCGGACGCCGGCTGTCGCCTTCGCTCAACAGGCGATTGTAGAGCCAGTGAAGCTCGCGGTAGATTGCCTGACGACGCTCTTCCAGTTCGGGATCGCCGGCCGCATCAGGCAAATTCACCAACAGCCGCTCCAGCAGGGTCTGGGACTGGGCGCGCGCCACAACGCTGAAGACCGCGAAGGTAGTCTCTGATGACGGGGCGGATTCCTCCGCCAGGAGCGTGGCAATCAAATCAGCGTAGACGTCGGCCTTGTCGTCCAGAAATGCCGTGCGAACCTCCTCAATGGGTAAGGCGGCGCGCTGACGTTCAATGATGTCCGCGGCGGCATAAAAATCGCGCCGGGCCGCGACCGCATCGCCGCGCAGGAGAGCCAGGCGTCCCCGCAGGCGGGCCAACCGATATCGGAAGTGGGGAAGCGCAGCAGGAGTCCCGATTTCGGCCAATACGGCGTCCACGCGCGCCAACGCGGCGGCGGCCTGATGCGCGTCTGCCCGGAGCATGGCCCCACGCGCGCGCAGGAGATCCGCTTCCATGGCCGGCAGGCCGGACAGGGGTCCCAGGCCGTTCAGCAGCGTCTCCGCCTCCGCCGATTGCGCCTGGTCCAGAGCCAGCGCGGCCTGGGCCAGACGCGTACGCAGTTGCCACTCCCGATTGTCCAGGCGCGCGTAGATTGCCGCGGCTTCCGTCAGGGCCGCCTGGGCCTGGTCCGGACGGTCCTGACGGCGCTGCAGCCCAGCCCGATTGAGCAGCGTCTGGCCCAGCTCATAGGGCCGCTCGGCAGAACGGAAAAGCTTCTCCGCCCGGCCGAGCGCTTCCTCTGCTTCCCTTAACAGATTCAGGGCCAAATAGACGCCGCCTTGTTCCAGCAGCAGCACGTCGCCCCGCCGCAGGCGGGCAAGCCATTCCTCTTCAGATTGTTCGCCGTCGATCAGAGGCAGATCGCCCAAGAGGTCATCCGCCGCGGCCGTAAAAGACGCCAGCGCAGGGCCATACTGACCGGTATGAGCCTGCAACGCGCCCAAATTGGTGCGGGCGCGCCCGCGGTTGAAGAAATCATTTGACGCGGTAAAGTCGGCAATGGCCGCGTCAAGCGCAGCCGCGGCCTCATCGATGCGGTCGAGTTCCATGAGGGAAATCGCCCGATTGAGCTGAAGGTGAGCCGTTTCCTGCTGCGCGGCGGGATCATCGTCCGCGGCCGGCAGCAGTTCAATGGCCTGGTCAAAAGCCGACAACGCGTCTGCATGGCGACCCTGGAGGCCGGAGAGCGTGGCCAGGCTGCGCCAGGCAGTCGCCAGCAGTGCGGTCAATTCCGGCTGCTCGGCAGCAAGCGCATCCAGCTCCGCCAGGGCTGTGCGAATGGCCTCTTCGGCCTCGGCATAGCGCCCTTGTTCAGCCAGAATCTGGGTAAGACCCAGATAGCTGCGCGCGCGCGGCAGGCGCAGGCGTTCCCCTTGCCACGCGCGCTGCGCTGCCAGCAGGCTCTCCTCCGCCCGGCGGGATTCGCCTTGCACCAGCCACCAACGGGCCCAGGCATAGGCGATTTGGCCGCGTGCGTCCGCTTCGTCCGCCATGAAGGGGAGCAAGCTTGCGCCCAGCGTCAAAATCGCTTCCGCCAGGTCCGGTTGGTCGTCAGCCAGGGATAACGCCGCCTGACAGAGCCGGGCGACGCCGGCATCGTCGGGCGCGCCTTGTTGCGCCAGCCACGCGCGCGCGGCGGCCGCATCCAGCGTAACGAGGTGACGCAGTTCGGCTTCCTGCCACGGCAGGCCGTCCGCCGTACCGCCGGATGTTGCGCTCATGAGAGTTCCAGACGGTCTACGACAAGGTGACTGCCGTCCTGACCAAACAAGTTAAGCCGATACTCGCCCGGAGCCACTCCGGACAATTGAAAGCGCCCGCTTGGCGCTGATTCCGTCTCAACAACCGGTTCGTCATCCTCCAGGCGGGAAAGCTGGATCAAGGCCGGGGCGAGATCCTCCGCCTCCAGGGGAATGAGGTCGCCTTCGATATGGCGTTGCGCGCCGATTGGCTCGACCATCAATTCGATCTCGACGCCAGGCGCCGCATAGAGCAGCCGGTAGACAGCCGAACGCTCGCCGCGCTGACCGGCCAGAGCCGGCTGTTCGCGGCCGTCCCAGCGCAGGACCGCGACAATCCGGTTCAGCCAGTCGCGCGTGGCGGATGCGTCAGATTGGATTTCATCCGCCAGCGCGTAGTAGCGTTCCAGCGCAGCCTGGGCGGGAACGCCGGCGCTTGCCACATCCAGTTCGGCCATGAGCAGGCGGTATTGATCCAGGGCCCGGCGGCAGGCATCGCAGCCGGCAAGGTGGGCCCTTTCCGCGTGGGTAGCCGCGCGGCCCTTCGCCAATTCAATCAGTTTTGCGTCTGAAAGATGTTCCATAGTGAATCATTCCTGGGGTCATTTTGACACACCCTACTCATTAGAGGCGCCCAAGCGTCGGAAAAATACATGAGTTTCGTCGGATAGGCGTAGCGTAACCGTTCAGCCGGATCGTATAGGCGCTTGTCTTCAACTTGCACGATCAAACCCCAATCCCTGCAAAATATCGCGTAACTGGGCCAGACAACGGGTTCGCGTCGGGCCAATACTCCCCTTGGCAATGTCCAGGCGCTCGCTGATCTCGTCGTATGACGGTTCGTCGGGAGCAAGAAAGAGCAGGGTGATTAACTCGCGGCAGCGGGTCCGCAACTGGGCCATGGCCTGGGCCAGCGCTTCCTGACGCGCCCAGCCCGCCAGGAGCTGCTGCATGGTCGGGACCGGTGCGCTGAAGGCGGAATCGGCGGCAAGCGTCTCCCGCTCGCTCAGATCGCGTTCGACGTCGGTCGCCTCAAGGCGCCGGCGGCTGCGCAGGCGCCAGCTTGAGCGGCGGGCCGTCGTCACCAGCCAGGCGGGCAGTCGGGCCGGGTCTTGGATGGTGTGGAGATTACGCGCCAAGGCGAGGAAGACCTCCTGCCCCACGTCGTCGGCCTCCTCCCGCGTCAAGCCATAGCGCACCGGCACGGAATGGACGAGCCGGGCATAGCGATCGACGATGGCGCGCCAGGCAGCCTGATTACCGCGTAGGGCCAGCCGGACGAGTTCTTCAGTTGTGGGGTCCTGCGTTTTTTGCGGGCGCATAGCAGTCATCTATGGTTCAATCGAATTTCATGCGGTCGGCTGACATGGGAGACGTAACTATTTGACGCGTGATGCGTAGAAGTACGCGCCGTCACGCATCACGTTTCAGAAAGCGGACCATATGGATCCCAAAAGAGCCTCATCTATCATGTGTACGAGATATCATGTGTACGAGACCTTCATCCTGTGTACGTTACGTTATAATGGAAAGGTGCATGAAGCCCAAATTGCCTGAGCTTGCGCCAATTCCGTGAAGGATACCAGTGAGGAGACCAGCCGTGCTGCTACCCCGTTTTGCGCCAATCCGTCAGTCGGTAACGACCGATAGAATCGAGGATATTCCGGGCCACGTCCGGGCCGAGCTGTTGCGGGCGGGGCTGATCGAAGAGGTAAAGCCCAATCAGCGCATTGCCATCGGCGTGGGCAGCCGGGGGATTGACTGCATTACCGACGTCGTCATGACGGTGATTCAGGCGCTGCAGGAGGCGGGTGCAGAACCGTTTCTGGTTCCGGCCATGGGCAGCCACGGCGGCGGCACGCCCCAGGGCCAGCGCGAGGTGCTTCAGGGCTACGGCCTGGGCGAGGAGGCAACCGGAGCGCCCATTCTCAGCAGCATGGACGTAGTGGAAATCGGCGTAACGCCCGAGGGCATGCCGGTGGTTTTCGACGCGCACGCGGCCGGAGCCGACGGCGTATTGGTCATCAACCGCATCAAGCCCCACACGGCCTTTCGGGAACAGTGGGAGAGCGGACTCTTCAAGATGCTGGCCGTGGGGCTGGGCAAAGAGCGGGGCGCGGCCGCGATCCACGGCTGGGGCATTGCCGAAGCCATGCCCGCGGCCGCACGGGTGGTCATCCGGGAGATGCCGATCCTGGGCGGCGTGGCCATCGTGGAAAATGGTCGTCACCAACCGGCCCACATTGAAGCCATTCCGGCCTCAGAGATTGAAGCCCGGGAACCCGAATTGCTCAAGCTGGCCTGGCGGCATTTGCCGCGCATTCCCCTGGAGCCTCTGGACCTCCTCATCCTGCAGGAAATCGGCAAGAACATCTCCGGTACGGGCATGGACCCCAATGTGGTGGGCATGTGGCGGCGCAAGGGCGGCGTGGTGGAGCCGGACTTTCGGGCGCTGGTGGCGCTGGACCTCACGCCCCACAGCCACGGCAACGCCATCGGCGTGGGCTACTGCGACCTCATTCCCCAACGCCTGCGGGACAAAATCGATCCCGGCCCCACCTACACCAACTGCCTCACCTCGGGCAACTACAACGGCGGCAAGATCCCCATCACCTTGCCCCACGATCGGGCGGTCATTGAAAGTGCGCTGGCCGCGGTATCGCCCGACCGGGCCCGGGTCGTCATCGTGCGCAACACCATGACCCTGGACCGCATGTGGGTGTCGGAAGCGCTGCTGGAAGACGTGGCCGGTCATGCGCTGCTGAGCCAGACGGGGAGATTGGGGGAGCTGGCGTTTGATGAGGCGGGCGGGCTGCGCGAGCTGCCGTAATGACGCGACGTTGATTAGCGGACGTTGTTCAATAGCCCCGGGCGGACGACGTGCAGGAGGCAGGTCGCAAGTAGCAGGTGGTAGGGGAGGGCCTCCGTGCCCTCCCGTAGCGGATCAACGCGATGTCATCGGGACGACCAGCCCGGTTTAGCGGGCGTCGTTCAATAGCCCGACCGTTTGACGGTCGGGCGGACGGCGTGCAGGAGGCAGGTCGCAAGTGGCAGGTGGTAGGGGAGGGCCTCCGTGCCCTCCCGTAGCGGATCAACGCGATGTCGGCGGGACGACCAGCCCGGTTTAGCGGGCGTCGTTCAATAGCCCGACCGTTTGACGGTCGGGCGGACGGCGTGCAGGCAGCAGGTCGCAAGTGGCAGGTGGTAGGGGAGAGCCTCCGTGCCCTCCCGCTGCGGGTCTTAGCTGACAAAGGCAAGACAGCCCGGCGCTCCCTGCTGACTACATGAAATCCCCAAGAGTCCGAATTTTCACCCGAGTTGACAAGCGCTTTCTTTTCAGCGCATAATAGACCGTACGTTACCAGATATTTCCCCACTTTTCTAAGGGTTTACTGTCTGAAGCCGGCCGGGTCGATTCGCTCTCACCTTTTTGTCGATGCGCAATTTGGCTTTCTTTCAGTCTCGCCGCACGTGAGCATAACGTAGCGGCCTTATTTATTTATTTTCTCACCCCACCAGGAGGATTTGCATGAAAACAGCATTACGGATTCCCCTATTGATCGGCTTGGCCCTGATTGCCCTGCTGGCCCTCAGCGCCTGCGTCGCCCCGCCTGCGCCTGTCGCGGAAGATAGCGGCGATACGGGTGCCAGCACCGAGCTGAATGTGCTCTGTACGCCCCAGCCCGAATGGTGCGAAGGCATGAGGATCGAATTCGAAAAGGCCAATCCCGACATTACCGTCAACTTTGTGCGCATGTCCAGCGGCGAATCCCTCACCCGCCTGCGCAATGAGAAAGAAAATCCCCAGTTCGACATCTGGTGGGGCGGCCCGGTGGACAGCTTCATTGCCGCCAAGCAGGAGGGCCTGCTGGAAGCCTACGACTCGCCCAATCTGGCCAATATCAAGGACCCCGACCTGATGAAGGATCCGGATAACTACTGGGCCGGCATCTACATCGGTTCGCTGGGTTTTGCCACCAACCAGAACTGGCTGGACGAAAATCCCGGCGTGGAAGCGCCCACCAGTTGGGAAGACTTGCTCAAGCCGGAGTTCAAGGGCCAGCTGATGGTAGCCCATCCGTCCAGTTCGGGCACCTCCTACACGGCGCTGTGCACCGTATTGCAGCTCATGGGCGAAGATGCGGGCTGGGACTACCTGCAGAATTATGCCGGTCAGGTGCTCCAGTTCACCAAGAGCGGTTCTGCGCCGGGTCGCTTTGTCGGCCAGGGCGAAGCCGCGGTCGGCATCGTCTTCTCGCATGACATCGTCGCCAATATCGAAGACGGCATGCCCCTCGTGCTGACGTTCCCCCAGGAGGGCACCGGCTACGAAATCGGCGGCATGGGCATCATCAAGGGCGCCAAGCACCTGGATGCGGCCCAGAAGTGGTTTGACTGGGCGCTGGAACCGTCAACCCAGGAGCTGGGCCCCCAATATAAGGCCTATCAGGCTCCCACGGTGGAGGGCGCGTCCGCGTCCATGCCCGAATTGCTGGAAGTCAACCTCATCGACTATGACTTCGAGTGGTGCGGGGCCAACAAAAAAGACTTCGTGGACCGCTTTACCAATGACATCGCCACAGCCGATAACCTGAAAGAATAGCGGCTCTTTTGGCATTCATGTAGTCTGACTTCTGAAACGTGACGGGTGATGCGTGACGGTATGCGCCGTCACGCATCACCCGTCAAATAGTCACGTGTCAAATAGTCACATTACAACGTCAGTCAGCCACATGAAATCCGATTGAACCATAATTCTGCACGATCTGTCAGTCGCATACCCTCACGTAAGCATGAGCAGGGCCGCTTTTATGCCTGGCGGTCCTGCTCACGCCCAATCCGCCATCTCCCTTTGGGACCCATGAGAAACGACAAGCGTGATGACCGTCGCAAAGCAGCTTCCCGCTTCGCCGCCCCCTTCTAACCAAAAACGCTCCCCGCTCTGGCAGCGCTGGCAGGAATTACGCCTCATCGGCCAGGACCCGGTATTGGGCGTCGGGCTGATTCTGGTCGGCAGTTTCGTCTTCCTTTTTGTCGCCCTGCCGCTGATACGGGTCGTATGGCAGGGCTTCTTTACGCCCGACACAGGGGCGTTGAGCCTGGAATATTTTCGCCATTATGTGGACCCCGCCTATCGCACCCACTCCTGGCGGGTCGTCTACAACACCCTGCTCATGGGCATCGGCACGGCCACGGGCGGCACTATTCTGGGCTTTATTTTTGCCTATGCCCTGGTCCGCTGCGCCGTACCGTTCGCCCGCTTCTTTCACATCTTCACCCTGCTGCCCACCATCTCGCCGCCCTTTGCCATTGCCATCGCCGCCATTCTGCTCTTCGGCCGCAACGGGCTGATCACAAGGCAGATTCTGGGCATTCGGCCGACTCTGGGCGCCAATGACATCTATGGGCTGGACGGCCTGATTTTCGTCCAGGTTATCACCTTTTTTCCCGTAGCCTACCTCATCATCCGCGCCATGCTGGAGCGGATTGACGCCTCCATGGAGGAAGCGGCCCTTAGCCTGGGCGCGAGCAAATTCCACATCTTCCGCACCGTCACCCTGCCCCTGCTGGCGCCGGGCATCGCCGGCTCCTTTCTCCTGCTCTTCGTAGAATCGTTGGCGGACCTGGGCAATCCCCTGCTGCTGGGGGGCAACGTCAGCGTTCTTTCCACGGAAATTTATCTGGCCGTCAACGGCCAATTCGATCAGCAAAAGGGCGCGGCCCTTTCCCTTGTACTTCTCGTCCCCACGCTTACGGTCTTTCTCCTGCAGCGCTACTACGTAGGCAGACGCTCCTACGTCTCGGTGACGGGCAAGCCTACGACCGGACGCATATTCGTCAAGGAACCGGTCATCCGCTGGAGCTTTATCACGGCGACGGCGCTGGTCCTGGCGCTGATCCTCATGCTCTACCTGTCCATTCTTTTTGGCTCATTCACCCGCCTTTGGGGCATCGATAACAGCCTGGACTTCAGCCACTATGCGATTGCGTTCGGTCGGGGACTCAATGCAATTCTCTCGACGACCTTCCTCTCAGCCGTGGCCACGCCCATCGCGGGCCTGGTGGGTATGGTGATTGCCTACATGGTGGTGCGCAAGACCTTCAGCGGCAAGCAGACGCTGGACTTCGTCTCCAATTTGGGCGGTGCGGTTCCGGGCACAATTCTGGGCATCGGCTACATCATCGCCTTCATCGGATCGCCCCTCATCGCGGTCATCATCGTCTATGCGGCCCTGGGCCTGTATCTGGTTGCGGGGGCGATACGCGGACGCTGGGCCCAGGCCATGCTTTTTCTCGTCGCCACGGCCGCGGGCTACGGCATCAACTGGCTGCCCTGGCTTCTGGGCCTGACCGCGGGAGGATGGCGCTACCTTCTGGCAGGGCTGTTGGCCGCCCTAGCCGTCGGCGCCTACTTCATGGCCGAGCCCAGCCGGCGCAGGCTGATCACGCTCGGCCTGGCGGCCATGGCCGCGGCCCTGGTCATCTACAATCTGAGTCCGCTGATCCTACAGCCTCTGGCCGTGTGGGGGCGCACGCTGCCCGGCAGCACGCTGCCCAAGATTGTGGCGCGCCTGGCCGTCTTCATCGCCTTTTTTCTCCAACCGACCATGTCAATCCTGGGCTTTACCTTCCTGGGGGCCGGCATCTTCATGACGCTGGGGATTCGGTCCCGCTATCGGCCGTTCTTTGCCTTCGTCCTGCTGGCCGTGAGCGCGTCGCTGACCTTTTTCGGTACGCCCCTGGCCCTCATCGGCACGCCCTACATTGTGGTAGCCGCCTATGCCGTCCGCAGCCTGCCGGCATCGGTTCGGGCCGGCGTGGCTTCGCTCCAGCAGATTGACCCGTCGATTGAAGAAGCGTCCAACAGCCTGGGCGCAGATGCACAGTACACTTTCCGCCACGTGACGTTGCCGCTCATCATCCCCGCTTTTATCGCGGGCTTGATCTTCGCTTTCGCCCGCCACATGACCAGCCTGTCGGCCATCATCTTCCTGACGACTGCCGAATGGCCCATTCTGACCGTATGGATTCTCAGCGAGGTGGAGCAGGGCGGCATGAGTACGGCCGCCGCGTACTCGGTCATTCTCATCGCCATCGTATTAGCCGCCATCGGTCTCATGTACGCGTGGCTGGGCCGCAGCTACGGCAGCAGCGATATCGACCTGAGCATGGGCGGCGGATAAGGTCACGTCCGTACAATTTGCCCGAAATCAAATTGATCTCTCTACAAGCTTATTTGCGAACAGGCGCTTTGCGCCGATACACCCTTTTGAATGGAGTAAGCCGTGTTTTTGCGATTGGAGCATTTGAGCAAAGCATTTGCCGGCCGCGACGGTTCGGGCGAGGTGCTGGCCGTCAACGACGTCAACCTGAACATCGAACGGGGCGAATTCCTTACCCTGCTGGGACCGTCAGGCTGCGGCAAAACAACCACCCTGCGCCTGATCGCGGGCTTCGAGTTTCCCACCGACGGGAAGATTATTCTGGACGATCAGACGATTAACGAACTGCCGCCCAATCGGCGGGACATGGCCATGGTATTCCAAAGCTACGCCTTGTTCCCCCACCTCAGCGTCTACGACAACATTGCCTACGGCCTCAAAATCAAGAAGCTCTCCCGGCAGGAGATCCGACGTCAGGTTGATGACGTCATGAGTCTGGCCGAGTTGGAGGGGTTAGGCAATCGCGCGCCCAACCAGCTTAGCGGCGGCCAGCAACAGCGCGTCGCGCTGGCCCGGGCCCTGGTTATGCAGCCCAAGGTGCTGCTCTTCGATGAGCCGCTCAGCAACCTGGACGCCAAGCTCCGGGTGCAGATGCGCAGCGAAATCCGCCGCATTCAGCAGGAATCGGGCATTACCAGCGTCTACGTCACCCACGATCAGGACGAGGCCATGGCCCTTTCGGATCGCATCGTGGTCATGCACCAGGGGCGCATCCAGCAGGCCGGCAGCGCTATCAACATTTATCGCAGGCCGGTCAATCGCTTTGTGGCGGATTTTATTGGTCGGGCCAATTTCCTGCCCGTAACGGTTAACGGGCGGACGGGCCAGGATTGGGATGTGGCATTCTACGATACGCCCATCTCCATTCCCGCGGCCGCGGATGAGAATCTGTCGCCCGGCGAGGAAGGCGTGCTCATGGTCCGACCGGAGTCTATTCACCTGACCCCTCCCGGCGGCAATGCGCTGGGGGACTTCGTCGGCAAGGTAATCCGCCGCACCTATCTGGGTGAACAGGTAGAATATGTGGTCCTCATTCACGGCGAAGAGATCATCGTCGTTCACCACGATCCCAGTGAAGAAGAGCTGCTGCCCGAAGGGGCGGACGCGGCCCTTGCCTTTATCCGGGACAATCTGTATCTCCTGCCCCAAAACAAGGGAGAGTCGTAGCTGAAACGCAGCAATTCCATCCGTCTTTTACGGCTACCCGAGAAAGCAGGTTTTTTCTCTCTGGAGAAGGCGTGGTAGAATCAGCGTTCGTCTGGACTGTCCGAACCTCTGCGACCCTGGCCAATGTGACCGCGGGCAAGGAGCTTTTCGGAAAACAGCAGGGCGATAAGATTATGTAAAAGGCTAACGCTACACTAAAGGAGTATGACGACATGGCCTACACACACACGAACAGCAAAGGCAAGAGCTACATTCTGCATAGCCGCACCACGCAGTTGAAGAACGGCAAGGAACAGACCATCTATTTCTTCGCCAAGGAAGAAAAAGACGGTGCGCTGGATGCGGTTCCGGACGGCTACGAGGTTGCCGAGACCAAGAACGGTCTGCCCGTGCTGAAGAAGGCAAAGTAGGTTTACCGCACGTTGCGCTGACCTAAACATAAAAAAGCGGGGCCGCTCATAGCGAACGGCCCCGCTTTTTTTATGCGTCCAATGCTCGAACTGACGCCTTACGCATCCTCCCTTACGCATCCTCATCGTGTTCGTGCGCCGAATCGTGGACGTGGTCATGGGCCAGTTCTTCCGGCGTAGCCGGCCGCACCTCTTCTACCTCCACCTCGAAGTAGAGCGTCTCGCCCGCCAAAGGATGATTCAGATTCAGCACGATCTCGTCTTCGTCCACCTCAGTAATGTAGGCCGGAATGATCACATCTTCCTCTTCATCGTACAGCTCCACTTCTCCCCCGGGAACCAACTCCACTTCAGCGGGGAAGTCAGCCCGGGGCAACACCTGCATGGCGTCGTCATCGTACTCGCCGAATCCCTGCTCCGGCGAAAGAATGACGGAGCGCCGATCACCCGCGCCCAGGCCGGCAACCGCATCCTCCAAGCCCGGCAGCACGTGCCCGCGCCCCTGAATAAACCAAATAGGGCCATCGTCATCGGTACTGTCAACCAGTTCGCCGCTCTCCAGCCGCAGCGTGTAATTCAGCGCAACAACCATGTCGTCTACAATAACCGGCGTGCCCATGATGCCGCCTTTCTCAATATGAACAGGAGAATTATGTCAACAAATTTAAGCCAGCTTGGTGACGTCTACCGCCGCCAATCCCTTCTCGCCCTGGGTCACAGCAAACTCAACCCGCTGCCCTTCGGCCAAGGTGCGATAGCCGTCTGATTGCAAGGCCGAGTAGTGGACAAAGACGTCACTGCCGCCTGCATCAAGGGCAATAAAGCCGTAGCCTTTGCTGTCGTTAAACCATTTTACAGTACCGGTTACGCGTTCTTCGCTCATTTTTGTCTCCATCTTGCTCATTGCATGTCGTACGGTTTGATTGACGGATAGGCGGCGTTAACGCAGTTCCGGAATAGAAGCCGCAAAAAAACCCAGACTCGATCAAGCCTGGGCGATGGGTCTACGCGATAGGAACAGAGCCTACAGTACGCCTACCGAGAGCATCATACACGGAAGCAAGCAAGGCGTCAAACAATTTTTCCGACCGTTGACCGGGCAAATTCCCGAACGACTATGTTACAATGGGCCCCATTTGGAAAACCGTTTAATCCAACCGAATCGCGTCCGGTTGTCGCGCCTGCCTGCGTGCAGCCTGCACGCTAGATAAGGCAATTTATCTATGCCACAACCTTCTTCTTTTCAGCCCGCCGCCGTTATCTTTGACATGGACGGCCTCATGATCGACTCGGAAACCATTTACTACGCCTCATGGCAGCGGGCCGGCGCAGAGATGGGCTACGCCATGAGCGACGAACTCTTCCAGAGCCTGGCCGGCCTGCGCACGGTTGACAGCGCCGCGCCCATCCAAACCTTCATGGGGCCCGGCTTTCCCGTGGCCGAGTTTCAGGCCTGCTGGGATCGATGCTGGGACGCCCAC
>JAGRCP010000100.1:0-5769 GCA_020433455.1 Caldilineaceae bacterium | reverse complement strand
GGCCTGCCCAAAGCCGTGGCGACCTCCAGCGAACGCGGAGCCGCACAGCGCTGTCTCCGGACAACCGGTCTGGCCCGTCATTTCGACATCGTCGTCACGGGGGATCAGGTCGCCCGCGGAAAGCCTGCCCCCGACATCTACCGGGAAGCGGCCCGCCGTCTGGGCGCAGATCCGGCGGCCTGCATCGCGTTTGAGGACTCCAGCGCAGGCGCGCTGGCCGCGGTCGCCGCGGGCATGACCGCCTACATTGTCCCTGATATCCACCTGCCCACGCCGGAAGCCAGCCGGGCAGCCGCGGCCGTGCTCGGCTCATTACACGATGCGCTGCCCCTCTTCGCCCACATGCAGGAAATGCGCTGACCGCGCTCCTCTCCTGCTACAGCATCCCCCGCTCCATAGCCTCCAGCAGGGCCATCTCTTTGTGGACCGGGTCGTCGGCCACCAGCCGGGACAGGGCCTCGCCCTGGGCCTGCGCCGCGGCCTGGACCGCCTGCTCATCCGCCGTCAGGATCACGCCGTTGCGCAGGAGAAAGCGACCCGCGACCATGACATCGGTCACTTCGTGACCGGTTCCGGCATAAACCAGGTTGGGAACAAGCGTGCGGATAGGATCCTGGAGCACGGGCGTCAGGTTGAGGGCGGTCAGGTCCGCCAGGATCAGATCCGCCTGCTTGCCCGCCTCAAGCGAGCCGATGCGGTCGTCCAGTCCGATAGCCCGCGCGCCCTCGATGGTGGCCATGCGCAGCACCTCGCCGGCCGGCATGACCGTGGGGTCCCGGTACTTGATCTTGTTGAAGAGCGCTGTGAGCTTCATCTCGTTGAAGATGTTGTTGCAATTATTGCCCGCGGCCTGATCCGATCCCAGGCCTACCGCGCCGCCGGCATCCCGAAAGACCTTGGCCGGCGGCACAATACCGTCGATGATGCCGATGCTGCCCGAGCAGAGGGCCATGCTCGCCCCCGAATGGGCGATGAGTTCCGCCTCCTCATCCGTGGCTTCGGTAAGATGAACGGCCAGCAGTTGCTCATCCAGATAGCCGATTTCGGCCAGATACGCGGGCGTACGCAGGCCGAAACGCTTCTCCATCTGCTCGATCTCCCGATCGCCCTGCGCCGTATGCATGTGGATGCGCAGACCCCGCGCCTGGGCCAGGCGCTTCACCTCCAGCAGTTGCTCGGTCGTCAGCATATCCGGCCCCTGGGGGCCCAGCATGGTAGTGATGCGACCGTCGGCCGCGCCCTGCCAGTTATCCACAAGCGCCAGGGCCGCGTCCCGCTTGCGCCGGTAAACAGCCTCATCCAAAGGATAGAGATCGCCCAGTTTCCAGCCGGCCATGCCGCCGTCGGGCATGGCGTTGATGGTGGGCGTGAGGCAAGCGCGGACGCCGTAATCGGCAAAGACCTGGGCCCAGGCATCCTGGGGGTAATCGTAATCGCCGAAGGTGGTGGTTCCCGCGCGGATGCCTTCCAGCACGTTGAGGCGCGTTCCGGCCAGGGCATGTTCATCACCCATGTGACGACTGTAGGGCGCAAGGCCCTTCTGCATCCAGTTGGCCACATCCTGAGCCACGCCCCGCACCACGGCCCACGGCGTATGCATGTGAACATCCACCAGGCCGGGCAGAAGCGCGCGGTTCGTCGCATCGATGACTTCATCCGCCACAAAGCGAGACGCGAGGTCGTCGGTTGGGCCGACCGCCGCGATCACGCCGTTACGGACGGCGACTGCCCCGTCGGCCATATAGCCCACGCCGTCGCCGGCCATAGTAAGAAGGTGTGCGTGAAGCACGAGCGTTTGTACGGGCTCGGGCATATTAGCTCCTATTCCATTGATGGTTTGATCTTCAGACGGAAGGCGAAGGTCGCCGACGTTACCGGGGTGAAGCGGCGCAGCGGAAGCCGAGCCAATCGGCGCGGGTGACGGTCGGCAGGATCTGCTGCGCAGCGGCAGTCAGCAGCGCGGCCTCATCCTGGAAAGAACCGCCCTTCACAACATAGTGATCCTCGCCGTCGGAAGTAGCCGTCCACTCGGCGACGTTGCCCGCGGCATCGGCCATCCCCAGGGGACTGCTGCCGAAGGGATGATAAAAGCCCGTTTGCTGGGCATCCTCATAGCCGGACGTCACGCCGTTTGTCAGGCTTATCTCGAAGGCGTCGCCCCACGGATAGCGATAGTAGCGCTCCGTAGCCGGTGCGTAGGAGGCCGCCACCTGCCACTCCGGGGCAGTGGGCAAGCGCATGCCCGCCCAAGTGCAATATGTTGCGGCGTCATGCCAGTCCACATTCAGCATGGGATAGGCGTCGAACTCACGATTGACCATATAGCCGGCATGGGTTGCGCTGCCGCGCGCTTCGGGTCGACGGCAAACGCCCGCAGCGATGCAGCGGCGATAATCCGCCACGGTGACCTCGAACCGGTCAATCACGTAGCTGTCCAGCGTTACTTCCTGCACGACGTCATCCCGGCCCGGCAGTCGATAGAGCCCGCCGGCAACGCTCACCGATTCCCGTTCCTGATGAACGGCCTGGCGATAGAAAAGCAGACCGCCCAGGAGTAAAACGGCCAGGGCCAGCAGGGCCGGGCCCACCCAATTACGCGGGGACGCGGCAGGCGCGGCAGAGACCGGCGCAAGGGGCGCATCAGCCCGCAGAGCGGGCGCGGTTTCCGTAACCTCCGCCTCAAAATGGAGCAGCCATGCCTCCGATTGGGGATCATCCCGGGCCCACTCGTAGATTAGTTCGGCATGAACGGGGGGAGCGCCGTCGGGGCCAGGCTGCACCATGGCCTCAGCCAGAATAAAGGCCGTGCGCTCGGGATCGGTCTGATGGGAGAGCGCGGTCAGTACGCCGCGTCGATAGGCCAGTGCGGTGCGCAGAAGCAGGGCACGTTGCCCTTCGTCCAGAGAATGACCCGCTTCCAGGAGGAGCAGGCCGTTGCGCAATACACCCGGTCCGGGCAGTACGCTATCCGCCCACCACGCGGCCAGGGCCTGGTCCAGCTCCCGGCGGGCGGCGGCAATGCGCGGGGCCGAGCCCGGACCGCGGAAGGTATCGCGCAGATCGCGGCGTTCATTCGCGGGAGAACGGCGCCAGATGCGTACCTCTTCTTCCGCATGGGAATCGGATGATGAGTCATCCCATTCATCAATACGGAGGCGGGAAGCGCTGCGGCGTGAGAACGGGGAAGAAGCGTCAAAATCAACAGGCGGGTCATATTCAGACATGGCTCCATTGTACCCCTGCAAGGCAGCCCTACAAAACGCCGTCTACGTTGACCGGCAGCATAAAGTTCGGTATGATAAAGAGGCGTCAAAAAAGAGCGTTACAGAGCAGCAACAGGTGACGCGTGGCACATCGTCACGCGTTTTTGATTGCCGGCTTCCGCCGGGATTTATCAGAATTTTTCAGGGAAGCAAACAAGCCGCTTCCCGCACCAGATAACGGAGACGGATGATGGCGGGGTTTCGCCCGGTTGATGAACAGATGCGCATCCTCATGCGCGGCGTAGATTTCGGCGATGAGCAGACTTACAAAAACATGGCGGATGAGCTGCACAAGCGGCTGGAGAAGAGCGCGGCTGAAAATCGCCCCCTGCGGGTCTATTGCGGCTTTGATCCCTCTTCGCCGGACCTTCATCTCGGCCACACCATCCCCATGCGCAAGCTGCGCCAGTTCCAGGAGTTGGGCCATCACGTCATCTTCGTCATCGGCAGCTTCACGGGCATTATCGGCGATCCCAGCGATAAGGACGCGGCCCGCAAGCAGCAGACCCTGGCCGAAGCCCTCACCAAGGCCAAGACCTACACCGATCAGGCGTGGCGCGTGCTGGATCAGGATGCGACCGAGGTTCGGTACAATCATGAATGGCTGGAGGGGCTCTCCTTTGCAGACGTGATCAACCTGGCCGGCAACTTTACCGTCCAGCAATTTCTGACCCGGGACAACTTCAGCAAGCGCTTTGCCAACAACGACGCGATATGGCTACACGAATTTTTTTACGCACTCATGCAGGGCTATGACGCGGTTGCCCTCAAAACCGACATCCAAATCGGCGGGACGGATCAGCTCTTCAACCTGATGGCCGGGCGCAAGCTCATGGAGCATTTTGGCCAGCAACCCCAGACCGTCCTCACCTTCCCCATCCTGGTGGGCACCGACGGCGAATTGCGCATGAGCAAGTCCACGGGCAACTACATCGGCATTGATGAGTCGCCGGGCATCATCTTTACCAAGGTGCTCAACGTGCCCGATGACGCCATGCGCAACTATGCCGAATTGGTGACCCGCTGGGATCAAGACAAGATCGACCGGCTCTTTGCCGACGTCGAGCAGGGCCGCGTCTCCATGCGCGACCTCAAGCAGCAACTTGCCCAGGAAATTGTGGCCATCTTCCACGGCGAGGAGGCCGCGGCCCAGGCCGCGCGGGACGCCCGCCGCATGCACGAAGGCGATGCCCCCAGCGACGCGCCGGTTTACGAATTGGGGGAAGATACCGGCATTCTGGATCTGCTGGCTGATGCAGGGCTGGTGAAAAGCAAAGGCGAAGCGCGCCGACTCATCCAGCAAAGCGGCGTACGGCTGGACGGTGAAACGGTGGATGACGTGACGCTGGTCGTACCGGCGGGCGTGGAAGAGGAGCGGATTATCCAGGCGGGGAAGCGTAAATTTTTGCGGATTCGGTAGGTCGCGCCGGCATGTCGCCGCGGGAACAAAAACGCCCCAATAAAAAAGGTGCTTGACTTTGCGTTCCCCCGATAGCGGTTTGAGCCGCAACGCAAAACCAAGCACCTGAACACAGTATCATACCTTGGGCGGTTTGTAAAGAGGCTAATTTTCATAAAGTTATTACATTTTTGCTACACTTAGCGAAGCACATTAAGACACAAGGGGAAACCATGGGGCTATTCACTGACAAAAAGGGCTTGATCTTCGGCGTAGCCAACAAAAATTCCATTGCCTGGGGAATCGCCCAGGCGCTGCATGAAGAGGGCGCGACGCTGGGCTTCAGCTATGCCGGCGAGATATTAAAGAAACGGGTGGATCCGCTGGCGGCCAGCCTAAACAGCCCCTTCGTGGAAGAATGCGACGTGACCGACGACGGGGCCATTGACGCGGTCTTTGCCAAGGCGCAAGAGCAATTCGGGACCATCGACTTTCTGGTTCATTCCATTGCCTTCGCCCCGCGGGAGGAGTTGACCGGCCGCTTTGTAGATACAACACGCGCGGGCTTCCGCACGGCGCTGGACATCAGCTGTTACAGTCTGGTGGCGTTGGCCAAACGCGCCCGCACGCTCATGCCCGACGGCGGCAGCATTCTGACCATGACTTACTTCGGAGCCGAGAAGGTGACGCCGAATTATAACGTCATGGGCGTCGCCAAAGCCGCGCTGGAGGCCACCGTGCGCTATCTGGCCTGGGACCTGGGCAAGGACAACATCCGCGTCAACGCCATTAGCGCCGGCCCCATCAAAACCCTGGCCGCGTCAGGCGTGGGCAGCTTCCGCAAAAGCCTCAGCTACGTAGGCGAGGTCGCACCCCTGGGAAATGTGGATCAGGCGAATGTGGGGGATGCGGGCCGCTTCCTGCTCAGCAACTGGTCGGGCGGCATCACGGGCGAGGTGCTCCACGTAGACGGCGGATACAACATTATGGGCGCGCCGGATCCGGAAATGATGGAGTAATAAGGCGCCAGGCGTATCTGTTCAAAGCGGGACGGGCGGCTTGACGCAAGAAGACGTCAAGCCGCCCGTCCCGCTTTAATTTGCCGCA
>JAGRCP010000099.1 GCA_020433455.1 Caldilineaceae bacterium | reverse complement strand
AACCCCCTGAATTCCCATAGAACCAGATTTTACCCTGTGTTGCACTAAAGTCCCACATGGCGGATGTTGAAACTCACCCGTCGGTCCTTGGTTGTGCTACACTGAATGCTCCTACGCTGAAAGCTCCTCAAAAACCAATCGACCGCGGGTGAACTGATGAGTGAGACGATACAAGTGCTGGCGCTGGATATGGATGAGACGTTACTGGGCGGGGATGGCCGGGTCTCGCCCCGTACAGAGGCGGCATTGGCCCGCTGGTTGGATGCCGGCCGACGCGTTGTCATCGCCACCGGACGGCCGCCCCGCTCGATTCCGCCCGCGTTGCCGCCCCTGCTCCAGGCCGTCCCCCGGGTCAGCTACAACGGCGCCATGGCTCACGTGGACGGTCATCTCGTTCACGCCGATCTCATCGATTGCGTAACGGCCCGGGCCATTGTTGAGCAAGCCCAGGCGCGGTTGACCGCGTATGCCGTGGCCCTGGAAATTGGCGATGTGATTTACCTCGATCGCCCCCTGCCCAAGGCCAAGCGGTACGTGCTGGCGCCCGATTTGGCGGCCGCGATGGTCCAATCTCCGGCCAAGGTGCTCCTTTTTCCCACCGGCGACGAAGCGACGTTGCAGGCCGAGGCGCATGCGCTGGCGGAATTGCTGGCCGCCCTGCCCGACACGACTTTGGCCCTCCGCTCCAATCGCTTCCCCATCATTCAGATCATGTCGCACACTGCGGACAAGGCGAATGCCCTCACTCGCCTCCTGGCCGGCTGGGGTCAATCGCTGGACCATGCGGCCGCGTTCGGCGACGACATCAATGATGTTGAAATGGTGCGCCGGGCCGGGCTGGGCGTAGCCGTCGCCAATGCCGTTCCCGAGGTTTTGGCCGTGGCCGACCGGGTAACCGCCTCCAATGTAGAGGACGGTGTGGCCCTGGTGGTGGAGGAACTGTTGGCGAAAGGGAGCAGGTAGGGCAGGCGGCAAGCGGGCAGGCCGGAGGGGTTGACAAGCCGCGGAGCGGCGGCGTATGCTTTCCTCATTCCTCATTCCTCATTCCTCATGACATCTATCCCGCCCCGGCAATGTCGTTTGCCTCTATTGACCCAAATCCGCCCGCGCTATGCTGGGCGTGCGTGGAACGTTTTCCCGCCTACCATTCTGCAAGGAGGCAGGTATGTACAAGCGAATTTTGGTTCCTTTGGACGGGTCGCGACGGGCGGAAGCCATCCTTAGCCATGTTGAAGAATTGGCGCAGGAGCTGGGCGCGGAGATTTTGTTTATGCAGGTGCTGGATCCGGATATCGGGCTGATTACGCCTTACGACATGGTTCCCTACTATGACGAGGAGGCGATCACCCGCATGCGTAAGGATGTGGATCTATACTTGCAGCAGCTGGTGGCCGACAGTCAGGCACGGGGAAATCAGGCCCGTAGATTGATTTTTGAGGGCCCCATTGTGCGCTCGATCCTGGAGGCCGCGCGGCAGGAGAACGCGGACCTCATCGCCATGGCCAGCCATGGGCGCACCGGCTTGGCCCGGGTCTTCTACGGCAGCGTAGCAGCCGGCGTCCTGCAGCAGGCGGATCGCCCGCTGCTCATCATCCGCACGTCAGAAGCAGACTAAGCAACTATCCGCTCTTCCGTTAGCGGCTTACCGTTTGGGGTCGTCCTCCGGGAGCTTGGCGCTTTCGGGCAGCGGCCCCAATCACTATGTTGTAGAACATAGGCAGGCGATATGGAATTTGGCGTACCCAAAGAAGTGCGCGACCGGGAGCGTCGCGTCGCATTGACGCCTGCCGGCGTGCTCAGCCTGAAGCGGGCCGGACATCGAATTTACATTGAGCACGACGCGGGCGCAGACGCGGGCTTTTCCGATCACGGATATGAGGAAGCCGGCGGCGAGATCGTCTACTCCAGCGCCGAGGCTTACGGCCGGGCCGATATTGTCGTCAAAGTGGCCCGGCCTACCGCACGCGAGCATGAACTCTCCCGCCCCGGACAGATCATCTTCAGCTTCTTCTATCTTCCGGTTGCCTCCTCCCATCACCTGCACGCCATGCAGGAACGGGAAATCACAGCGATTGCCTTCGAGATGATCCTGGAGGACGACGGACGCCAGCCGGTCCTCCTGCCCGCCAGCGAAGTGGCCGGCCGTCTGGCTCCTATCATCGCCGGTCACGCGTTGATGAACGACAACGGCGGCCGGGGCGTGCTCCTTAGCGGCGTTCCCGGCGTGCCGCCGGCCGCGGTGGTGATTCTGGGCGCCGGCGTCCTGGGCGTCAATGCCGCGCGGGCCTTCCTGGGTCTGCGCGCCGAGATTACCGTACTGGACCGGGACCTGCGCCGCCTCCACGACCTGGATGATCTCCTCAATGGTCGGGCCACCACCATGCTTTCCAATAACTATAACATCCGTCGTGCGGTAAGCTTCGCCGATGTGCTGATCGGCGCAGTGCATACGCACGGAGCCCGGGCGCCCATCCTGGTGACCGAGGATATGGTCAAACGCATGCGTCCGGGTTCGCTGATTATCGATTTTTCCATCAACAGCGGCGGCTGCGTCGAGACGAGCCGCCCCACAACGTTACGCGATCCGGTTTACGTGACCCACAACGTGCTGCACCACTGCGTGCCCAACATCACCTCCAGCGTAGCCCGCACTGCTTCCTATGCGCTGAACAATGCCGCACTGCCCTACCTGCGCGACATGGGTGAACTGGGTCTGGAGCGGGCGGTTAGGGAGCGGTCCGCGATACGCCGGGGCATCAATCTCTACCAGGGCGCGCTGGCCAGCCCCGATCTGGCCGCGGCGCTTGGCCGTCCGCTGGAAATCGACCTGACGGCGGAGGAGAGATGAACTGGGAAGCAATCTATCGTCGTAAGGTCGCCGATGCCGCCACTGCTTTGTCTACCATCAAATCGGGCCAGCGCCTCTATATGGGCGGCGGTTCCGGCGTCCCCCAGGTGCTCATTGACGCGCTGGTCGGGCGTGCCGGGGAATTACGCAACGTAGAGATTACCCATATTCTGACCTTTGCCGATGCGCCTTATGTGCAGCCTGAATTCTCCGACTCTTTCCGCCACAACGCACTCTTTATCGGCGCGTCCGTGCGCGAGGCGGTGCATGCCGGTCGGGCCGACTTCACGCCCATCTTTCTTTCGGAGATTCCCAGCCTTTTCCGTAACGGCATCCTGCCCATTGACGTGGCCCTCATCTCTCTTTCGCCGCCGGATGAGCACGGCTTCTGCTCTTTTGGCGTCGAGGTGGGAACGACTAAGCCCGCGGCCGAAGCGGCGCGCTTCATAATTGCCGAGATTAACCCCCGAATGCCCCGCACGCTGGGCGACTCCTTTATCCACATAAGCCGCCTTAACGCCATCGTTGAAGTAGACTATCCCCTACCCCAGGCGCCCCAGGGCGGTACGGATGAGGTCTTTCTCCAGGTAGGCCAGAATATTGCCGAGATGATTCCTGACGGAGCCACCTTGCAGATGGGCATCGGCAGCATTCCTGATGCCGTGCTCCAAAATCTGGGCAGCCACAAGGACCTGGGAATTCACACCGAGCTTTTCTCCGACGGCATTATTGAGATGGTGGAGAACGGCGTCATTACCTGCGCGCGCAAGTCGTTTCATCCGGGCAAGATTGTGGCCGGCTTCCTCTTCGGCTCCCAGAAACTTTATGATTTTGTAAACAATAATCCGCTCATCGAACTGCACCCTACGGACTACGTGAACGATCCGTTCAACATCGCGCGCAATGACAACATGGTCGCCATCAACTCGGCTTTGCAGGTCGATCTGACCGGCCAGGTTTGCGCCGATTCCATTGGGACCTGCTTTTACAGCGGCGCCGGCGGACAGGTTGACTTCATCCGCGGCGCGACCCGCTCCAAGGGCGGCCTCCCCATCATTGCCTTTACGTCTACGGCCCGGGGCGGTACCATCAGTCGCATCGTGCCTACCCTCACCCAGGGCGCAGGCGTTGTAACCTCGCGCAACGACGTCCACTACGTGGTCACTGAGTATGGCGTGGCCTCTCTCCACGGTCGCACCGTGCAGCAGCGGGTGCATGAACTGGTGGGCGTGGCCCATCCCCGCTTCCGGGAAGATCTCATGCGTTCCGCCCGGGAATTAGGCTACCTGTAATCTGCAAATTTCCGCGGAACATTTCCCCGCATCCCCTCGTCTCATCAGGAAGAAGTGCGGCGGATTTTAGGTCCGTCGGGTCGGTATTCCACTAATCGGCAGTATCCTTGCATATAAATAGAGGCGCACCATGCATCTTTTTTCCTCTGCTCCTTCACTTACTCCGTCAGATCGCCCTCGCTCTGTTCGGCGAAGTCCCCTTCTCCTGATCGGACTCCTTTTGCTCATGACGGCGCTGGCCGGCTGCGTACCGGTCGCCGCCATTGAGGGAACCCCTGAACCGGTATTGGTGCTGGTCGATGTGCCGGTTATTGCCGTGGCGCCCGCGTCCGGTCCGCCGGGCGAGGTCGTTTCGGTTGCCGGTGCGGGATGGGATGAAAATGAAGTCGTCACGCTCGTTTTGCAAAAAAAGGTGAGTGGCGCTGAAGATGCGGCGGAAGAATTGACACTTGCCGTAACGACTGCGGATGCGGAAGGCCGCTTCACGAGTACATTTGTCTATCCTCTGGAGGGGATTTGGGTACAGCCCGGCGACGAAGTTCAGATCCTGGCCCGATCTCCCCGGCGCGCCCAGCCCGCGAGCGCAATGTTTGCTGTGCTGGCTACTGCCGACGCTACGGCTACGGCCGCCCCCACAAGCGCCCCTACAGCTACGAGCGCGCCGACGGCCGTTGCAACCCATCAGCCGAATCTGGCTACCGTGACCAGCAGCGCGCTCAACCTGCGCAGCGGCCCTTCCAGCGCGTACGCTATTCTGCGTACTCTTCACCGGGGCGATCGACTGACCGTGCTGGGCCAGAGCGCCAATGCCTATTGGCTCTACGTGCGCGCAGCGGATGGACTGGAAGGCTGGGTTGCCCGCCCTTACACTGACTATCGCGACCAGGCGCCGACCGTCGATTACATCCCGCCCACAACCGGGCCTGTCAATACACCCACGCCTCTCCCCACGCCCACGTCCCGGCCTGCGGCAACGTCTGCGCCCCAGAATAATTGGCGTGCAGACTATTATGTCGGCGCAGATTTGTGGGGAGCGCCCGTATTGAGCCGCAGCGATGCCGCCGTTAACTTTGACTGGGGCTATGGTTCGCCGGCCTGGCAGGTCCCCATCGATCGCTTCTCGGCCCGCTGGGTCCGCTCCGTCTATTTTGACGGCGGTCTCTACCGCTTCGCGGCTGACACGGATGACGGCGTACGCGTCTTTGTGGACGACCAACCTATCATCGACGAGTGGCATCTGGCCTCCGGTTCAACCTATTATGCGGATCGCCATATCGACCAGGGCGTCCACACCGTGCGCATCGAGTTTTTCGAGAATACGGGCACGGCCAAGATTAACGTCTGGTGGGAGCGCCGGGATGATGCGAGCTATCCCGATTGGCGCGGCGAGTACTATAACAACGCTTCCCTCACCGGCTCGCCTGTTGTGGTGCGTAACGACCCCGCGGTTGATTTCGACTGGGGATACGATGCGCCTGCCGCGGGCGTTGGGAGCGATAACTTCTCGGTGCGCTGGAGCCGCACGATCTTCTTTGAGGAAGGGCGTTATCGCTTCACCGGCCGTTTTGATGACGGCATGCGCGTCTATGTGGATAGTCAGACCCTCATCGACGACTGGCAGGACAACAGCGTGCGCAACCGGTCCGGTGAAATTTACCTCTCCCGCGGCCATCATGCTGTGACCGTAGACTATTACGAACGCGCCGGCGTGGCCGAGGCGCACCTGAGCTGGGAGAGGATCGACGAACCTCCCGCATCCTTCCCTGACTGGAAGGGCGAATACTGGACAAATCGCAGCCTGGACGGAGATCCGCGGGTGGTGCGTAATGATCGTCACGTGGATTTCCGTTGGGGGACGGGTTCGCCCGACAGCCGTCTGCCCGGGGACAACTTTTCCGCCCGCTGGACCCGCACCATTGATTTTGACGCCGGCTGGTATCGCTTTTACGCCCGGTCTGATGACGGCGTGCGCGTCTGGGTGGGCGGCGACCGCATCATCGACGCGTGGTACGACCAGCGCGGCAATGAGACCCATACGGCCGATATCTATCTGGACGGTGACGAGCGGGTGAAAGTGGAATACTACGAACGTACAGGCGGCGCGCTGGTAGACGTCTGGTTCGACCGCATCGACGCACCCCAGCCGACTGCGACCTCTACGCCCACGGCAACGCCTACCTTGACACCGACCATGTCGCCTACGCTGACGCCCACTCCGGCCGAGTCCCGCCAGCCCTACGCTCAGGTCCGCCCCGAGCGCGGCGGTCCGGGCGATGAGGTAACGGTGAGCGGCGGCGGCTTCCCGGCCAATGCAACCATCACCCTCTACCTGGGCGCACCGGTTCAGACCAATACGCTGGAGCGCAGCGCGGCGAACCGCTATGCGACGACCCGGTCAAACGCGGCCGGCGAGTTCGCCGTTGCGTTCCCCCTGCCGGCCGCCTGGCCCGACGGCACGGCGATTGAATCGGGGCAGCTTCTCATCCTGGCCGCGACGGACAATTTTGTCGTCACCGCCTCTGCCTTGCTGGACTATGCAGCGGATGAACCGCCGCCGGCAACCGCGCCGTCTATCCGTCTGGAACCGCAACAGGGCGGCCCGGGCGATGCGGTGACGGTGAGCGGCGGCGGCTTCCCCGGCGGCGCGACGGTGAATATTCATCTGGCCGCACTGGTGGAGGCCCAACGCATGCAGGCTGGGCCTGCCGTCTATGCTTCGGCCATTGCCCGGGCCGACGGTACGTTTGACGTGACCTTTACCTTGCCGGCCGCCTGGCCCGACGGCAGTGCGCTCTCCAATGGCAAGCTGGCCGTTGTCGCCGCGACGGCTGATTTCGGTGTAGAGGCGACGGCGACCTTCGACTTCTTTGCCGCTCGCCCCGACCCGTCTCTCCAGGCCCAGCCTCTCTTCGGCGGACCGAACACCCAGGTCACCGTCAGCGGCGACGGTTTCCCCGCGACGACGGAACTTGTCGTGTTGCTGGCCACGCTGGATGAGCAGGTCGGCTCCGGCGCTAATCCTCAGGTCTATGCATCGTCCGTTACCGACCAGGACGGCGGCTACAGCATGACCTTCGCACTGCCTGGCTTCTGGCCTGACGGCTCGGTGATTAACAACGAAGAGATCGTCATCATCGTGACGACCGGTGACTACGCAGTTCAGGCGAGCGTTGTCTTCGACTACATTCCGGCTGACGTCGATCCCGTAGAGCCTGACCCCACCTCTCCGCCGCCGGCTGCGGATACGCCTACCGCGGCAGTGAGTCCGGATACAGGCGCTCCCGGCAGCCAGGTGACGGTAAGCGGAGACGGCTTCCCGGCCGACGTCAATCTCACCATCTACCTGGCCCGCTATGATGCTTCGGGCGCGGGCGGCGAGCGGATGCGCTACGCCACCACGACCAGTAACGGCGACGGCGTCTACAGCGTCAGCTTTGCTCTGCCCGGCCGGTGGCCCGACGGCGCAGTCATGGAAAACGGCCCTATCCTCATCCTGGCGGCCACCGACGACTTCCTCCACGAAGCGGGCGTTACCTTCGAGATCGTCGGCGTCGCGCGCAGCGACGGATCCGCCGGCGGTACGATTCCGGGGAGATAGGGCGGGGTTGCTTCCCTGTCGCCGAGCCGGACGAAGGCCGTACATCCTGCGAGAGGGGCCTGTAATATCGACAGCACGACAAAGCCCGCCTTCCTTCATGGAGGGCGGGCCTGTTTGGGTTGCAGGGATGATTTGATGTGAGTTACTGAACCGCAATATCCTGAATGATGATGGGCAGGAAGGTGCCCTCTGCGGCTGTAGGACATTCAATCGCTGGAATTTCCCACAACTCATAGCGTGGCCAGGCGGGGAGCTGATGGGAGAAAAGGCCACCGGCATCGTTCGAATAGAGATCAATGTAATAGTGGTTGATTCCCGCCGTCAATGGTTGTATCGTCAGTTCTATCTCCACATCATCGCCGGGGAGAATTTCTCCGTCAATTGTACTGTCTATGGCACCTGCGGCAGCAGCGACTACCGGATCGGTTCCTGTATGGGTGATGTTTACGATGACGGATTGATTCGGCCATTTTTCCGTACCGCTGTTTTGGAGTCGCACTGTCAGCGACGTATATTTGCCCACGCAAGCCAGAGCCGAAGCCTGAATCTCCAGCGGAACCCAGCGATAGTCTGGTATTTCGGGTGTCTCGGCCGACGGGGCGTCAGCATCCCGAATCTGAATGCCCGTGTAGTAGTGGGTCAGGATTTTGAAGGCATCGTTCCATTGAACGCTCCAGAAATCGCCTCCCTCTGTCGGCGTCCATGATTGATGGCCATAGCTCCAGCGCCGAGCGCCGCGGGAAGCCATACCTCCACGGTCAGTCCCGAAATCTGTTCCTTGGTGTGCACTAATCGGATCCTGTACGCTGCTAAGGTAGTTGATCGAGCCAATCAGCGTTGGATTACCCGTCGTTGTATCGCCATCATTGTCAGCGCCGTACTGGGCATCGAGCGGATACGATGAAACGCTTTCAGTCATATAAAATCGCTGGGCTATTCCCAAGTCCACATCCTCTCTCGAATTAGCGTCTAACAGGTCGTAAGTGTAGGGAATGAAAACCTGATAGGCGTTCGAATTATCGATGACTCCGCCGTATTGATCCCGATAGTGATCCCGGTGATAAATGAAGGTGCGTGAGGCAATGGCCTGCGCTTCAATAGCCGAGTGAGGTACGTATCCGTCGTCGGGCAAGGTGTCACTGCCTTTTATCTGTACGCCCAGCTCTTGCGTCACAACATTGTGTAAATAGCCCAGTTGCACGTTCCGATTGAATGGAATTCCTCCTGGTTGATTTACGGTAGGAACCTGATGAACGTCGCTCTCGACGCCAATTGTGATCGTTGAACTGTTAAACGGATAGTCGTAGTTTATGGTGTCAGTTAGGCCTGGTTGAGCGGTGCAGCCGTAGGACTTCGCTATATCCGCCATATTTCTATCACAGAGAACGAATTGTTCGGTGCGCGGATCTATGAACTTTGTGCCGCTATCTTCTAATCGATACATGACCAACACAACTTCTTGTGGCGGCTGATACTGCGCATGGACTGATTTCGCTGTCATCGCGCAGTAGAATGTGACTACGAAGAGAAGAGCTTGAACAAAATTCCGGTAACAAATCATAGTTAATGTCCCTTCATCATTGGCTCATCGTTACTTGGGATACGTATAAGCCGCCTCTGCCGGGGATCATCTGATTGCCGTCCAGAAGAGCACCAAGAAACGCCAAACGGCTTCCATCTGGTGACAAAGCCATCATCCTATCTATAGACCCCGCAAAGTAGTCAGGCAAAATTTGCTGATATTCTCCGCTGTGGACATTGAGCAGATAAAGGCTAACGCCGTATACTACATCATTGCCCGGAAGCTGGATCTGCTGTTCGTTGTCTCCGATGAAGACGGCGGTTTGGCTATCCGGCATCCAGGTAAAGCTGAATATTCTGTTATCGAGTACATGCTGAATCGCCTCGCCGGTATACGTGTCAAGAAGCAACATGGGACCTGGTGTGTTGTGTATCGTCACATAGGGAGGAAAATCTTCAGTCTGCAACAACAAATATCGGCCGTCCGGCGACCACTGCGCTTCCCAAACATAGGGATATTGATCCGAGAGAGCAGACAGATTGATTTCACAACCGCTGTCGGTCGTCAAATCATAGAGAAAGAGCCGAACGCTGTCGTGGAAAAAAATTTTGTCGCCGTCCGGATGCCAGTAAACGCTGAATGGCCGGAAATCACCAGTCTGGGCAAGGTACCCATAGTAAGGATCGTCTTGCGTATGCCGCCACTGAGCCAAATCCACCGGCAGCGCACGCAGTTCCTGAGTCTCCTGATTCCATATTAAAGGCTGGGTGCCGCCGGACAGAGACATAAAGAGGACTTCTTTACCGTCAGGTGAGACATCAAAAGGAATGCTGCTCTTCACCCCCCCAGTTTCAGATAGACGTCTTGCTCCTGGCGGGGCGAGTGAGTGTAGCCATATACCACCACCATCTTGTGATGCTCCGATCTTGAGCCAAAATGTCGTACCATCTTTACTCAACCACTTCGCAACCCAGGCGGAATCACCATCTGAACCTGTAGGCTGTATCGTCTCACCAGTGTCAATATTCAATAAAGCAACCGGAGAATCCCCTTCATCTGTACGATGTATGACCATCACTGTTTCGTTATCAGGTAACCATTGCTCAATCTCGGTTGTTTTTGCACTCGTCATCACCACCTGCGGCTCGGAGAACGAATACGCATCCAGCGGAATCACCGGCTCATCCGGGATGCCGCCCGGCGGCGGAGAGAAGACGCATTGGGGTACAACCGGCTCGCTGGGCAACACAACGCCGCCTTCAGGCGTGGCCGTCGGCGTGGGCAAGGGGCTGAAAGGCGGCGGGGTCTTGTCGCAGCCGGCGCCGTCGAAGTTCACGTCAAAGGTGGTGCGGGCGTTGCCCGCCTTGAGCTGCACCGGAACCGAATCATTCGCACCAAAATCGGCAACGGTGACGACGAAGTAGTCACTTGCCCCCTGGCTGAAGCCGTCAAATTCGCTCTCGTACTTGACGCTCGCAAAGCCGGGATTGCCCCGGTCGTTGGTCCACTCCACGCGATAATCGCCCAGATCGCCGCTGACGGTCGCGCCGTCTTCCGGCGCAACGGGCGTCCAGTCGCCCAGACCAAAAGCCGCGTAGCTGATGTCTTTCTTGTTGTCGCTTGTGACCTGCCAGGTGAGGGTCGTCGTGCCGTCATCGTTGTTGACATAGCCGTAGAGGTCCAGGGTGAAGCCGTCGGTGCTTTGGCTGAAGCAGGGTCCGGCAGGCGTGGGCAAGGGCGACTGGAACGCGCCGGTTGCGTCAGGCGCTATCCGCAACATGACCAACACGAGGAGGAAGGCTAAGCCGGCCAATGCCGGACCGACCAGCTTGCTGCGGGATGGAGAGGATTGCATGGTTCTTCTCCTGGGGTTCAGAGAATCAGGGACAACGCGGAGATCATGATTGAGGCGCCCCCGTCTTCACGGGTCACGTCTCATCTTCTTCACCAGTGTAACATACCCCCCCCCCGTCTTTGGCAAGGGGTTTTTCGATTTCGCAGGGTAAGCGTAGGGTAAATGGCATGATCAGTTATTTTCTGTAACAATTTTGCCACTGCCGGGCGTAGCTCGGCGGCAGCGGTTGAAACCGCCGCCTGCTACGGGAAACGGGCTCAGGTCTGTTGGGATCTCCGGAAATTTAACGTGTATGACCAGCACGACAAAGCCCGCCCTCTACGAACGAAGGCGGGCCTGTTTGGGTTGCGTAGCGTAGCAAGGAATAGACGGCTCACTCAGTGGCCGCAAAACGACAGTGGGTTCCCCATGATGATTGCTCATCTGTAGTCCCGTCGGCGGAACGCAAGCCGGACCTAGCCACTTGACCAGGTAAAAAACCGCCCCCCGGTCTAGCTCTTTTCTCGTCCTCTGCCGGGCGCAAGGAGGCGTTTGCACACGTATACTCATTCTATCGTCGCACAAAACCTGGACACAATGTGGTGACACAGGTGGCAGAGCGGGCAGATTAGTCGTAACGCCTCAGCCAAGAATGGTGCGGCGCGCTTCTTCCCATCTATCCGGGGAGGATAGGTGGCAGGAGAATTGGGTGACACCGAGGCGTCGAATTTTTCCGGCGGTCTGCCCGCACCAGGGTCGATTGATGTTCATTTTCGGCTATTGGTTACGGAAATACGGAGGGATTTTCCATGTTAGTACGCGATAAAATGTCGGCGCCGGCTCAGACCATCAGGCCGGATACGCCTTTTCAGGATGCGGTTAAGCTCATGCGCGAGCATAACTATCGTCGCTTGCCGGTTGTAAACGATAAAAATGAGCTGATCGGCATCGTTTCCGAGCGGGATCTGCTCCACGCATCGCCTTCTCCGGCTACCTCCCTCAGCATTTGGGAGATGAATTACCTGCTGTGGAAGTTGAAGATCGAGGAGCTGATGACCCGCAAGGTGATCTCGGTGTCGCCCGATACGCCGATTGAAGAAGCCGCTCACCTCATGGTCTCCAGGAAGATCGGCGGCCTGCCCGTAGTGGATGACGGCAATCACGTGGTGGGCGTCATCACCGAGACCGACATCTTCCAGGTCTTCACCGAGATGCTGGGCAGCGGGGAGCATGGATTGCGCCTCACGCTGAAGGTTCCGTCGGGCAGCGGCACGCTGGCGAAACTCTCCCGGGTGATTATGGATCAGGGCGGTTACATTGTGAGCGTCGGCTCCCTGGATCGGGAATCGGATACCACCCGCCGTGTCGTGGTCAAGGTGCGGGGCGTGGCCAAGGATACTTTGATCGGCGCATTGGAGGAGATTGGCGATCGTGTCGTTGACGCCCGCGAAGTGTAAGGGGAATTGAATAAACAGGAGGCGGGTTGAGGGCGTCGCGCCCCATGGCGGGCGGGGCGGCGTCAACCCGCCGTTTTTGTGCGCGTCAAAACCGCGCCTTATCAACCAGGAATCAGGAGAAAAATAATGGCACGTGAAAAGGTCATGATGGACGGCAACGAGGCGGCCGCTTACGTTGCGTTTAAGACCAACGAAGTTGCAGCAATTTATCCCATCACTCCCTCTTCCCCCATGGGCGAGTTGGCCGATTACTGGATGAGTCAGCATCAGGCCAATATCTGGGGTACCACGCCGCAAGTGGTAGAGATGCAGTCCGAGGGCGGTGCGGCGGGCGCAGTCCACGGCGCGCTGCAAGCCGGTTCGCTGACGACGACCTTTACCGCCAGCCAGGGCCTCTTGCTCATGATTCCCAATATGTACAAGATTGCCGGCGAATTGACCAGCACCGTCTTTCACATTGCCGCCCGCTCCATTGCCGCCCAGGCCCTCTCCATCTTCGGCGATCATAGCGACGTCATGGCGACCCGGGCTACGGGATGGGGCATGCTTTTCGGCAACTCGGTGCAGGAAGTCATGGATATGGCGCTTATCGCCCAGGCCAGCACCCTGGAATCCCGCGTGCCGTTTCTCAATGTCTTTGACGGCTTTCGCACCTCCCATGAAATCAACAAGGTTGAGAAGCTGACGGAAGAGGACATTCGGGCCCTCATCAATGACGATCTGGTACGCGAGCACCGCGCCCGGGGGCTGACGCCGGATCGGCCCGTTTTGCGCGGCACGGCCCAAAACCCCGACATCTATTTTCAGGCCCGGGAGACGGTTAACCCCTATTACGAGGCTACGCCGGAAATCGTCCAACGCAATATGGACAAGCTGGCCGGAATCGTGGGCCGCAGCTATCACCTCTTCGACTACCTGGGCGCGCCCGACGCGGATCGAGTCATTATCATCATGGGCTCGGGCGCGGAGGCAGCCCACGAGACGGTGGCGCATCTCACCGCACAGGGCGAAAAAGTCGGCCTGATCAAGGTGCGCCTCTATCGTCCCTTCTCTGTGGAGCACCTCATGCAGGCCCTGCCGGCCACCGTCAAGGCCATCGGCGTGCTGGACCGGACCAAAGAGCCCGGCAGCGCGGGCGAGCCTCTCTACCAGGACGTGGTGACGGGCATTATGGAAGGGTTGGCCATGGGCATTGCGCCCTTCGAGAAGATGCCCCGCATTGTGGGCGGACGCTATGGCCTTTCCTCCAAGGAATTTACGCCCGGTATGGTCAAGGGCGTCTTTGACGAACTGGCCAAAGAGAAGCCCAAGAATCACTTTACGGTAGGGATTAAGGATGATGTTTCCCACACCAGCATCGATTATGATCCCGATTTCAGCACCGAACACGATGATGTCGTGCGGGCTGTCTTCTGGGGACTCGGTTCCGACGGCACGGTGGGCGCGAACAAGAACTCCATCAAGATTATCGGCGAGGGCACGGACAATTACGCGCAGGGTTACTTTGTCTATGACTCCAAAAAGTCCGGCGCGCGCACTGTTTCGCACCTGCGTTTTGGTCCGGAGTCCATTCATAGCACCTACCTGATTGAAGAAGCGAATTTTATCGCCGTCCATCAATTCGGCTTTCTGCAACGTTATGAAATGCTGACCAACGTCAAGAAGGGCGCCACTTTGCTTTTGAATTCGCCCTTTGGTCCTGAAGAGGTCTGGGATCAGATACCGCGTGCGGTGCAGGAACAGATCATCCAAAAGGAGCTGAAGCTCTACGTCATTGACGCCTACGCCGTAGCCGCGGATTTGGGGCTGGGCGTGCGCATCAACACGATCATGCAGACGGCCTTCTTCTATATCAGCGGCGTGTTGCCCCAGGATGAGGCCATTGCCAAGATCAAAGAAGCCATTCAGAAGACCTACGGCAAACGCGGCCAGGTTGTGGTGCGGAAGAACTTTGCCGCGGTGGACGCAGCCGTTTCCCATCTGCACAAGGTGGAGACGCCGGATAGCGTTTCCGGCGTCATTGAGATGCAGCCGCCGGTCCCGGCCGCCGCGCCCGATTTCGTCCAGAACGTGACGGCCAAGATGATCGCCGGTTTCGGCGACGATCTGCCCGTGAGCGCACTGCCCGTTGACGGCACCTATCCTACGGCTACGACCCAGTGGGAGAAGCGCAACATTGCCCTGGAAGTGCCGGTCTGGGATCCTGACGTCTGTATCCAGTGCGGCAAGTGCGTCCTCGTCTGTCCCCATGCGGTTATCCGCAGCAAGATTGTGCCCGATGCTGCGCTCAGCAATAAGCCTGAAGGCTTTGAGACCCTTGACGCCAAGTTCCGGGAATTTAAGGACGAGGCCATGCAGTATACGCTCCAGGTGGCGGTGGAGGACTGCACCGGCTGTCGCCTTTGCGTAGAGGTCTGCCCGGCCAAGAACAAGGCCGCCGCGGGCCGCAAGGCCATCAATATGGAGCCGCAGCTGCCCGTACGCGAAAAGGGCATCCGGGATTGGGATTACTTCCTCTCCCTGCCCGAGGTGCCTCAGGGCGGCCCCATGAATTTCAACAACGTAAAGAACGTGCAGCTTCTTCGCCCTCTCTTCGAATTCTCGGGCGCGTGCGCCGGCTGCGGTGAGACGCCCTACCTCAAGCTGGTGAGCCAGCTCTACGGCGATCGGGCCATAATCGCTAACGCAACGGGTTGCTCCAGCATTTACGGCGGCAACATGCCCACTACGCCATGGGCAGTCAATGATGCCGGCCGCGGCCCGGCCTGGTCCAACTCTCTCTTTGAGGACAATGCTGAGTTTGGCCTGGGTATGCGCATTACGCTGGATAAGCAGGTCGAATACGCGGTGGAGTTGGTCAATCGCCTGCGCGGGGAGATCGGGGAAGAGCTGGCCGACGAACTGGTCCTTGCCGAGCAGGTTACTGATGCTGACATTGCGGCCCAGCGCGCGCGGGTCGAACAGTTGCGCATCAAGCTGGAAGGCAACGAATCGTCTGCCGCCCGGGACCTCTATAGCCTGGCTGACAAGCTGGTCCGCAAGTCGGTCTGGATTGTGGGCGGCGATGGTTGGGCGTATGACATCGGCTACGGTGGTTTGGATCACGTGCTAGCCAGCGGGCGGGACGTCAATATTCTGGTGCTGGACACGGAAGTTTACTCCAACACCGGCGGACAATCTTCCAAGGCGACGCCGTTGGCCGCGGTAGCCAAGTTTGCGGCGAGCGGCAAGGGCACGCCCAAGAAGGACCTGGGCATGATGGCCATGTCTTACGGCTACGTCTACGTGGCGCGGATCGCCATGGGCGCCAATGACCGCCAGACGCTTCAGGCCATCCAGGAAGCGGAAGCCTACCCCGGCCCGTCGCTGATCATCGCCTACAGCCAGTGCATCGCTCACGGCATCGACATGGCCAAAGGCATGGACCAGCAGAGGCTGGCCGTAGAGTCGGGTTATTGGCCTCTCTATCGCTTTGATCCGCGTCAGACTCTTGAAGGCAAGAATCCCCTGCACCTGGATTCCAAGGCGCCCAAGATTCCGTTCAAGGAGTACGCTTATAACGAAAATCGTTATCGCATGTTGGCGGCCAGCGATCCCGAGGCAGCGGACGTGCTGATGAAGGAAGCGCAGGCGGCCGTGCTCTTGCGCTGGAAACGGTATGAAGAGATGGCGAAAGAGGAAGTGGAACCGACTGCATAACCAGTCTGCGTGCTGCGCAGCTTTTACACTGCGCAGCACGTATGGCGCAATACACATTACCACTTAGGAAGCATATCAACATGGTTGACTTGACTACTACTTACATGGGCATGACGTTAAAGCACCCGATCATTCCGTCCGCTTCGCCCCTTTCCCGTACGCTGGAGGGTATCAAAAGCATGGAGGACGCGGGCGCCGCGGCCGTTGTTATGTATTCGCTTTTTGAAGAACAGATCGAAGGCGAGAGCCACTTGCTGGACCATTATCTGAATTACGGTTCCGAGAGCTTTGCCGAAGCTCTGGACTATTTCCCCGATATGGACAGCTACAACGTAGGACCCGACTCCTACCTGAACCTGATTCGATGCGCCAAGGAAGCCACGGATATTCCCATTATCGGCAGCCTCAACGGCGTCTCCACCGGCGGCTGGACCGAGTATGCCCGCAATATCCAGGAAGCGGGCGCCGATGCGCTGGAGTTGAATATTTACTACATCCCTACGGACCCTTCTATGTCCGGCAGCGATGTGGAGCAGATGTATCTGGATGTGGTGCGCGAAGTCAAGCAGAGCGTTTCCATTCCCGTAGCGGTGAAGGTGGGCCCGTTCTTTAGCTCCTTCGCCTACATGGCTACGCGCTTCCAGCAGACGGGTGCGGATGCGCTGGTTATCTTTAATCGTTTCTACCAGCCTGACTTCGACCTGGAGCGGCTGGAAGTAACGCCCAATCTGGCCTTGAGCACCAACGCGGCTTTGCGTCTGCCCTTACGCTGGATTGCTATTCTCTATGGCCGGGTGCCGATTGATATGGCGTTGACCAGCGGCATTCACAGTGTGGATGATGTGCTGAAGGGGCTCATGGCCGGGGCCAACGTGACCATGATGGCGTCTGAATTGCTGGGCAACGGCGTGGGGCGCATCGGCCAGGTTGTAGAAAATCTGGGCCTCTGGCTGGAGGAGCGGGAGTACGAATCGGTGAAGCAGATGCAGGGCAGCATGAGCCAGCAGCACGTCGCCGAACCGGACGCATTTGAGCGGGCCAACTACATGCGCGTGCTCCAGTCATGGCGCCAGGACCCGACGGGCGCATTGATCCTGTAAAGATCGGAACGTAATGCGTACTGCGTAATGAGCTAAGAGATCATGGTGACCGGAGTACGCATTTCTCATTCCTGATTTTTCATTACGCATTACTCTCTCCGTGTCGCGTTGCCGGGAGGCTGAACATGATGCAGAAACGCAAAGTCCTGATCCCGCTGGACGGGTCAGACTTTAGCCGCCAAATTGTCGATGTCGTACGCGACTTCTTTGCTCCCGAAGATGTTATGTTCGTTCTCTTCCGCTCTGCGCCGCCGCCCGCGCTCTCGACCGATCGAATGGTAGAGGATTACTACGTGGGCAGCATGGCCATGGCCGGCAGTTATGGGTCTTATAGCCGTGCGCTGGAAGCCGGCTATGACGCCGGTCTTGAAGAGCAGGATGCTCGCCGAAAAGCCTTGCAGGATGATCTGCGCATCGAAGTGGACCGCCTGCGCGAATTGGGTTATACCGTGGCGCTGGAAGTGCGGTTCGGCGATCCGGCCCGACGAATTATCGAATTTGTCAACGAGAGCGATATTGACCTGGTGGCCATGGCGACCCATGGCCGCAGCGGTCTGGGGCGCCTGGTCATGGGCAGCGTCGCTGAACAGGTCCTGCGCGGCGTAGGGGTTCCCGTGCTCCTCACGCGCCCGGAGGCGGCGCCCAGGCCGCGTCCCGCGCCGGGCGAATTATTGGCCAAGAGTTTGGGCGACGACCATGATTTGGACGTTGCAGTGGTAACCGACGGCTCGACCCACGGCGATCATGCGGTCGCCGCGGCAGCCAATCTCGCCCAGCAGATCGACATAAAGCTGACGGTGTTGGTCTCTGCCGGGGAACGGGACGGCGTGACCCACGCCCAGCAGGTCATGGTCGCAACCCAGGAGGCCGTTACCTCTCTCGCCGATGCGCCAAAGATGACGCCGCTGGTCGGGTATGCCGATGAGAAGGTGCTCCAGTACGTAACGGAACATCCTGTAGACCTGCTGGTGACCGGCGCCTTCCATGATCGGGGCGCGGGATCGGCCGCGGCCATCGGCCCTACGGTGCAGCGCATTGTGCAGCACGCGCCCACATCTGTGCTGATCACAAAGGGCGAACAAACGACCTTTGGCCGCGTGTTGGCCTGCGCCGCGGTGGATGACCTGGTAGCGGTAAATGTGGCAGCCCAATTTGCGCGCGCTCTGGACGCCCAACTAACGCTGCTCCACGTGGTGCCTTCCTCCGCCGCCTCCTATCTCACTGCATCACGTACAGCTGAAACCATGGACCTGACGCAGGTTCTGGAGCAGGGGACGCGTCTCTCTTCGGCCGCCAAGGAGTGGCTGGAGCGGCTGGATCTCCATGGGTACGGTCCGGAAGCCGTAACGATTCGCGCCGGTAATGCACCCGAGGTCATCCTGGACACGGCCCAGCACGGCGGCTATGATCTTGTGATTGTGGGCAGTCAATCGGACCCCGGCCATTTCCTGGGCAGCGTCGCCAATGCCGTCGCCCGTTTTGCCGCCCAGTCCGTGCTGGTCGTGCGCACCCGCGCAAGGTAAGTTCACGAGGCCGGCGAGGATTTCCGAACCTGATGCTTTTGCTGGAAAGTCGGAGGAATTAGATGACCAGACAGTTGCTTGTGCAGGATATCATGACGCGTGAACCGCTCACCGCGGAGCCGGACTTGCCTCTGCTCGACGCCTATAATCGCATGACTGAGAACGAGGTGCGCCGTCTGCCGGTGGTGGAGAGCGGCGAATTGTTGGGCATGGTCACCTTGAGCGATCTGCTGGCGGCCGTGCCTACCTTGTTCAGCGATGACGACGCCGCAACCAAGCTGCTCCTCTCCACGCGCCGGGTACGCGACGTCATGTCGTGGAGCCCCGTCACCATTGATCCTGAAGATACCATTCAGGATGCGGCCGAGCGTATGTTGGATGATCAGGTAAGCGGCTTGCCCGTCATCAGCGGCAATCGTGTGGTGGGTATTATCACCGAGTCCGACATTTTTCGCCTTGTCGTTGAATCGTGGGCGGAGGAATAACGGAGTCGGTGGAAAGCCATTGCTGCGATTACAGCCCGGCGGCCCGGTTCGCTCTCCGCGACAGGTGAAGATTTCAAAACTTGCGCTGTTTTGAATAATCAGACGGGCGGGCTCATCAGCCCGCCCGTCTGATTTTACTGGTTGCATCTGATTCACCCAGTTGATGAAGTTGTCCGTGCTGTTGCCGGTGCACTCCGCCTGAGTATGACCCTGCCCCAAACAGTTGTGAACGCAACGTCTTCAACGCCGGCGTAGTTCTCAAGCGCCAGCGCCGGATTCACCTCAACTGTTGAGGCGGTGTCGCTCTGCTCAATCCCTGTGTTTATGATAGAAGCACCTCGTGCTAAAATGGCGATATCCGGCAGGTCCGCCGGTCTTATCAACCCGCTTACCCGTTCAAGGAGGAACCAAATGGGGTTTGAGCTGTTTTGCGCGACGTTGATCGCGCTGATTTTTGGCGTTTTCGTCTGCTTTGCAGGCTATCGCTATTTTCTGTTTTTGTTGCCAATCTGGGGCTTTTTCTTCGGCTTCGGGGTCGGGGCTCAGGCAGTCCAGGCGCTCCTGGGGCAAGCCTTCCTCGGCACGGTAACGAGTTGGCTTGTCGGCTTTATGGTCGCACTTCTCTTCTCTGTCCTCTCTTATCTCTTCTATTTCGTGGCGGTGACGCTCATGGCCGGATCATTGGGCTACGGATTAGGCGTTGCGATGATGGGCGCATTGGGCGTTCAGTTTGGATTCCTTACCTGGCTTATCGGCATTATCCTGGCAGTCATCGTCGCGGCTCTCGTAATCGTCTTTAATCTGCAAAAGTATGCGATTATCATTGCCACCGCCATCGGCGGCGCCGCGATCTCGATCGGTACGCTTATGCTGGGCGTGGAGGGAATGTCCCTGGCTCAATCCACGGCTGATCCGATTCGCACGATGCTGAGCGGTAATCCCCTGGCAATCATCGTCTTCTTTATTATGGCCCTGGCCGGCATTGCTGTGCAATGGCAGGTCAACCGAACATATACGATCGAACCGTACGACAACCGGATTTAAAGCGTTCGGCGCTCATAGATGAACAGGAGATGCGTGATGCGTGGCGGTACGATCCGTCACGCATCACGCATTATTTTTTAGAGAGCAGACACCTGATACTCGCGGATACCCGACATAACCTTTCGGGCTGACTGGACGGCCAGGCCCGGACTGGAGAGGATTGGCGCATCCAGCTCACTTTCTGGAATCGTGTTTGCGGCACGCGCCATGGATGCCTGGGCCAGTACGATTACGTCTGCCTGCGGCATCAGTTCACGGATAGCGGCGGCGACGAGTCTGTCGTGGGTTTCCGCATCACCGCTTGCTACCGCATTAAAAGCCCCTTCGCATAGCGATGATATTACATCTACAGCCTTGCCCTGTAAGCGCGCCTGGCGCTCGATCAGTTCGACTGTCGGCTTGAGGGTGGTCGGCAATGTGGCCACCACGCCGATACGTTCGCCCCGGCGGATGGCCTCGTCCGCCATGGGCGTATCGACCCGCAGCACAGGGATATCCAGAAAAGGGCGCGCCGCTTCTACGGCCGGACCGATGGAGGAGCAGGTGACCAGAATCGCGTCCGCTCCCGCTTCCTGGGCCGAACGCAGATACTCCGCCAATCGGCGCGACGTTTGCGGCGTCAACTCATTGGCTGCGATGGTGTTCTTGATCAAACTCTCATCAACGATATTAAAAATATCCACATCTGGCATGGCTTCCCGACAGAGGTCGGTGAAGACCGAGGTGAGAAATGTGCCCGTGTGGACCAAGGCTAGTGTCGGCATAATAAACGCTCGCTTTCTTGACTAAAATTGGATTGATCAGAGATTATCCGCCCCGCACTTGCCCAAAGAAATCGGCGCTGCCGACCTGTCCGCCCTTGAGAACAAGTTCCAGGCCGTCGAAGAGGCGTCCCGGCGCGTGAGCGCGGCAGAGGGGTGAGCCCGGCGCCAGTTTGGCCGAAACGGTCAGGGCGGTAATTCCTAACTGCTGCACCGCCCGACTGGATGTGTCTCCTCCGGCGATACACGCGCGCCGAATCCCAGATCGTTCCAATATCATTCGCAACAATCGGCCCTGAGCCACTCCCAGCGCCCGGCTGTATTCGGGACCTGAGGCCAAAACCTGAGCGGGCAATCGCCCCCAGGCGGAATAAAACGCGACGCTGAGTCCCTGATGGAGCTGCTCAAGCGCGGCCCGACAATAGGTCTCGCACGCGGCGTCCAGGGTTGCCGGGTTGACCAGCAGATCGGCATCCAGGGGCATACAGGCAAAATTATGGGCCTTTGCCCAATCGAGTTGCTCAGCTGTGGCCGGCGACGCACTGCCCGCCATGACCACAATTTGGTCAACCGGCGTCGGAGCAGCAAGCGAGCGATTTGGCTCAATCGCTCCCGCCGCTTGCCAGGCTGCGACCAGCGCGCCTTCCACGCCGGAAGAGCCCACGATAAACAGAGGACGTTTTTGCGCTTCCCGCAGAAGCCGGCGACCAATGATCAGCAGATGATCGCTATCCAGCGTATCGAACAAAATGGCGCGAACGTCCGCCTGTAGCTGGGCCGTCACGGCGTCGTCGATTTCATCCTCCGGCCGGTCCAGAAGCAAGAGATCGATCAAGCCAATGGGCCAATCCGTCTGGCGGGCCAGATGAAGGCGGAGATCGCTTTCGTTCATGGGCGTAACCGGATGGTGAGCCATGGTCGGATGACGATCCAGCCGATAGGTGATTGGGCCATGCTCCGCGCTGACGCCCGCAAAGAGATTACCAAAAATAACGTAGCGCCGCAGCCAAGGCGCCCCGATCACGATTGGAATCAGCGTTGGGTCGAACTCCGCCGCGCCCAACTCCAACGCACGGCCGATAGAGCCGACGGCAGGTGAGGAGTCGAAGGTGGAGCAGACTTTATAGTGGCAAATGGGCGCGCCCAGTTCATGCAGGGCGCGGAAGACGGGCGGCAGCGCACTGTCCATTTGGGCCGGCGTCATTGCCCGGCTGGAGCCGGCTACGCCGATAGCCCTGGTCCAGGAGAAATCCCGCGCCAATTCCTCCCGAGTCGGCGGGCGGATAAAGAGCACAGAGGGAACGCCGCCTAAGGTCAGGGCCTCCAGCGCATCGGTCGACCCGGTAAAATCATCACCGTAGAAGGTCATCAGCAAATCGCTCATTATCCGGCGACACTCCCGAATTGGCGGAACGCGGCGGCTAAAGCCGGATGCTCACGCTCATAGTCAGCCAGAGGGATTCCGGCGACCGCCGCAACCCATGCTTCCCGCAGGCTTCTCGCTCCTGCCGCCGGGCCGTCAGGGTGGCCCATGATGCCGCCGCCGGCCAGATAGAGAAGATCGCTGTTGCCCAACGCTGCATAGGTGTCCGGCGCCTGGCTGGCCCACTGTCCGGAAGAAAAGACCGGCAGCGCGGCATGCGCTTTGCCCGGCGCGTCAAAAAGGGGGGTTTGGCAAGCCCGGGCTGAGGCAATGACTGATTCATCTTCTTCGCAAAATTTGTTGCGCAATCCGTTGACGTGAAGGTGATCCACTCCTGCCAGCCGCCAAAATTTTTGATAGGCCCGGAAGTCAAAACCCAGGAGGGGATGACGACTCAACGCGCCCCAACCGTTGCGGTGGCCATGGATGGGCAACCGGCTATGACGGCGCAGGTAGGAAACTGCACTGAGCCCGACAGAGAGCAAGTTGACCATAACGCAGTTGCCGCCTGCGGCGAGAACCAGATCATGATTGTGCAACATCTCATCGATTTCGCCGCTGATGTTGAAGGCAACCATCACCCGTTTGCCCGTACGATCGGCATGTTCGTTGACCACGTGCATCACCGCATCAACCCGTTCCGCCAGCGGCGAATAGGGCGGATTGGCAATCAGTTCATCGTCCTTGATAAAGTCCAGTCCGGCGTCGGCCAGCACTTTGACCAGAGCCGCCGTCTGCTGCGGCGATAGCCCCACACTGGGCTTGATAATCGTGCCGATTAGCGCACCTTCGGAGACGCCGGTCAGCGCACGGGTGCCCTGGGCGCCGAATTGGGGACCAGGATAGCGCTCGATGAAAGCGGGGGGAATCGTCAGGTCCAACAAGCGTAGACCGGAGAAGGGACTCAGCTCAAAGAGATTGCCCGCAACCGTGGTCACCAACGCGCTGAGTGAAGCCCCCACATTTTCCGCCGGGAAAGAGAGGACTACCCTGGCGCGCCGATAGCGCGGGTTCGCGACGTTTTTTGGCGGTCTTGTTCCCGGCAAGGAGGGCGTATCAACCTCGTCAAGTACGGTTACGCTCTCCACAGAGGCGCTATGACGAGCTCTCAGCTCATTGGTTTCGCCCGGAACGCGTACAAAGGTGCCCGCACTCTGTTCTCCGGCCATCATTGCCGCTGCGGCTTCAGGATCATGCGCGGTTTCAATTAGGTAGGTAGCAGTAAAACGACTATGGGACATGGCGGGCTCTTTCCGTAAGGCAATGTGTGAAATTTGGCGTCCAACCCAAAGAGCCGGGTGATCAAACCATGCCGCCCAAACCGCTGATAAAGCGCCGAATCATAAAGACGAAGAAGATGATCAGCGGCAGGCTGGCCAGCGTGTAACCGGCGAACAAAGGTCCGTAGTCGGTCTGGAAATCGCCCCGAAACGCAAGCAAGCCGGAGGCGATGGGAAAGCGGTCCCGATCCAGCAGCGCGACAAGCGGCCAAAGCACATCATTCCAGGTAAAGAGCAGATCCAGCACGGCAATGGTTCCCAGGCCCGGCAATGCCAGGGGAACGGCAATCCGCATAAAAAGCTGCCATTCATTGGCTCCGTCGAGACGCGCCGCTTCAAAAACCTCTTTGGGCAGCTTCTCGAAGAAGACCCGCATGATGTACGTGGCAAAGACAATCTGCAATGAGGTCCAGGGCAAGATAACGCCATGGGGCGTGTTGAGCCAGCCCCAGTCGCGCATCTGGATAAAGAGCGGAATGAGGGTAAGGATAGCGGGCAACATCATGAGCGAAAGCATGAGCAGAAAGAGCGTCTCTCGCCCGCGAAAGCGAAAGCGCGCAAAGCCATAGCCGGTCAACATGGCCAGAATCGAAACCAAAATCAGGGTCGGAATCGAATAGAGCAGGCTGTTGCCGATAAACATGGCTACCCGCGGAAAGACCCGGGTATAATTCTCCGGGTGCAGGGGCAGGGCCGGCGTCCAGAATTGCTTAAAAAACTGCTCGTTGGTCTTGAACGAACTCATGACCATGAAAAAGAAAGGAAAGAGGGTCAAAAAGGCGAATATCCCCAGCACGATCTGCTGGGGGATGTCATATTGACGCAGGCGTTTAGATATCGACATCAGTGGCCTCCTGGTAGCGAATGCGGAGCGAGAGATAGCTGAAAACGAGGCCCACCAAAAGCATAATCATGCCGACTGCCGTGGCCAGCCCGAAGTCGCCGTATTGAAAGGCTGTGCGATACAGGTAGTTTGCAGGTGACTCAGTCGATGAACCGGGGCCGCCGCCGGTGAGGACTAGTTGGGGCAGCAAGACGCGAATCCCTTCCAGAATGAGCAGGATGACTGCCAGGGTAATCGGCCCGCGCATAAGGGGCAGATCGATGTGCAGCACTCGGCGCAGCGTGTTGCAGCCGTCCAGCTTCGCGGCTTCCAGGACTTCGCCGGGCATGCCTTGCAGCGACGAGGTGAAAATCAGAAAGGGGATGCTGGCCACGAACGGGAAACCGATGAAGGTGATCGCCCAGAGCGCAGTGCTCGACTGGCTCAGCCATGGCTGAGCCCAGCTTCCCAATCCGATCGCGGTTAAAAGCGTATTGAGGATGCCGGTTTGGGTGTTGAAGACAAAGCCCCATACGAGAAAAACGACGATCTCCGGGATGATCATGGGAATGATCAGCAGGACTTGCCAGATAAACTGCATGGTCGGATTGCGCAGGCTGTAGATCAGCTCTGCGGCAAAGAAGGTCATGCCCAACACCAACAGCGTGCGCACGACCGTGTAGACGACCATATTGCGCAGCGAGGCCAGAAAGATTTGGTCATGAAACAGCTTGCTGTAGTTGGAGAAGCCGACGAACTCCGGCGAGCCGAAGAAGCCCTTCCACTCTGTAAACGAATAGTAGACCGCCTGGACGGCAGGCAGATAGCGCAGCGCAATCAGCAGAAGAAAAGCCGGCGCTAGAAACAGGTACGGTGTGAGCCAATCCCATCTTGCGCCGGACGCTGATTGGTGTTGGTTTGTCATCATTCTCCCCATCCCCTCGATTGGCGCGCTGGATGCTTGTCAGCCCGGAAAAAAAGACGATTCGGGCCACATCCTGAGAAAAAAGATGTGGCCCGAATCGCTGTTTCACTCTTCTGCAGGCCGATCTTATTCGCCGCACCAATCCCATTCATTCTGGGTGCATGCGTCGGTCGCTCCCTGCTCGAGCAGAGGCTGGTATTGGGTTTTCAGCGTCTCTGCATCAATCTCCCCCAACATGAATTGTTGGAAAAGGCGATTGTGTTCGGTGCCGAATTGGGGCGTCAGGCGCGCAATGGGGTCGCCGACCAGGCGCTCGGGCATGCCCGCCACGAACTGGAATTCAGCGGCGATCTCCGACGGCTCTACGCCTGCCACCATGGGGACCAATGCCGGATAAGAGTCGTAGACACGGCTGAAGTTCTGGGGCGCGGTCCAGAACATGAGGAAATCCAACGCCTCGTCCAGCAAACCTTGCTGCGCGGTTACCTGGGTGATGCCGTATTGGGCGTTGCCGCTGGGGCCGCCGACCCGATAGGAACTATCGGTGTGGATCTCATGGGGATTCATGGCATTGCTGATGGGCGGGAAATAGGTCAGGCCGTAATCAAACTTGACGCTTTCGGCCAGTCCGGTGGCGCTGCCTGTGGTCAGCCAGGCCATGGAAACCTGTCCCTCAACAAACATGCGTTCCACATCAGCCAGGGCAACGCCTCCGGCAAAACCGTCCATGATACAGGCATCGGTAAACTGCTTTACGAGATCCAGATAGACGTCAAAGCGTTCGTTATCAACTGAGACATGGCCGTCATGGACCGCCTTGGCAAACTCTTCCGGATTCAGACGTCGGAAATCGCGACCGGGGATGTTGTATTTTTCCATATACCATTCCGGTCCCACATCCGAAAAGGCCGAAGAGAAGAAAATATCATCCAGCCATTGATAGGTGCTCCATTCCGGGGTAATGAAGACGCCGACAGGCTCCACGCCCGCGTCGCGTAACGCTTGGCAGTCAGCCATCAGATCTTCCATATTGGTCCAATCCGGCTCGATTCCTGCCTGGGTAAAGACTTCTTTGTTATAAAAAAGTCCGGTCTCGATCCAGTCCAGAGAAACTTCGTACCAGCGTCCGTCGCCGCCGCGGGTTTGGGCCAGCACGTAATCGGGGAAGAGGTCCGCCCAGCGTTTGCTGCCTGGTTCGCCTTCGGCTACGTACGGATTCGGCTGTTCAAAATAGTCGGTGAGATCAACCCAGACTTCTGCTCCTTCTGCATTGCGATCGCTATACTGTTCCCACGTGATGTTGGGCGCTTGACCCGCGGAGAGCCGGGTCAACAGCCAGGAACGATATGTGTTGGCATCGCCGACATAGGGAACCAGTTCAATTGAAACGCCGGGATTTTCCGTTGTGTACTCATCTCGGACTGCTTCGACCACTGCGGCCGCGTCAGGCAAGGCTTCGGGGTTGTAGTAATTTTGCGGGTAGAACGAGAGCGAACCGCTCAATTCAGCATCCGCATCGGCGGCGGTATCGGCAGCAGTATCGGTTGCGCCGCTATCGCTCGGTGCGGCCGTTCCGGCACAACCCGACAAGAATAGAGCGACAAGAACGAGTGGAACCAACATTCGTTTCCAGTACAGCATGAGGAGTCTCCTTTGCGATCAAACTTTGCGCGTTAAAATTTTGACAGGCAGACACAGATGAGGACGGAATGAATGGACGGTAGTCATCTTCATTCCCGGGAAGCAACCTGAAAATGGACAGAACGGCGTGACCGCCGTTTTGTTCACACTATTGAAACTAACGATAAAATGATAAAGGGAAATTTATATACAAATATTATATTTGCATAGGAATAAGTTGTCAAGTACTATTTTTGGAGCAGGGCATGATGATAAAAAAGAGTCCGCCTGCATTGTTTTTTGATCCAATACAGGCGGACTCTTCAATCTATTCGGTTTCTCTGGCGGGAATTGCTTGGATGCGAGCAATTCTGCATTGAGGAAGTTACAAGATTAATCCCGCTGCGCGGCTGATCTCATTGGCGCTTTCGCGCAGAGCGGTCAGCAGATCGGCGTGCTGCGGTTCCTGCTTATGACCCAATGCCGGGATGGTTAATGCGGCGTGAATACTCCCCGATGGCGCGCCCACCAGGACGGTTGTGACATTCACGCCTTCGGTTACTTCCCCGTATGCCTCGTCATAGCCCTGCGCACGGATCTGGTCCAGCCGCTGTGACAGTTCGTTCTGTTGCGTCCTGGTTAGTCGCTGATAGTCATCGTCGTGCATCAACAGATCGCTTCGTTCTTCCGGGTGCATATGGGCAAGCAGGAGACGACCGGCAACGGTATTGATAATGGGGAACGTGCTGCCGACTTCCGTGGAGAGTCGCAGACGGCGGGGACTTTCTTCCTGGGCTATGATGAGCAATTTGCCGCGCTGAAGAACGCTCATATGGCAAGACTCAAGCACGGTTTCCGTTAAGGTTTGCATGGGACGAGCTGCTGCACGTAATAATGCGCGATAAGGAGAATGGGTATGCCCCAGCTCGAAGAGACGCAGGGTAAGTGAATACGCGCCCGACCCGTCGTCCCGCTGAACATAGCCGCGACGCTCCAGGCTGACAAGCATGCGAAAGAGTTCATTCGGCCCTCGCCCCAGCACTCGTGCAATTTGAGTTTGGGTCAGCGGAATGCCCTCTGCCGCGAGACATTCAAGGATATCGAGCCCCTTCTCCAACGCGGGCGCCTGGTAGCGGCTCTTCGATCCTTGCGTGCTGTTGCCGGATTCCGTTTCGGACTCTGTATGGGCGTTTTTGCCCTCATGTGCAGGATTTATCGGTACATTGGTCATTGACAAATTGGTTTATATACAAATGACTTCACTGCGAAAAGGTAGG
>JAGRCP010000098.1 GCA_020433455.1 Caldilineaceae bacterium | reverse complement strand
CGATGAGGGTGCTCTTGCCGTCGTCTACGCTGCCTGCGGTGGTAAAGCGCAGCATATCCATGGAGAGATACGCGTCGCTTTCGTAGGTGACGAGGGTTTCCGCATCAGGGGCGGGCGAATCGTAATCAGTCATTGGGTCTTGGATAAGTTCAGTAGGTTTCATAAGTTATCTCGTTTTTTCATAGGAGGCCTGGTTGCCGTACTCTGGCTTTCTCCGCGTATGCATGCACACAAATTTGCAGCAGCCGCAATCCGGATTTTTAGAAATAGCCCTGCTTTTTTCGATCTTCCATGGCCGCTTCAGAACGCTTGTCGTCGGCGCGCGCCCCGCGTTCCGTCACCCGGGCGGACGCCACCTCATAGATGATGTCATCCAGACTAGCAGCACCGGACATGACGGCCCCGGTACAGGTCATATCGCCGATGGTGCGGAAGCGAACTACCCGATTTTCCACTACTTCGCCCGGCAGCGGCTGCACCACATCCGACGCTGCCAGCAGTACGCCGTCCCGGTTGATAACGTCCCGGCGGTGGCTGAAATAAAGGGAGGGCAGTTCAATATTTTCCATGCGGATATACTGCCAGATGTCCATCTCGGTCCAGTTGCTGATGGGGAAGATCCGAAAGCTCTCACCCATGTGCTTGCGGCCGTTATAGAGGGACCAAAGTTCGGGCCGCTGATTTTTGGGATCCCACTGGCCGAAGCGGTCCCGATGGGAGAAGAAGCGCTCTTTGGCCCGGGCTTTTTCCTCGTCGCGCCGGGCTCCGCCCAAGGCAGCCTCAAATTTGAATTCATTGAGGGCGTCCAGAAGCGTCACGATTTGCAGCGCGTTACGGCTGGCCGTGGGGCCCGTCTCTTCCTTGGCGCGTCCCTGGTCAATGGAATCCTGGACGTAGCGCACAATCAGACGCGCGCCCAGCTTGTCTACCAGCTCATCGCGGAAATCCAGTGTTTCAGGAAAATTGTGGCCGGTATCGACATGAAGCAGCGGGAAAAGAATGCGGCCCGGCCAGAAGGCTTTTTGGGCCAGGTGCGTCATGACGATGGAGTCCTTGCCGCCTGAAAAGAGCAGCACGGGCCGCTCAAATTGGGCGGCAACCTCGCGCATAACGTAGATTGCTTCCGACTCCAGCTGACGCAGATGGGATTGATTATAAGAGGGCATAGGGTTTCGGCTTCCGTTTGCAATAAATAATATCAGGTACAAGCGAGCGGCTCATGAAAACTATGGCGGATCATGAGCCGCCCCTGAATGACTTGGCTCCGTTGCCATAGTAACTATCGAATGTTGCGCGGGAATCCTTCGATTAGGCCGAGATCACGTGGCGCGTATCGACGACGGCTGCCTGCGCCTGGGCAATTTCCGCCCAATTGTATGCGTCATGATCCGTGGCGATGACGATGCAGTCGGTCGTCTCCAGCGCTGCGGCCAAATCTATAACCGCGTCGAGCTGCAAGTCGCCGTAACAAAGTTGGGGTACGTACGGGTCGTGGTAGGCGATCTCCGCGCCTTTTTCCTGCAGCAGCAGGAGGATATCCAGTGCCGGCGATTCGCGGATATCGCTGATGTTCTTCTTGTACGCCACGCCCAGGACCAATACCCGGCTGCCGTTGACGGACTTGCGCACGCTGTTCAGGGCATCCTGCACCTTTTGCACCCAGTAGCGGGGCATCTCCGTGTTGATTTCACTGGCCAGTTCGATGAAGCGGGCATTGTAGGCCAGGGTGCGCAGTTTCCATGACAGATAGTGGGGGTCGATGGGAATGCAGTGCCCGCCCAGTCCCGGTCCCGGGGTGAACTTCATAAAGCCGAATGGCTTGGTCGCGGCGGCCTCTACAATCTCCCACGCATCCAGTCCCAGCTTGTCGCACATGAGCAGCAGTTCATTCGCCAGGGCAATGTTTACCGAGCGGAAAGTGTTTTCAAAAAGCTTAACTGTTTCCGCGGCTTCGGCCGAAGAGACGGCGGTTAACGGCCCCACCGCGGGCGCGTAAAAGGCTTTGGCTGCGGTCAGGCACGCCGCCGTCACGCCGCCGATAACTTTGGGCATGGTTTCTACCGTCCAGTCGGTGCGGCCGGGATCAATACGCTCCGGCGAAAAGGCCAGGAAAAAATCTTCACCGACGCGCCAATCGGGGCAGTGAGCCTCCAGGCGGGGCAGGAGCACTTCCCGCGTGGTGCCGGGATAGGTGGTTGATTCCAGCACGACAACCATTCCCTCATGCAGATAGCGGCTCACCTCGTCTGCGGCGTGGATGATATAGGAAAGGTCCGGCTCGCCCACCTTGTTGAGGGGAGTCGGTACGCAGATAGAGACCGCATCGCACTCGGCCAGCACGCTGTACTCCGTCGTGGCGACAAAGCCGGGGCGGCCGTCAGGACGGCGGGTTTGGGCTTCGCTCAACGTTGCGTCGGCGATATCCTCCACATAGGAGCGCCCTGCATTGAGTTGGGCTACTCGCTCGGCGTTGACGTCGATCCCCACGACTCGATAGCCGGCCTGCGCAAAGGCCATGGCCAACGGTAGCCCTACATAACCCATACCAATGATGGCTACGCGGGCTTCACGCTCAGCAAATTTTTGTGTAGTCGTTGCGAGTGTTGCGTTCATAGTTGTAGGCATAAATGCGAACCTGTCAATGAGAAATGAGAAAGAAGGAATAAGAAAAGAGAGAAATCCCCATGGACGATTGCACGCCACGGAGAGATGAAAATAATCCTATTTTCAGGGCAGTAAGAAGCGCCGGATAACCCGGAAACTTTATCATCCCAAGACGATTTCTGATTCCTCCTTCCTGATTCCTATTCAGCCTCTACAAACTTTTCCTGGTAAACATCCCACTGCTCCTGGAAGACCTCCGGCGCAACGGCGTAGAGCATCTCCAGGACCCGCTGTCCCATGGCGCGGATTTCCCACTGCGCGGCCTTGTCTACCGCGCGCAGCCAGAGGAAGTGGCTCCATGCGGCAAAGTTCATGGTGGTGACGATGCGCGTCTCGGCTGCGTTGGGCAGGAGGAAGCGGGCGTCCTCTTTGCGGATGCCCAGCTTGCGCAGCTGTGCATACTTCTCTTCCGCGTCTTGCCAGAAAGCCTCCATAACCGCCATAGCTTCAGGATTGGCCGCGATGGCTTTGGGCACGACAGCTTCCCAGCCGCCTTTGCTCAGGTCCACATAGCGCTGGGATTCCTGGCTGAAGCTGGCCAGACGGTGGCGTACGAGTTGATGCGTGCAGGTGCGGCTGACGCCCTCAAAAAAGAAGGTAGCCGAGCCATGATGCAGGGCCAATCGGGGATCGCTAAGCTGGGGTTGGGTGAAGCCCAGGAGCGTGACGCGCATGGGCGGGTCTTCGGCAGGCAGCAGGCTCGCCGCCATCGGCGCTTGCCATGCTCGGGTCAGCGGCGACGGCGTGACGTCCGGCGCTGTCGGCGGGTTTTGGGCATCTACAAACTCGTCAAAGACCTTGGGCGCAATGCCGATCAGGAGCGGAATGGCTTCCAGGGCGATTCCCTGGCGGAAGAAGTCGAGCCAAACCCGTGTATTGCCGCTTACGACCCATTCTTCATCCGTTAATTGACTCACTTCGCAGTGGCGGTTGAGCATACGCCAGCGCAGGGGGTCGCCGGTTCCGATGACGTGCAAGGTGATCACCACATGCTCGATGATGTCCTCATGGCCTTCCCGCACCCGCGCGGCGATAAATTCGGGCGCCGTTCCCATGCGGTGGGTGCTGCGATAGCAAACGCGGCCCGCGTACTCGATCATCTGCTCGGGGAAAGGGCCATGGCCCTGGGCGATGGTTGCCAGATCGCTGCGCCCTGCGGCGACGTCGGGCGTGAGATCCGGATTGGGTTGGGTGTAGGCGAGCAGTTTTATTTTCACAGATTTCCTCCTTGGCAGTGCTGAGATAAGCCGACGTTATCTCAGCAGCGCAGCATAGCACATCAGTCAAAAGGAGGACGAATTGCAGCGCTGTGGGGATGCGGTCATTCCTGAAACTTTGTTCGTCCCGCTTCACGATGCTACAATCAGCAGCTATGGCTAAACAATACTACGGCGGACAGGCCGTCATTGAAGGCGTTATGATGCGGGGCAAGGCGAGCATGGCTGTGGCCGTGCGCAACCCCCAAGACAAGATCGTCGTTCATGAGGAGCCGCTTACCGCCAAAATCTATACGGCAAAATGGGGCCAATGGCCTTTTGTACGCGGATTGGGCATGCTGTGGGAAGCCCTGGGGCTGGGCATGCGTGCACTCATGTGGAGCGGAGAAGTCTCCATCCAGGAGGATGAGGATGAGCCTGTCGAGTTTTCCGGCCCTGTTGCGTGGACGACGATTGCTCTCAGCATGGGCTTTGCAATTGTGCTGTTCTTTCTCGTGCCCACATTGGCAAGTCGGTGGCTGGCGACGTACGTCAACGATAATGCCGTCGTAGACGCCTTCTTTGAAGGGGTGCTGCGCATGGTGATTTTCCTGCTCTACATTTGGGGCATCGGGCGCATCCCTGAAATTGCCCGGGTCTTCGGCTATCACGGTGCAGAGCACAAGACGATTAACGCCTACGAAGCAGGCGATCCGCTGACCGTTGCGGGCGTACGCCCCCACAGCGTGCAGCATACCCGCTGCGGCACCAGCTTCCTGCTCTATGTGCTGGTGATCAGTATTGTTCTGTTTGCTCCGCTGACCTTTTCCGGCGTCGAGCCGCTCTGGTTGGGGCTGATTTTGCGCTTTGCGTCCCGACTGCTGCTGGTGCCGGTGGTGGCGTCGTTGGCCTATGAGGTCATCCGCTTTAGCGCTGCGCACGAAGAAAATCCCCTCATGCGCATGATCATCGCGCCGGGCCTGGCTTTGCAAAAGCTCACTACCCGCGAACCGGATGACAGCATGATTGAATGTGCGATTGCGGCACTGGTCCCGGTGCTGCGGGCCGACGGACGGGTTGTGGATGAGCCGGTCTTTGCCACAACCAAAGCCGTAGTCGAACAGCCTGCGTTGGGCGATTGAATAGAGATTAAAGCGATTGGGAGATTAAGAGATTAAGAGATTGAAGATCGGAATACCCGGCCAATCTCTTAATCTCCCAATCGCCAATCTCATAATCCCCCAATCACAACCCTACTCCTCAATCAACACCTGTAGCGTCTCCCCCTCCGCTTCCACCGTATCGCCATGATAGAGCTTACGGCCGCGCCGCTTTTCAACCGCGCCGTTGACCGTAATAAAACCTGACTGGATTAGATATTTGGCCTGGCCGCCTGTCTCCGCAATCTGGGCCAGTTTGAGGAATTGATCCAGCTTGATAAATTCCCGCTCCGCGTTCATCGTCATACTCGCCCCTTTATTTGCTCTCTAAAATTGCCTGGAAGCTGCGCAAGCCGTACCAGTTGCAGACCGCCGCGAAGAGGGTCAGAACGGTCAGACTCAGCAAGACGGGCAGAGAACCGCCGTTAAAGAGGGTGTGACGCAAGCCGTCTACAACATAGGTTGTGGGGTTCAGATAGGCCAGAACGCGCATCCAGCCGGGCATGGCATTCAGGGGATAGAGCGCATTGCTGAGGAAAAGCAGGGGCAGGTTCAGCACGAAAAGGAGCATGTGATAACCGCCCACGGAATTGCTGCGCGCGGCCACGCCGTTGGAGAAACCCACAAAGGCCATGACGTAGAGCAGCAGAAAGATCAGCCCACCCAGTAGCGCAATGGGATTCCACGTCATCCGGGCGCCGAAGAGTACGGCAATCGTCAAAATGATAATCGACTGAATCAACGTCTTGACCAGACCGCTGCCCGTGGACGCGAGAAGAATGCTCATACGCGGAATGGGCGCGACAAAGTATTCCTTGAGCACGCCCCGGATTTTTTCCTCCAGTAGGGTCATGCCGCTGTTCACCGCGCCGCTTAAGGCGGTGAGGGCAATGATGCCCGGCGTGATGAAGGCCAGGTAGCTGCCCGTGGTTCCGCCTAGCATAGATGTGTCCACCACTCGCTCCATGCCCAGACCGAACGTGCCAATCCAGAGCAGAGGCCAGCCCAGCGTCCCGCCGATTTCCATAGAGTTGCTGCGAAACTTCAGCATGTGCTTGTTGAAGATCACCCAGGCACCGCGCCACAGCTCTCCCCATGCTGACTGAACGGCAACCGCGGGCGAAGCATCGAACGTGTCGCCTGCTTGTCTGCTGATTTGACTTTGCATGATTTTCTCCTGCTAAGGATGTCGGTCTGCCTTCCAGTGCGGCATCTATGCGTTCAATTATGCACTCAAGTGTACCTACCTGGTGCGCATTGCGCAAAGATTGGCCGATTCGACCAGCGGGCGTTGGGAGAAGAATTTTGGGCGGTTGCAATCCCGCGCCGGCTGATGTAGAGTGCTGGGGCTTTCTCCCCTGTCCGATAGCAGCAAAATGGTCGTTGGCTTAGCCGTGTATCTGAAAGGAGTTCGTCGTCATGTCGCACCGTCTGGGAACCCTGCAGTATGGGATTATCGCGCTCACCGTTGCCACGGCTCTGATTCATCTGGCGCTTGCGCCTAAGGCGGGCTCCCTCTTTTGGCTCAACGGATTGGGGTATCTGGGCCTCCTCGCTTTGCTCTTTTTCCCCAGCCCTGCATTGACGCCCTATCGCTCCATGATCCGCTGGGCGCTCATTATTTTTACAATTGTTACGATTGTTGCCTGGGTCTCTTTCGGGACCCGTTCACCACTGGCTTATCTCGACAAAGTAATTGAAGTGGTATTGGTGGGCCTGCTCTGGCTGGACGGTCAGGCGAAGACGACATAGGGAGAGCCGGTCGTAAAAACTTTGTTTTTAAATTAGCCTGTGAAAATTTGCGCGATAGGGATGTCGGCTGCTATAATCGCCGCAAACTGTCCGGCGACAAATTTCATATGCGCGTACGGAATTGTGTAGATGAAATTAGAGAACAACAGCTGCTTCTGTATTGATGACGGCAACTTTACTCCATAGCTTTACTTCACTTGTCAGTTCATGCTGAAGCTTTATGCCGGATATGCGCGTCAGTATTCGCCGCTTGGCACTTCCGCTCCTGTTGAGCGTTATCCTGCCGGTTAGCGGCGCGCTCTTGCTCGATCTGAATTTGGGTACATTGCCCATTGCGACCATGGTCGCAATCGTGATCTGTATGCCGTTTGGCGCATTTTGGCTGAACCGCGTCTCGCTTGCCGAGCTTGATCGCGTCATTGCGGAGGTCGCGCCGGAAGAGCCGCCCGAGGGGGAAGCATCCGGCGTGGGGGCGGGCGAAGAGCATGTTTGATCTTAAATAAATTAAGTAAACAAAACGTAGCGGGCGGCAGCTTATTTGTAGCCCATCAACCTGGGAGGTACCAGTCGCATGGAATCTGGGCAGACCGAACCGAAAAAGGGGTTCTTCCAGCGGATGCAGGATTGGGTCCGCACACATCCCCGTATGGCAGCAATTTACGGCATATTATTTCTTCTGCTGATTGTCAGTTTTCTTGTCCCCGTTGATCCTCCCCACGTTGCCATTTCCGGCGAACCGATTTTTTCTAATGGTCCCCAGTGGTTGACCAATTCGGTGCTCGGTACAATTTTTGTCGACATCGTTTTGATTGGGCTGGCGTTTCTGGGTACGCGTAAGATGACCTTTGTCCCGGGGGGCTTGCAGAATTTTTTCGAGATGGTGCTCGAATACATGTACTCTCTCTCCGAGAGCGTTGCCGGAAAAAATGCGCGTAAGTTTTTTCCTTATGTTATGACCATTTTCTTCTTCATCATCATCGCCAACTGGAGCGGCCTGATCCCCGGCGTGGGCAGTATCGGCATCAACCAGTATCATGACGAGCACGCTACGCAGGAGATGGATACAAGCGCGAACGCTGACCTGGGTTCCGCTCAGCTTGCCATGGTCGGCGGTGACTTGATCCTGGTTCAACCTCGCTCGGCTGACGCAGCTCCTGCCGCCGCGGAGGAAAATGCGCCTCATTTCGTGCCCTTTTACCGAGCGCCGAGCGCCGACCTGAACGTTACGTTTGCTCTTGCCCTCGTCACCATGATCATGGTGCAGGTTTTCGGCGTCCAGGCCTTGGGCGTAAGATATTTTAAGAAGTTCTTTGTCTGGCGGGGGGATGGCATCGGCATGAAGCTAATCAACGGCTTCGTGGGTCTTCTGGAGCTGATTTCCGAGTTCTCTCGCCTGGTTGCGTTTGGCTTTCGTCTCTTTGGCAATATCTTCGCCGGCGAGATTGTTCTGGCGACCATGGCCTTCCTGATTGCCTTCCTGTTGCCCATTCCATTCTATATTCTGGAAGTCTTCGTCGGCTTTATTCAGGCGTTGGTCTTTATGATGTTGGCGCTGGTTTTCTTCAGCATGGCCACCATCAGCCACGAAGCCGAGCATCACTAAGCGTATCGCCAAGTGGTAGTAGCTGCGGCTGGCCGCCGCGCCGGATGAAGGACCTCTAAGGCGTTCGGTCACGTCGTATTTTCCGTTATGCATGACCGGCTCAGTCTTTACCGGTTGTGCGGATAACATTAATTTTGTTGCGTCAATTGAGTGCAAACTATTCAATGTAAGGAGATGGAAACAATGGATGCTGAGGCGCTGAAGCAGCTTGCCGCCGGTCTGGCCATTGGCCTGGGGACGATTGGCCCCGGTATCGGTATCGGTTTGATTGGTGCGAAGGCAATGGAGGCTATGGGCCGTAATCCTGAAGCCGCCGGTACGGTGCAGACCAACATGATTTTGAGCATTGCGTTTGCTGAGTCGATGGGTATTTTTGCGCTGGTTATCGCTCTGCTGTTGAAATTTCTCTAGTCGAGACACAATCCGATTACAAGCGACGCTGTGGAGCGGTTATCCGACTTCGACGGCGATCGCATAATTGTGCTTGTACGAGAGGAGGCACATCTTGGATGAATTAGGTATCAGTGGCGGCCATCTTATCTCGCAGATCATCAATTTTGTTCTGTTGATGGTCATCCTGCGGCTTGTACTCTATGAACCCGTTCTGAAGATGCTTGACCAGCGCAAGGAACGTATTGCGCAGAGCATGAAGGACGCGGAGCGTGCGAGTGCGGCAGCCCAGGAGGCGGAGCAGGAGAAAGCCAAAATTTTAGAAGGCGCACGGCGGGAAGCCCAGGAAATTCGGGCCCAGGCGACTCGGGATGCCGAAAAGGCCGCCCAGGAAGTTCGTTCCCGTGCAGAGGCCGACGCTCAGGAAATTCGCATCAAGGCTCAGAGCGATGCGGAAAAGCAGGCCGGCATCGCGTTGGCCGACGCCAACAAGCAAATTGCCGATCTGGCTATCCTGGCCACCGAAAAGGTGTTGGGTCGCGAGTTGAGCAACAAATCCGAGCAGGAGCGCTTCGTCGCTGAGTTTTTGGCGCAGCAAAACGGGGGCGCCTGATGAGCAATCACCAAGGCCAGGTCAATCGCTACGCCCAAGCCGTGCTGCAAGCCATGCTTGAACGCTGGGATGCCGCGCTGAATCAGGCGGCCCAGACGCTGGACGAGAACGCCCAGCTGGGCGAGACGTTGTCAAACAAAAATAATAGCGCAGATGCGCGGCGCAGCGCGCTTGCCAAAGCGCTGGGCGGCGACGCTCCGGCGGAGGTGATGAACCTGCTGCTGCTCATGGGCCAGGAAGGCGATTTGGGGCTTGTCTCCGACGTTTCCCGCGCCCTGACCGAGTCCGTCAGCGGGACCCAGGCCCCCATGAAGGCCGAAGTCGTCAGCGCAGCCGAGCTGAGCGAAGCCGACCGTACGCAATTGCGCGACAAGCTTATCAAAGAATACGGCGATGGACTGGTTTTCTCGTTCCGGGTCGATCCGTCGCTTATGGGCGGTCTGCGCGTTCGTGTCGGTGATCATTTAATCGATACGTCAGTGGCGAGTCGCCTGGCTACGCTGCGCGAGTCGCTTACATCGGCGGTTCGCTAGCCTTTGCGGCGATTCGGTAAGACCATTGCCCGGCAGCGACGCTTGCCCTGAACAGGAGGAAAATCATAGTGGCTGTGCAAACAAACGACATCACAGCATTACTGAAACAACAAATTCTTGATTTCAAGCCCGTGCCTACTCAGGTGGATGTGGGCGAGGTCGTCGAGGTGGGCGATGGTATCGCGCTCATCTCCGGGCTGGAAGGCGCGTTGGCCGGTGAGTTGGTTGAATTTACCAAGACCGGCGTGTTGGGCTTGGCGCTGAACCTGACCAAAGATAACGTCGGCGTCATGATCATGGGCGAGTTCACCGATATCGAGGAAGGCGATCTCGTGCGCAGCACCGGTCGCATTGCCTCGGTTCCTGTGGGCGATGCGCTCATCGGCCGTGTGATCAACGCTGTGGGCCAGCCTGTGGACGGTAAGGGCCCCCTTGAGACGGATAAGTTCCGTCCTGTGGAGCGTATCGCGCCCGGCGTCATTATGCGCCAGCCCGTGGACACGCCGGTGCAGACCGGTATCACGGCCATCGACTCTCTGATTCCCATCGGCCGTGGTCAACGCGAGCTAATCATCGGTGACCGCCAGACCGGCAAGACCGCGGTGGCCATCGATACCATCATCAATCAAAAAGAATTCTACGATAGAGGAGAACCTGTATATTGTATTTATGTGGCCTCTGGGCAGAAGGCCTCTACAGTAGCTCAGGTGGTGAAATCACTTGAGGACAATGGAGCCATGGCATATACCGTCGTAGTATCTGCCTCAGCTTCTGATCCTGCTCCATTACAGTTTTATGCTCCTTTCGCTGGTGCGGCGATAGGTGAATATTTTAGAGATACAGGACGTCCTGCATTGATTATCTATGATGATTTGTCAAAGCAAGCCGTTGCTTATCGTGAGGTTTCCTTGTTATTGAGAAGACCTCCGGGTCGTGAGGCTTATCCTGGTGACGTATTTTACTTGCACTCAAGATTGCTAGAAAGAGCGGCCAAGGTGATTAATGATGATGATATCGCTAAAAACATGAATGACCTTCCAGAATCATTAAAAGAAGCTGGAATCGTGAAAGGAGGAGGTTCATTGACAGCGCTACCGATCATTGAGACTCAGGCAGGTGACGTTTCGGCGTATATTCCTACCAACGTGATTTCGATTACTGATGGACAAATATTCCTTGAGTCAAATCTATTTAACGCTGGTATAAGACCGGCGATTAACGTGGGTATCTCTGTGTCGAGAGTAGGGGGTAGTGCTCAGATAAAATCTATGAAAAAAGTAGCCGGAACATTAAAATTGGATCAGGCTCAATATAGAGATTTGGAGGCTTTCGCCAAATTTGGTTCAGATCTAGATCCTGCGACCATGGCCATCCTTGAGAAAGGTAAGAGAAACGTGGAAGTGCTAAAACAACCGCAATACTCTCCGGTATCAGTAGAAAAACAAGTAGCGATTATCTATCTTGGTACTCAAGGTCTATTGAAAGATGTGCCTGTTAATCAAGTGAGAAATTTTGAAGAAAACTTTAATAACAGCCTAGCTCAAAGACATCCAAATGTATTGGAAAACTTGAGAAAAGGAAAATTGGAAGATACGGATCTTGATACATTGAAATCATTGGCAGCAGAGCTGAGTGCTCAATATAAGAAATAGTATTATGTAGTGAGCTTTCAAAATTGTGGAGGCTCACCATTCATTATTTAAAGACAAAATATACTTAAATGTCAGGTAAGCTCAAGGAAGTACGAGAACGCATAAAATCGGTGCAATCGACTCAGCAGATTACAAAAGCCATGAAAATGGTATCTGCGGCAAAACTGCGTCGGGCACAGCAAGCCATTACCGAAATGAGACCTTATGCCAATAGATTGGATAAGATGTTAAAAAACATACTTTCTAACCTAGATGGCGATGCCACTACTTCATTTGGTCAAGTGAGAGAAGTGAAACACGTCGCAGTCGTCGTAGTTACGTCAAATCGTGGATTGTGCGGAGCTTTTAATACGAATATTGTCAAAGCGGCTATTGCAAAAATTGAAGGAGACTATGCTCATCATGTGGCAAACGGTACGCTTAAGATAGTCTGTATTGGTAAGAAAGGATACGATGTATTGCGTAGAAGGTATAATGCGAATCTTATCGTAAAAGACTTTGTCAATCTATTTAATGATCTAAGCTACGAACACGTGGCTCAAGTATCACAGATGCTGATGGACGATTTCGAAGCCGGTGATCTGGATGAAGTTTGGGTGAGCTATGGCAAATTTAGGAATGCGGCAATACAAGAGCCGACACTTGTGCAGTTTTTGCCAGTGATACAATCCAAAGAACTAGATAACACGAAGGGAAAGAAAGCCGATTATATTTTTGAACCAAGCAAAGAAAAATTGTTGAAAGAATTGGTACCTAGCATTTTGCAGACCACCTTTCAAAAGTTTGTGCTCGATACCCATGCTTCAGAGCATGGCGCTAGGATGACCGCGATGGACAAAGCGACTGAAAATGCTGAGGAAATTATGAAAGAACTGAAAATCAACTACAATAAAGCCCGACAGGAAGCGATCACCAAAGAGCTATCAGAGATAGTTGGTGGAGCTGCGGCCTTGAATGGTTAAGAGTAATAGAAAATAAGATATTAATCAAGAGGCATCGGTGAAAAATCGATGCCTCTTTTTGTTTTGGAAAATTGATGGTGGAA
>JAGRCP010000097.1 GCA_020433455.1 Caldilineaceae bacterium | reverse complement strand
CGCAGCCGTTTTTTTTATCGCCTGTTGTGATGTGTCGCCGGGCCCTACGCTTCCTCGATGGAAATCTCCTGGGCGTCGTCCTTGTCCGCTGCGTCGCTTGCCTGCGCGGCGGCCGCATTGTCGGCTTCCATATCGGCAATCCACTTCCCCAACTGCTGGTTGAACTTGTGCAGTCCCTTGGCCAGCCCCGCCGACAGGTCGTTGGTGATATCCTTGGCGCGCAGCTCGTCGCCCACATTGGTGACGGCGTCATCAACTCGACGGACTGCCTCCGGCGCTTTGCTGGTATCGCTGATGCGCTGGAACGTGTCTTCCACTGCCGCGCCGATAGACGCAGCGCCCTTCTTCAGCTCAGCTTCGATACGCTTGCGTTCGTCGCTCTGCCAGGCCGTCTGTATGAGATCGGTAAAGCGGGCGCCGAGGAGGTTAATCTCCTCATACAGCGCTTCGTTACCGCTCTCCGGCTTTTCCTTGGCCGTCTTAGGCGCCTTCTCATCGACTTCTTTTTCTTGGCCGGCTGTCTCTGTAGCCGTTCCTGTAGCCGTTTCGGCTGCTTTCTTCTCGTCTGCTTCGTTGTGAGTTTCTTCTGCCATGATGAATTATGCTCCTTGATAAAATCGGTCTGTAGCGGGGCGTTGTTGCGGACACGACGTCAATTTGATGCAATTCGTTCATCAATACGCAAATACGGGCGTAAAGTTGCAGCAGGCGGTGCCGGAATTTGCCTGGGCGAAACGCGAGTATAGCATAGCGGTTGTGCGATTTCAACGTTCGATTGGTCGGGGCGGCGGGGGTGCGGAGCGGAGCGGCGGTGTAGGGGCTGCGGCTCTTGCATTTTATCCGCTATGGCGTCAATTCGACCGCGTCGCCGCCGGGTGAGGCGGGCAGGCGTACGTTGCCGTCAGGGTTGTAGAGGCCGACGCGCAGGATTGCGTCATCGGGCAGGGGGGCGGCCAGTTCGATATGATGCTCGGTGGTCAGGTATTCGCCCGGCAGCCAACTGCCCGTAGGAGCGGGACCGGCTGCGGTCACGGGCGCACCATCCGTCTGAGCCAGAATGTTGCCGGCGGCGTCCGTCACGTGGATGAAGATATGATGGGGCGGGAGGAGCGGCTGCACTGCTTGCCAATAGAGGCGCACATCCAGCCCATTGTCCTGGATGCTCAGATCGTAGCCTATCAGGTCCGCGTGGGCGCCGAAGCGGACCGGCGGTTCCAGAACGTGCTCCATAACCGGGGCGTCGAACACGCCCACCCGCTGGCGAACGGCAACCTTCCCCAACTCCACGACCGGGCCGTCTCCCCCGCCGGCCGGATTTACCAGGCGCGTCATGAGCGTGTAGTCGCCGGTGGTCACGGTGGGCGGAATATAGAAGGCGACGGGAACCTGCACCAATGCTCCCTCGGGCCACGTTTCGGTGGGGTAGGCGGGCAGGGGCCAGCCTTCCCACTCGACGACCGCCTGATTGCGTGCGTTGCGCAGGCTGACGTACAGGCGGCGGACCGGCGGCATATCGCTTTGGTTCTGGAAGAAGAGGCGCATCGCCAATTCGGTCCCGGCCATTGTGGGCGATGCATCCGTCGCGCCGGCATGGCCCAGCAGGACCAGACCATTGTCTACGGCCGGATGCGCCAAGCGAAACTGAACCGGCAGGCGTGCGGCAGGCAGGGGCGTGAGGGGCTGGGTCACGGTGATGTCGGCCAGGGGCTGGAAAGGCGGCGCCTCTGCGCCGACTGTTTCCGGCCGCAGGAGAGCCTCCGTTGCCGCTTCGCCTACGCCGACTGTCAGCGTGTAGGCGCCCGGCGGCAGGCCCGCGGGCACGGTCATGCCGGTTTGCTCCGTCAACTGACCATCAACTGATTGCGCCAGCCCGCCCAGCGGCGCATAGTCCCGCGCAGCCCACTGGCGCCCTTCGGCATCCATCAGGCGCAACGTTACATAATAATCGTCCGGTATGCTGTTTTCCTGCATTTGCCAGACCAGGGTAATCGCCATGGCGTCGTTGGCGGCCGCGGCCTGGGAAGGCGCTACCGCGGCTTTTGTCAGCGTGACGGGACCAAAGTCCGCATCCACCGGCTTGGTTTCGCCGGGAGGCAGGACGCGCCATGCCGTCAGGCGCGTGGTCGGGTTATACCAGCGGTTGACCAGGTTGGCCCCCCTGGATGCGAGGTACGCTTCGATTTCTCCGGGCAGGGTGCTGCCGAAGGCGAGGGGTTCAGGAAACCAGACCGCGCCCTGGGTGAGGGCCTCATCCAGGGCGGCCTGGATCTCTTCGCCCCAGGTGAGGATGCCTTCGCCGGCCAGGTGCGCTTCCGGCCCATATGCTGTGCGGAACTCTTCCGTCACGTATGCGCGCCAATACCCCACCTGCCAGGGGAAGACGGCGAAGAGCGTATCGCCGGGCGCGCCCTGTTGGACGATCTGGCCGATGAGAGGACGATAGTCCCGTTCAGCGTAGCGGGGCGTGGTGAAGAGGACGGTTATGCCCGCCAGCGCGGCGATGCCTATGGCCCCCAAGGCGCTTTTGCCCACGTAGCCGTTCTCCCACGTGTGATCGATGCCCGCGGCCAGGAGCATCAGCCAGAAGGGCAGGACGGGAAGCAGCAGCCGTTCGCCGCCTTCGGGGAAGAAGGGCAGGCGCAGGTTGAGCAGGAAGGCGATCAGAAGCGGAACCAGGAGGAAGATCGTCAATGCGGGAATGGGCTGCATGCCATATGCATTCCGGGCTGATTCGTTTTCTTTTAGACGTTGTTTTCGTGTAGCGATGATTAGGACGAGTAAAAGAAGACCAATCCAGCCCGCAAGCATGAGGATGCCCAGAGCCGCATCAAGCGGGTTATAAGCCGTTGCCGGCGCGATGTGGCCGGCGAAAAAGGTCTGGCCGTGACGCCGGAGGTAGGCGAGGGGCGGGAGCGCGCGGTCGGCGTCGGTGGCGACTTTGTTGCCCACATAGGCGGTGAGCTTGGGCAGGGCGTAGAGAAGCCAGGGCAGATAGCCCACGATAAGGGCTGCACCCAAACCCAGCAGGGCCGCTAGCCGTATCCGCATTCGACGCCATTGCCAGGCTGCCCAGACGAAGTGTCCGGCCAGGACCAGAGCGCTGTAGTAAAGTGTGTACAGGGCAAGCAGGGCGGTAACCGCATAGAGTGCGCCGCGTTCCCATGTAGGGCGCTGCATGAAGCGCCAGAAGCAGAGCGTGGCCCCCAGGGTCAGCGTCATGGCCATGGCGTACATGCGGATTTCCTGGCTATAGAAAAGGTGCATGGGGCTAACGGCCAGGAGCAGGCCCGCCGTCAGCCAGAGCCGCGGGCGCGCGGGGAACATGTCCCGCGCCAGCCACACCATAAGCGGCAGGGCAAGAACGCCCCAGGCGACCGAGAAGGCGCGCAACGTAACGGGATCCGTGCGGCCGAGCGCGGCCAGCCAGGTATGGAGCAATCCGTAATAGAGAGGCGGATGGATGTCCTGCGCGGTGAGTTGGGTCATCCGCGCGAGGGGTTCGGTGGCGAAGTAGACGCTGTAGCCTTCATCCCACCAGAGCGGCTGCCAGGCCAGGCGCAGCAGCCGCAGGGCCAGCCCGCCCAGCGTGAGCAGGGTAACGAACCAGGCCAGAGTTGTGCGTTTCATGGTCATGTACGCCCATGCGGTTTACCGGCGCTTGTAGCGGACATAAAGCTCCTGCATGGGATCGTCTGCGGCCAACTCAAATGTAGCCGCCGGTCCCGCAGGCTCTCCGTTGCCGTCTACAAGCTGGACTTCCCAGACGCCGGCCGGGTCTTCGCCGGGGAATTCGGCCTTAAAGTTCTGGGAGCGCTGACGCGCATCTTGGAAGGGCCAGGTGAAGCCGGGCTGACCGCCGAAGGACGCGCCTTCCACCGCCAGGGCATTGCCGTTCTTGCTCACGGTGAGGCTGTAATCGCCCAGCGCGCGATCTTCAGCGTCGCTGACAAAGAGGAAGATGCGCACGCCGGTGGTCTCGGCGAACTGCTCCTGGTCCGTCAAATCAAATGTGAGGGCGGCCGGCGCAGCTTCGGCCTCGGCCGCGGGCGCTGTCTGGCCGAAAATGGGTACGGTGGCGGCCGGTCCCTGGAGATCGACAAACTCATCGTTCAGCCACGCTTCCCGACCGTCCACGCAGCAGACCTGCCACCAGTCCCGGGCCAGGCTCGTGGAGAGCACATCATATTGCTGACCCGCCTCGACGAGGGCAACGACCTCGGACGTGGTGTTGGCCTCGCTGCGGGCGTTGAGCAGGGGAATGTTGACCGTGGCCTTGACCTGGCCCACGCTGAATCCGCCGGCCGGCGCGGCGGCAACCGCATCACCCTCCGCAACGGGCACGCTGTCTACCGGGCCGTTGGTGTCCGCCAGCTCGTTGATGATCCAAACCACTGAACCGTCTACGGTACAGCATATCTGCCACCACGTACCGTCGCTGCTCTTGCCGGTGATGTCGAATTCTTCACCGCGTTCGGCCACGGCTACGATGTCATAGTCCAGGCCCGGTCCGCTGCGCAGGTTGACCAGCGGATCGCTCACGATGACCATGGCGCCGGTAGGCTGGGCTATGCTCGCGCTTTGACTTCCCTGCCCTGCTGCCGAAGCATCGCCGCCTTCCGTTGAGGCGGGCGTAGGCTGGGCAACCGCAATGTTGGCCTCATTGACGACCGGGGTGAAGGTGGGTTTGGGCTGGCGGATGGCGGTGACGGCATCCTCTGCGGGTTGGGCCTGACCGCGATTGCAGCCCATCAAGAGGCCGGGCAGGAGCATGAGCAGCGTCAGGCTGATTAGAAAAGAAAGCGATTTTTTCGGGGGTTGCAATGATGAGATCAACGGTATCGTCTCCAAGCGATGTACACTTCTCGATTGGGGTTATTAGCACGGGTTTCAAAGGTTACCGCATCCGAAAGCTGATTGCCTAATCCGTCCACCACAAAAATGGTCCAGGTTCCTTCCCCGATGAGGAGCTTGCGGTTCAGGCACTCGGGCAAGGGCGTACCCGGCTGCTGACAGCGGTCCAGGTCATCGGGATTGGGCGGCGTGTATTCGTACTTGAAATTATATTCGACCCGGTTGCCCGCGCCCGGCGGCGCGCTGAATTCAAAGTGATCGAAGCTGGGCCGGTATTCATTGGTCGGCGGCCGGTCCACGCCCTCAAAGAGCGCTTCTACAAAATAGCCCTCCGCGGGATCGGCTTCGGGCACATTGGCCCCGGGCAGGAGCCCGATATCCAGCTTGGCCCAAATGGTGAGAAACTCGTTCTCCGTGGGAAAGAACTGGGGCCCGTCGATCTTGGCAAAGGGATAGGGCGTGGAAGTCGCTGTGGCCGTCACCGTGGGCGTGACCGTGGGCGTACCGGTCTCCGTGGGCGTGGGCGCTTCGCCTGCGGTTTGCAGGGCGATTCCGCTGGGATCGTTGATGGTGATAACCGATGATTTGGCCACCCATACGGACTGACCGTTCACGCAGCAGATCTGGTACCAGGTGCCTTCCGTGTTTTGCCCGGTAATAGCCACGGGAATATCGGGCCCTAATTGGGCCACCAGCGGGTAATTGAGCCCCGGCCCCGTGCGCAGACTCACCAGACCGCTGGGCACCTGGATATAGGGCGTCGCCGATGGCATAGGCGTGAAGGTCGCGGTGGGCGACGGCGTGGGCGTCTCGCTTGGCGTAGGCGTGATGCTGGGCGTGGCTGTTTCCGTGGGCGTAACGCCCGGCGGCAGCGTGGCCGGCGGCGGCAGGGGCGTATCCGTGGCGGGCGGTCCCGGCGTGGCGGTAGGCGGTATGGGGATGACCGAACTGGGGTCTACGCCCGGCGGCACGATGATGACGCCCGGCGTCCCCTGGGCCGGCGGTGTTACCACGATGATCTGGCCGATGCCTTCGGGCGTGGACGTAAAGGTGGGCGCCAGAGTCCGGGTGGGTGCGATGGCGGGCGTAGACTCGTCATCCCGTCGAATGAGGTCAGCCGTGGAACAGGCCAGCCCGAAGACGAGAAAGAGCGCGGCCGGCAGCAAAAGTCGCGCCCGGCTGCGCATTAATTGAATTTTGCCCAAACGTTGCTCCATCAGACTAATCCGTGATGACTGCTTCTGTCATGCATCCGGCATGCGTACCGGCTAGAAACGGCAGAGGGGCCGGCAAAGGTTCCCATTCCAGCTATTCACATATCGCAACCGGACGCAAAGCGCCCCGGCAGCGCCGGGACATGGGAGAGTATAGCATGGAGGGGAGAGGTTGGCGTAATAGGGGAGTTGCGTTTTACCCGGCGCGCCTACTGATTCTTCAAAATATAGCGCGTTCCCCGCTTTTCGCCGATCTTGAGGAGGATGCCCTTGCTCACCAGATCGGCCAGGTCCAGACGCAGCGTCTCCGCGCCCACATGGGGACAGAGTTCCCGGTAATCACTGTTGGTGATGGCTTCGTTGCGTTGCAGGAACTCCAGCGCCTTGAGCTGGCGCTCGTTCATGGTGTGTTCCCACTTCTGGACGGCTAACGCGGGATCTTTGCGGTTAAAGAGCTTTACCGTGAAGCGGCTGGCCGTGGCGTCGAACTCGGGCGGCACGTGGCCGGCATTGACCATGGCTTCGATCATGCTGTCCACGCCCAATCCCAACTCTTCGATGTAGCCCCACTGATAGAGCCCGTTGACGATACGGGGATTGCGGCTATAGTGTTCGTCTACGATGTTATCCAGCGTAATGTGCGCGGGCAGACCGCCGGGGCTGGTCACTTCGAGGCGGTCGGTGTACATGCGGATTTCGATGCCCCGTCCCCGCAGTCGGTAGTCCCGATGGGCCACAGCGTTGACCAGCGCCTCGCGCACGGCAACTTCAGGATATTCCAACTCCTCATTGCGCTGGAGGCCCTTGACCACGGCTTGCTTGTTCATCTCTTCCCACGTGACGCGCCACGCCCGATCGATGATCAGCGGCAGCGGGCCGACTAACTCCTCGCGCCGGCCGTAGCCGATTTCACCGCCGGGCCGGCGCGGCTGGGTATCGGCAAACTTAACGAAGATGGTCTTGGCCTGGGGCAGGAAAAGTTGGGGCTCCTTGCCGAAGAGCAGCAATCCGTTGGCCGTAGGCGTCCCGTCCTCGCTCATGGCGCCGATCTGCTGGAGAAGCTTGTCCTTAGGCAGGATGCGGCTGCGCGGCGTGCGCTTTTGCCGCCGCTCCATATATTCGTCGATGACGTTGTCATCCAGATCGTCACGCGTTGCGCCGGCGACCGTCTCCAACTCGAAATCGCTGGTGGCGGCGTGACCGCCCATGCGCTGAACGCCGGGGCTGTCAACCTCCACGTTTTCATGTCCCTGGCGCACCAGCATGCGCCCGTCCAGCAGAAAATGCGCGTCGCTGCTCTTGGGCACGTGAAGTTGGATAATGTCCATGCCGTTGATCTGATCCTGATCCCAGTGGGTGGGGACAGGCGGCTTGCACATGCGCGTGGCGGCTTGCAGCGCGCCGTCCACGTCCTCCTCCATGATGCCCGCCCGCACTTCGCCCATGGCGTCAATGCCGATGACCAGCGTGCCGCCTTCCGTGTTGGCGAACGCGGCAATGGTTTCGGCAATGCGCCCGGCATCGGCCTCGGCCAAAAATTCCAGGGTCAGGCCGGGTTGTTGGCGCAGCAGTGCGCGGGTAGAGGGCATGGTCAGTCCTTTTGAACGCAACTTCCCAATCACAGGGATTGCTTGTGATTGGGAGATTCAGAGATTATTCCTCGTTTTCGGGGATCTCGTCCGGCGTTGCATCGGCTGCGATCTCCGCGGCTTCGGTGATGAACGCCGCTTCGAGCTCGGCGTTTTCGCTGGGCTCACCGGTTCCGCTCCTGGGCGTATCGTCATCGCCGCCGTCGTCCAGTTCTGTCTGGGCCAGGTCCGCGGCGGTGATAACGGCCAGCGCGGCCACCGAATCGCCCGCCTGCAGGTTCACCACGCGCACGCCCCGGGTGGAGCGCCCCATGCGGCTGATGCCCGCCACCGTGGTGCGCAGGACGATGCCGTCGCTGGTGATGATGGTGATCTGGTCGTCCGGTCCCACGACCCGGGCCGAGACGATGGGGCCGATCTCTTCCCGCCGGGTGTGGTCGGTGCTCCAGATGCCTTGGGTGTAGCGACCCTTGGGCGAATATTCGCTCAGAGATGATCGCTTGCCCCACCCGCGTTCGTGGATTATCAGCAGATCGCCGTCCGGCTGGACCACGTCCATGCTGATAATCTGGTCATCGCCCAGGAGGCGCATAGCCATAACGCCCGCTGCCGTCCGGCCCATGGGGCGCACCTGGCTCTCGTGGAAGCGCAGGGCCTTGCCGCCCCGGGTGATGATAATGAACTCCTGATCGCCGTTGGTCAACCGCGCCCAGTCAAGGGAGTCATCGTCGTCCAGATTCATGGCAATGACGCCCGACGAGCGCACGTTGCTGAAGACGTTCAGATCCATGCGCTTGATGCGGCCGAAGCGGGTAATCAGCGTCACGTACTCGGCCTGTTCAAAGTCGGGCGCCACCAGCATGGTGGTCACCTGCTCGTCGGGCATAAGGTTGAGCACGTTGGCAATGTGCGCGCCCCGGGAGGTGCGGCTCCCTTCCGGCAGCTCGTAGACCCGGCTGCTGTAAACCCGCCCCTTGTTGGTAAAAAAGAGAATGTGGTCCAGCGTCCGGGCGAAGAAGAGGTTGATGACCTCATCTTCAGCGTGGGTCTTCATGCCTTTGATGCCTCGGCCGCCCCGACCCTGGGCCCGGAAGGTGGAGGCCGACATGCGCTTGATGTACGCGCCTGCGCTGTAGCTGATGAGCTGATTTTCCTGCTTGATGAAGTCTTCTTCGCTGAAGTCGCCGGTAAGGCCGTAGGCGATGCTCGTACGCCGCTCGTCGCCGAAGCGATCGCGCAGGCCCAGAATATCCTCGCGAATCAGGTCCCGAATCTTGTTGGGATGGGCCAGCAGGTCTTCCAGGTAGTCGATGCGGGCCATGACTTCGGCGTACTCGTCCATGATGCGCTGGCGCTCCAGGCCAGCCAAACGGCGCAGCTGCATGTCGAGAATCGCCTGGGCCTGGACTTGAGAGAGGCCGAAGCGCGCCATGAGCGCGGTGCGGGCTTCGTCCGCGGTCTCGCTTTCGCGGATGGTGCGGATGACCTCGTCCAGATTCTCCAGCGCGATGAGGAGGCCTTCCAAAATATGGGCCCGCTCCCGGGCCTTGCCCAGCTCGTACTCGCTGCGCCGGGTGATGACCTCAAAGCGATGCTCCACGTGAATGATGAGCGCGCGGCGCAGGCTCAGCGTGACGGGCTGGCCCTTGTCCAGCGCCAGGGTGTTGACGCCGAAAGTGGTTTGCAGGGCTGTGGCCTTGAAGAGTTGGTTTTGCACCTTACGCGGTGCCGCGCCACGCTTCAGCTCAATCACGATGCGCATGCCCGTGCGGTCGCTCTCGTCCCGCAGATCGCTGATCTGCTCCAGACGGCCGCCCCGGGCCAGTTCGGCAATCCGCTCGATGAGGGTGGATTTGTTTACCTGGTAGGGAATTTCGGTGACGATGATGGAGAAGCGCCCGTTGGCCGATTCCTCGATCTCCGTCTTGGCCCGCACCAGCACCCGCCCGCGCCCCGTGGCAAAGGCCTGGCGCACGCCCTCCACGCCCAGGATGATGCCGCCCGTGGGGAAGTCGGGTCCCTTGACGTGCTCCATGAGTTCATCCAGGCCGATGTCGTCGCGCCGCTCCCAGTTGTCGATGACGAAGACGACGGCATTGGCGATTTCGGTCAGATTGTGGGGTGGGATGTTGGTGGCCATGCCCACGGCGATGCCGCTGGTGCCGTTGACCAGCAGATTGGGCAGCATGGCGGGAAGAACCAGGGGTTCCTTGAGGCTGTCGTCAAAGTTGTCGCCCCAGTCCACCGTATCCATGTCGATGTCCTGGAGCATGGGTACGGCCAGCCGGGCCAGGCGCGCTTCCGTATAGCGCATGGCTGCCGGGCTGTCGCCGTCAACCGAGCCGAAGTTGCCCTGCCCGTCTACCAGGGGATAGCGCAGGGAAAAGTCCTGGGCCATGCGGGCCATGGCATCGTAGACCGCGCTGTCGCCGTGGGGGTGATATTTACCCAGCACTTCACCGACGATACGGGCGCTCTTCTTGTAGGATGATGAGGGTTGCAGGCCCATGTCGTGCATGGCGTAGAGAATGCGCCGGTGAACGGGCTTCAGGCCGTCCCGGGCATCAGGCAGCGCACGCGCCACAATGACGCTCATGGCATAGTCGAGATAGCTGGCCCGCATCTCGTCTTCGATGGAGATGGGCAGAACGTGGCCCGCCTGGGCCGCCGCGCCGTTTGCCCCTCCGTTTAATGAAGCGCCGTCGTCGCCTGCTGCGCCGTTAACTGGTGTAGGTGTGGTTTCTTGATCCATAGAGCCGAAAATTCCTGAACAATTGGGGCGTAGCAGACGGGTATGTCCGCCGCGCCGACACTCGTATTCTATCCGGTTAATTATACCCGAGGTGCAGTCAAATTCCTAACTCTTCTGGAACAAATGTGCAAGGGAAAGACGCCCCGGCCAGGGTGCAAAGCCGCGCCGCAGCGACGGGCGCAGCCGGATTCTGCGCCGCGGTTTACCCCCGCTTATTACGGCAGGAGCGTGAAGCCAAGAGGCGATTTGGGGGTATGGGTTTTTGCCTTACAGCGCGGCCGTTACCCGTCCGGCCGCATTGACCAGCGGTTGATCAACCGGCGCGGCCTGGCCGTTGGTTCCGGCGAGGATGGCCGGCGCTTCCTGAGCAGGGGGCGGCGCGGCGGGCGCGGGACACAGCTGGGCAAAGCGTTCCGCCCAGCCTGGAGGCGTCTGGCTGCGCCAGTCGCTCGCCGCGGCCAGGAGGAAATTGTAGATAAGGCCGGCATGCAGGGCGTCGGTGCGGGTCAGCTCCTCCGGATGCCACTGAACGCCCAGGGCAAAGGGCAGGTCGGGCATCTCGACGGCCTCGATCAGTCCGTCCTCGCTGGTTGCGACGCCGCGCAGGCCGTTGCCCAACTCCTTGACGCCCTGATGATGCATGGAGTTGACTTCATGGGTGCTGCCCAGGGCCGCGGCCAGCAGGCTCCCTTCCGCTACGTTGACCTGGTGGGAAATGCGGAAGCGTTCATACTTGGGCGGCAGGTAATCGTGCTTGTCCAAATCTTCCCGCTGGGTCGTGAGGTCCTGATAAAGGGAGCCGCCGCAGACAACGTTGATCATCTGCGCACCCCGGCAGATGCCCAGGATGGGCATGCCGTTTTCCAGCGCCCAGCGGGTCAGCAGCATCTCCGTCCGGTCCCGTTCCCGATCCGTGGGGCCCAGCATGGGGTCCCGGGCTTCGCCGTAATGTGCGGGATCGATGTCCTCGCCGCCGGGCAACAGCACGCCGTCCAGCCGCTCGAAGATGCCCCGTAACGTTGCGGCGGACATCTGCAAGGGAATCATGAGGGGCAGCGCGCCCATCTGCTCGATGGCGCGCAGGTAGGCCTGGTTCATAATATAGAGGGGTAGGCCAAAGAAGCGCTGCGATTTCTCTCGCCCGGTGGGAACGCCGATGAGCGGTCGTTTGACGGGCGGTTGATCATAAAGCTGCTGCAGGAAATCCTGATTGCGTAGGTTCTGTTGCATGGCGATGCGCAAATCTTTCTTCGGCAAGCGGGCGGGGGGCCGCAATAAACAAACGGCCCGAAGGCGTTATTGGCGGGCCGGCACATCCGAGCATTATATGGCGCTTGCCCAAGCCTGCCAAACTTGTGACGCCTTCGCATCCGTCCCTGCTTTGGCGTTGTTGTGCGGATGATGATAGGATTGCCGGTTGAGTATTTCAGGCTCTCTGAGCGCTGCGCGGTACGTAAATTTGGTTCTTTCGGCATTCATGCCTCCAGCGTCGGTCAACCACATGAAATCCGGTTGAATAACATTTAACTCGTGGGTTGTGGCAAAATGGGTACACAAGCGTTTTGGCAGTTTAATATAGACGGCTCGTTTTTGGATTTGGCGCGCACCTCTGTGGTTGTGCGTCTTCTGATCATCCTGCTCATGTTCGGCGCGGTCTGGGTGACCTCGCGCTATCTGCCGCGCATCTTGGCCCGTGGGGTGCTTTCCACCGTGCGCGCCGGGCGCAGCCATCCTCTTTCTCCCCAGCGTCAGAAGACCATTAACAGCCTGGTACGGGACCTGACCGTCTTTCTTCTCTATCTCGTCGCGGCCGTCGTATCTTTGGCGCTCTTTGTGGATTCCCGGGGTCTCCTGACCTTCCTCGGCCTCTTCAGCGCGGGCTTCGGTCTGGGCGCCCGACCCGTGGTGAGCGATTACATCAGCGGCATTGTCTTTCTCTTTGAAGATCAGTACAGCATCGGCGATACGGTGGAGATTGATAGCGTGGAAGGCACGGTTGAGCATCTCAGCCTGCGCACCACGACGATTCGTTCCCGCTCGGGCGAAGTCTACTTTGTGCCCAATGGCGAAATCCGCATCATCCGCAACTTTTCGCGCGGCGTCTTTAGCCTGGCGTCCGTCCATGTACGGGTAAAGAGTAATCATATCCAGCCGACCATGGCCGTGCTCAACGAATTGGTGACCGAATATCGCCGGATTGATAATCTGATTGAAGCGCCGCGCATCATCAGTGAGGACGGCGTCATCGGCTCGGATATGAGCCTGACGCTCCTGGCCAAGGCGACTTACGGCAAGGGCGTGGAGGTGCGGCGCGCTCTCATCGAATACATCAACACCCACCTGACGGAAGCAGGCGTGGAAGTCCGGTGAACGCGATTCGGAGGACGCGCCTGCTCTCGCCTGCGGCCGCGCAACGCGCGGCCGGAATCTTGCTGGTCGCGGCCGCTCTGCTCCTTTACCTGGTTACGCTGGACAACGGCTTCAGCACCTGGGACCTGGCGGGCGGCGATCTCATCACTCACCAGTACGCGCAGGTCCAGGCTCGCCCTTCCAACGCACCGGGCTATCCCCTCTACACCATGGGCGGCTGGCTCTGGTTTCATGCCGGTCATGCGGCGGCCGGCCTCTTCACCGGCGGCCTGCCCAACCCCATTCCCCTCCTCAGCAGCTACAGCATGCTTTGGGCGCTCATCGCCCTTTGGCTGCTCTACGCCGTCATCTGCCGGGTCACGGTGAGTTCCTGCTATCCGGCCGGGAATTGGCCGCTCGCGCTGCTCATGGGCCTCTTCTACGCCGTCACCTACTTTTTCTGGTACTACGCCACCACTTCCGAACAGTACAGTAGCGCCATCGCCCAGACCCTGGCCATCGTCTACCTCTACTTGCGCTGGGCGGATGCAGCCGGCCGCGGGGGAGAAACCTATTCCCCCGCGGCCCGGCGCCTGCTCTTGTGGCTGGCCTTCCTGTGCGGCCTCTCTCTGGCCCACATGCTCACCATTGCCCTGATCGTGCCGCCGCTGGTCGCGGTGATGCTGTGGCAGCGGCCTGATCTCCTGCGCCGCCCGGGCCTGATCGCCGCGGCCACGGCCGCGGCTGCACTGCCCCTGCTCAGCTACGCCTACGTTTACGTACGGGGCGCGGCTCATCCCGAGTGGCGGGGCGCGGGCGATTGGGCCACGACCGGCGAATGGTTTTGGGCCTTTGTGAGTACCGCGCAAGGTCGGGAAGAGCTGGGCTGGGGCTTTGCGCCGGGCGCGGCCTTCTTCGGCAACGGCTTTCCCCAACTCATGTGGCAGGAGCTGAGCATTCCCCTCTTTGTGCTGGGCGTTGTGGGCATAGGGCTGCTGCCACGGAGGACCGCGTTTCTGACGGGCGGTTTTAGTCTGCTTACCCTCCTCTTTGCCTGGGCCTATCGCTTCGGCAACTGGTATCAGGTAATCCTGCCCGTCTATCCTCTGCTGCTCGTGGGCGCGGCCGTGGCCATCGACCGGCTGCAAGTGCGGTTCCTGACCGCGTCCGCCGGGGTCCGGCGTACGGTGCAGGTCCTGAGCTGGCTTTTGCTCCTGGTCGCCATCGCCTGGCGGATTGACGCCTCCCTGCCCCGGGCCGACAGCCGCAATCGACCCGAAGACACCGCGCTAAATCGGGCCGCGGTCTTGCTGGACCAGCCTTTGCCCGCTGAGGCCGGGCTCTTTGCCGCGGTGGATGATGCGCTCGCACTCCAGTACCTCACCCAAATTTGGGGTATCCGGCCCGATGTGGCAATCATCTCCAGTACGGCCGCGGGGCCGCGCCTCGCTGCCGGCGGATTGGTCGCCGCCACCTGGCAGGCCGCCGACACCCTTGCCGCCGAACTGCCGCCCGTGTCGGCTGCGGCGCGCACCGTCCTCGGCCCTGACTGGATCGCCTTTACCCCGGGCAGCGCGCGCCCTGACTCCGATTGGCCCGCCGCGCAACCCATAGCCGCGGCCGAGGGCGTGACCCTGGCGGGCTATCGCGCCCGGCCCGCGCCCGCGGGCGCGCCCGTCACCCATGCCCAGGCCGGACTCGATGTCGAGCTGAGGTGGCGCGTGGCCGGCGACCGCTGGCCTGACGGTCTCAACATCAGCGTGCGCCCCACTCAGGCCGGGGCCCTCATTCCCGACCCCGCCGCGCCCGACGCCATGCTCCAGCAGGACCGCCCTGCACCCGCCAATGGCCTGGGCGACCCCGTGGCGGTTGCGGGCGGCGTCCTCCTCACCGACGCCTACCGTTTTCGCCCTGTGGCAGCAGCCGACGGCGTGCAGATTCTCCTCTATCGCAGCACGGATGGCGGCTTCGTCAACGTGGCGGAACTGCGCGTGGTGTTGGAATGATGCAATAACGTAACGTCCCCGGCACGGACCGAAGATAATCCGGTTAATAGGGTACGTTTGGTTCGTGCCGGGGACGTGCGGGATGCTGATTGGCGGATCGAGCTAAAGCGCATTATGGGTCTCGGGGCCGGATCTGCTTCAGCGGCCATTTCCCAATATCACAGGGAACAAAAAAAGGAGAGGCCGCCCCACACGGGAAACGGCCCCTCCTTTTTTCGGTTCCCTGAGGTTTCGTGGAGTCAAGCCGCCGAATGAATTCGGCTTCTGCTACGGGAACGTGCTGAAGCACGTTGATCTCCGCTGGACGAGCCGGCTTTGAGCCGGTTTCCCGTCGCAGGCAGCGGTTTCAACCGCTGCCGCCCCGCTTGCTTGCCCCACAATCCGTCAGAGAACCCTTTTTCGCTTCAGTTAAGCGTTAGCCTACTCTTCGTCTGCCCCCGCTTCGTCCGCATCATCTGCGGCGGGTGCTGCATCCTCTTCCGCCCCGGCTTCCGCTTCTTCCGCGGCTTTGGCTTCCGCCTCGGCGGCTGCCGCGGCTTCGGCTTTGGCCTGCATGAGGGCCTCGGCGTCGGACCAGCTTTCGCCTTCCCGCACCACCGCCACCCGGAAGTCTGCATCCACCTCGGGCATAATGCGGATGGTCACGTCGTGGATGCCCAGATCGCGCAGGGCCGCGCCCAGCAAAATCTTGCGGCGGTCCACTTCAAAGCCCACCATCTGCTCCAGGCGCTCGGCAATGTCGCTGGAGGTAATCGAACCGTAAAGGCGATCGTTGTCACCGGCGTTGGCCTCGAAGATGAGGCGCTTGCCGCTGATGACCTGGGCCTGGGCCTCGGCGCCCGCGCGCATCTGGGCGCGGCGGCGAATGCCCGCCTGGCGAATCTCCTCGGCCTGCTTCATCGCACCCTTGCTGGCGATGATGGCCATGCCTCGGGGCATCAGGTAGTTGCGCGCGTAGCCGCCGGCCACGGTGTAGACTTCGCCGGCCAGCCCCAAATTGGGCACATCGTCAATCAACAACACTTTCACACGAGCCATAATGGTAATCCTTTCGTCTAGCGCATCGGTGTGGGATGCGTGGTGGTTTGTACTGCGTAATGCATACTGCGCAACGGATTGGGTCGCGTGAGGCGACGATCACGTAGTACGGAGTACGCAGCAGTATGTCGGGTTACATGGCCGACACAAACGTTCATTTTACCGGATCAAGAAGGGGATGAACAAATTGAGGGTGGTTCAGGTTGTTTTGATACGTGAAGATGATACGTGAGGAGTGATGCGTGACGGCGGCGTTTGATGACCGTCATGTATCACATAAAACCCCAGTTCACTTATAGCCGGGTCACGGGCCCGTAGACATCAAGCTAAGGCTTTGGCCTGACTCGACACCGGTTTCAACCGGCGACCTATCAGCGAAATCCGGCGGATTTGGGATATTGGGATAACTCTTTGGGATACTTCGTGTAGTTGCTTTTGGGGCAAAAATCAACGCATATTGGTTGTCTCCGTCGGATTTGCGCGGAGTTTTGGGGGCGGCGGTGAGAATTTTTGGAACCGTTACTCCTTGGAATCGTTTCGGCGCGATGCTATAATGAGCCGTCGTTTACCTGTTCGCTTGTGGAAAGCCGTACGATTATGACTCATGACGTAAGCCAATCCGCTGAAGATGATTTGATTTTGCTGCACGAAGAGATCGCCATTGAAGATGATCCGCTTGCCGCCGGTCCCGCGGACGTCGCCGGACAGCCCGCGCCGCGCAACGAGGCGCTGCAGCTGCTGCGCGAGACGGTGGAAACCATTGTGTTGGCGCTGATCATGTTCCTGATCATCCGCCAGGGCATCCAGAATTACCGCATCGAAAGCCACTCCATGGAGCCCAATTTTTACGAGAACCAGTTCGTCCTGGTCAATAAGTTGGCCTATCGTCTGGGCGAGCCCCAGCGGGGTGACGTGGTCGTTTTTCACAACCCCAATAACGTGAAGGAAGACTACATCAAGCGCATTATCGGCCTGCCCGGCGACGCGCTGGAATTCCGGGATGACATCGTCTACGTCAACGGCCTGCCCCTGGATGAGCCGTACACCAATCCGCCCACGCGTGCGCCTTTCGGCAGCCAGACTATTGTGGTGGAGGACGATCATCTCTTTGTCATGGGCGATAATCGGCCCAAATCCAGCGACAGCCGTTACTTTGGCCAGCTGGATCAGGATCTGCTGGTGGGCAAGCCCTGGGTGCGGATATGGCCCGTGAGCGAATGGGCCCGGGTCGGTCATATCGATCTGGTTCCCGGCCAACCCACTACCGTTGATTAGTACGCAACAGAGATTGAGGATATGAGGATGAGCACGCACACAGAACCTACCCAGGCGGAACTGGATCAGCGCATTCGTACGGCCATTGACGCGGTTCCCGCTGCATCGGCCCACGTGAACGCGATTGTGGAACCTGCGACCGTGGAGGCCGCAGAGATGGCGGGCATGATCGACCACACGATCCTCAAGCCGGAAGCGGTGGAGATGCAGATTCGCCAACTGTGCGAAGAGGCCGATACCTACGGTTTTGCCTCCGTTTGCGTGAATGCCACCTGGACGGCCCTCTGCGCTGACCTGCTGGCTGAAAGCGACGCCAAGGTCTGCACCGTGGTGGGCTTCCCATTGGGCGCGTCCACCGGCGCGGCCAAGGCTTTTGAAGCCGCGGGCGCCGTCGATGCCGGCGCGCAGGAGGTGGACATGGTTCTGAACATCGGGAAGTTGCGTGACGGGGATTGGGTCGCGGTGCGCGGGGACATTGCCGCGGTGGCCGCGGCCGTGCACGCGCGGGGGGCCCTCCTCAAAGTGATTTTGGAGACCTGTCTCCTGAGCGATGATGAGAAGATTGCGGCCTGCGTGCTGAGTGAAGATGCGGGCGCTGACTTTGTTAAGACTTCCACGGGCATGAACAAGGGCGGCGCAACGGTCGCCGACGTGATGCTCATGCGCGCCGTGGTGGGCGACCGGCTGGGCGTCAAGGCGTCGGGCGGCATTCGTACGGCCGAGGATGCCGCGCGCATGGTCGCGGCCGGAGCCACCCGCATCGGAGCCAGTTCGGGCATTGCCATTCTGCGGGACATGACAGCGGGCGAAGGCGCGGACGCGCCGACGGATGCAGGGGGCTATTGATGGGGCGGCGAGTTTCAGATTATGCGCTGCTTCTGGGCCATGCCTGGCGCTGCCCCGAGTGTCGGGTCGCGCTGCTGGGCAACCCCGCCGTCACCTGGATCGGCTTCAAGTTGAGCGAGGACCAGCGCGAGCGCATCCTGGCCATGGACGACGATGCTTATCAGACCGTAGAAGCCCTGGCCCTGGCTGCTGACCTGAGCATGGATGAACTCTATGAGGCCATCGACCATCCCCGGGCTCGCCTGCGTCACCTGGGCAGCACCAGGGGCGACGGCTTTTATATCAACCGCCAAATTGATCGGTAAGAGATCGCGGGCTTGATGAAGCGCAACAATCTCCCAATCTCTGCGCGGCGATTACGAGATTGAGGGATTAAGAGATTGGTTCTCAGCGTAAAGACCAATCTCAAAAATCTCTCTTTTCATTTCATTTTTGAGGCTATATCTTATGCAGGAAATTTTGCCCGGCTTCTGGCAGATCGATGAAATCGGCGATGTGGTAAATTGCTATCTGCTGGAATGGGACGAGGGCGTCACCCTCATTGATACCGGCACACCCGGCAACGCGCAGGTGATTCTGGATGCCGTGACCAGCCGGGGTTGGGCTATTCATAACGTGCGCCGCATCATCGTCACCCATATGGACGTGGATCACGTCGGCAGTCTTCTGCCGTTGCAGCATGCGACCCAGGCTTCAGTGGCCTGTCATGCCGTGGAAAAGACGCTTCTGGAGCACCCGAGGCGGCGACGCCCCAATCAGCTTTGGCTATGGCCCCTCTATTGGGGCGCGACCCGGTTGCCCCAATTTCGCGTTCAGCCCGTTTCGCCCGACGAAATTTGGGTGGAAGGCCACGTGACGCCCGAGGGTCTCACCGTCATCCACACGCCGGGCCACACGCCGGGCCACATCTCCCTCCTCCACAAGGAGAAGCGCCTTCTCATCGCGGGCGACGCGCTCAGCAATCGCAACGGCAAGCTCACCCCGCCGCCGCCTCCCTTCACGCCGGACATGCAAAACGCCCAGCGCAGCATCTGGAAGTTGGCCAAGAAATACGGCGCCGATTTCGACGCCGCGGTCTTCGGCCACGGTCCCGCCATCCGCCAAAACGCGGACAAGCGCGTCAAGGGCCTGGTGAGTCAAATCTTCGCCACGGAAGTATAAACATAAAGAGAAACCAGGAAGGAGGAACCAGGAACGTTGTCGTGCAGAGAGCGTTCCTAATTCCTTTTTCCTCTTTCCTGTTTTATGATACCGACCAACTCACTCTTCAGCTATTCATCACTCATACCCGGTTATGCCTACCCCTTTTTTGGATATCGGCCCGATTCGTAAACGCTATGCGCTGCTTGTTGGTGCGGACGCATATGTCGACCCGGCTCTGCCTAAACTGGATCATTGCGTCAATGACGTGAAGCTTCTTCAAGCCGAGCTGGAGCAGCTCTCATATCATGTCGTCGCCCTCCATGATGACGCATCGTCCCATCTTCTCCCTACGCTCGATAACGTGCGTGAAGAATTGACCAAGCTGGTTGATCGGCTGGAGCCGGCTGATCTGTTATGGGTCCATTTTTCATGTCATGGACGTCTTGAAGGTGATGAGGCCGTTTTGTTTTTGAACAATACGCGTATGCGCACCTGCCGGGAGAGCGGGTTACCGGTCGATCAAGAACTGAAAAATTTTCTGCGCATGGTGGAGGTACACCGGGTTGTCCTGACTCTGGATGCCTGCCAGATGGGATTGGCGACCGAACGTGGCATAGAGGATCCGGCGTTTGTGGCCCGCGTTTACGAGCAGGCCGAAGGCTTTGCCTTGTTGGTTGCCGGCAGCGGCCGGCAGGCAGCCTACGAGTGGGAAGAAAAAGAACAGGGCGTTTTCACTCATTTTCTGGCAGAGGGGATACGCGGTGCGGCTGAATTACCCGGTCAGTCATTCATCACCGTGGAAAGTCTCTTCAATTATGTCGTGGACGGCGTTCGGACCTGGAGCAGCGAGAGTGGTCTCGCCCAAACCCCGCGCAAGCGGGTGGACGGTACGGGCGACTTGATTGTCGCTGACCGCCGGGGCTCCTCCAATCCCGCAGCCGTTGCCCATTTGTCCGTCTATCTGGCCGAGATGGAGGCGGCCTGCGCCACCGTGCGCCTTCCCTACGCCGCGGGGGAAGCCACCATCCCCTTGGAGGAGATCTATGTCGCCCTGCGCGCCGATCGCTCGTCGCCTGCTGAACGCCAGGCCAGTGCGCTGCTCTTTCAGAGACTGGTCGAGGAGCAACGGGCCTTAGGTTTTGCCTATGAAGTTGCACTACAGCGCGCTCGGGCGCAGGATCCTTATACCGCACGCTATCTTGAGCATGATCCCGATTTGCGCCAACAGTTGCAAAATTTTGCCCGCAACGAAGAACGCACCTTGCAACTGGCTGAAGTGGTGCGCGGACATCGCTGGCTGGTGCTATTGGGCCATCCCGGTAGCGGCAAAAGCACCATGGCCCGCTGGCTGGCCCTGGAATTGGCCCAGGCCATGGCTCACCCCGACCGACCGGTGACTATCGCCGCGCGCCAGGTAGATCCCGGCGCCGAAGAAGACGCCCCAATCGAGGCGTTGGGTCCGGCGCGACTGCCCATTCTGGTACGCCTGGCCGACTATGCCGCGGCCCGCTGGCGCGAGGGTAAGGATACCCAACTCGCGCTGGCGGATTTTCTGGGCGCAAAGTTGCCCGACCGCGCGCCGCAGCGTGAACATGCGTTAGCCTTCAACCAAATCGCCCGCACCTTCCTGGACGTGGGCCAGGCCGTGATTATTCTGGACGGTCTGGATGAGGTGACGGACCTGAACCAACGCCAGGTCTTGGCCGGCGAGATCGAAACATTGATGCGCGAGCACGTCAAAGGAGCCGGCGATCTGCTGCCGTTGACCGCTGTGGGCCAGTGCGATGATCCCACGGTCATAGAAGGCGGCAATCAACTCATCGTGACCAGCCGCATCGTCGGCTATCAGGTGCGTCCCCTGCACAAAAACGTGCCCCATTTTGTGCTCCAGGATATGGATGAAACCGCGGTGCGCCGCTTCTGCGCCAATTGGGCTGCCGCGCCCGGGCATGATTTGGACGGCGACAAGCTGGCCGTGGCCGTACTGGAACACAGCAATCCCCACGTACGCACACAGATGGGCCGGAATCCCTTGCTTCTCACCATCCTGGCCCAGATTTATACGGTATCGCCTGTCAGGCGTCTGCCGGCGCGTCGCGCCCAACTTTACGGCCAGGCCAAAGACGCCGTCTTTAACCTGCGTCGGGACGCCTGGCAAGCCGCTATGGGGGAGACCCCGCCCGCCGATTTTGTCAACGGATTAGAGCGGCTGACCGGGCAGGTGGCCTTTAGCCTCCACGCTAATCCCGATTATCCTGCCTCCCTGGCCGACGGTTCCACGATCAAGGAGTGGCTGGTGGACGGATTGGGCAAAGAGCCCGCTCTGATCAAGGATCGCCGGCCGGAAGATGTGGCCGACTCTCTCCTGACGGCGGCGGCCAATCTGAGCGGCTTTTTCGTGGCCCGGGGCGAGGATGCCTACGGCTTCCTCCATCGCCAATTCCAGGAATACTTTGCCGCACTGGCGATGAAGCAGACATTGAACGCCGCGCAGCGCAGCGACAGCAACGACTGGCAGGTCGTAGATGAACGCCTCTATAATGCCAACTGGCGTGAGCCGCTTCTGCTTCTGGCCGGCGTCCTCTCCCGCGCCAAAAGCAGCAAGCTGATTGAACATGTGCTGGATGCTGCGGACCCGGCCGATGCCGTGCTGCCCCATAACCTTTTCTGGGCTGCGGCGGCGCTGTATGAATTGGAACGCCCGCCCGCAGCCTTAACGGAGCGGGTAGCCCAGGGTCTGTTGGCTCTTTATCGCCGGGACGACCCCCGTTTTGATTTCCTGCACGCGCGTACGCAAAGCGCCTTCGCTCGTCTGCGTACGCTGGGCAATGGCAATGGCCCCGACCGCGTATTGGCGACCGCTCTGCTCGCTCCGGAAACGTCGCTGCGCACGGCCGCCCTGGAATTGATGATACGCTTGCAGTGGTACACGCCGTCTACCGTGCGTTCGCTTGTCGCGGCCTGGTCCGGCTTTGCCGAGCCGGCCGCGCTCATGCTCCTGGCTTTTGACCTGGCCTACGCCGCGGAGCCCGATCATTTTGTTTCTGTCTCTCTGCCCCTGCGCAGTCGCCTGGAAGCCGAACCGGATCTGTGGCAAATCTGGATGGACCGCCCTCATTGGCGCCAGGTAATCCGCGTCCTCTATCTGGCTCCGGGCGCAGAGGACGAACCCCAGGCCATCGTACGCGATTCTCCTCTCACGGCTGAATTGACGGCCTTGAGCCTGAGTGAACCGGATAATGTGGACAGTTTGTTCGCGCTATTGCAGCGTGCGCACATCCAAACCGAGGCCGCCGCGCGTGACGGCTGGCTGGCCGGGTTGCTGTTAGGCGACCCGGAACTCCTGACCACGGCGACGATAATTGGAGCCCGGCAGTCGGTCCCGGCACAAGCCGGGCTGGCTGCCGGGCTCCAATACCTCGCCCGCGACCTCGACCTCGA
>JAGRCP010000096.1 GCA_020433455.1 Caldilineaceae bacterium | reverse complement strand
TCGTCCAATTCTCACGAACGTCGAGGATATACTCAAAACGGGGTAAGAAAACCTAAATCGTCGCGCCGCCGTCTACCGCCAACACGTGGCCGTTGACGTAGGCCGCCTCATCCGACGCCAGGAAGAGATAGGCGTTGGCAATATCTTCCGGATTGCCCCGATCGCCCATGGGGATGCGGGTGCGCAGCGCGTCCATGACCTGATCGGGAATGCCGTCGGTCATGCGCGTCTTGATAAAGCCGGGCGCCACGGCATTGACGCGCACGCCCTTGCGTCCCAGTTCCCGGGCCCAGACTTTGGTCATGCCTACGACCGCCGACTTGGCGGCCACATAGTTGGTCTGACCGAAGTTGCCGTAGAAAGCGACGATGGACGAAGCGTTGAGGATGACGCCGCTTCCCTGCGCGACCATGATGGGCGCGACCGCCTTGCTGCAATTGAAAACGCCCTTCAGATTGACGTCAATCACCTGATCAAACTGCTTCTCGCTCATCTTGACCAACTGGGCGTCCCGCACAATGCCCGCATTGTTCACGATGACGTCAATGCGGCCATAACGATCCATGACCGATTGCACCAGGGCTTCTACGCTCTCCATATCGGCAACGTTAACCTGCACCGCCATGGAACGGAGCGCCGGCGCAACCACGCTGTGCCCATTACCGCCCACTGCCATCTGACCGTTCTGCGCCGGATACAGGCCGTTAATTTCGTCACATGTTTCCTGCGCCACATCCAGTTCGATGTCGGCAACGACGACAACCGCGCCTTCTTCTGCAAAACGCATGGCTGTTGCGCGGCCAATGCCCCGGCCGCCGCCGGTGATAATAGAGACCTTGTCCTGTAATCTCATACAGTCTACCGTCCTTTACCTGCTTGGAGTGAGGATTCTAGTTGCTTCACTCTGGCTGTTAACGCTTCTACCTGTTGCTGCAAATTTTCCAGCGCCGCGTCCATGGTCTGGGCTTGTACGTTCGTTTCGCTGCACCCCCACATTCTGCGCATCTGCTCCCGGGCAACCTCGATTTGTTGCCAAACCAGGTCAGATTGCCTGCGGGTCTGCTCCATTGCGCTGACCATCATATCCGTATAGCTGGCGGCATATTGCTCCCACAGCTTAAACGTCTCACGCATGACGGTTGTCTGGCCGACGTTGGGTTTTCCCGCCAACGCCGAAGCCGTTAGTGCATTCAGATTTTCCTGGATAAAAGCGACGGCATGGGCGAAGTCCACGAAGCGACTTTCTTCTTCGCTCTGTACGTGGCGGATATGCCCGCGCCAACGCACGTGGGGCTCCTGCTCCGTGTCTTCCCACATGTCCTGGGTAAAGCGAAGCACAAACGAAGCGACGTTATGCGGTCCGCCCGCGGCTTCCATAAATTCCCGATAAATTGCTTGCTGATCGACCGTCTCTTGCTCGTTGCGACTCGCGTCTGTCATCTTCGTTCGCCCTGTATTTTCATGCGCCCGATGGCCTGTGCGGCGCGCGCACTGGATTCGATAGCCGCCAGTCTGGCAGGTCCAAGTTGCAGCGCGGTTACAGCACAGCCGGGCGCCAGGGTTTCTTCACCGTCTGCGCAGCTCGCTTATATCCGTCATGCCCCGTTTCCGCTCCGGCTATTCGCAGACGCACCGGCTTGACGCGCAGGCTGATCCACGCTTGAATAGCGTCAGGAGAGAGATCATGGACACATTTCTCATCGCCGGTTGGCGACCCAGAGTCAAAGCGTTTTTATACGACTACCTTCTGATCGTACTCTACATCAGTCTGCTGGCGCTGCTGAGCATCTCACCGCCGGGAGAACGGTTGGCAGGCTTCTTTACCTCGCCCGCATCAGCCGATTTGGCGGCCTTTGTCCTGCTCGTTCTTCCCGTCCTGCTCTACTTTGCGCTGTTGGAAGGCGGTTCGAGCGGAGCCACATGGGACAAGCGCCGGGCAGGAGTGCGCGTCATCCGCACCGACGGCGGCCGGCTGGGCTATAGCCGATCCCTGCTGCGGGAGACAGTCAGATTTCTGCCTTGGCAAATGGCCCACACGGCTGTCTATCGCTACGCGTTTGCCCCAGACTACATTGCGTGGCGGGCGCCGGCGCTCAATGGTGCGTCACTGGCTCTGGCCGCCTACTATCTCATCGATCTCGTACGTCGAGCCGACCATCGCCCCCTCTACGACCGCATGGCCGGATCAATGGTGGTGACGCGACGCTAGCCCGCATGCGTATGATCCGCCAATCTTGAGAGCCGCCTCAAGGCGTGCTATGATCCCCGTAACCCATTTCAACTTGCTGCATGGTTCAACAAAATTCACCACAAGCCCGCATCACCCGCGGCCCAACAAGCGAGACACGCCCAATGACTACCATTACCGAAGGCAGCCTGCTCTGGCAGCCCTCGCCCGAGCAGATCGCCAACGCCAATCTGACTCGCTACATGAACTGGCTGCGCGCTGAACGCGGCCTGGATTTTGCCGACTACCTCGGTCTCTGGCAATGGTCGGTAGACGACATCGACGGCTTCTGGGCTTCCATCTGGGACTATTTCGGCGTGGTTGCGTCCGCACCCTATACCGGCGTGCTGGGCAAGCGGACCATGCCCGGCGCGGAGTGGTTTCCCGGCGCGCGGCTCAACTACGCGGAGAACCTTCTCAGCAAGGCCGCCGACACGCGCCCCGCCATCCTTTACCAGGCCGAAGGCGGAGCCCTCAGCGAAATTTCGTGGGCGGAGTTGACCGACATGGCCGCCAAAGTCGCGCATACCCTGCGCGGGCTGGGCGTGGAGGCGGGCGACCGGATCGTGGGCTATCTGCCCCACATTCCGGAAACCATCGCCGCATTTTTGGGCACGGCCAGCCTGGGTGCGATCTGGTCCAGCTGCCCGCCCGACTTCGGCAGCCAAAGCGTCCTGGACCGCTTTACCCAAATCGAACCGAAAGTCCTCATCGCCTGCAACGGTTACGGCTGGGCCGGCAAACCCTACGATCGACGGGACGTGGTGGCCGAGCTGCGGGCCAAGCTGCCCAGCCTGGTCAAGACCATCCTCATCCCTTACCCCGGCCTGGACCATACGCCGACGCCCGACGACGGTCTCCTCCTCTGGCCGGAGATGCTGGAGACCGCGCCGCCGAACCCCATGGATTTCGCCCAGGTTCCTTTCGATCATCCCCTGTGGGTCCTCTACTCGTCGGGCACCACGGGCAAGCCCAAGCCCATCGTCCAGAGCCACGGCGGCATCCTGCTGGAGCATCTCAAAACCATCAATCTCCAGCTCGACCTCACGCCCGCTGACCGCTTCTTCTGGTACACCAGCACCGGTTGGATGATGTGGAACTTTCTCGTGGGCGGCCTCCTCAACGGTACGCCCATCATCGTCTACAACGGCAGCCCCGCCTACCCGAACATGAACGCGCTCTGGCGTTTGGCTGAAGCGAACGGCATGACCTACTTCGGCACGGGCGCGGCGTTCATCCTGGCCTGCATGAAGGCGGATATCCACCCCGGCCGGGACTACGATCTCAGCCGGCTGCGCGCCCTCGGCTCCACGGGATCGCCCCTGCCCGTCACCGGCTTTCAGTGGGTCTATGACGAAGTCAGCCCCAACCTGGCGCTGGAGTCCATCAGCGGCGGCACCGACGTCTGCACCGCCTTCATAGGCGGCGCCCGCACCCAACCTATTTACGCCGGCGAGTTACAAGGTCCGGGCCTGGGCTGCAAGGTCCAGTCCTTCGACGATGACGGAACGCCCCTGATTGACGAAGTGGGGGAGTTGGTCATCACCGAGCCCATGCCGTCCATGCCCATCTACTTCTGGAACGATCCCGGGATGGCCCGCTACAAGGAGAGCTACTTCGAGATGTACCCGGGCGTCTGGCGTCACGGCGACTGGATCAAAATCAACGCGCGCAACGGCTGCGTCATCTACGGCCGCTCCGACTCCACCATCAACCGCCAGGGCATTCGCATGGGCACCAGCGAGATCTACCAGGCGGTGGAAAGTTTTGACGAAGTGACGGACAGCCTCATCATCGATCTGGAATTATTGGGGCGCGAGTCCTACATGCCCCTCTTCGTCACGCTGCGGGAGGGCGTCACGCTGGATGATGACCTCGTCGCCCGCATCAAAGCCAAAATCCGGGCCGACATTTCACCTCGCCACGCGCCCGACGACATCTTTGTCATTGACCAGGCGCCCTACACCCTGAGCGGCAAAAAAATGGAGGTGCCCATCCGGAAGATTTTGCTCGGCCACGACCCGCAAAAAGCCGCCAACGCCGGAGCCATGCGTAATCCGGAAGCATTGGATTACTTTATAGATTTCGCCCGGAAAATGGCGGAGAAAGACAAACCAAGAGAATTGGCCGCCGTTTTTGTTGCGCCGCGACAGGTAGAAATCTGGGCCGTAGAAGATCGGGCCCTGGCCACGGATGAGGTTCGCCTGCAAACGCTCTATTCGGGCATCAGCGCAGGCACCGAATTGACCGCCTACCGGGGCAGCAATCCCTACCTGCACAAGCGCTGGGATGCCGAACAGCGCCTCTTTGTGCCTGACGCCGACAGCTCGCTGGCCTACCCCATCATTGCCTACGGGTACGAGGAGTGCGGCAAAGTGGTAGAAATCGGTTCCGACGTCACCCGCGTCGCGTTGGGCGATCTCATCTACGGCACGTGGGGGCATCGCACCCGCCACATCGTGACCGAAGCGTACGCGGCGGAGCGGATCCTGCCTCCGGAGCTGGATCCCATGCTGGGCATTTTCTCCCACATTGGGGCCATTGGTCTCAACGGCATTCTGGATGCAGGAATCCGGGTAGGCGAAACGGTGGCGGTCTTCGGCCTGGGCACGCCGGGCCAAATCATCGCCCAATTGGCCAAGCGTTCAGGCGCATCCGTCATCGGCATAGAGCCGCTTGCCTTACGGCGGAATCTGGCGCTGGAGTCCGGCGCGCTTGATTACGCCCTCTCGCCGGCAGATGATGACGTAGCAGAAGCCATCCGCGTATTGACTGACGGGCGAGGCGCAGACGTCTGCATCGAAGCCAGCGGCGCGTATCCGGCCCTGCATGAGGCGATCCGCAGCGTGGCGTATTCGGCGAAAGTCGTTACGCTGGGCTTCTTTCAGGGCGCAGGAAGCGGGCTCTATCTGGGCGAGGAGTTCCACCACAACCGAGTCAGCGTCATCTGCTCGCAAATTTCCGGCGTCAGCCCCGAATTGAGCCACCGCTGGGATCGAGCGCGCTTAGTGCGAACCTTTATGGAGATGCAGGCTACAGGAGCAGTTACGATGCAGCCCCTCATTACCCACGTTTTTCCCTTCAGCGACGCGGCCGAAGCCTTCCGCCTCTGCGATGAAGAGCCGGACAAGACGCTCCAGACGGTATTGGCGTTCGACACGTAGCCGAAGCAGCGAGTATCATCGATCTATCATCAACTCTGTCAGAGCGGAAGAACTATGCCACCTCTACGTATGGCCATCATCGGCTGCGGCGGCTTTGCCCGCCGTCACGCGCAGGTATTTACGGAATTGCCCGATTATTTCCAGCTCGTCGCCTTCTGCGACCGCAATCATGACCGCGCGGCCCGATTTTCCCAGGATTTCACCCAGGGTGCGGCAGCAGTCTTTACCGATCACCCAACGCTCTTTGCCCAAGCCCGGCTGGATGCCGTGGCCATCTGCGTGCCGCCCTACGGCCACACGGATCAGGTCGCGTGCGCCGCGCAGCACGGCGTACACGTTTTCATCGAAAAGCCCATCGCCCTCACCATGGAGCAGGCCTGGTCCATGGTAGAGGCGGCCGAGGCGGCAGGGATCGTCACGCAGGTCGGCTTTATGCTCCGTTTCGGCTCCGCAGTCGAGCGGCTCAAGCAGATCATCGAATCGGGCGAGGCCGGCCAGGCCGGTCTCATGAGCGCACGCTATTTCTGCAACGACCTCCATGCCGGATGGTGGCGGAGCCGGGATCGCTCCGGCGGCCAACTGGTAGAGCAGGTCATCCACATGATCGACCTCATGCGTTACCTCATGGGAGAAGCCGAGAGCGTTTACAGCATTCAGCGCAATCTCTTTCACAAAAACGTGCCCGATTACACCATTGAAGACGTCTCCGGTACGACAATCAGCTTTGCCCAGGGCGGCATCGGCGTTCTCTACGCCACCAACAACGCCATCCCCGGCAAATGGACTAATGACTACCGCGTGGTCACGGCCCATCTCACTGCTGAGTTTTCCGATGCCAATCACGCCGCCTTTGTCTACACCAGCGATCCGGCGCTCCCCCGGGAGACCGTCGCGTCAGACGAAAGCGTCTATCGACGGGAAATGATGGACTTCTACCACGCAATCCGGGAAAATCGCCCGGCAAGGACGCCTATACGTGAAGGCGCGCGCTCCCTCGCGCTCGCCCTGGCCGCGACCCAATCCGCCCAAACGAACCAGGTCGTTTTCTTGTCCCGTTAGGCCTCGGGCGTTTTCCGCTTTTGGCCTTGCGCTTTGCGACGCGGATAATGGCGGATATGACTGTTGCCCCCAGCTATGCAGGCGGCCGCAAGGGCCCGGTCCAACTCATTTTTAATGCACCCGAATCATTGCCGTGCATAAGCGCGGTCAGAAGGAGCGCCCCATGCCCGAACAACGTACATTTACCACCCAATCCCTGCTCGCCGTCCTTCTCCTCAATACCCTCATGTTGGGCGCGCTGTTCTACTTCTTCGTGCTGGGCAGGCCCATTCCCGGCAACCTGAACCCAACCCTTCTCTTCTGGATTGTGGGCGGTCTGTCGACCCTCATTTTATGGCTGCTGATTGCCTCGGCGGGCAAAGACGCAATCGGAAACGCTGCCCAGCGTCTGGCCGGCGAGCAGGCAGCCAAGCCTGCTGAGGCTTCGAGCGCGCCGGCTCCCGTCGCCCCGGCCAAGCCGGCCGAATTCGCCCGCGCGCCCGAAGCCTCGGCCATCCAAATGCTTTCGATTCTCCAGCGCAAGGGGCGGCTGATTGATTTCCTGCGCGAAGACCTGGCCGCCTTCGACGACGCCCAGATCGGCGCGGCCGTGCGCAGCATCCACGACAACACGCGCAAGGCGCTGGATGAGTATGTGACACTGGAGCCCATCTACAACGAGCCGGAAGGCAGCCGCGTCACCGTGGAGCCGAATTTTGACGCCTACGCCGTCCGTCTGAGCGGAGCCGTCCAGGGGGATCCGCCCTTCACCGGCGCGATCCGCCATCGCGGCTGGCGCATTGCAGACATGGAATTACCCGAGCAGACCAAAGAGCAGGCCGAGTCCAAAGTCATCGCGCCGGCAGAAGTAGAGGTAGGGTAGGAGGAATGAGGAATGAGAAAGGAGAAACGGTCCGATAACCCTGAACCATTTCTCCTTTCTCGTTCCTCATTTCTTATTCCTCTTCACCGCCTCTACATCCGCCAACATCTCCTCGACAGACTGACGACCGGCATCGCTCTCCGCGCCCAGCATCTGCATGAGTTCACCGATGCGCCGACCGTTTTCCAGTTTGGTTACCAGCGTATGGGTGCGTTCTTCGCCGTCAACGGTGACGATCTCCTTGTTGACGGTAAAGTGGCTGTCGCCGAACGCGGCCAGTTGGGGCAAATGGGTAATGCAAAGCACCTGATGCGGCACGTCGGTTGGTGCGCCGGCGCCCCCGCTGTCATGACCGGTGAGCCGCCAGAGCTTGCGTCCTACGACGCCGCCTACCCGGCCGCCGATGCCCTGATCAATCTCGTCGAAAATGAGGGTGGGGGTGGCGTCGGCGTGGGCCAGCACGCCTTTGAGCGCCAACATGAGTCGGGCTGTTTCACCGCCCGACGCCACTTTGGCCATGGGCTTGAGCGGCTCGCCCGGATTGGCGCTGACCAAAAATTCCACCCGGTCAATGCCCGTGGCGTCAAAGGCGACCCGGCGGCCGTCGGGCAAAATGGCCCCGTCCGCCTGATCGCTCTGCTCTACGGCCACGCCGAAGCGGGCGCGGTCCATGCGCAGGTCGCCCAATTCCTGCTCGACGCCCCGGGCCATGGCCTCGCCCGCGGCTCGGCGCGCGTCACTCAGCGCGGACGCCAGTTCGCCGATGCGAAACAGAAGCGCCTCTTCGTCCTTTTCCAGTGCGGCTGTCTTCACCTCCCAATTGCCCAACGCATCCAATTCGATCTGGGCATTGGCGCCAAAGACCAGGATCTGCTCCAGCGTGTCGCCATACTTACGCCTGAGCCCGGCGATGAGTTCCAGTCGCTCTTCCACCTCCTGCAAGCGCTCGGGGTTGAATTCCAGGTTATCGGCATAATCCTGCAATTCCCGGGCCAAATCGCCCAGCTGCTCCAGCAGGGCTTGGCCGCTATCGGCCGTGGCGTGGAGGTCGGGGTCGATGCGCGCCAGTTTCTCCATGCGCCCCACCGCCTCGCTGACCAGATCCAACGCGCCGGGCGTCTCGCCGTCGCCGTCAGTCAGGATCACCTGCCCGGCCTGGGCCAGGGTAAGCAGGGTTTCCGCATTGCTCAGCCGGCGGCGCTCGCTTTCCAATTCTCCATCTTCCCCCGGCTTCAACTGCGCGCCGTCGATTTCATCCACCTGAAAACTGAGCATGTCCACCCGCTGGGCCAGCGTGCGCGCGTCCTGGCGCAGACGCTGCAATTCCCGGCGCACAGTGCGCAACCGGGCGACCGCTTCGGCTACCTCGCCGCGCCGGAGCATGAGATTCCCATAGCGATCCAACAGGCGAATATGGGCCCGGGGCTGAAGCAGGCTCAAGTGCTCGCCCTGGCCGTGAACGTCTACCAAGCGAGTCGTTAACTCGCTGAGCACCTGCAAGCTCACCGCGCGGCCGTTGACCCGGCAGATGTTACGGCCGTTCAGCCGCACCTCGCGGCTGAGGATCAGCCACTCCGGGTGGTCGGGATCATCCAGCCCTTCCTGCTCCAGCGTCGTACTCAGCTCAGCGCTCACCTCGCTCGTGGCGTCCAGGCGGAAGGTGGCTTCGATTTCCGCCCGTTCCGTTCCCGCGCGCACCCATTCGCTGAGCGCGCGATCGCCCAGGAGCAGGCTCACCGCGTCGATGATGATGGATTTGCCCGCGCCCGTCTCGCCGGTGAGGATGTTCAATCCCGGCCCAAAGCGCAGTTGAAGATCGTCGATAATGGCAAAGTTGCGAATTCGCAGTTCATGCAGCATGGCGCGCTCGAAGGAGAAACGAGAATGGCTCAACCGAGTTTCATGCGGTCGGCTAATGCGGACACGGGAATAACAATTGTTGCCGGATCGTAACCCAGAATTGGGCTGTGCGACAAATGTTCTAAGTTCGAAGACGCGGGGGAAACAGCGACGCGTTCATTTTTCTTTGCAGCCCGCAACGTACGTGCTATAATTTGGGTCTGAGTGATGATTTTACAGTCTGCTGTTCGCTAAGCAGAGCAGCACGAAGGAGAAAAAAATGCCTGTACCCGGAGTGGGAGAACTTCTTATCATTTTGGTGATTGTCGCCATGCTGTTTGGCGTGGGCAAGCTGCCGGAAGTCTTCGGAGCAGTGGGCAAGGGCATCCGCGAGTTCCGGCGCGAGTCTGCACTGGACGATCTCAACGGTGACGCGCGGAAGGCCGGCGGCGAACCCCCGGCGGACGCGACCAATAACGGCGCTTGATTACAGACGCCCGCGTTCACGCCTTGCGTTCATATAGCGCAAACGCATTGAAACGGTGAATCGACAAACACAAACGCGTACACCCGCCTGTCAGTGACAGACGGGTGTTTTTCTGTTTGGAAGGATGCTCGTGAGGTTTCTGCGCTTCTTGGCCCTGGCCGCGGCTCTGGCGGCCGCCTACTTCGCCCAATATATTTTTGACCATGGCTCGTTGGCCGACTTTTTCCCGGATCGCCTTCTGCGGACTATCCCCGCCCTTGCCCAATACACCCTTTGGCTGCCCGACGATTTGCTCATGCTGGCCCTGGCGCTGGGCCTGGTTGCCGCGCTGGGCTTCGGCCTGCTGATTCCGCCCTGGCGCGGCGCGTTGGACGTACGGCGCATGCCGCTCAGGCGCCCCATCCAACCGTCGCAATGGGTCTTGCTCGCCTGCGGATTGGGCGCGGCCCTGGCGGCAGGCGTAGGCGTGACGCTCTGGATCACAGGGAGAGAGTCGCTGCCGCTCATGGTGATTTGGGCCATTGGCCTGCTCCTCTTTATGGCTGGATTGTGGCACGCCACGCGCAACACGCCCTCTGACTATGACGCCGCACCCACGCAGCGGATTTTTACGCCCGGCCTTATCGCCGTTCTTCTGGCAGCCGGACTGCTCTTTATCTGGCAGTTAGCGGACCTGCCCCGGGCAATTGATCAAGGTCTGGCGGCATTCAGCGTTGAGGCCCTGCGCGGCAGCCAGGACGCGCGTTTCTTCCTGCCGGGCAGTCAGGGTTTGCCCCGCGCCGCCTATCTTGCCTCCTCCGTCTTCATGCAGATGGGCCGCAACATCCTGGTCGAGACGCGCTTGCCGGGCCCGCCGGCCGGGCTGGCAGTCATGCTCTTTACCTGGCTAACAGCGCGCATTCTCTTTCAGCGCGTCCCAAAGCATGATGAACGGATAGACGGAGAAGCAGGCTACAGCGTTGCGGGCCTGCCGGCCAGCTTACTTGCCGCCATGAGCGGTTTCCTGCTGCTTACGCTCCCGGCCATGCTCCACTTTGCCCGCCTGCCCTTCTATCTGGAACCGGTGGCGTGGGGAATGGCCGGACTCTGGCTCTGGCTCTATGCCGCCAACAAAAGCGATCTCTTTACCGCCGGCCTAAGCGGAATGGCCGCGGGAATGGCCATGACCCTCTCGCCGACAGGCATGACTTTTGTGATTATTGGGCTCCTCTGGTGGGTGGGGACGGTTCTGTTCGACAGCATTTGGGCGGGCCGCAACACGCGCTTGCAGGGCTTTTTGTTCTGGCTGGGCGGTTGGTGGCTCTTCTTTGCGCCGTTGGCGGGAACGTGGCTTAACGCGCCGTCACGTTGGACGAGTTATGTGCGTGCGCCCGCGCTCCTGGACGGCGCGCCCTTTTTACCCGATGCAACCCTCTTTACCTTAAATTTCCGGCGCACCCTCTTCGCCTTCAACCAGACCGCGGATCTCAGCACGGTCTTCGGCTATCCGGATTCGCTGCTGCCCAGCCTGCTGGCCCCGCTTCTGCTGCTGGCTGTGGGCGCGCTGCTCCTCAACATCGATACCTGGCTGGGGTGGATGCTCTCCATGTGGCTGATTACGGGCGTGCTCATGGCCGCATGGCTGGGGACGCAAGCGCCTTTTGCGCCCGTGATGTTGCCCCTCCTGCCCGCTGTAGCCGTAAGCATTGTCTTTGCCCTGGATCGGGTCCGGGCTGCGCTGACGGCGAGCGTCGGGACCTGGATCGAGCAGGCCGCCCTGCTGCTCATAAGCGGCCTGTTGCTCTGGGCAAGCGTCCATAACTGGTCATACTACTACAACTTTGCCGCGCGGGAAGGCGATGTTGCGGGCGAGATGGCGCGCATTGTGCATGACAGCGATGGCGTTTCCGCCGTCGTGCTGGTGAACGACCCCGCCGCGCCGCCCCTGGATTGGCGGGACGCGCCCCTGCTCCTGGCCCAGACCGATCTGCCCCGCGCCGTTGTCCGCGGCGTCGTTACCCCGCCCGATTGGCCCGCGGCTCCGGCCCCCGGGACGCGCTTCCTCTTCCCGCCCGCTGCACGCCACCTCATCGTTGAAGCCACGACCCGCTATCCGAACAGCGTTGTCTCCCTGCGCCGGGACATACGCGGCAACCCGGTAGGGTATTGGGTGGACGTGCGGTAGAGAAAAATACAAAGCAGGGCGGACGCCTTCATCCGCCCTGCTTTGCCAAACAGATCGATTCCTCAAGCCGCATGGACGCGTCTATCGGACCGCGGCGATGGGCAGCAACATACGATAAGCAGAAGTAGTAATGCAGACGCACACTTGCCTTGCGTCGTTTTCACAAAGGTCTTATGAGTTTGCTTGTCGTGCTAAGGCATATAAACCGTACACGCTTCCATGGCGGAGAGAACGTGAACCAATCCAGGGTGGTCGCCACGCTACTTGATCACCTGCCGAATGTACGTCTCATTGCTCTTGGTCACAAATTCGATCTCAACTCCATGCTCTTGCGCAATGAGCGCTGCATTCTCACATACCAGGTCGCATAGGGGCTGAGCAAATTCCTTGTAGTCGAAGATGCGAATCTGTTCTTTGTAGAGATATTTGGTCATGCCTTTGGCGTAACTCAGCGGTTGCAGATGACCAGCGATCACGATCCGGTCATAGCAATTAAGTATACCATGCATTTGCGCTGCGTATTTCTCGGAGAATCGGAGAATCCTCTAAAATCAAGGTCACATCAAGCTGGACGTTAATGAAACGCTTATTGTTACTGAGTTGAGCCGTCCGTCTCTACAAAGGTTCGCACGAAAACATTGCGAAATGCATATGCGCTATCTCCTTCTGGAAGGGACAGGTCCGATGTAAAGGCAACATAGCTCCCGTTAGCGGAAATAGACGACATCCAGGCGCCGAGAAAATATGCGTCAGCCGGGATGTCGAATCCAATGCCCGAGACGCTGGTTGTAGTATACATTAGCAGATCATGGACAAAGATATCATCGCCGCGGATATCATCGGTAACCAGGTTGCTTGCCGATGAGGTAAAAGTTACATACCGGCCTTGAGCCGCAAGAGAAGGAGACCATGACTCACGGTCCGCTTGGATGCCGTCTGACGAAATTGATACGCGTACAGTTTCACCTGTTTTGAGATCGTGGACGAAAATATCATCCTTGCTATTGGTGTCATCGGCGACCAAATTTGATGCATTAGAGAGAAACGCAACGAGTTGTCCCCCCACCGAAATGGAAGAAGAGCCGGACCAACTATTGCTCTGTGTACCGTCAGATGCAATAGAAACGCGTCGTGTTTCACCGGTGACTCGATCATGAACAAAGATATCCCCGGCTTCGTTCGTGTCATCGTCAACCAAATTTGTCGCATGCGACGTAAAAGAAACATAGCGTCCATCAGGCGAAATTGCCGGAAACAGGCTGCTTTTATCCGCTTGCACGCCATCTGTTGAGATGGAGACGCGTTCGATTTCTCCGCTTTGCCGATCATATACAAAAATATCAGTTTCTTCATTAGTATCATCCGTAACCAAATTTGTCGCGCGTGACTCAAATGCAACAAGGCGACCATCGTCGGAGATATCAGGTACCCTTGAGGATTTATTCCCCTGTGTGCCATCCACCGCTAACGAGATGCGTTCTATTTCGCCTGTCCGGCGGTCGAACACGAATATATCCGCTTGATTGTTGGTATCGTTTGGAACTAAATTTGTTGCTTGTGACATAAATGCAACCAATCGACCATCGCCGGAAAGTGCAGGTGCATCTGAAGATCCGTCGCCCTGTACGCCGCTCAACGCCGACGGAACACGCGTTATTTGACCAAGCTGACGATCATAAACAAAAATATCCCTTGCACGGTTTGTGTCGTCAGAAACCAGATCAGTAGCTAATGACACAAATGCAATGTAGCGTCCGTCGCTGGAAATAACGGGCCCCAAAGAGTCATTATTCCCCTGCCGTCCGTCAGGTGTTGCCGAAATCAGCGTAACCACATTGGGAGGAAAAATGATAAGTGGTAAGTATACATCTTGCTGCAATACGGGCTGCGCCACTAGCGTCCCACGGACCGAGTGGAAGGTGGCGAGGAAGAGCAATAAAAGCGACGTCAGGCCATAGGTAAGCCGTATCTTTATCATTGGGCGTGACCTCAAGGGTAATGAGTCAGAGGGTAGTAATCATCGGGAAATTCGTCCAACGGCGGGAAGCCGATCTTCTGAAAACATACTGTTCCATTGATTTTATGCCACCCCCAAAGATGTATTGCCCACGCCATAGGCATTCGGATATGAGATGACTTCAAAAATTGCTCCGCCGCTATCTCCACTACATGCGACAGGTCCGTTTTCTTGAGGGGGCCACACCCAAGTCGGCCGTTTTCCCATTACAAATCCTCTATATTTCAGAACACCATTTTTATCGGAGGTATTAATACTACAACGAGACTTTGGTCTCGT
>JAGRCP010000095.1 GCA_020433455.1 Caldilineaceae bacterium | reverse complement strand
AACCCCCTGAATTCCCATAGAACCGAATAAACTTATCGTCTTGCTCATTTTTATTCATCGTCTATACTCAGACCCATCACGTTTTGGTAGACTGTTTCTTTGGCCGCATTGTACTTATCAGCCAGCCGGCTGAGCATTTCAAACTCGCGCTGAAAGGCAACCAGAATCTGATTGGGGTTAGCGATTAGTTTTTCGTCGATGACGATGCCCAGACAGACCTCATCATTATAGCTGATGATGCTCAGTCCTACGCCAATATCGCCTGACTGGGGGACCCAGAACATCATGCGCCGCAGTGGGGCGCCGGCAAAGTAGCGCGTCGTGCGCGGACCCGGTACGTTGGTTAATACCGCGGACGCCTTGCCCGCAAACATGTCCGTGGCGCGAGCGGCCAGATCGCCCGGCAACATGCCTAACCCGTTCAGCACTTGATAGGCGAGAATCGCTTCCGGCGAAGACTTGAGAATGTCCATGCGCCGCTTGACCTCGTAGAGCCGCTGCATGGGATCGGCCAGGCTGACGGGAAGCGTCAGGTAGACCAGGCCAAATCGGTTGCCCAACTCAATTGCTTGATCCAGGGGCCGCAGGTTGACCGGAACCATCGCCCGCAGATCGCCGCGATTCGGGTCATCGCCTTCCTCCGCCATGTGGACGCGCAGCGCGCCCGTCAGGGCCGCGATGAGAACATCATTCACCGTGCCGCCCAGCGATTTCCCGATGCGCTTGACCTCCGGCAGCGGAATCGGCTCTGACCAGACGGTCTGTTTAACCGTGCCCAACTCGCCTTGATAGATGGACGGGCGATCGGGCGGCAGGATGATCAAGCGCGTCAGCGTTGCCGCGCCGGCCGCGGACAAAATCCCCGCAGACTTGGCCATTTCGATAAAGCCAGCCGGATCATCCAGTGTGCTGAGGATTTGGCGCAACGTCATCGCGCCCAGCCGTCCCGTCTGATTGATTGTCGTACGCGAGAGGTTGAGCAGCGGACGGAACGGTTTGAACAGCGCGCTCCGGCGCGGGTCGTCGGATGACGCATACCGCGGCTTGACCGTTTGTTCCTTCTCCTCCGCCGCTTCATCCGTCAGAGAGAGCATCACCCGGATGAGGGCGATGCCGTCGGCAATGCAATGATGAAAACGGGCAAAGACGGCGCAGCCCTCGCCGTAGCCTTCGATAAGATAAACGGTCCACAAGGGCTTGTTTTTGTCGAAGTCGCTGTTCATCAGGTCGCTTACCAGCGATTGGAGCATCTGCTTGTCGCCGGGAGCGGGTAAAGCCAGCCGATGGACGTGGGCGCGGATATCAAAGTAGGGGTCCGTAACCCAATAGTAGCGCCCCGAACCGCGCGGCCGCTCGACGAGCCGTTGGCCAAAGCGGGCAAACTGGCCGACTAACCGTTCCTGAAAGAGAGAGCGGAAGCGTGAGAAGTCAATCAACTCGTCAAACATCAAGACGCCGTTGATAATCATTAAATTGGTCTCACTGTCCATGCCGAGCCAAGCGCGATCTACGTTATCCATCGGCTCGCTGTGATACCCGTTTTCCATACCTGGATTTCCGCAGCTTGTCTTTGTAGGGAGGGTCCAACATCGTAAGCAGTATAATGCAATATGTAATGAATGCCAACAGCTTTATCTAATTGTTAAGCTTTATTGGGGCTTTCCGCCGGATGAAAATGCAGTGTGGCGTTAATCTTGAGGGCTTCCTTTCTTGTCCCCCTGCGAGATTACGCCAAAATTGCGTCCTCTTCAACGAGATCATATAATGCGTCGAATGGGAGACCGCATATATATGTCGTTGACTGATTTATTTCACTGATTCATATCGTATCGATAGATTTGGAATTGGCAATTATGTTAAAAACGCACAATTGCGGCGAGTTAACCGCCGCCGACATTGGTCAGAAGGTTACGCTGGCCGGATGGGTGAATCGCCGCCGGGATCACGGCGGCCTCATTTTTATTGACCTGCGCGATCGCTGGGGCTTGACCCAGGTTACCATCGATTCTGAGGCGTCGCCAGAAGCCCACGCTGCGGCCGCTCAGCTGCGCGGCGAGTACGTCGTACAGGTTCACGGCACGGTCCGCGCCCGCCCTGAGGGGTTTGAAAATCCGAACCTCGCCACGGGCGCGATTGAGGTTATTATCCATGATGTGAATATTCTCAATCCGGCCAAAACGCCGCCCTTTTACATTGACGGCCGCGACGCTGACAGCGTCGACGAAACCCTGCGCCTTACTTACCGCTACCTGGACCTGCGCCGCGCGCGCATGATGAACAACCTGGTTCTGCGCCATCAACTTGTGCGCGCCATCCGCGAGTATTTTTCCGCGCGGGACTTTCTGGAAGTTGAAACGCCGATCTTGCTCAAGAGCACGCCCGAGGGCGCCCGGGACTTTATTGTGCCCAGCCGAATGCACCCGCAAAAGTTTTACGCTCTCCCCCAGAGTCCCCAACAGTTGAAGCAGTTGCTCATGGTCGCAGGCGTGGAGCGCTATTTCCAAATTGCGCGCTGCTTCCGGGACGAGGACCTGCGTGCCGACCGCCAGCCCGAATTTACCCAGCTCGATCTGGAAATGAGCTTTGTTGACGCATCCGACATCCGCGGGCTCATTGAAGAAATGCTGATTGAGGTGACGCCTCTTTTGAGCGACAAGGAAATCTTGGCGCAGCCTTTTCCCGTCATCACCTATGCCGAAGCCATGGCGAAATATGGCGTGGATCGCCCCGACCTGCGGTTTGGACAGACGCTCTTCGACCTCAGTGCGATCGTAGCCGAAAGCGAATTCGGCGTCTTCCGCAACGCGGTGGCAAACGGCGGCCAGGTCAAAGGCGTCGTCTATCCCGGCGGCGCGGATTTGACCCGCCGCGAAATCGATGAATTGACCGATTTTGTCAAGCATTACGGGGCCAAGGGGCTGGCCTGGATTGGCGTGACCGACGCGCCCGACGCCGACGGGGTCTATGGCGATGATGCGCTGCGCAGCCAGATCTCCAAGTTCCTTTCTCCAAGGGAAATCAGCGCCATCGTCCAGTCTGCATCAGTCGAGCCCGGCGATCTGATTCTCATTGTGGCTGACCGTCCCGGCGTGGTTGCCCAGAGCCTGAGCAACCTGCGTCTGGAGATCGGCAAGCGCGCCGACCTGATTCCCCAGGATAAATTGGCTTATTGCTGGGTGGTGGACTTCCCGCTTTTGGAATACGATGAAGATGAGGAGCGCTGGCAGGCGGTGCATCATCCCTTCACCAGCGCCCGGGATGAGGACTGGCAGTATCTGGAGAGCGATCCCGGCCGCGTGCTGGCTAAAGCCTACGATGTTGTGCTCAACGGCTGGGAGATTGGCGGCGGCAGCATCCGTATTTACCGCTCCGATTTGCAGGATCGCATGTTTAAGGCGCTGGGCCTCTCGTCCGCGGAGACGGAAGCTCAGTTCGGCCATCTGCTGGACGCCTTCCAGTATGGCGCGCCGCCCCACGGCGGCATTGCGCTGGGGATCGACCGCATGGCTGCGCTCTTTGCCGAAACGAGCACCATTCGCGACGTCATTGCCTTCCCCAAAACCGCGGCGGGGACCGATCTCATGGTTGATGCGCCCAGCCCCGTCACCGACGCGCAGCTCAAGGAACTGCACATTGACGTGCGGCCTGTGAAGACGAAATCGAATCAACCCGCGGGCTAAAATCCGTCACGTAAACAAAAAGGCCCCTGCCGGANNTCCGGCAGGGGCCTTTTTGTTTACGAATGAGTGAGCGTTACTGCTTGGCGAGCGGCGCGCTATTGATTGGTAACAATGGGCAGGAAGACGGGCATATCCATGGTCACGAAGGCGGATTGCCCCATGGCCTCTCCCACAACGAAGGGGCCGTGTTGCTCGCTGCTGCCGGTAACCTTGACGATCTCGATGAGATAGCGTTCGCCGTTCATGGATGATTCGTACGTGTACCGCTGCGGGCTGAGTGAGTCAATGACCTGACTGGGCACCATTGCCGGTGCAGCCGACACCCATTCCCCGTTCACATCGATATAGAGCTTGAAGCCCGCAACGCCGGTCTCGGTGGCTGTTTCCCATATGAAGGTGAGTCCGCCGTTGTCGTTGTGCTCGGCATAGGTGTAGGAGAGGCTTACGCTTAACACTGTATCCACAAAGATATAGTCTTCGATTTCACCGTCCGTGGCCAGACCTTCCGCAGTTAGATTGCCGTCCGTGCTGACGCGCACGCGTACCTTGATATCGATGCTGCCGGGGTGGTAGGTTCCCTCAGGAACGTCAAAGTAGACGGTTTGGGTGGTGTCTGTCCATGCGCCCGTGATAGGTTGGCCGCTGGCGTCGCGCAATACGACCTCGGTCAGTACGCCGTCTCCATTGAAGTCAATGAAGAGCTGCGGAATTCCTGTTCCGGTCACGGTTAGATCCACGGCCCCGCCGTTGGCGCCGTCCTGCCATATTTGGGTTCCGTCTCCTGTCGTGCTGACGAATTGCAGGCCGTCTTCATCGTCCGGGGTCGTATCGTTATCGTCGCCCAAAGCGTCGGCATCGTGCTGCCCGTCTTCTTCGCTGTCGGGCGGCACGGTTCCCAGATAGGGGCCGACGTGGTTGCCGTTTCCATCCACGGTGATAACATGAACTGCGCCTTTCTCGCTTGACGTAACCGGATATCCGTCCGGCAGGTCGCCGAAGTCGGCCTCAACTACGGTGATCCCCACCTTCAGCGGTTCACTGATGAGCAGATCTGCATTGTTGTCGGCGCGTTTGCCGGTGTAGGCGAAGGAGTTCCACGCTATCTCTCCCGGCTGCACGCCGATGGGGGCCTGCATATCCCAGACGGCTTCAACTGATTCGCCGCCTGCAATCGTGCCCACCAACTCAAACTTAAGGGAGCGAACATTGCTCAAACCGCCGAGCGCAGCTGGATCCGTCGTCCAGTCATTGGTGCAGAGACCCTGATCCTGGGAAGGATAGACTTCCGGGCGGCAGGGGTCGGTCGAAGCAGAATAGTAGACGTTCACCGCGGTCACGCCCGGCGGCAATGCGCCGCTGATCGTGACAGGCGAGATCAACGTCGGCGTCCATTCCGTGTCTCGTTGGTTCGTCACCTGGCCGCCGGAGACGCCTGTGTCACCGATATAGGGCAGGATGTCATAGAAGACCATATCCGTCAGATCAACGTTGCCTTCGTTGAGGATATTCAGGCGGTAGTCCGCGTCGCCGCCGGGTTCGGTATAGCCGAACTCCGGATAGCGGCTCCAGTCACTGTCCAACGAACCCTTGACATACTTAACGGCATCGGCCGAAGCCAGTTCCTGCACCGTAATGGTAGCGTTGCCGGCGCACATGAAATCGTTGTTGTTAATGCCGAAGACGCCGTCGCTGTCGAGGTCAAATGTATCAATGATTCGGTCGCCGCTGCTGGAGCACGATGTCTCCCGGACGCCGTCTGTGCCGTAAACGCTATTGTAATAGCTTCCGCTGCTCAAACCGGGTTGCGCCTGGACCTGAAGGCTGATGCTGTCAGGGAAGTTCACCCCCGGACCGATCGTCTGGGTGGTGGGCCAAAACATTTGCAGCGTTGTGCGCGGCCGGCCAAGGCCATCTGCAATCGTGACGACTTCAACCCGTTCCGGCTCACCGATGGCGCTCAGCAACTCCGCGCTGTAAGTGAGGCTGCCGGGGACGAAATCAAATCCCGGCGGCAGCCACTCAATGACAATGGGGGTCCACGGCGCAACGGTACGCACGCTGGTCTGCACGTTTGAGAGGGAGAGGATCACATCCACCGTATCGCCCGGGGCAATCGGCGATGAGGGCGAGAAGTATTTGTAGACGTCGATATTCGGCGTGGGCTGAACGACGTTGAGCAATTGACAATGCTCAGGCGTCGATTGGGTGTTCCCGTCGTAAGTGTAATCCATGTAGGCGCAATTGGTGCGACTTGTCACATCCACTGGCAGCGTGTCGTCAACATAGCCGCCAATCGACGCCACAATCGTCCGGAAGGAAGGAACCTGGAGATAATCGATGCGGATTTGCGTATACTTCGCGGGCGCGATGTCGGGCAGGGGAACAAGATTCGTCGTTGCCGTCCCGCCGGTGGCTTCCACCCAGACGCCGGGGTTGCTGTCCGTTTGGTAGTAGACCCGTCCCGGCCAGTCAAAGTCAGTGACCGAGATATGCGGATCGCTGCCAATGGCGGGGTCGACCGAGGTCGGCACAAAATGTTCAATGGCCGAGCGCGTCAGGTCATCATAGACCGTGATGTCCTGGGGTACATTGGACGAATCATTGAACATGACCAGATGCCAGTTGAAGGATTCATCGATTTGGACCTTGTCATCCGTCTGATCCTCATCCTTGTAGAAGTTTCCGTCCACAATGGGCTGATCGAAGGTGTGGGCATCGGTATCCGTTGCCGTTACCTCGGCGCGATCGTCGCCCGTCAGGACCGGATCGCAGGCGCGGCCGCTGACATCGACTTGATTGGTCACCTGATCGCCGTACGAAAACGCCGGTGCGTCATACTGCAGTGCAATATCCACTTTGGGCGTGGTGGCCGTGTTGCAGGTCTGGTTGATATTGCCGAACTCGGATGCAATGTCCCAGGTGACCGTGCCGTTAGTTGCATTGTAAACGCCGTTGTTGGACGCGCTGACAAAGGTTGCGCCCGCGGGCAACGTATCGATCAGAACCACGTCCTGAACGCTCAACGAGGCCGTGCCACCAATATTGTTCGGATCGCAAAGGCTGATGGTGTAGACCACCGGAATCCCCAGAGTCGGCAAGGGATCCAGGGCGAGGCGCTCTTTCTCGGCTGTAATTTCCGCCCGGGCATGGACCTCGGCCGTCGCATCGCCGATAGCCGGAGAGCCGATGGCGCCGGGCGACGTGTAGGTCGCCTCCAGCGTATAGGCCGAGTTGTCTGGCGTACAGCCGCTGAACGTGCCGAACGTAATGTTGAACGAACTCTGGCTGCCCCCTTGCAGAGAGGGGTCAAGCGTGATGATATATTGCTTGTTGGTATCGTCCCAGATATAACTCTGGATATAATTTTGGGTGAGGATGGAATGTGCAGCAGCATCGAGGCCATAACCTGCCGGCGCGGGGACGACAATTTGGCCGTTTGTGCAGACGGACTCGATGCCGCTGCATTCAAACTGGACGGCCCAGGTGATGGGATCACCGCTGTTGAAGCCGGGGATGCCGTCATTGTCGCCGTAATTGTTCACGCCGTCATCGTAGCCGCCCACGACGCTGACGCTGATGCTGATGCTGCCCGGATCCTGCGCCGCGGCCGGCTGGGGCCAAAGGGCGATTCCAAACAATAACAGCGCGATTAGCGTTAAGGTTGAGCGACAAACTCTTTTGGACATGCGAAAACAACTTTTTTCGAACATATTATCTTGCGTGTTTGCCTCGCTTTCTTGGCTTTTGGGTTGGAAAATTTTGTTGCGTTGAAACATTCTGTTATCCTCCCATAAAAATGAAACCGACAATGAATCTGTAACGCATCTTGCCTGATAAAATGCTGTTATCTTATAACTTTTTAATAAAGTTATGATTACGGGTACCATAATAATCAATTTGCCTTAATAGTAACATTAAGCGATCGCCTGAAATTACTACGAGATGCATTTGCCTGGTGTAGACCGTCGAATGTTCACTAATATTCGCCAGGGCAGGGCGCTGCCTTTGCGACGTTGGCTTCAGTGAATTGACCCAATGCGGGCAGGGGGGCGTACCCGTGTCCTGCCGTTGCATGATCTTGCGTCGGCGGAAATGCCGGGTTGTCCGGTTAGCGACGCGGCAGACCGGCGTCGGGGCTGGTCCCTATGGATTACAATCGGATAGTTGCTCCGTAAATTGCTTTTCCACGCGCGTAAATCACTTGTCCCAAAAGATACGCTATGCTATGATCTGTTTGACTCTACAGGCCGCGTGATCGGATAGCATACGGGGCGAGCCAACACATTAAATATGGGAGCATGGTGAAGCGACGTGGAAGTGATAGCCTGCTTTTGTAGGCAAGACGGAAGCGTCCAGCCGGCGCCCACCTGCGATAGCAGGTTCGCACCCACTGTCCACACGCTCCTGTGGAGTCTCTTCTTTTTTAGCGCTGGAACAACAAGCCGCCGCCCGGATACCAGGGCGGTTTTTTTATTGCCGTAATCAAAATGCAGGCGGGGTTCTTATATAATCGAAAATAATTTTATGTCTACTTTTTTGACGGCGCACTGTCGATTGTGATAGACTTGTTCGATTGACGATTTTTCTTTTTTTGGTGAGTAAGAGGAGCGCTTTTGTGTCGATTATCCGCACGCGTGTGGCCGATGATACGTGGGTTTTTACCAGCAAACTTTATGTGGAAGTGAATGCCGGATTGGTCGTAACGCCTGAGGGCGGCATCCTCATCGACACGCTGCCTTTCCCTTCCGAAACGCGTCAGATTATTAATTTTGCCCGCCGCATCTGCCCCGCGGGCATTAAGTACGTGATCAATACCATCAGCCACGCCGATCACGTCTACGGTTCTTACCTCTTCCCGGATGCAGAGCTCATCGCCCACGAATATTGCCGGGACATGCTGAAAGAGCACGGCATTCAGGCTTTAGCCCAGGCGAAAGAGCAGACGCCGGAACTGCGCGAGGTGGAAATCCGCCTGCCAAAAATTGTTTTTAACGAAGGCGTCGTGGTGCGGCTGGGCGGCAAGACCGTCCACGTTATGCATGCGCCCGGACCCAGCCCCGATGTCTGTGTGGCCCACGTGCGCGAAGAGAAAGTGCTCTTCGCCTCGGATCTCATCATGCCCGTGCCCCTCATCTTTTCGCCCATGGCGGATATCGAGCAATTCAAGCGCTCGTTGGAAAGCCTGTACGAATTCAATCTGGAGTCCATCGTGCAGGGCCACGGCGATATCCTCCTGCGCGGCGAAGTGACCAGCAGCATTGACGCCAGCATCCGGTACATCAATGATATTCAGGATTTGGTGAATACGCTGATTGCCCAGGGCGCGACCAAGCAGGACCTGCTTCAGAACGATATCGAACAGCATGAGCGCAGTCGCATCCCTTTGGGCGGCCTGGTGCAGGATTTCCACGCCAAAAATCTGCTTTACCTGTGGGAGCAGGCTCGGCGTCGTCAGCGGGCGGCCCGCAAAAGCGCCCAGGCCGCGTAGCCCCCATTTCCAATCATGACTTCACTGCGAAAAGGTAGG
>JAGRCP010000094.1 GCA_020433455.1 Caldilineaceae bacterium | reverse complement strand
CCGGCCGTTTGACGGCCGGGCGGACGCCGCAAACCGGGATTGCATTACCGGGGACCGCACCGGGGTCAAACCCCGGTGCTATAAAACGACACCCCATAAATGGGGCTTGTCAGGCGTAGCCGTTGGGATGCCCAAGCCCGGTTTAGCGGGCGCTGTTCAATAGCCCGGCCGTTTGACGGCCGGGCGGACCCCGCAAACCGGGATCGGCGGGGTAATCCGCACAGGCGCACAAATCGCAATCCCGCCCGTCACATGCTAAACTTCTAAAAAATGACCGTGTAGGATTTACCCGGTTCAAGTGAATCGCATCACGAAAGAGAAAATCGAATTGATTAAGATATCGGCCTCCATGGCCTGCGCTGACTTTACCCGGCTGGGCGCGGTGATTGAGGAATTGGAAGAGGCAGGCATCGACCTTCTGCATTTGGATGTAGCAGATAACGAATTTGCGCCGACCGTCATCATGGGGCCGGTTGTCGTGGCCTCTCTGCGCCGGGTCACCCAACGGCCTTTCGATGTGCACATGACGGTCTGGCATCCCCTGCGCCTCATCCCCCAGTTCGCAGATGCCGGCGCGGACATGATCACCTTTCCCGTAGAATCCAGCGACGATCCGGCCACGGTAATCCGGGAAATTAAGGGCCTGGGCATGAAGGTCGGGGTCAGCTTTAACCCGGAAACGCCCATCTCCGCCTTACCGGATGAACTGTGGCCGGAAATTGACTTGGCCCTGCCGCTTACGGTTCCGCCCGCGTTTGCCGGGGGAACGTTCCAACCGGACGTTGTCCCCAAGTTTGACGGCCTGCGCACATTGGCCCAATCGCAACGGCTCAATTTCCAGATTGAGGCAGACGGACACATCAACGAGACCACGATTCCCACCGTCGTCAACCATGGAGCAGACCTGCTGGTTTTGGGTTCAAGCAGTATCTTCAAACCGGGCATTGACATCGCGCAGGAAACAGCCCGCCTGCGCACGCTGGCCGAGGCCAACGTCAGAGCAATGCCGGGATAAGCAATAACAGCCGGCATGCATGGGCCGATACCCAGTCGGCGCAGACAACAATGAACCTCGCTTAATTTTTACCTCAACCAAGCTGTAGCCGGCCTTCAACACGCGCCGCGTACTTCTTCACCCAAAATTCCCGCTATTCAGTCGCAAAACCGTGCTACAATCCCCCCGCTGTAGCCGATCTATCATTCCCGATCGGGCGTGCCGCCAAGCAAGAGACGGTTCACACGCCCGATCGTTTACGTTTACAAAGAATGCAACTGCAATGCGAGTACGTGAATAGCCATGCAACGAATCCAATTCTTCGCGCTTTTGGCGATGATCCTCTTAACGCTCTTTCCCCGCAGCAGCTCGGCCCAAAGCGTCCCGCCCTGGCAGGCAGCCGAGGAGATCCGCGCGCACGGGGCGGATATTCAGACAGCCCTCTTCCGGGATGATCCGGATACGGCCGCGCTGGACGCGCTCGCGGCTGAGATGCGCGACAATTATGTCAATTCACTTCAGCCGCCAATCACCACGGCCGCGCCGGAAATCGACGCCGCGATCCTCAGCGCATTGGATGAGATCGATGGGGCGATTGCAACGGGCGACGGCCCGGCGCTGGCCCTGGCCCGGGGTCGCCTCTGGAGCGAGCTGCTCCACGGCAGTCAGGCGGTCACCCTGGCCGCGCTGGACGCGGGCGACGGCGAGACCGCGGCCCAGTGGCTGCGTCTGCGTGAATACCGCCGCTCCACCATCGTCAACCTGGTGGAGAGCCCGGCCGATGCGGTAATACAGGCCGTGCTGCGCGGCGCGGTCGCGCCGGAGGATGCCGCGCTCGTGGTGGCCGCGGATCTGCGCGGCACGACCTTCTTCCGCCTGCGCGAGGCGCTCACCGAACTGGATGACGCGGCCGCGGCCGGGTTCCAGAGCCGCGCCGCGGAGTGGGCGGGCAAGGCCCAGGGCTATTTCGCGACGCTGGCCGCTGATTTCAGCGAAAAACAGGGGGTCGACGCGGCCGCAGCCATCTCCGCCCACCTGGACGCGGCCGGGACCGCGGCAGTAGCCGGCAACTGGGCCGATCTGGCCGCAGCGACTGCGGCCGCGCAAGAGGCGCTGGCCCTCTATCAGCCGGTTGCCTTCAGCCAAGAGCAGCTCGCCGAACGCGCCCAACTCCTCTACCTCTACACCGACCTCATTTGGATCGAGTATCGGGACGCGGTGCGCGACGGCGAGATCACCATCGACATCGAATACCAGGAGGCCCTCACCTTCCGCCGCCAGGCCCAGTCGGTCTTCCAGGAGCTGCGCCCCGTCATTGCGGCGGAAGCGCCCCGGACGGCGGACCGTCTGGCCGAAATTTATGTCGAGCTGGAGGAGATCATCAACGTCATCGGTCCCAAGGCGGAGGTGGAAGCGTTGGTGGCTGAAGCCGATCAGCTCATCGCCGAGAGCCTGGGCGTTGACCCCGACGGCAGCGACGCGGGCGCGTCCCTCACGGTCATCAACGGCCTGCTGGATCAGATGGCCGCGGCCGTGGCCGCGGGCGATTACGCCGGAGCCGAGACCGCACGCATCGAAGCCTACGCCTTTTTTGAGACCGGACCCGAGGTGACGCTGGCCAACCGCGCGCCCCGCCTGGCCCGGGAAATCGAGGGCCTCTTCTGGGAAGGGACCCACGGCGAGGCGGGGCTGGCCGCGCTCATCCGCAGCGGAGCAGGCGCGGATGAGATCAACGCCCGGCTGGAAACGGTGCGGGCCCGGCTGGCTGATTCGGATGAGATTCTCACGGCTGAGGCCGGTATTGGGGTGACCATCCTCAGCAGCGCGGCCATCATCCTGCGCGAGGGGCTGGAGGCGGTGCTCATCCTGGGCGCGATCATCGGCTTTCTGCGCGCGGATGCCGACTCGCGCAAGTACATCTGGTGGGTGGCGGCGGGCGTGGTCGCGGCCATTGGGCTCAGCGTGCTCATGTGGTGGGCGTCCCTCAACGTGCTCACCATCTCCTTCAGCAACCGGGAGCTACTGGAGGGGATCACCGCGCTGGTGGCCGCGGGGGTCCTCTTCTATGTGACCAACTGGATCTTTCAGAAGGTCTATGTGCAGGACTGGATGAGCTTTGTCAAGGAGCAGGTGGGCAAGGCCATCACCGGCGGTTCCGCGTTCGGGCTGGCCTTTCTGGGCTTCACCGTGGTCTTCCGGGAAGGCTTCGAGACCGTGCTCTTCTATCAGACGCTCCTCTTTGACGCGCCGGTCCGGCCTGTACTCATCGGCTTTCTCATCGGCAGCGCGGCCATTGCCGTGGTCGCCTGGCTGATTCTTCAGGCCGGCAAGCGGCTGCCCCTCAAACCCTTCTTCACAATCACGACCATTCTGCTTCTGATCATGGCCTTTAACTTTGTGGGCAAAGGCGTACGCGGCCTCCAGGAAGCGGGCGCGGTTCCCGCCACCTGGCTTGCGTGGATGCCGGAAAATCTGGCGCTGATCGAGATCTTCGGCATCTATCCCACCGTGGAGACGACGCTGGCCCAGCTCGGCTTTGTCCTGCTCATTGCCCTCACCTTTCTCTGGAGTCTGCGCCGGGGCAGCCGGGCAAAATCCCAGGCGCCCGTGCCGGCAAGGTGACGGGAAAAGCGATTGTCCTTTTGTGGTTCTCTAACGGATTGTGGGGAAAGCGAGCGGGACAGGCGGCAGCGGTTGAAACCGCAGCCTGCTACGGGAAACCGGCTCAAAGCCGGTTCGTCCAGCGAAGACCAACGTGCTTCAGCGCGTTTCCCGTAGCAGTAGCCGAATTCATTCGGCGGCTTAACCCCACAGAGTCCCTTTCGTTTCATTCTATTCAATTACCTATTTCACTACTTGGAGAAAATATGTCCCAGCGTAAAACACGCTTTGTACCCATGCTCATCCTCATGCTCGCATTGACACTCGCCGCCTGTACGTCAGCGCCGGCCGACGACGGCAGTGCGGAAGAGATCGCGGCCACAGCAGCGCTCGCGGAAGAGGCATCTTCTGAAGCCATGCCCGAAGGCGTCAATCTGGATGCAGTCAAAGAGTATGCCGTCGGGCATGCGGCCGAGATGAAGGGCGGGGCGGATGAACTGCTGGCCGTCTCCCAGCGCTACTACGATCTGGCCGCGGAGAACGGATTTGACTACGCTGCCATGCAGGAGGCCAACGCCGAAGAGATCGACGGGCTCATCAGCGCGGCCCGGGCCGCGTGGCTGAACGCCAGCGAGGCGTATGAGCTGGACGAGGGCATTGTCGCGGGCGTGCCCTCCCTGGCCTACTATGACGTCCTGCTGGACGCGGGCGACAGCGCGGCGGATAACCCGGAAGAGGCGCTGGACTGGACCCTGACTCTGCCCGACGGGACCGAGCTGAAGAGCCCCGGCAACTATTTCCACAGCCTGCTGGAGCCGACTCTCTGGCAGACCAATCCGGATTTTACCGTGGACGCGGGTGATGTCGCCCTGCCCGATGCCAACCTGCTGCTGGGCACGGCCCAGGGGCTGGACGGCGCGGCCCAGGAGCTGAACGACGCGATTGACGCCTGGGAGCCCACGCTGAGCGACGCCTTCACCGCGCTGATCGTCATGGTTCCCACCATGAATGAGTATTTCGAGCAGTGGAAGCTCTCCTCCTTTGTCTCCGGCGCGGCGGCCGAAGAGGAGTCTTTCGTGGCCGCCAGTCGCCTCTTTGACGTAAAGAGCATCCTCAACGGTCTGGACGTCACCTACACCAACGTATCCGCGCTGGTGGAAGAGGCTGATCCCGATCTGAATGCCCAGATTGAATCCGGCTTTGACGATCTCATCGGCTATGTGGACGACCTCTACAGCCAGGAGCAGGAGGGCGCGCTCTTCACGCCGGAGGAGGCCGATCTCTTCGGCAGCGAAGCCCAGGACAAGGCCACCGCGCTGGCGGGCCAGGTCTCCCAGGCAGCGGCGTTGTTAGACATCAAAGTGCAGGAATAGAAGAGAGAACTGAAGATTGGAAGATTAAAGATTGGATGATCTGCCGCCCAATCTTTAATCTTCCAATCTTCGATCATTAACCCTCCCGCCACCCAGGACACACCATGCGCAAGCTACCCGCTCTCATCGCCGTCATCGCCATTTTGCTCGTCCATATCCCTGTATCCGCGCAGGCGGAGCCGCCGTGGGCCATGGCGGACGCGCTGGATGACGCGCTCTTTGCGGCCCAGCGCGCCGGCCTGGCGGGTGACGCCCAGGCGGCGGCGCGCGCGGTTGCTGATGCCAGCGCGACGCTGGACGCGCTTCTGGACGCGTATCCGGACTTCCCCGCGGACGCCGCGGCCCATGCACGCGGGGCGCTGGAGACCGCGGTCCTGGGAGGCAATGCTCTGGCCGCGGCCAAGGGCGAGCTGCACACCGCGCTGCTGCATGGCAGCTATGAGCTGACCCGGTCAGCCATCGCCGCGGGGGATCTGGAGGCAGCCCGCCAGTGGCTGCTGGTGCGCGATTTCCGTCCCGCGGTCAAATTTGACCGCCCCGGCGCGGACGCGACCCTGGCGCTGGAGGAGCTGGCCGCGGGGCAGATCTCGCCCGCCGACGCGCAGGCGCGGGTCCGCGCCGATCTGCTGGACACCTATCAGGCTAATCTCCTGCGCAGCCTGGGCAACGCGCAGGACCCCAATCTGCTGCCCGCCCGGCGCAGCGAAGAAGCCGCCATGGCCGAAGGCTACTGGCAGATCCTCGCCCCCGCCTTCGCCGAGCAGGCCGGTGGGGACGCGGCAGCAGAGGTCAGCGCCCAATTTGACGCGCTGACCACGGCCGCGATTGAAAGCGGAGCGAGCAAAGAAAACAACGCAGCGATAGATCAACACGCGGGGGCCATTCTGACGGAGATTCGGAATTTCCGCGCCGCGCCGTTGACTCAGGCGGAGCTGACCCGTCGCACGGGCCAGTTACTCCGCTATCTCTCGCTGGTGCCGGTGGAGTACGCACGGGGCGTGAAAGACGGCCAGGTCTTTACCCCTTTCGAGGTTCAGGAAGCGACGACCTTCATGCAGGGCGCGCAGGCCGCGTTCGCCGATCTGCGACCCGACCTGGCCCGACAGGATCCCGCGCGGGTGGAGAACGTGCAGACCCGGATGAACGATCTGCAACGCCATGTGGAAGCGGCCAACCGCCAGGAAGCCGTTCTGCCCGTGGATGAACTGCGCGAGTTGTCCCGCAGCCTGGACAAGAGCCTCAACGAGCTGATCCCGCCTGCGTGGAACCAGCTCGATCCCGACGCCGATTTTGACGTCATCGCCACGGTGCTGGACCAGATGGAGGCAGCCGTGGCCGCGGGCGACTACGCCATGGCCGAATCGGCCCATCTGGAGGCGTACGCGGTCTTCGACTTCGGCGCGGAACAGCGGCTGCTGGCCTTTGCGCCCGAGCTGGTCTCTCACATTGACGGCGTCTTCTGGCAGGGCTACAGCGGCGAACCGGGACTGGCCGCCGCCTTGGCCGGGAGCGAATCCGCCCTGGAGATCAGCGCCATCCGCGCCAATCTGGACGGTCTGCTGGTCGAGGCGCAACGGACCCTGGGCGACCTGCCCAGCGCGCCCGGCGCCGTCATCACCAACGCGGCCATCATCGTCTTCCGCGAGGGGCTGGAAGCGGTGGTCATCCTCGCCGCGCTCACCGCCAGCTTTGTGGGGAGCATGTCCCGCTACCGGCGCGACATGGCGCTGGGCGCGCTGGCCGCGGGCATCGCGTCGGTGGCCACGGGCATTCTCATGCAGGGGCTCCTGCGCCCCTTCGCTCATTACGGCGAACGGCTGGAAGCGCTCATCTCCCTGCTGGCCATCGGCGTGATTTTGCTCATCACCAATTGGTTTTTCCACAAGACCTACTGGAAAGACCACATGAAGGAGATGCACCAGCACAAAGCCCAGATCGTCAAGGGCGCGCAAGCCGGGAGCGGCATGGGCCTGGTGCTGCTGGGCTTCACCAGCGTCTACCGGGAAGGCTTTGAAACGGCCCTCTTTCTCCAGGCCCTGCTGCTCAACGCGGGCGCAAGCATTGTCCTCCAGGGCGTCCTGCTGGGCGCGATCGGCGTGCTGGCCGCGGGCGTCGTCACCGTCGCGCTCCAGCGCCGCCTGCCCTACATGAAGATGTTTATCGTCACCGCCGTCCTCATTGGCCTGGTGCTGGTGACCATGGTGGGCAACACCGTTCACATCATGCAGAAGGTAGGCTGGATGCCCCTCCACCCCATCCAATGGCTCGATCTCCCCTACTGGATGGGGCTCTGGTTCGGCGTCTTCCCCACGTGGGAAGGCATCGGGCTCCAGTTTCTGGCCGCGGCCTTCGTCCTGGGCAGCTATTTCGGGGCCGAGGCGCTGCGCAAGCGCGAACGCCGTCAACTGCGCCGGCGCATGACCGCGGAGGGAAAGCTGCCTGTCGCATTGAAGCAAGCGGGGCGGTAATCAGGCCGGCCCATTCCGCCCCCCTTACCCGCTCTACTTGTTTCAATCGCTCTCTTCCACGCAGGCATAGAGCATGGTCCAGAAATAGCGAGACGAGGTAGCTCCGCGCGCGGGCGGCTGCATGGGCGTCCTGGTTCCGCAATTGGAGCAGGTGATATGGGTCAAACGCGGATTCACCTGCGCGATGATCTCGTCGTTATTGAAGATCGTTTGCACCATTTCCAAACCATGCTCCTCAACGCCGGTCAGGATGAAATCATAGCTGTCCAGGACCCGCTTACAGTTGGGGCAATCGCAGACCGCAAAATAGACCTTCCCCTTGAGCTTCAGGCCCTTTGAAGCCAGGTTTTGCACTTCTTCCCCGCTCAGTTTGCTCTCCGGCAGGCCCGCGGCCAGCGCCTTTTTCAGATAGTGGTCATGCACGACCTGACTCATGACCACAGTCGTGGACTGACCTGATTTGGCTAACGCCTCCATCTCCTCTACATGCTCGACACGCTTGAATTTGCTCATCTGACTGTTGCTCCTCTTCTCGAAGTTCACCAATGGTTTATCGGCAGAAATTCTCTGGGGTCCCCGCCGTGAGTCCACTGTAACCGAAAATCGGCGGCAAAATGTCTCACATCAAAGCGCATTTATCTCAAGAACGGCAAAGCAGCAGTCCAACCACAGCGCTGCAACGGGCGTTGCGTCGGCTCACTTGAATAGAAAGAGGAGGGGCAAGACGTAATTGGCGACTACCTGGTAACGAGAAGCGACCATCAGACAGGCGATGCTAACCATGACGGCGCCACCGGCCAGATCTAGAATGCGCCAGGCAATGGGGCGCTGCAGGAGAGGCGCAAGCCTGCCTGCGCCGTAAGTGAGGGTGAAGAACCAAAGCGCCGAAGCCGTAATTGCGCCCAAACCAAAGAGCATGCGCTGCTCCACGGGAAAGCTGCCGCTGCTTGCGCCGATGATGACCAGCGTATCCAGGTAGGCAGCCGGATTCAGAAGCGAAAAGCCGATTGCCGCCAGTGCGCTGGCCCGAAAGCCCGCCGCCCCCGCGGGAACGGCAGCCGCAATATCGTCGGCCGGCGGGCGACAGGCGGAGAAGAGCGACCGTCCGCCGCACCAGAGCAAAAACAGCGCCCCGCCGCCGATTACCAAAACCAAAAAGCGGTCATTCACGGCCAACAGCCGCCCTACCCCGCCGACGCCCAGCGAAATCAGCGCCACATCCCCCAACGTGCTGACCGCGGCCGTGGTCAGTATATTCCGGCGCTGCAAACCCTGACGCAAGAGGAACAGATTCTGCGGTCCGACCGCCACAATCATGCTGGCGCAGAGGATAAACCCTTTGAGGAGCGGATAAATCGGAGCAAAAGCGGCAGCAGTTGGCATAAATTGGTTCCTTATGGCGGTACTCAGGCGGATGATGGACAGCCATAGCGTAGCGGAACCAGGTTGGCGGGTCACCTAACTTTGGTTAGGGATTGGGTTGGGAAAGAGGAAATATAAAAGCGGAGCGCAAGACGCGCTCCGCTTTTATACGCTCCATATCCGTTTAAGATTTAATCAGCGGCAACCAGATTCTGGGGGCTTGCTCCTCCGCGACGGGTTCGGTCGGCGGAACGGGCATGGCCAGATCAAACGGACCGTACTGCCGCATAATACCCCCGATGCTGACTTCCTGCAGGAAAAAGCGGGTTGCCTCGGTCTGCGCCGAGAATGCATAGCGGGTCGGCGCCACCGAATCGATGACGGTTGAGGGGATCAGTTCCTGGTTAAGCTGCACGACGGTTTGGTCATCATGCAACGCCAGCAGATTGAAGCCGGCAACGCCCTGCTCCGCAGTCGTCTCCCACTGGAAATTTACCATGCCTCCGTTTGGCTCAGCCAGGAACCAATTTAACGTCACAGCCAGCGGGCCGTTCACCTCAAGCGTTACGGGAACGTCCACCGTGCTTTCGTCCGGATCATCCGATGTAATCCGAATCGTCTTGGTATAGATGCCGGGCCCCTCGCAAACATCAATCGCAACGCCAAGCAGGCCTGAATTGTCCGAGGATATGGTAAGAGGGAGTTCCGGCGCATCTACCGCAAGCCAATCACAGCCGGCTTGCGCCTGCATGCGGGCCAGACCGGTATCGATGATGCTGACACCGATTATAGTGAGATCACCGTAGCCGAGATTACGAATTGCCAGGGATTCATAGTTTGTCAAAGCAAGCAAGGCAGCATAGACATCAATCCGGGGCTTCACCAGGCTGTTACGCGTATCGGTGATGGGAGCCCCTGACGATTCGAGAGCATAAAGAACGCTGCCCACACTCGCATCTGGCATGTAGGACTTCAGGACAGCCCAGGAGCCGGCTACATGGGGCG
>JAGRCP010000093.1 GCA_020433455.1 Caldilineaceae bacterium | reverse complement strand
TAGGCAAAGTGATATGTGGCTAGAAGGGAGGATTGTTAAGGAGAATTGCGTCGCGGGCGTTACGCCTCGTTCTCGCCGGACGCGGTGAGCTGTTCCACTTCACCCAAAGAGATTTCGCCCGCGGCATGACGGGCCCTGGAGGCGTAGAACTCATCGTCACTCATCCCCGCAGGCGGCTGTAGCGCAGCATTACGCCGATGCTTCCACCAGCTCTGCTGAAGCCCTTTGACCGTCCGCTGCAAGGGGTTTTTGGCGTGGATCTCGACAAAAGTCGTGACCGACGCTTCAGGACTAAGCGGAGCCAATCTATAACGAGCCGCGAGTCGTTCCCGATGGTGGGTAATCCAGAGATAGAGATCCGCCTCTGTGCGTCCCGGAAAATTGCGCAGCAGATTATACGTGCGAATGGCCTTCACCACCGGCGTATAAATGTGGTCATACCAGCCGGCCACAGCCTCTTCCCGGCTCACATAGGAATCGAGCCCCTGCTTTTCCCGCCCGATCTCTTCAAAATACTGATGGACGTCAATGTGATGCTGAAGCATGGCATAACGCCCCGGCTCGGTTAGCTCCACACCGTGATCAGGACGCACCGCATCGAGATGCGTATCCTCCATAAACTCCGCCTGCTCGATCTTGATCAACCAGGCATCCCGCTCGAAGTCCGCCACGGTCAACGAAATCGGCGTTTGCACCTCAGTAACGTACGCCTCGATACTGCTCACTCCATTGGCGCGAGCAACGCTGATGCGGTGGTTGCCGTCGCGCACGAAGTAGGTATCGCCCAACTTGTAAAGGTCCACCGGCGGCAGGCCGGCGAAGCCGTTCATAGCAACGTCAACGCCCGACCAGCGTTCCGCACTGACGTTGGAGCGGGGCAAGAAGCGCCGGGTAAAGTCATGATACCGCCCTACGCTGCCCACAATCTGATCCAGCGGAACATTCTGCGTGCCGAGCGCGATTTCCTGACGCGCCTTCAATCGTTTTGCTACCTCATCGTAACGAATTAAATCCGTATCTTCTCCGGTCACCAAGCTCAGCAGATCGGCCATCTGGGCCTTGCTGACGTTGCGCCGGTATTTATTTAATGCGTCTGAGCGTAGATATGCTCCCGCCATAAGTCTCTCTTCCTGCATGCTACAAAATACAGTTTCTACCGACAAAGTCATCCACCACAACCGGACATTATCGACCAAGAATATTTCAAACAATATAACGATGGTTCAACCGGGTTTCATGTGGTTGACTGGCGGTTGAACCACAATATCTTATCACGATACGTTACTCGATTCCTTCTACAGGTTACACAATCTATATCAACCAAATTCGGACAACATGAACAGTATTTCGTAAGTCATCCGCCCATCAAACGCTTACGCAAGAAGCGCCCCCCCCAAAACGAGGAATAATGGGTGCATGTTCCGCATATTGCAACAAAAAAAAACAGCAATTGCAGCCGCAGGATACAGGGCTGCAATTGCTGTTTTGAGCGGGCCGTTGCCTGGAAGCGCCAAGCGCCGACTGGGCGTCATCGCCGGACTGGAGTCCGGCGATGACGGGATGAGAAAACGCCTCGCTTCAACTGCTCAGGGCGAGGCAGTCAGGGCGATGCACCGATCATTGCGCAGATTCATGCAGTTCACGCCTTGAACCACGCCTTCCTTGGGCGGCACCTCGTCCACGGCAAAGCGGATAATTTTGCTGGAGGCGGAAAGGACGAACGCATCCCGCTCGCTGCCCGCGGAAACGGGGAAAAGTCCCGTCAGTCGCTCGCACTTGAGCGCGGTTTTCCCGCCGGAACCAGGCGATTTATTGGCGGCAAAACCGGCCATCAGGCGGACCGTACCCTTGCCGTCTTCACCAAGGAGAAAGACGCCGTCCGCCTCCTCCACGCCCGCCACGCCGCAGATCCGATCATCGGGCTTAATGCGCATGGCCAGACAGCCGCGCACCGGCACATGGCGCTCGCTAAAGCGAATGGCCTGACCGCTCTGCGCGGCCACAAAGAGATCGCCCTTGCCCGATGTCCACGCCGCGGCGGCCAACTGGTCGCCGTCATTACTCTCATAGATGATGGCGCCGGGATGCAGGTTGGAGCCGAATGACTGCGCGCCGATGCGCCGAACATGGCCGCGCGCCGTTACCAGGGTGAGGAAGGGACCGCCGCCGTCGGCCACGACAACGGCAATCTTTTCATCGGGCCGGAGGTTGAACCCGGCAAGGATGGACGCGCCCCGTCCCCGGGGCTCCGTTTCAGGGATTGCGCTGACCGGGACGCGAAAAACCCGCCCTTGATCCGTGAAGAGGAGCAAATGACCGTCTTCATCGGCGGCCGCCAGAAAGGCCGGCTCCGCATCGCCGGCCAGGTCGAAGACGCCCATGCCGCCCCGACGCTGGCGCATATAGTAATGGCGCAGGGTACGCTTGGCCGCGCCGTCCTGGTCAATGGTGATAATGTTCATCGTGGTAGGCGGCTCACTCGGCTCAGGCAAGGCGCTGCTTAGCCTGATGCTTGCAGACTCGCTTGCCGCTACCTTCTCCTCCAGCGCCGTGATATAGGCGATAACCGCCGGATCCAACCCATTCAGATCGGGACGTTCCATAACAGGAAGCTCCTTTCGTATAAACGTTACTGTACAGCCTCCGGGGGTAGGGTCACGAAATTTCCGGCGTAGAATTCACGCCCGGCCTAATAACGAATCGCCCTCGCTAATGCTTCGGCCAGGTGAATCGCCTGACGATCGGTGAAGTCGTGGATCTGATGGCGGCAGCTCGTGCCCGAAGCCACCAGCGTGACGTCATCCGCGGCCGCACGCACGGCGGGCAGCAGGCGATCCTCACCGATGGTGCGGCTGACCTCGTAATGCGCTTTTTCGTAACCAAAGTCGCCGGCCATGCCGCAGCAGCCGCTGGGGATGACCTCTACATCGTAGCCCGCGCCGCGCAACGCGGTCACGGTCACGTTGTTGCCGACCATGGCCTTGTGATGGCAATGGCCGTGGAGCAGCGCCCTGCCCGCATCCCCGCGCCAATCCGCGTGGAAACGGTCCGCCTCCATTTCCCGGCTCACAAACTCCTCAAACGTAAAGGCCTGGCCCGCGACCAATCGGGCGCGACGCTTATCCGCCGCAAGGTTGAGATACTCATCGCGTAAGGTGAGGATGCAACTGGGCTCAACGCCCACGATGGGCACGCCCTGCTGGGCATAAGGCGCCAGGAGCGCGACGTTATGGTCGATCCACGGCTTGGCCTTATCCGCCTGGCCGCCGGTGATGAGGGGACGCCCGCAGCACTTCCGGCCCTGGGCAAGATAGACATCGTAACCGCCGGCCTGCAACACCCGCACCGCGGCCTTGCCTACTTCCGTCTCGTTAAAGTTGGTCCACGTATCATGGAAGAGGATAACCGGGTTACGCGACGACAGCGCGGCCTCGGCCGGAAGCCGCCCGGCAATCTCCCGCCCAAACCATTCCTCCAGCGTCTCCGGCGCATAGCGAGGCAGGGTGCGGCGAGGGTGGACGCCAATACGCGTCTGGATCTGCTTCATCAGCGGTGAAGCGATCACTCCATTGACCGCGGGAATCATGGGCTTGCCCAAGCGGAAGAGCAGCCCGTCAAGCGCCGGCAGCAACCCCATGAGGCGGTTAAAGAGGGGCGTACCGTTTACCCGGTGATAGTGAACCATATACTCGGCCTTGATTTTGGCCATATCCACCGCGGACGGACATTCGCTCTTGCACGCCTTGCAGCCCAGACAAAGACCCATGACCTCCTTCATCTCCGGAGCAAACAGCTCTTCCCGGGGAATACGGCCGGCCAGGGCGTTCCGCAAAGCATTGGCGCGCCCCCGGGTGCTGTCCCGCTCGTCCCGGGTGGCCATGAAGCTGGGGCACATGGTCCCCGTCTCGACTTTGCGACAGACGCCTGCGCCGTTGCACATTTCCACGGCAGGCGCGTAGCCGCCGTCGGCGCTCCAGTCAAAAACGGCGTCGAGCTGAATGGTTTGGTAGCCGGGGCCAAAGCGTAAGTTGTCGCCCCGGGGCGGTGCGTGGACAATCTTGCCCGGATTCATGCGGTTGTCGGGATCGAAGGCTGCCTTCACATCAACCAGCGCCTGATAGAGCGCCGGGCCGAAGATTCGGGGATTGAGTTCACTGCGGGCCAGGCCATCGCCGTGCTCGCCGCTCATGGCTCCGTGATAGCCCACGGCCAGACCGCAAGCGTAGTCGCCCAGCGCGTTGAGCAGCTCGACGCCCCGCTCCGTCTTCATGTTCATGAGGGGGCGCACGTGAAGGCAGCCGGCCGAAGCGTGGGCGTAAACGGAGACGCCGGGAATATCCCCCGGTTCCTGCCCCAAAAAGTCCAGGAGCTGTTCCATATAGTCGGCCAGATTCTCCTGGGGCACGCTCACGTCCTCGATGCCGGGCACGGGCTTATACTCGCCCCGCCGGCTGTTGAGGATATTGAGGCCGGCCTTGCGCACTTCCCAGACGTCGGCCTGGCGCGCCGGATCCAGCACGTGGACGATGGCGCCCCGGTAGCCGCGTGCGCGCATGTGGGCGTCCAGGCGGTCCAGCTTTTGGCGCACCTCCGCTTCGTCGGCGCCGTAAAATTCGGTAAGCATGACGGCCGCGGGATCGCCCTCCACAAAGTGAAGACGCCTGGCCCATTCGGGCTGGGCCCGGGCCAGGTCCAAGAGATGCTTGTCCAGCAGCTCAGCCGCGCTGGGGTCCGTTTCCAGGATATCGGTGATGGCCGCGCAGGAGGCGATGAGGTCATCAAAATGAATGACGGCCAGCCCCGTGCGCCGGGGGCGGGGAACCAGATTGACCGTGGCCGCGGTCATGACGGCCAGGGTGCCCTCACTTCCGGTGAGAAGCTGGGCCAGGTTGAAGCGTTCGATGCGGGCCGGGTCGGCCACAGGCGGGCGGAAACGGCTATCAAAGGAGAGGCGACTGCGCTGATCCGGCGGCAGCAGGGCCGCGGCCAGGCGGTCCAGATTATAGCCGGAGGCGCGGCGCCAATGTTTGGGCCAGCCGGCCAGAATTTCGTCCATGACGTCATGCACAATCGCAGGCACGCGTCGATAAATCTGCGCCTCCAGAGAGGTTCCCCCGGCCCTGGCCGCGATGCCCGCTGCATCCAGCGGCCCAAATTCGGCCAGAGACGCGTCGGCCAACACCGCGCCCACGCTGTGGACGCTGTCGGCCATCATGCCGTAGAGGATGGAATGGCTGCCCGAAGCATTATTGCCGATACTGCCGCCGATAGTCGCCCGGTTGCCGCTGGCCGGATCCGGACCGATCATGAGGCCGTGGCGGGCCAGTTGGCGGTTGAGCGCGGCAAAGTTAATGCCCGGCTCCACCGTCACCTGCCGCGCTTCCGGCTGCACGTCAAGCACCTGGTTCATATACTTTGAAAAGTCCATGACGACGGCTGCGCCCACGGCCTGACCGGCCAGGGAGCTGCCGCCGCCCCGGGGCAAAACGGGCAGCCCATACCGTGCGGCCGCTTCCATGGTTGCGATGACGTCTTCAATGCGGCGCGGAATCACGACGCCTACGGGCTGAATCTGGTAGAGGCTGGCATCGGTGCTATAGAGCATGCGCGAATAGCCGTCAAAGCGGACTTCGCCGGTAACGGCCCGCTTCAGTTCCGCTACCAATTCGCGGCTATCGGCTACGGCGTCCACATCAGCGGCCATCTCAGCAGCCGTAAGGGTGGTGCGCGGATGTACGAGCGTTTCGGTCATGACAAAGCCTCTTGAATATGGGTAGAGGGCGGATGCAAAGGATCGCGCTTACGCCTGGCGCTGCCAGGCGAGCTGGGCGGCCAATCCTTCGCGGACCGTCGTTTGTGGATTATAACCCAATTGCACCCGGGCTTTGGCGATATCCGCTACGGTGCGACGCTGATCGCCGGGGCGCTTGGGTCCATGGGTCGTGTTGGGCGTTTTGCCTGTCAGGTCGGCCAATATGTCCAGGACCTGGAGCACGTTGACCTCCTGACCGCCGCCGATGTTGTAGGTTTCGCCCATGCTGACCTCAGGCTGCTCCATGGCCCGCATGATACCGTCCACACAGTCCAGCACAAAAGTGTTGGAACGGCTGTCGGAACCGTCGCCGTCAATGGTGATCAGCTCATCATTCAGAATCTTGCGAATGAAGATATTGTACCCCATATCCGGCCGCTGGCGGGGACCGTAGACCGAGAAGAGGCGCAGCACGGTCACTGGGAGTGCGTCTTTCTGCGCATACGCCCAGCAGAGATTTTCCGCCGCGAGCTTGGTGATGCCGTAGGGCGAAACCGGTGCGGCAGGAGACGTCTCATCCCCCGTCGCGAACCGGCCATAGATCGACGACGTAGACGCGTGAATGTGATGCTTGACGTCGGCATTCACCGCCGCCTCCAGCAGACGTTGAGTGGCCTGGATATTGCAGGTCATGTATGAGTCGAATTCGTCCCACGACCGCACGAGTCCGGCCTGGGCTGCAAGATGAATGACCGTGTCCGCCCCATCCAGCGGCTCGGACAGATCATCTGTACGCAGGTCCAGCTCATAGAGCGAAAAGTTGGGCTTTTCCGCCAACGCCGTCAGGTTCTGCTCCTTGAGCGCACGGGGGTAGTAGGGGATAAAGGCGTCAATGCCGCGGACTTCGTGGCCGGTCGCGGCCAGTCGTTCCGCCAGATGAGAGCCGATAAAGCCCGCCGCTCCGGTCACCACTACAATAGACATGCTTGTTCCTCCATTTTACCCAGTCCAGGACGGCGTATGTAAACCGGCAGTTGCAGGTCGGGGTCTCCGGCCGACAGTCGTTTCTCACTTAATACTGCTGCATATGCGTAAATTCCGGCAAAAATTCACAATTCAGCGCCTGCCGGAGGTAAAGTCGTGAGATGTCTGTTATGGTATTCACGTCGAACTGTACCAGGGTTCGTTGATAGTTCACCGCTACAGGAATTAAAATCATCCATCCAGGCAAATGGTAACAAAATCCGAAACAATAATCGTGAAAATTGTCCCACGCGGAGTCCTCCCCGGATAGGCTTGCCTAGTTTATCGAAAGCGGTTCGCGCTTCCTTCGGTTTCCCGGTATGCACGCCGTACCTGAGAAAAAGCCGAGCATCGCAAACAATGCTCGGCTGCAATATCAGGAATTCAGCATGGGAACGACGGCAAGGCCGGGATGAAGCTTATCAACCCAGTATAGCATAGAGAAAAATAACCGGGAGAAAGCCAATCGTCCATCCAGCGATCCAGGTTCGGCAGGAGGAAATAAACAATGATCGGATTGGGGGCCTCAAAAATTTTTAGCTCAATCCGGTCAAGCTGCGGGCGATAACCATACGCTGGATTTCGCTGGTGCCTTCGTAAATTTCCGTAATTTTGGCATCCCGGAAATAGCGCTCAATGGGCAATTCCTTGCTGTAGCCCATACCGCCGTGAATCTGGACGGCCTGGGTCGCCACCCACATGGCCGTCTCCGAGGCAAAGAGCTTGGCCATGCTCGCTTCCATGCTGTAGCGCGCGCCGGTTGTTTTGGCCGCCATCTTGGCCAGCGCGGCCTGATAGATCAGGAGGCGACTGGCGTCAACGCGGCACTTCATGTCGGCCAACTTCTGCTGAATCATCTGGAATTGGCCGATCTTCTGCCCGAAGGCTTCCCGCTCCTGGGCGTAGCTGATGCTGGCCGCCAGCGCGGCTTCGGCAATGCCCAGAGCCTGAGACGCGATTCCGATGCGCCCGGCATCCAGCACGGACATGGCAATCTTGAAGCCGTCGCCTTCGTTGCCCAGGCGATTTTCCATGGGGCACGCGTAATTATCGAAGATGATCTCGCTGGTGGCCGAAGCGCGAATCCCCAACTTGGGCTCCGTCTTGCCCCGAATAAAGCCGGGCTGGTCAGTGTGGATGAGGAATGCCGTCACGCCCCGATGCTTCTTTTCCGGCTGCGTCATGGTAAAGAGAACGATGTAGTCGGCGTAGGGGGCGGAGGTCACCCAGGACTTACGGCCGTTGATGATGTAGTGCGTGCCAGCGTCGTTGAGGACGGCCCGGCTCTTCATGGCGCCGGCATCGGAACCGCTCATGGGCTCGGTGAGGCTGTAGGCGCCGATGGCTTTGCCCAATGCCACAGGCGTCACGTATTGCTGCTTCTGCTTCTCGGTACCGTACTGCATGATGCCGTTGCAGAAGAGGGAGTTATTGACCGACATAATGGTGCCGTGGCTGGCATCCGCCCGGCTGATTTCATCCATGGCCAGCACGTAGGCAATGGTATCCATCTCCGCGCCGCCGTAGACTTCCGGCACTTCAATGCCCATAAACCCCAACTCGCCCATCTGGCGTACAGTGTTGATGGGGAACTCGCCGGTGGCGTCATGATGTTCGGCCACGGGCGCGATAACGTTCTGGGCGAAATCCCGCGCGGCCTGGCGGATCATCTGATGCTCTTCGGTAATAAACGGGAACATGGGGACCTCCTGAGCGGATAGCATGAAGATAATAGGAGAGATAAATCGGCAATTCCTCCCTTTTTACGCTACAGGTGTTTGGGCCGTGTTGCGGAAAAGTGAGTAAGTTTTACTGGGTGGTACGTTCCACGGAATCCAGCGTCCAGGCATCCTGGCCGGCATCGTAGGACATGATGTAGTTGGCAACGGCAATCGTGCTGGCCGTGCGCAGGCTATAGTTAAACTCAATCCCCTTAATCACCATCTGATTCTCATTAGTGTAGGTAATACGCTGGGCCTTATCGTTGCCCCCTTCTTCAAATTGGGCCAGGTAAAACTCCACGCGCGGCTCGCCGGTAAAACGGCCGTTTTCGTCCAGCGCAATGGAGCGCACGCCGGAATCGCGCCCCGATCCAAAATAAAGACGCTTGCCGTTGACGGTGTTAAAGACGCCTACGCCCATGGCATCCACGTTTTCCAGCATATCCGTCACTTCACCCGTCGCCCGGCTCACCTGAAATATGCGGCCGACTTCCGCCGTGGCCGTGGAGCCGGCCACCGAACCGGCATAAACGCTGTCGCTGTCGCAATCATAAAAAAGACCGAGCACGCCGAAAGGATTATTTTGGGTAAGCGTTCCGGCAGCCGGCAGATCGGCCCACAGGGCCATCTGCCCGGTTTCCGTATCGACGCGGTAGATGCGGTTCTGTTCGTCCGGCGGATTGTTGATTAGGTTGATGAAGGGAACGGGAGCCGTGTAAATGTTGCCCAGCTTGTCATAGACGAAAGGGCCGAGATACCCCGCATCATCCCAGGTGGGGTCTTGGTAGACGGAACCGTCCTGCACATTGGCGAACGCCAATCCCATGTACCCTTCAAGCGTGGTGCCGATGGCCGTATTGGACGAGGTAAAACCCTGCTGCACGGCAAAGGCGGGCGCCTGCCGGCAATAATCGCCCCGCCCGGACGGCAGGGCGGCAACCGTCGCAATCACGGCGCCCGACGCTTCCGCGGAAGAGGCTTCGACGGACGGGGTTGCGCCGGCAGCGGAATTCCCATTGTCCGAACCGGACCGGTTGAGCCACAAGAGCAGGGCCACGCTGCCCAAAATCACCAGCATGGCCAAAGCCGGCCAGAGCCAGCGGATTCCTCCCTCACGCGACTTTGCTGCTCGCTGAGCTTGCTTCTTTTTACTGCGCTTGCCCATGCATAGCGTCCCTTCCGGTTTGTTAATTCTCGATCGGCACAAACATTGGACCGGCGGAGCAGGGCCAAATTTGGGGAACGAAGAGCCCGTCTTCAATCACCAGGTCCGCCCAACAATATTCCGCGCCGGGCGTATTGTCATTTTCGATCTGGGGCACATACCAGATGACAAGGTCCTCATTCTCAATATTTTCCGGCGGCTCGTCAATAAATTGGTCCGGCCCTTGCTGATAATCCTGATTACAACACGAGCCCAAAGTCAACAACTCGCTATCACCTTCCGCGGCCCTGTGACGCGTCACGTAGACGTAGGCGTGGTCGCCCCGCTCATCATCCCACTGACCTTGTCCCGGCTCAAGATAATAGCCTTGACCGTCATCGGTCAGCGTAATGCGATACTGATAGCCTTCAGGCGTATAGGCCGTCTCAGCGGTCTGTTCACGCCAATCTTCGACAGCCCAAACCGACCAGTCGTTGCCGGTCCATTCGGCAAAGGATTGGCCCGCGCCTTGGGCCGCAAAGTCGATCCGCAGGATGGGACGATAGATGCCGTCATCGCCGCACCCCCGGCCCAGGTTCATGCCCACGACCCGAAAGCGGCCGTCGGCGTAAAACTCGAAGCGCTGCTGATAACGATAGTTACAGGGCGCGGGCCAAACGGGGTGGACGTAATCCTGGGTGAGCATAAAGCCGCTCTCGCCCGTCGCGCTCAAATCCTCGACCTGAGGCGGCGTCGTGGCGACCACGGCAGAGGAGCTGAATTGAGGACAGCCCACAGCATCGCTGTAGCCGAAGCCTTCGGACTTGGAGTAACTCACGTGCCAGTCCACAATCTTGGCACTGTCCAATACCGGTTTGCCGTTGAACGTCACGTCGGCGACGCGCAAGCCGTCGGACGCGGTCAAAATATAGTGCAATTCCCAGCCGTCGCGTGCGAGCTCGTTCTCCTGGGCGCAGTATTCATTGAAGATTTCTTCTACCTGGATCAGTTGCTCGGTGGGGCGCCCCTGGCTGAAGTCGCCCAGATTGGTCCAGCGCACGCCCACCAGGCGCTCATCCGTGAGATCAACAATGGCCCACAGCGCGCGGTCATCCACAATGATCGTGGGCGCAACGCAAAGATGCTGGGAGCTTTCGCACGCCGTATTGTTGAGTGCGGTCTTGGTATTCGCCATCGTCGCTTCATCGGGCGCGAAGCCCAATTCGTCCGCGACTTCGGGAGCCGTCAGCGCGATCTGGAGCGCAAGCTCGGTCAGCTCCGGGTTAAGCTCGGGCTGAACGCTTTGGAGGTGATCCGCCTGGAGAACGGCGCCGGTATCCAAATCGACCGTAGCAATAGAGGTCAGATTCAGGGCGTAGTTAAACATCTCAACCCGATAGCAAGCATGTTCAGCGCAGACTGCGGTCGCGGCGGTTATGTCGCTGGGACGCGCGGGATAGACGGCCATGATCTCGTTGCGCAGCGGCTGATTGTTCGTGAGATCGCGGGTAAATTTAACGAAGTCCGCATTCGTCAGTGCAATTGACTGAGCTTGCCGCTGCCCATCGTCTAACTCGGAATCGAGCAGGGGCATAACGGGCGGATCGGAGACCAGAGCCGCGTCAGCGCGTTTAGCTCTCTCGGCCAATAGGGGCACACGCGCCAACATTTCTTCCCGATCCGGAGGGGGAATAATACGGCTTTCCGGCGGGCCGGCGGGGGTTGGCGTTGGGCGGGGCGTCGGGGCTGCCGTCGCCTCATCAACGCTCGCCTCAGCGGAGGCCGCAGTCGGGGAATCGGTTTGGGTAGAAGAAGAATCCGATGCGTTGCGGTTGCCGCATCCGGCGATTAACCAGGGAAGTAAGGCGAAAAACGCAACAATCAAAAAACGCTGCACAGTTCTGTGCCGACCTCTATGCCAATAGGATGCTGCCACGACTGCCTCTCTGTTGGTGGAGAATTTTTTTAGTGAAGAATTTCCTGTGGAGGTTATTGTACAGCCTCCAGGAGGTTTCTCTCAGGGAACGGCGTATTTTCCTCAGACCCTCCCGGAGGACCCTGTATGATTACCAGTGGAGAATTATTGACTTACGTGAAGCATAGCACAATCAAAGGAAGAATACCCAACCTCCGGTTCAGCGAGGCGAGGAGCGCATGGGCCCGATTTTCGCGGCGGGCGGCGGAAATCGGGCCCATGCGTCAGGGGCGCGGGATGTAATCCACCATGCGACCATCGGCGGTAAACCAGCCGCAGGGACAGCCGTCGCTGTCATCCGGCTCAACCCGGGAACCGTTGCGCACGGAAGCGATAAAGAGGCGAACGGGTGCATTCCAGATTGCTTCATCATCGGCGGCGGTGATGCGTTGGCCGGCAGGCACGCGACCGCTGTAGCGGCTGCCCACCATGCGCAGGGGAATGCGCGTCAGTCCGTTCTCGCTGCGGCTGACCCGGTAATAGTGCACCGTGAGGGTCATCTCTGCGTCGTGGATGGCGTCCAGGAGCGCGTCGGAACAACCGCCGTTGGTCATGCACGGATCGTAGGCAAAGCCCGCGGGCACAAAATATTCGGGCGCGGTCAGCGTGTCGAGGGTGTCGATCTCAGGCAGATAGCGCGCGCCGCCGTTCTGATCCGAATCGCGCCACTGGGTGAGCAAAGGCACGCCCATGCTGACGACATGATCGGTGGAAAGAATCGACTGACCCTGGGCAAGGCGGTAGGTGCCGCTGGAGGGATTGGTGACAGGACCGTTGCCGTACGCGCTCACCGGATTGGGCGGATAGTGGACAAACATATAATCTGCGCCGGCCGGCGGATGGATGGCAAACTTATCATGGCGATTGCCAAACCGGGACGCCATCTGCCGGCGCAGCGAATTGACCGCACCCGCCTCGCCTGGTCCAATATACGTGTGAAAGACGAACTCCTCCTGGCCCAATACCTCCACCTGAATGGGCGGCGCGTACGTAAAGGTGAACGTCGCGTCAACGGCCGGATAACTGCCCATGAGGGCAATAATGCATCCGGTATTGGCCTCCAGGCGCAGAGAGCCGTCGTCGTTGAAGGTAGTGCCGATCTGGCTTGTCCGATCGTAGCGGTTGCCCCCCGTGCCGTGACTCGGCTGGATGATGCCGGCCGGGTAATAGGAAATATAGTGCGCGCGGTCAGTAATCTCCCCGCCGTTGAAGTAGAAGCGCACGCTGCCCGCGGGCATAGCCGACGCCCATTGGTCCAGATGCCCCCACTGGCCCAGGCAATTGGTATAGCTGACGCCGCCGATCTCCTTGGTGTAGATGCGCGCTTCGATGGTGACCTCATCGCCTTCCCGTCGGCCGGAAAGGTACTGGGCGCCGCCCTCGGCGCTGAAGACGACCATGGCATTGCGCAGATGGGCGTCGGGCGCCTGGCCAACCAGGTCTACGATATTCAATCCCTTGGGCTCCAGCCAGTCGATGGCGGGTTCATCAGTTGCAGCAGGAATAGTTTGCGCGGCAAGCGATGCAGGAGCCAGGCTCAAAACGAGCAATATCCATATCATTGCGAATCGGGCAAATCGGTACATATAATCCTCGTCAAAGCTGAAATTTTTACAAATTGCTTACAAATCTTCTTACAAGGTGACAGTATACTCGATCCAATGCCCATCTGTTATGGTTTATTTGCTTACGCAGGTAAGTTGTGGGGCAGTCGTTGGTGAGAAGAAGGGGGAGGAGGGGAGGCAGGGTAGAGATTGGGGGTAGAGATTGAAGATTAAAGATTGGAGATTGGAGATTGGAGATTGGAGATTGGCGGAGATTTAGAGATTGGGGATTGATTTCTCCTCTGCGATCCGCCTTTCTTGCAGAACGCTAACAAAACATTGACGTTTGTCTTGGATTAAAGTGATAGACTGAAGGGATAAAACAGTAAGAAGAGCGGCTGGGAGAGGGCGGGACGCACCGCTCCATCTCTTTATCTCCCCATCTCTAAACCTATCAATCAAATTTTCGGAGAATATTTATGTCTCAAACTGAAACCCTGGAATACAGAACCGAAGTCAAACAACTGCTGGATATCCTGGCCCACTCGCTTTATACGGACCGGGATATCTTCCTGCGCGAGCTGGTCTCCAATGCATCGGATGCGCTGAACCGCATCCAGTTCGAGCAGTTGACCAACCAAGACGTGCTTGACGCCGATGCGCCCCTGGCCATCACCATCACGGTTGATCCGGAGGAAAAGGTCATCACCATCCGCGACACGGGCATCGGCATGAGCCATGACGAACTCATCGAGAATCTGGGCACAATCGCCCATTCGGGCGCGCGGACCTTTATGAACCAGGCCGAGGAAGGCCAGTCTTTGGAGGAGATCATCGGCCAGTTCGGCGTGGGCTTCTATTCGGTCTTCACGGTAGCCGATGAAGTAGCGGTGACGTCCCGCTCGTATCGCCCCGAAGACCAGGCGTGGACGTGGCGTTCCACCGGCGACAGCCGCTTTGAGCTGACGCCCGCGGACAAAACCGACCGCGGCACGGTCATCGAAATCAAGCTAAAAGAAGACGCAGCGGAATACGCCGACGCCTGGCGCATCGAGCAGATCATCAGGAAGCACTCGGATTACGTCTCGTTCCCGATTTTTGTGGAGAGCACAGAGGCGCATGAGGATGCCACGGAAGGCGAAGCCGGCGAAAATGAAGAGGGCGAAGGCGGAGCGGAAAAGCCTGCGCCTGAGCCGGTCAATCGGCGGACGGCGCTTTGGCGCCAGCGTCCGTCAGAAGTAACGGACGAAGAATATAACGAGTTCTACAAGCAGCTCACCTACGACTTCAACGATCCGCTCACCCGCATCCACATGGTGGCGGACATGCCGGTGAACCTGCGTGCAGTGCTCTTTGTGCCCGGCAAGCGGGAAGGTAATCTGCTCAACCCGCGCAGCGACCACGGGCTGCGCCTCTACTCGCGCAAGGTCCTGATCCAGGAACACAACAAGGAACTGCTGCCCGAATATCTGCGCTTCGTCGACGGCGTGGTTGATTCCGAGGACCTGCCCCTCAACGTCTCCCGGGAAGCGGTGCAAAGCAACCCCCTCATCCGCCGCATGCGCAAGGCGTTGACCGGACGCCTGCTCAAGGAGTTGAAGGCTCTTTCCGTCAGCGATCCGGAAAAATTCGCCCAGTTCTGGCGCGAATTCGGCGTCTTTATCAAGGAAGGCGTCGCCACCGATTTTACCGATCGGGAGAACCTCATCGAGCTGCTGCGCTTCCACTCCACCACGGCCAACACGGCCGATGCATGGACCTCCCTGGCCGATTACGTCACGCGCATGGGCGGCGAACAGACAGAGATCTACTACGTTCTGGGCGAGGACCTGAAGTCGGCCCAGCGCAGTCCCCATCTCGATTACTTCAAGGCCCACGACATTGAGGTGCTGCTCCTGGTCGATCCCATCGACGGCTTCATGATGAGCAACCTGCGCGAGTTTGACGGCAAGCCCCTGCGCAACGTGGATGACGCCGGCCTCAAGTTGGGCGATGAGGAAGAGGTCGGGGAGAGCGAAGGCGAGGAGCAAAAGGACGCAGGCGGTCTGGACGATCTGGTGACGCGCTTCAAGCAGGTGCTGGGGGATGACGTGCTGGACGTACGCGTCTCCAAACAGCTGGTCAGCAGCCCCAGCCGCCTGGTCTCGCCCGAAGACAGCTTTGATCGGGATTTGCAGCGGGTGCGCCGCATCATGGATGAAGAATACGAAGCGCCCAGGAAGATTCTGGAGATCAACCCCGGCCATCCCATCGTAACTGACTTACAGCAGATGACCGCGACCGCGCCCAATGACGAACTCATCGACGTGACCATCACCCAACTCTTCGACAATGCCCGCATCCTCGACGGCCTGCTCACCGATCCCACGGACCTGGTCAGCCGGGTCGAGACCCTCATGCAGCAGGCTGTCGCAGGGCGTCTGAAGCAGTAAGCAGCTGTCCGTTCTCAAGTTAGCGGCACGTTGTTGCGGGCCACTCTCGGGAGCATCCGGCTGGAGCCTGGCGCTCCCGAGAGTGGCCGACCTACCGCACGAGATCCTGTTGGACCACGGGTCGCAAGCAAAATAAAAGCGTTTGCAGCAAAAGCGAAACCCTCCTATAATGGTGCAAACGCACACAAAACCCTCTAACAACCGGCTCGGCTCACATCCGAAACTTCAATATGAGCGACGCGACCCCTGTTTTGCAAATGCAGCGCATTTCCAAGCGTTTTGGCAGCACCCAGGCGCTGGATAACGTTTCGCTGGACCTCTATCCCGGCGAGATTCATGCCCTGCTGGGCGAGAACGGCGCGGGCAAATCTACCCTGATCAAAATTATGACCGGCATTCATCGCCCCGACACGGGTGAGATTCTGCTGGACGGCCGGCCCATTACCATCGCCAATTCCATCGAGGCCCAGAGTTACGGCATTGCCGCCATTCACCAGGAACCCATGATCTTCCCTGACCTCAACGTGGCGGAGAACATCTTTATCAGCCATCGCAATCTGGGCGCGGTGCGCAACTGGGGCAAACTCTATCGCTCAGCACAGGAAATTCTGGCCAAGCTCGACATTCGCCTGGATGTACGCAGCGCAGCCCGAGGCCTGACGTTGGCGCAACAGCAGGCAGTTGAAATCGCCAAGGCCATCTCCCTCAACGTGCGCGTCCTCATTATGGACGAACCGACGGCCTCCCTCTCGGCCCACGAGGTGGACCAACTCTTCCTTCTGGCTGACGCCCTGCGGCGGGAAGGCGTGGCCCTCCTCTTTATCAGCCACCGCATGGAAGAGGTCTTTGAGCACTGCGACCGCATTACGGTTTTGCGCGACGGCCAGTTCGTCTCTACCGGTTCGGTCGCGGACTATACGTCCGAGCGGGCCATTCGGGACATGGTGGGCCGGCAAGTAGATGACTTCTTCTCCCGCAGCGCAAGCGAACCGGGCAAGGTTGTCATTCACGTCGAGGGCTTGAGCAAGGAAGACGCGTTTCAGGATGTCAGTTTTGACGTGCACGCGGGCGAAGTGCTGGGCTTTGCCGGCCTGGTGGGAGCCCGGCGCACCGACGTGGGGCTGGCTCTCTTCGGCATCGCGCCGGCCGACGCAGGCAGCAGAGCGTTCTCATGTCCGATTTGACCACTATTCTCTGCTACGGCGATTCCAACACTTGGGGATACAACCCGGCAGACGGCAGTCGCTTTGCACATCATGTACGCTGGCCCGGCATTCTGCGCACAGAGCTGGGCGCAGGGTATTGGGTGATAGAAGAGGGCCTGAGCGGCCGGACAACCGTATGGGACGACCCGATTGAGGGCTATAAAAACGGCCGCGACTACCTAATTCCCTGTCTCGCCACACACAAGCCCCTGGATATGGTCATCATTATGCTGGGGACAAACGATCTCAAAATGCGCTTCTCGCTGTCGGCGTGGGACATTGCAGAAGGAGCCGGCGTACTCGTGGACATCGTCCAGGGCAGCGACGCGGGGCGTGACGGCCGACCGCCCCGGGTTCTCCTCATCGCGCCGCCGCCCGTGGCCATGTTGACGGACTTCGCGGCCATGTTCTCCGGCGCGCGGGAGAAATCGCGTCAATTCGGCGCGGAATACCGCCGTGTAGCGGCCGCGCGCGGCTGCCCCCTGCTGGATGCAGGCGAGGTCATCATCTCCAGCGATCTGGATGGGGTCCACTTTGACGCCCGCGAGCACGCCAAGCTCGGACGGACTATAGCCGGACGCGTGCAGGAATTGCTGTAGCCAATTCCCGCGAAAGTCCAGAGGTCCAAATTTGTTCAACCATCCTGCCGACTATATGATTGCAATAATTGTCGGTTCTCTGGACGCTTGTGGGGCGGTAGCAGCAAATAAAATTGACTCGACGGCGAGTCGCCCCACAACAGCGCAGAGAGCCTGATTGTTTTGTGCATTCTGAGCAGATCGGCGATCTATGACTTTGCGGCTTTCCCGGCGCTATCGCCTTTTCATACTTCTTATCGTCTTCCTGATCGTCTTCCCGGCCGGCTGCGCCTCGCCCAGCGAGGCGGGACGCGTGCGCGCCAGCGTGGCCGAAGCCATGACCGGCGACGGCGACGGCGCTTTCCAGCGGGCAACCGAAGTGCGTACATTCACCTTTCCCCTGGACCATGGCCCCCACAACCAGTTTCGCACCGAATGGTGGTACTATACGGGGAATCTGGCGAACGAGGAGGGTGACGCCTACGGTTATCAGCTCACCTTTTTCCGCACGGCCCTGACGGGCGAAGCAGTCCAGCGGGCGTCGGACCTGGCGACCAACCAGGTCTACATGGCCCACTTTGCCCTCACCGACGGCCGGGCCAGACGTCACGTCAGCTTCGAGCGCTATGCCCGGGGCGATAGCGTCCTGGCCGGCGCTGCAGGCGATCCCGGCTACCGGGTCTGGCTGGAGGATTGGCAGGCCGTGGAGTTCGAACCGGGCATGAGCCGCTTGCAGGCGAACGCCCTCACGGAGACCGGCGAAACAATTGCGCTTGATCTGCTTTTGGAGCAGACGACGGAGCCTCTGTTTCACGGCAATGCCGGGCTGAGCCGGAAAGGCAGCGCGGCGGGCAACGCCAACTATTATTACAGCATCCCCCGCCTGAACACGTCCGGGACAATCACCGTGGGCGAGCGGGTGACAACGGTCGCCGGACTGAGCTGGATGGACCACGAGTTCGGCACCAGCGCATTGGATGCAGGGACCCGGGGCTGGGACTGGTTCAGCCTGCAGCTCGACGACGGGACCAACCTGATGCTGGGCGAACTCCACGACGGCATGGGGGAAAATCGTTTCGTCATGGAGGGGACGCTGGCGCTGCCCAATGGTGAACAACGCGGCCTGGGCGCAGATGACTTCACCCTCCAGGCCATGGGTGAATGGACCAGCCCGCGCACCGACATCACCTATCCCAGTGCGTGGACGCTTACTCTGCCGGGGCAGGAGATGGAGCTAATCATCACGCCCCTGATTCCCGATCAGGAGATGGATATCAGTTTTGTCTATTACGAAGGGGCCATCACGGTTGAGGGCGTTCGCAAGGGCGCACCGGTCAGCGGGCAAGGCTATGTGGAGCTAACCGGTTACGGCGACCGGCAACTGGCAGAGTATCAGAGGTGATTGGGTAATGCGTACTACGTAATGCGTAAGACCATTACGGTAAAGGCGCTGATTTACCCTGCATCTCCCCTTACGCGAATCCCAATTACTCATCACGTATTACTTATTAGAAAGACCGCTATGGAGCAGTCATTCCAGGAGCTTGATTTACACGGCGAGCGTGCGGCCGTACGCGGCAACCCCAGCTTTGTCTGGCGCGCCGGGCAGGATCGCCGCCTGAACATGATTCGCCAGTGGGGCGGTCCCTTCGGCGGTTCGCTGGGCGAGGTGCTGGTGGACGGCTGCGGCGTGGGCATGTACGTGCGCGCGCTGCTGCCTTACGCCCGTGCAGTCTACGGCATTGACATCGAGGGCGAGCACCTGACCCGGGCCGCTGCGGCCAATCCCCAGGCCCATCTCCAACTGGCCATGGGCGAGGCGCTGCCCTATCCCGCTGACTTCTTTGACCTGGTGTTGAGCCACGAAGTGCTGGAGCACGTCAGCAATGACCGGCTGGCCGCAGCCGAGATGGTGCGGGTGCTCAAGCCCGGCGGGCGGGCCGTCATCTTTGCGCCCAACCGCCTCTATCCCTTCGAGACCCACGGTCACTACTGGCGAGGCGAATACCATTTCGGCAATACGCCCTTCATCAACTACCTGCCTGACGGGCTGCGCAATCGCCTCGCCCCCCACGTACGCGCCTACACCCGCCGCGACATTCTCGATCTCTTTCTGGGACAACCGGTCAAAGTCGTCTACTTTACCCAAATTTTTCCCGGCTATGACAACATCGTCTACCGGAATCCCCGGCTCGGCGCCTGGCTCAAGCGCATCACCTACACGCTGGAACTGACGCCGCTTACGGCTTTCGGCATTAGTCACTTTTTGGTGGTGGAAAAGGTGACTGGTTGATCGGGTGACTTATTAAACTCGTTGACTTGCGGCGGAGCCTGGTACGCGTAAGGTCTGAACTATGATTTGGTTGATTTAAGGACGGACTATGATTTTTCGGTGTACACACGGTCTGGCCTGTCGATGACGCAATCATAGCCCATCGCGTAATCACAAAAATCATAGTTTGGACTGCCGCCTTCGCGCGTAAGAGGTCTGAACTATGATTTGATTGATTTGAGGACGG
>JAGRCP010000092.1 GCA_020433455.1 Caldilineaceae bacterium | reverse complement strand
TGGAGCCCGGCGTTCCCAGGCGGCGCTTCCGGGGGACGCGGCATTGCCGCAACGACCAGCCCGGTTCAGCGGGCGCTGTTCAATAGCCCCGCCGTTTGACGGCGGGGCGGACCCCACAACCCCATATCCCTTACTGCCGCACCGCGGGCAGAAAGAGCCGCCGCGTAATCACCGCGGGTTCCGGTTCCTCATCTTCGCCCGCTATGAACTCCACCGCGCCCATATCGCAGCCGTCGCCCTGGGGACGGGTCACGCCGCGCTGATCAATCTCCAGCACGCAGCGCCCGGCGTCGATGATCGGACTGTCGGCTTGGGGCAGGTGGAGATAGGTGCCGGTGCCGCTTGCCGACATGGGGCGGATAAAGAGCGCTTGGCCCGCGATGTTGCCGCCCGTGTCGCCCACGACGGTGCAATCGGTCAGGTCATCGATAAAGTTGTGGCCGTCTGAGCGGAAGATATAGCCGCAGGCCGGACCGAAGTCGGCCAGGTTATTCGCTACGATGGTATTCTCCAGGCGCACATCGTCGCTGCCGCCGTTGTTGATGCCGCCGCCCGCGCTCGTGGCCGTATTGCTCACCAGCGTCACGTTGCGTAGGATCGCGCTACCGCCCAGGGCCTGGAGGCCGCCGCCCGTGCCCGCGCGGTTGCCACTCACGGTTACGTTCTCCAGGGTCAACTGGGCCTGGTTGAGGAGGCCGCCGCCGCTGCCCGCGCCCGCGTCATTGCCCGTGACCGCGCTCTGGCGCAGGCTGAGGCTGCCGCCCAGGTTGGCGATGCCGCCGCCGCCCAGGGATTCATTGGTGCTGATGTTTACCCGGGTCAGCGTTACCGCGCCGTCTACGTTGCGCAGACCGCCGCCGTACCCGTCATCGCCATCCGCGGGCCTGCCGCCGGTGAGGGCCACATCCATTATGCTGACGTCGGCGCCATTGCGCACGTCGATCACCCGGTCCCGGCCATTGGCGTTGATTTCGGTCACACCGGCGCCCAATCCCATGATCGTCAGGTCGTCGGTGATGTCCAGGTCGCCGCTCAGGGCGGCATCCTCGTTCACAGCCGCGGCATTGACGAAGAGTTGGCTCTCGGCCGGGTCCAGGTTGAGCATGTGGCTCTCTGCGGGCAACGCGATAGATTGCCGACCGGGCAGCGCGTTGGCTTCCTGGACCGCCGCGCGCAGGGTGCACGCGCCTTCCGCCGTGGCGCAGAGACCGTCGCCCGGCGTCGCGTCCCCGCCCTCCAGCGGCGTATCCACCAGGAAGTCGGCCGGCGGCAGCATGGTCATCAACCCGTCGGCGCCGTTATTCTCCGGCACGGGATCGGCTGTGGCGGCGTTGACCTGGGCCGGGATGGCCAATGCCGTTCCCACGGCCACGCCCGCTGCCACGTCTGCCACAACCCGCACCGTTGCCGTCTGATTAGGGGCCAGATCGTTGAGGGTGCAGGCGAGCGCACGACCGGTAATCGTGCACGCGCCGGTCTCCGTGACGGCCAGGCGATAGGTGAGGCCGGCGGGCAGGGTCTCTCGAATCTCCACGCCCTGCGCGGTGACGCCGCTGCTCCCTCCGGGCGGCAGATTCATGGCGGTCAGCTCGTAGGTAAGCGCCAGGCGCGCGGGCGAGGCGGAAAGACTTCCCGTGCGCCCCAGTGCGAGATCGGCCATGGCTTCGACCGTCACCGATTGACTGACGCTAGCCTGTGCGCCCGCGGGATCGGCGGCCGTGAGGGTCAGGTTGTACGTGCCGGGCGCGGCGTACGTGTGATAGGCCAGGATCGTACGCGTCAGGACCCCGGATGCGTTGACGACCGGACCGGAGAGGGTTCCATCCGCCTCTGCCTGACCTTCGCTCTCCACCGTGCCGTCGCCCCAGTCCACGGCGACGGTCAGTACATCCCCGATCTCCGGGTCCACAGCCGTCGCCTCCAGGAGAAAGGGGAAGCCTGCCCCGGCGCTGAAGGAACCGTCCCCCAAGGCCGGCACAGGCGCATCGTTGACGGGCTCGATCTGCAAGAGAAACTCTTCCGGGTCCGAGGTAAAGCGACCGTCGCTGACGGTGAAGAAGAAGCCGTCTACGTCGTCAAAGTCGGCTCGGGGCGTGTAGACCAGATCCGGCGGCGTGCCGCTCAGCGTGCCGTCGGCGGGCGGTTCGATCACCTGGAAGGTGAGAGTGTCCAGCTCCCCGTCAATGTCGTAGCCCTCCAGCGTCAGGGACGCTGGCGTGTCCTCGGTGACGCTGATGGCCAGGCCCGCGGTGGCTTCGGGCGGGCGATAGTTGCGGCTCACGTTGACTTCCACCGTCGCCGGCGGGCTGGACAGAACCTCGCCGTCTCCATTGCGGAAGCCGTCTCCGGCCGAGAAGGTAAAGCGGTCCGTGCCCACGAAGTTGTTTTGGGATTGATACTCCACCCAGGCCGAAGCATCGTCAATGCCGTGGATGACCGCGGCGTCAAAGACATGGACGATCTCCCGCTGCGTATCCAGAACGTAGAAGCTGTTGCGGTTGACCGCGAGGTTGGACGGATTCCCGAAGTCGCCCAGGATAAAGCCGCTGCCGTCGCCGGTGGAACGCGCTTCCCCGGCAAAGAGACCGTCATGGCTGAAGCGCTGCACCCGCGCGTTGCCCGTGTCGGCCACGTAGAGCACATCGTTGGCATCAAAGGCCAGCGTGGCCATGTTGCTGAACTGGCCGGCCCGATCGCCGTAGATGACGTCGCCGTCATCAATCAAGCAGGTGTCGTTGGTGCAGCTATAGCCGATGCTGCGCTGATTCACGTAGTCGCAATTGGGGCCGCTGTCGCATTTGCCCATCCAGCCCACATACTCGCCCAGCGTCACGCTGCCGTCGGCGTGGACCGTGGCCGGCGCAAACTTATGGATGCGGTGATAGCCGGTGCGGCTGTTGTCATCCTCTTCGGCGATGAGATAGACCGCGCCCTGGCTGTCCAGGGCAATGTCGCGGATGCGGCGCAGGCGCATGGCGTCCACGCCCACGCCGGGGAAATTATCCCACTTGGTAGACTGGACGATGGCGTAGGAATAGACCTGTACGCCCAGAAGGTCCAGACAATCTTCCGGGCCGCGGTCGGTGGCGTTGTTGCACTCTGTCGGCTGTAAGGCGACCAGGCCTTTGTAATTTTGCCCGTCGTCGCCTACCACGTAGAGGATATTATGGGTGTCGTCAAAGGCCGCCGCGCCCGCGTTCTTGTATTCCGGCCCGCGTGCGGTCTGGCTCGCGCCCACGTAGATGGTGTTGATCTCGTTCCACAGCGTGTAGGTCTGGACATCCACCACCGGCGCGGCTTCATTGCCCGGCTGAATGCGGGAGATGTTGACCAGGCTGTTGCCGGTGCTGCTGCCGTCGCTGCGGGTGGTGAGGATGGTGCCGCGGTCAATGTTGAATTTCAGGCTGCGTAAAGGCGGCCCGCCCCGGTAGTCGTCTCGGGCCTGCTCGCCGAAAAAGAGGCCGTCCTGATCCCAGACGGAGATGCGCGGCCGGGTGTAGGGCGCCACGGTGCTGCCGCCGGGTGTGCATTTGCGGTAGGCATTGTCGTAGATGTAGGTATAGCCTGCGTCGTCCACCGCGATATATTCCACATTGCTCACAAAATCTACCGGCAGGTCCGTGCGGTTGATGTCCTCTTCACAGAGCTGGATGATGTAGTCGCGCATGGCTTGGGGACTTTGGGCGACTTGCCATGCAAACTCTTCGCCCTCCCGGGCCGCAATCCACGGACTGTAGCGGGCAGCCATGCGGTAGTCGTCGATAAAGTAGGGGTAGAGGGGCGCAATAAAGAAACCATGCTTGGGCTGATTTTCAATGGAGAACCAGAGGGGATCGGGCGTTGCGTCGCCGTCCTGGCCGGTGACGGTAATGCGCACCGGCTCGTAGGAGACGGCATCGATGGCGTTTGCGCCGGTCAGGCTGTTGGCTGTGGGCAGGACGTTGACGCCCGGCTCTTTAATGTTGACGATCTGCACCGTATCTTTGGAGGCCTCTGAGACGTTGCCCGAAAAGTCGGTGGCCTGCCAGTTGATGCGATAGACGCCCTGGCTGAATTGGGCCGGGGCATCATTGGTGACGGTGGTGCGCAGATCGGCCACGTCAAAAACCTGGGGCGAGCCCAGAGGCACGTCGAGCGTCTGACCGGCCGCGGCCTCCATGATGACGGGCGGCGGCGCGACCAGGATGGGTGGCTTGGTGTCGGCTACCGTCACCTGCTGGGTGACCGTGGTGCGGTTCACGCCGCCGTCGGGACCGGCCGCGCCCTTGTCGCCGGCCGTCCAGACGATCTCCGACGGAATCACGCTGCCGTCCTCCTGCAAGCTCAGGGGCCAGAAGGCGGGCGTACTGGCCGTGAGGCTGGGCGCCGGGTCGCAGTCATCGGTAACGGTCAGTTGATCGCCCAGCGCGGCCACGTGATGGCCCGATGAGACGCCGCCCGGTTCCAGCGCCTCCACGGTGACGGGATCATTGCCGCTGATCTGGGGCGCATTGCGGTCGATGACGTAGATACGTTGGGTCTTGATGGTGGTCCGGCCGTGGGTGTATCCATCCAGAAAGTAGCTGTCCAGGACAAAACCCACGGCTTCCTTCTCCGCCTTTTGCTCCAGCTTCTTCTGACCATAATCCTTGATTTTCTTCTTGGTCTTTTTGGCCTGATTTTTGGCCACATCCGTGTAATACTCGTTGGCCGTATCCCTGGCCGCTTTGATCCAGCCCTTGACCGTCTCTTTCCACGTTTTCTTGGCAGCCTCTTTTTGGGCTTTCTTTTTGGCCGCGCCCAGGCCGGAGAGATCGGGAATCCAAACCAGGTCAGTGCCGCTGATGAGGGTATCCGCGGTCCAGGTAATGGTGTAGGAGCCGGCGGGGAAGCGCACTGCATCCCGGCTGATGCGGTCGCCGGGGTGATCCATGACGACCGTCACGTCCGCATTGAAGTGGTAGAGATCGGGCACGCCCAGATCGCCCCAGGTGGAGGGCCAGGATGCGGCGGAGAAAAGCGGATTGACCACGAAATAGATGTTGGAATAGTCGGCGCTGATCTCGTTGGCCAGGTGGCCGTATTCCTGCGCGAGGGAACTCTCCAGCGTCCGGCGGAAGTCGGTCGGCAACTGGACGGTGGGGTCATCGACGATCTGTTGAATGATCTGGTTGTCCAGGATGAGCTGGTCCAACTCGTCGCGCTGGATAGGAATGGCAATGGTTGCGGTGCAGCCTGTGGGCTCGATGACCAGATCGGGCGGCGCATTCAGGACGGGGCGACAGTGCTTCAGCTCCACATTGGCCCAATGCGCGGTGCCGTCCGCGGCGATGGCCGCGGCCTTGAAGGGCGTAAACCCCAGCCCCATGGCCAGCGCGGTCGCGGCCAGATGCACGCCCGTCCACGTGTCAATACAGACCAGGGGGTCTTCATCTTCCTGTTGTTGGGGCGCGGCCTGCGCGGGCGCGGGAACCAGTAGAATCAGGGCGCAGCAAAGCAAGAGCAGCTTGGAGAGGCGGGTGATTAACATGGGCTTCCTCCGGGGTAATCGCCTGCGCGGTGAGGGGGGGAATTGCGCATGGGGGCGCACAACACGCCCCGGAGGGAGAGTATACACAATTGTAATAGAAACGAGAAGAGCGGTAAAAACGTAATGATTCAGGCGGTTATATGGGACCAAGCGCTGCCCTCATGCATTGTGCAGCAGCTATTCTCACCTCATCCTTTTGTCAATCGCAGGCGATGCGGTTAACTCCGTGGCATCAACGCGCCCGCTTACGGATGTAGACAAACCAATAGACCAGCCCTACCAGGAGCGAACCGCCGATTATGTTGCCCAGGGTGACGGGCAGCAGATTGACGAGGAAAAAGTTGGGCCAGGTCAGGTTCGGATAATCAGCCCCAGTCCGGCTGATGGCCTGCCAGAAGGAGTCCGGTGCGGTCGCTTTGATCAGGAGGCCCATGGGGATGAAGTACATGTTGGCAATGCTGTGCTCGAAGCCTGCGGCCACGAATGCCGTGATGGGGAAGATGATGGCGAGGATTTTGTCGGTGACGGTGCGGGCGCTGAGGCAGAGCCAAACGGCCAGACAGACCAGCGCATTGCACATGATGCCCAACGCAACGGCCTGCATGAAGCCCAGATCGGTCTTGCCCGCGGCGATGGTCAGCGCATTGAGGCCGATGAGCCCGCCGCCGAATTCATACTGGCGGGTGGCCAGCATGAGGAAGACCGTGGCCAGGGAGCCGGCGAAGTTGCCCAGATAGACGAGCCCCCAGTTGCGCAGAAGCCGCCAGGTGCTCACCTGACCGTCGGCCCAGGCCATGACGATGAGGTTATTGCCGGTGAAGAGTTCGGCCCCGGCGATGATGACCAAAATCAGGCCCAGGCTGAAGACCAGACCGCCCAGCAGCTTGGTCACGCCGAAGGAGAGATAATCCGTTGCGCCCGCGGTGACGACGGTGGCGAAGACCGCTCCCAGGCTGATGAACGCGCCGGCCAGCACGGCCAGCGCCAGAGTGTTGCGCCAGCCCATCTCCGCCTTGGCCACGCCCACGCTTTCGGCTTTGAGCGCCATCTGGGGCGGCAGCATGGCATCCAGCGAAGGCATGGGCGCGACAGGTCCTTGCTTGGTATCCGACATGACACCCTCTTTCCTGTGCTGTTGGCGGCGAATTGCGTCTGTTTGTCCTTGGCAATTGGCCGCCGCCCGGGAGCGCCGGACTCCAGTCCGGCATCGCTACGTTATTGGCGGGCGGTGAATCACTCTGCCGCGTGAACGCGCCATTGGCATGCTTCCAGCCGGAAGTGGTCGAAGCGAGCGGTAAATGAGCCGTCGAGCGGGCTGCACGCATAGAGGCCGAAGGGCGCGGGCTGCGCCGGCGGCAAGGGCGGATCGGCTTGCCCCATGGCGGCCGTGGTCTCGCCCAGCGCATGGAGATGAAAGATGCGCATCTGGGCAAAAGCGACGCCGTCCGCCGACGACTCGATGAGAAAGTCCGGCCCCCGGCGGCTGAGCCGATACCACATCACGGCGGCCGACGCGATGTCGGTTGTGGCCCAATCCGAATGGCCCTGATTCGTCACCACGCTGCCCAGGCGCGAGAAGTCTGCATTTTCGTACTCCACCGATGCCTTGAACCAATTGTCCTGGTCCAGGTAGATGATCGGCCCGCACTGATCGAAGCGCGCGCTGTAATTGAATGCAGCGCGCATGGTAAAGGTGAAGTTTTCCTCACCGGCAAGGAGAAGGGCCGGTGCGTTGTCGTGGCGAAAGCCGTAATAGCTGCGCTGCCAGAAATCCGTATCCGGTTCGGTGGCGATGGTCACAAAGTCCTGGCCCACGTCGAACGCGGCGGGCGGATTGATCCAATTGGCGGCGGAAAAGTTTGTCGGCATCTTCATTTATGCCACCAGGCTTTCCAGTCGATCCACCAGGCCGGCCAGCACGTCAAAGGCGGCTTCCACCGCCGCGGGCGTGCGCAAATCGATGCCGGCCAATTCCAGGGCGTCCAACGGATAGAGGGAACCGCCGGCGCGCAGGAAGTTCAGATAGCGCTCGGCTGCATCAGCGTCGTCGGTCAACACCTGCTGCGCCAGGGCGTTGGCTCCGGCAATACCGGTGGCATATTGGTAGACGTAGAAGTTAGAATAGAGGTGGGAGGAGAACTGCATCCACATGGTTCCGCTGCGCGCCCGGTCCATGGTCACGCCGTCGCCATACCCCTCGGCCAGGAGATCGGCCATCTGTTCGATCAGGCCGTCGGCGTTAAAGGCGTCGCCGCGTTCCACCTGTTCATGAATGGCCAACTCAAAGCGCGCCAGCGTGGGCATGATGAAGAAGTAGCGGTGAAAATTGGCCATGGCCTCTTCGATAACGGCAATTTGGAAATCCCGATCATCATTGAGTTTGAAGAGGTAATCCCGCACCATGGCCTGGTTAAAGTTGGACGCTACTTCCGCGGCAAAAAGGGAGTAGTCCGTGTTGACCAGCGGCTGATTCTCCCATGAGAGGTAAGAATGAAGCGAATGGCCCAGTTCGTGAGCCAAGGTGCTCAGGCTGTAGAGATCATCGGTGTAGCTCATCATAATAAATGGATGCGTGCCCGGCCCGCCCCAGGAAAAGGCCCCCGTGCGCTTGCCTTTGTTGGGGTAGATATCGACCCAGCGCTCTTCCTGACAGCCCCGACGCAGCGTCTCTACATACGTCTCCCCCAGGGGGGCCATGCCCTGGGCAATCCACTCCACGGCCTGCTCATACGGAATGTGGGGCTGCTCCGTCAGCGGAGCCTTGAGATCGTACTCCCGCAGCGTTTCCAGCCCCATGGCCTTGGCGCGGACGCGCCAGTAGCGATGCCACGTGGGCAGGTGTTTGCGATAGGTCTCAATGAGGTTGTAGAAGACTTCCGGGGGGATTTGATTGGGCGCCAACGCTGCATCCAGTGCGGAGTCGTAGCGTCGCGCCCGGGCCGTGAAGACGTTCTGCTTTACGCCGGTCAGCAGGCAGGCGGCCATGGTATTCTTGTAAGCCATGTGGGCATCGGCGTAGTGATTCCAGGCCGTACGCCGCACTTCCCGATCCGGGCTGATGATGAGCGTCTGGTAGGTGCTCTGGCCGATTTCGATGGGATCGTCTTCTTGCGTGCGCGCCGGCTCGAAAGTGAGGTCCGCGTTGACCAGGACGCCGTGGATGCCCGACGCCGTGCCGAATGGATCATTGACCTGACCCAGCAGCTCTTCCACTTCAGCCGAGCGGACGTGGTCGGAGCGATCTTCCAGCTTGCGGATGTAATGGGCGTAATCAGCCAGCCGCGGCTCGCGCGTAACCCACGCATGCAGCGTAGCGAAGCCTATCTGCATCAATTCGGCATCGATAAAGGCCAACGCCGCGGCCGTCTCGCTGAGCAAGGATTGCCCGCGTCCGGAGCGGGCTGCGGCTGCCTGGCTGTCGCTGTCCACGTTGTACTCCAGCGCGGCATACATGTAGATGCGTACAGCATCCCTGTAGAGCTTGGTGGCGTAGTCAAGGCAGTCGGCCAGGACGGTCGGCCCTTCGTGCAGGCGCCCCTGATAGGCGCTCGCCTGGGGAATGCGGCTGCGCACTTCGTTCATGGCCGCTTCCCACGCGGCGATATCGGTGTAGACGCTTTCCGTGTCCCAGGTATATTCGACGGGAATGGCTGAGCGCTCGCGTAAGGTATTGGTGGACATCATTGTCTCCTCGGGGTATTAGGCTTGGGGCATCAAATAGAATGCTTCCAGATTGTAGCGTAACCCTTGCGGATTCGATAAAATGAGCAAAGCAGGCGGTTTGCCGTCGTTATCACCTTTGGAGTTTTTCCCATGTCAACCATCCGCATCACCACCCTTGAACCGGCGCATTTTGCATCGCTCGCCCAACTTCAGCGTGACTGTTATCCGACCTTGGGCGAGCAGGAGTTGATGAATGAAGCGCATTTTGCCGGTCAATATGACGTCTTTGCCGAGGGACAGATCGTCGCGCTGGACGGAGATCGGGTCGTGGGTCAGGGTTCGGGCTTTTTTACCGACTTCGATTTTGAGCGCCCCAACCATACCTTCCGCGAGATTTGCGCCGGTTTCTACTTCACCAACCACGATCTGGCCGGCGGCTACTACTATGGCGCGGACATCAGCGTCCACCCGGATTGGCGCGGCCGGGGCATTGGCAAGCGGATTTACGCCGCGCGTAAGGCCGTCGTCCGGCGTCACGATAAGCGGGGGATCGTCGCGGGCGGCCTTCTGCCCGGTTACGCCGCCTGCAAGCAGGAGATGAGCGTCCATGCATATGTGGATAAAGTCATTGCCGGGGAACTCTATGACCCGACCCTCAGTTTTCAGCTCAGGATGGGCTTCCGCGTCCACTCCCTGCTGCAGGATTATCTGGAAGACAGCGCTTCCGACAACTGGTCTACTTTGATTGTGTGGGACGCGCAGGCGGGCTAGCGCACAACGCTGTGATTATCTGCTGCGCTGTGTTGTTCGGCGACGTAATCCGAAGGCGCGTCAGGTGCGCGTAGGCTGGGTCGGCAAAGCGGACGGCGTAGCGCAGGCGATTGCGCTTGTGGGTTTTGAGCGCCCAGACGAAAATAGAGTCCCGGCTGAGGAAGAGCCGGCGCCAACTTTCCCGATTGCCGCTCTGCCAGAGGTCCTTTCCGGTTGCCGCGCGGTTGATGCTCCGGCGAAGGAGTCGCCGCAAATTCACGCGTAACGGGAAGTCCAGCCAGACGATCACATCTGCATAGCCCCACGTCAACGTCCCCAGGACGCTGTTGTAGTTGCCGTCCATGATCCAATTCTCTTCGGCCAGAGCCTCTTCCACCCGAGCAATAAAGGTCGTTCTGTCCACCGGCGTCCAATTGGGCCCCCAAAAAAGAGCGTCCATCTCAATATGGGGAAGGGTCAGGCGTTCCGCCAGTTCAGCGGCCAGGGTTGATTTGCCGGAACCGGTGGCGCCGATAATGAGGATGCGCATGGTTGTTTTCCTGATATTCTCTCTGATGCTTCCCCTGCAGAGACGGACAGATTCGGCTTTCGGTGCAGGCTACAGTAGAATCGAGGATTATGCTGTAGATTATCGTAACTGCCAACTTTTCGGGCTTTTGGATGAGTGATAAATTGTCGCCGACAACGGATACGCCCTTGCCGACCCGCCCGCGGCCGCTGTGGCTGCGCAGCGGGCTGTTGCTGTTGCTTCTGCTGGCCTTTGCCTTGCGCCTCCACGATCTGACCCGGCAGGATATTTGGTGGGATGAAGCGCGCAATATCGACGTCGCCCTGCGTCCATTCGGTCAAATTGCCGTTGCGCCCGAACTGGATATCCACCCGCCCTTTTATTTTTGGCTGCTCCATTTCTGGAGTCGGCTGGCGGGCATTGTCATGGGCCAACCGCCCGCGGTGATCGCCTTCGTTACCCGCTATCTAAGCGTTTTCTGGGGCGTCATCGGCGTGGCGCTGCTCTATCCTCTGGCTCGGACAGCGTCCGGAAGGACCCGACATGACTCGGATGAATCCGCTTCTGCTCCCGCCTCCCGACAAGCAAGCGTTATGCAGACCGCCGGGCTTTTTGCTCTGACCATAGGCTCCCTTTCGCCCTTCTGGCTGGCCGAAAGCCAGGAGACGCGCATGTACACGCTGGGCTTCGCCCTGCTGGCCGGCGCGGCCGTAGCGTGGAGCAAGGGGCAGGCGGCAGGCGGCAGGGAGCAGGCGGCAAGTGGCAGGTGGCAAGGAGCAGGTGGCAGGTGGCAGGTGGCAGGTGGCAAGGAGCAAGGAGCAGGTGGCAGGCGGCAAGTGGCAGGCCAATCTCCCAATCTCCCAATCTCCCAATCTCCAATCTTCAATCTTCAATCTTTATTCCCTACCCCCTACTCCCTACTTTTCACCCTCCTCTCCGCTCTTGCCCTCCTGACCCACTACAACGCCGTCTTTATTCTGGCGGCCTGGTATATGGGATGGGGAGCCTGGGCCTTGCTGCAACCGGATCGGTGGCGGCGGATGGCTATCCTGCTGGCGAGCGGATTGCTCATGACGCTGCTGGTTGCGCCCGTTGCGCCCATTGCCTTGCGCCAGATTCCCGAATACGCCAATCCCAATTTGCGCGTACCGACGTTGATCCAATATCTGGTGGAAAATGCCCGGGCCTACGTAGGCGGCTATGCGTTTGATGCCGCTGACGTGCAGCAGCGCATCCGGCTCTGGCTCGCGCTCTTTTTGCCCGTGCCGGGCCTTTTTCTCGCCCTTCGCCGCCGAAGTGAGCGTAACGTTTCGGCCCTGCTCGTTTGGTTGCTCGGTGGGCTGGCCCTATACTACATTGCCGTGCTGGATCGGGGTGCGTTCAACGTGCGCTACAGCAGCTTCGTCACGCCCGCCCTGTACGCGCTCATGGGGATTGGGCTGGCTGCACTGGGAAGTCGGCGACGTTCTCTGGCCGTCGCGGGGGTGGCGCTTGTGCTGGTCACGCCCATAACGGGCGTCTATGCTGACTTCACCGACACCCGCTTCGCACGCGAAAACATCAGCGGCGTAACCGATTGGCTGCGCGCCAACGCCGGTCCGGATGATGTGATTTTTGTGGACCAGAAATATCCGTTCGGCTTCTATTATCAGCGCTACGCAATCGACCCGGACGTTGAGCCGACGGGCGTTGAAGCGGCCCCGGCCCGTTATCTTTTCGTCGATATCAACGCCATTGATGGGCGGCTGAACGAGTGGGCGGCTGATGCGGCGGCTGTTTACTGGGTACAGTGGTTTGAAAGCGACACCGATCCCCGCCGCGCCGTGCCGTTTCTGCTCGATCAGGCAGGCGCTGAAGCGGGCGAGAAGACCTTTCAGGGCTACGTCATCGAATGGTGGGAGCTGGAGCCGCCCAACCATTTTGAACTGGCCCATACGTTTGTTACGGCGCGCTATGCCTGGCCGCCTGCCGTCGAGACCGTTGAGCTGGCTGTGCCTGCTGCACCCGTTGCGCCGGGTGACGTTGCGCCGGTCGTCATTCGCTGGCAGCGGGCGAGCGATGAACCGGCCGGGCGACCGCTCAAGGCCCGGGTCGCGCTCTATGACGCTGACGGCGGCCGCAAAGTCCAGGCCGACGAACGGATTCTCAATGATCGCCACCTCATGCCCGACGAGTGGAGCCTGACCGATCAGCCGCTCAACGTCTATCGCCTTCAAATATCGCCTGATCTGCCGTCGGGCGCATATGAGTTGCGCCTCCTCGTCTACGACGCGGACACGCTGGAGGCGATCGGGCCCGAGGAGATGATTGGCTATATAAAGATCGAAGATTGAAGAATAAAGATTAAAGAATAAAGATTGACGATTGGGAGGGACGGAGCCTCCGGGAAAACAGCAAGGTCGTCCGTGCGCCTGAACTCACGCCACCCAATCTTCAATCTTCAATCGTCAATCTTTATTCTTCCCACTTCCTATTTCACACTGACTATGACCACCACCTATCGCACCTTTGGCCTGCTCATCCTTTTCGCCCTTCTGCTCTCGATTTACACCATGAGCAGCTCGGGCCGCTTTCACATTGTGGATGAGGTGAGCATCTACGCCGTCACCGAATCCGTCGCGACCCGCAGTAAGCTGGACACCAACGCCATTGCCTGGACCCAGTGGGTCAACAGCCCCGGCGAAGTGTTGGGCGCGTTTGGCCAGGACGGCGAAGTCTACAGCAAGAAAGGCCCGGCGCCTGCCTTCCTGGCCTTGCCCTGGTATCACGGCGTACGCCTCCTCAGCCGTATCGGCGTGGGATTGGGGATTCTCCAAACTACCCTGCTGTGGAACGGCGTGGTGACGGCCGCGACCGCGGTTCTGCTCTTTCTGACCGCCGTCCAGTTTGGTTACCGTAACCGCACGGGCCTGGCGCTTGGTCTTCTTTACGGCCTGGCTACCATTGCCTGGCCCTACGCCAATCATTTTTTTGGCGAACCGCTCAGCGCCTTTGGCCTGCTGGCGGCTTTTCTCTCCATTTATCTGTGGGAGCGCACCGGTCGTCTGGCGTGGATGTTCCTGGCGGGCGCGGGCGCGGCCATCATGCTGGTGACCGTTACCGCCCATGCGCTGCTGATTGGCGTGTTGGGTCTCTACGTCCTCCTGCTCGGGCTTACCCCCTCGGCTCCCCGCACCGGCGAAGCTGAACGCCGACAAGGATTTCCCCTGGTCCCGCTCATCACGTTTGCGCTTCCCGTTCTGTTCGCCGGGGGGCTGCTCTTGCTCTACAACAATGTGCGCTTCGGCAATCCTCTGGACACCGGCTACCATTTTGACTCCGGTGAAGGGTTCACCAATCCCTTTTTAAGCGGCTTTTGGGGCCTGATGTTTAGCCCCTATCGCGGCGTCTTCTGGCACACGCCTCTCCTTATCGGCAGCCTGCTGGCCGCACCGGCCTTCCTGCGTCGTCATCGCCGCGAGGGCTATGCCATTGCCGCACTCAGCGTCGTGCTGATTTCGCTCTACAGCTTTTGGTGGATGTGGTGGGGCGGCTTTGCCTGGGGGCCGCGTTTCCTGGTGCCTCTGACGCCTCTCTGGGTGCTGGTGTTGGCGCCTTATGTCCAGAAATACGTCAACATCGTTACGCGTCTGCCCGCCCGCCGGTGGATAGCCGCGCTGGGCGTACGCGGCATGAGCGTTGTCGTCCTGGCGCTTCTCTCTTTTCTCGTCCAGATCGGCGCCGTGACCCAAAACTACGTAAACTATGAGATCGTGCTGCGCAGCCTTTATCCCACCGACTGGGCGGACCCCCTAAAGTACGGGCCGCCCAACCAGTCCCTGCGCGACCTTCTGCTCAGCCCGGTCTTCGGCCAGTTCCGTCTCATGCGCGAGAATTTTATTGCCAACACGGACTTGGCCTGGCTTTGGGCCGACGGCAACGTGCAATTGCTCGTCCTCATGGTGGGTGTGTTGGTCATCGGCACCCTGATTGTGGCCCTTTACCTCTGGTGGCGCACCGATGAGCGAGGCGAAAACGTTGCGCCCAGCATGCCCCTGCGCGTGCTCATCGCCCTTCTGCCCATGGTCCTCATTTCCACCTGGCTGGGCGAAACCGGCCGCAATCCCGCCTACGGAACCGCGGATCAGGGCTACCGGGCCATCATCCGGGATATTTGCGCCGACGCCCGCTCCACAGAAGATGCAGTGGTGACCATTGCGCCCTTCAGTTATCAGATTCCCATGAACTGGATGCCGGGGCTCTGCGTCCCCATGCTGCCGATTTACGGCTATGCCAAGACCAACTTAGATCACCCTGAAGCCGATCAGGTTATGGCCGAATTGTTGGCTACCCGGGAGCGCATCTGGTTTATCACCGAAGGGCTGCCCGTCAACGATCCTGACAACGACTTTGAACGTTATTTGGCTGAGCACGCGTATAAGGCCAGCGATATCTGGTACAATGATTTTCGCCTGCTGCGCTACGCCACGCCGCGCCTCATGACCGAGGCCGCGGCGCGACGCTTCAGCATTCCCCTGACGACACGGGGCGGCGAGGTCGTCACCATTCTGACCGCTCAGGTCCCGGAACTGGTGGATCCCGGCGGCATGTTGCCCCTCAGCATTGACTACGAAGTGGTAACGCCCCAGGACAGCGATCTGCGCTGGTTCGTCCAACTGCTCGATCCGGCCGGCTTCCCCCTGGCCCTGCTGGATAGCGGTCCGGTTGACGGCTACGCGCGCTTCACCGAACTGCCCGTGAACCAGGCCCTTTCCGAGCGTTTTGCGCTTCAGATTCCCCCCACTGCCGCGCCCGGCATCTATCAGCTCATCGCCGGACTCTATGACCCGCTGGACCAGGGCGCGCCTCGCCTCATCACGCCAAACGGCAGCGATTTTGTGGAGATCGGGAAGATTGAAGTGGGAGAGTGATGCGTGATGCGTGATCCTTCAGGCGACGAGCGCGTCTCACGCTTTACCCGTGCGCGCCCCAACGTAACCGCGCTTTGGGCGTACAGCGCACTGGCGCTGCTCTTTTACCTTCCCCAGGCGCTGGGCCTGCGGACCTTTGCCGGCGGCGACTTTGTGGATCATTTTCTACCCTTCAGTCGCTTCCAGTATGAGGCTGTACGCGCCTTGTCCTTGCCGCTCTGGAATCCTTACACCTACAGCGGTCATCCCTTTCTGGCCGATATCCAGGCCGCGGTCTACTACCCGCTGAGCAATGCGTTGCTCCTCCTTACGCTTCCTTTTGACGGTCCGGGCGCGCGACTTTACTGGCTGCAGATGGAAGCCGTTTTGCAAACGGCCCTGGCCGGCTTTTTTGTCTACTTGCTGTTGGACGATCTGACGGGCGATCTGCCCTACCGGCGCTGGGCCGCCTTTACCGGCGGCCTGCTCTTTATGCTCTCGGGCTATCTCACCGCCTATCCGCCTCTGCAATTGGCCATTCTGCGCACGGCCATCTGGCTGCCTTTGATTTGGCGCTTTCTCTGGCGGGCCTTCGCCCGGACCGACAATCTGTCCAGTTGGACGGCCGCAGGACTGGTCTATGCTGTAGCCTTCAGCGCCGGTCATCCCCAGACGTTTCTCTACATCACCTATGCCGTTGGCGCGTGGATTCTCTTTCTGTGGATCAACGCCGCGCGGCGGGGACGGATGACCTGGTGGCGCCCTGTGCCGGGCGCAGTCTTTTTCCTGCTGGTTGCCCTGGGGCTGAGCGCGGCCCAGCTTCTGCCCAGTCTGGAATTTACCCGCCTCAGCGTGCGCGCCGATGTAAGCTACGCCTACGTAAGCGGCGGCTTCCCCCTGCGGGACACGTGGCAGATGATTGTCCCCCGGGTCTTTACCCAATATTCGCCCCTCTACCTGGGCGCAGCAGGACTTTGCCTGGCCTGGGCCGGGCTGGCTGCGTTGACTTCCACGCGCTACGCCGAGGAGACCGCATGCGTCGAAGCGCCTGCTTCCCCTCGCTCAGTGATAGGCTTTTTCGGCGGATTGGCTTTGGCCGCGCTCCTGCTTTCCTACGGTCAAAACGGCTTTCTCTACCCCCTCTTTTATCGTCTGGCCCCCGGTTGGCAGCTCTTCCGCGGTCAGGAACGGGCCGCTTATCTCGTTGCCCTAGCCCTGAGCATAACGGCCGGCCTGGGCGCATCGGCTGTCCCGGTGATGGGCATCCGCCTGCGCAAGCGTCTGGCCCTCCTCTACGGCGCGTTGCTCACCATCTGCGTCTACACCCTGGGGCTGCTCTGGCAGGCGACCGGCCGGACCGTCATCGGACCCTGGCATTTTCTGGGGCTGGCCACCCTCACGCTCCTTCTGGGGATGGGCGCGGCCCTTCTCATTTGGCTGCCCGGCTGGGAGCGCCGCCGCAGTGCGCTGCTGATCTTGCTGACCGGCGGGAACCTTTTTCTTATCAACTTCGGCTCCACCCTCAGCCTCTTTGCGCCCCGCGAGATGTTGGCTGCATCGCCCGGGCAGGCGGCCCTCGTCGCGGCCGTCACCGAGCAAGCTGACGCCAATTTAGGCCTGCCCGGTCGCGTCTATAACGAATTCCGCCTCACTGAAGATTATGGGATGGACGCGCAGATCGAGGATGTCTGGGGCGCAAGCCCTCTACGCCTGGCCCGCTACGCCATGCTGTTTGACCAGTTTCCCCTGGACCGCATGTGGGATCTGACCGGCGTGGAGCACGTCATTACCTGGCGCGCCGACCTGTTTGAGCCTTCCCGGCGGCTGGGTGATTTTCCTCAGCGGGAAGATACGACCTACCTCCACCGTCTCACCGACGCCAATCCCCGGGCATGGCTGACGCCCGCGGTCCGCATGGTTGATGACGTCACGGCCCGGGACCTCCTGGCCGATCATCAGTTTGACCTGCGCCAAACGGCTCTGCTTCCGCCCGGCCTGCCGGCGAGCGCTGCGCCCGTCACCCTGGCTCCATCGGGCGAAGCGGCTATTCAACTCACCCGCCCGGCGCCCCATCGCCTGGCCGTGCGCGTGGATGGCCCCGGCGGCCTCCTGGTTATCAGTGAAAATTGGCTGCCCGGCTGGCGCATCGATAACCCGCGCTGCGCCGGGGATGCCTGTCCACGGGGAAATTCGGACGACTTGCCTCTGTTAGAGCCCCTGCGCGCCGACCTTGCGCTCATCGGCGTGGCCGTGCCTTCGGGCGATACCTCTTTTGAGCTGGTCTACGCGCCGGATAGCGTACGCATAGGCTTGTGGATCACGCTGGCAACGCTCCTCGCGTTGGCGGTCGGCGCATTATTCACCGCGACGCGGACCGGGAGGCAACCGTGAACAGGCAGGCGCTTCGCATCAGCCGCCTGGCCCTGCTCTTGCTGGGCTTTGGCCTGCGCGTCTTTCGCCTGGATTTTCAGGAATTGCGCGGCGATGAGGCATTCGGCTATTTCTTCAGCCTGCGGCCCTGGCCTGACATCGTGCGCGCCACCATTGAACTGCGTGAACCCCATCCTGTTGCAAGCTATTTTGTGGAAAAGGGGTGGATCACCCTGGTGGGCGACGGGGAGTTCGCCCTGCGCTTTTGGGGCGTTTGCTTCAGCGTCCTGGCCATTGCGCTCCTCTATCGTCTGGCCCGCAGCCTGAATTTTTCGCCCGCAGCCGGGACGGTTGCCATGGCTTTCATGGCAGTCAGCCCCTATGCCATCTGGCATGCGCAGGACGCGCGCATGTACAGCATGAGTCTGGCCCTGACCCTGGCTTCATCGTGGCTGGCCGTGGCCTGGCTGCGCGCGGCGGGGCGGCAGCGTTGGACCCTGGGCATTAGTTACATCATCGTCAGTCTATTGGCGCTGCACACCCACTACTACGCCGCCTTTGTGCTCGTGGCCCACTATCTTTTTGTCATGGGCGTGGGTCTTTGGCGACGATCCTGGCGCACCATTGTTCTGCCCTGGCTCATCATCCAGGGCAGCGTCGCTTTGCTCTATCTGCCTTGGCTCACGGCCGCGGCCGATACCCTCACGGGCTATGGCGGCAACGGCGACTCGCCCGGCCTGGCGCCCGCCGCGCGGCGGGCGCTTCTGGTCCTGGCCGGCGGTGAAAGCATTGCGCCCGCTCAGCAGGCCGCTGTGCTCATCCTGGCCGGAACGCTGGTCATAGCGGGGACGCTGCGTCTTTTTGCAAGCCGACGCAGCGAGGAGGCAAGTTTCTTGTTACTCTACTGGCTGATTCCTTTGGCAGGGACTTGGTTCGGTGCGCAGCAGCGCCCCATCTTTGATGAACGCTACCTGGTCGCCGCGCTGCCGCCCTTTTTGCTCCTCTGCGCGGCCGCGCTGCCGTCCTTTGCCCCATCGACTAACGCGGCCCAGCCCCGCTTTCGCTTTACCAGTTGGGCGCTTCTGGGCGGGTTTCTGTTCGTAAATCTGATCGCCCTCAACCGCGCGTACGCCGATCCCGCCTACAGCAAAACCCGGGGCTGGCGGGAGCTGGCCGCCGCCCTTACCGAACTGAGCGCGGGGCTGCCGCCGGAGGAGGTGCGCATCGCCCAGAATTTCCCCGATCCCACGCTCTGGTACTATTATCGGGGCCCGGTGGCGCATTGGGTCCTGCCGCCCGCGCCCCATGACCGGGCCGGCGCGCAAGCAACCGTGGCCGAGCAGGCGGAGCAGGGCGTCACGCGGGTGCTCTTGCCCGTGCAGCCCGCGCCCAACTGGGATGATGGCGCCATTGCGAGCGATGCGCTTGCGGCCCGCTTTACGCTTTTGGCGGAACGCCCCACGGGCGCCTGGCCGCTGATGGTCTATGGGCGGTCTGTTGCCGCGCCGGAACTACCGGCCGCAACCTGGACAAACGGCGCCGAGCTACAGGGCGTGTCCCTCGCTCCGGCTGAGCCGTTGGCCGGCAACATCCTGGCCGTCCGCCTGGACTGGGCGGGCGATCAAGCTACTCCTGCCGATGGGGGCGAGAAGGTCTTCGTCCAGCTTATCGGCCCTGACGGAACAGTCATCGCCCAGCGCGACGAGCCGTTGACGGCCTGGGAGCCCGCGCTTTACGGCCTGACCCTGCCCGCCTCGCTTCCTGCCGGCGCCTACCGCCTGATTACAGGTCTCTATCTGCCCGACCAACCCGGCGCGCCCCGCGTCCCGCTAACCGAAGGCGGTGATTTTATAGAGATCCGCACATGGGAAATCACCGGGGGATAGTCGCCTCATACTGGTCTTATGCGGTGGCCGGATGAGCGATGCGTGAGGCGGCGCTCAACAACCATCACGTCTCACCCCAATCTTCAATCTTCAATCTTCAATCTTTAATCTTTAATCTTCAATCTTCAATCTTTAATCTCCAACGCCATGCCACGAAAAAACGCCCATCATCCTTCGTCCGCGGCCCGCTGGTTGCCGCTGTTGCTGACGCTTTGCGCCCTGCTCATCGTCGGGGCCATCTATCAGCGCGCCATCCGTCCCGCGGGAGGCATGGGCTGGGACCAGGCAAGCCATGCCCTGCGCGGGCTCAATCTGGCGTATGATGTGGAGCAACGTGACGTCATGGGGCTGATGTATGACATCTATCGCCAGGTCTACTGGCCGCCCGTGCATACCATCGCGCTGGGCAGCGCGTTCACGCTTTTTGGGGCAGGCGTACTTACGGCCCGTTCTGTGAGCCTGCTCTTCTTTTTGCTGGGCGCGGCCGCGCTCTACGCCTGCGGCGCGAGCCTGGGCCGCAGGAACCAGCAAATCCAGCGCGGCCCGGTCCTGGGGTTTATTGCGGCCGCGCTCTACCTCACCGCGCCGGCCCTGACGCCCTACGCCGGTCAGGTCATGCTGGAAATTCCCGCGTTGGCGGTCATGTATCTGGCGGTTTGGCGCTTCCTGCGGCTGGAGGAAGATTCCCCTCTCAGCGACTATGTTTGGCTGGGCCTGTCCATCGCCCTCACCTTCCTGACCAAGCTCAACTACGGCGTGCTGCTCATGGCGGTCGTGGCGCTGGAGCTTTTCATCCGCGCCCACGGCCGCCCCCGACGCATGTTCAACCGCCGGCTTCTTGCGCTGGCATTGGCAGTCAGCGGGCCGCTGGCGTTCTGGTTTGCCTATCCGCCCAAACTAATGCGGACGTGGGAAGCGCTGCTCAATCAGCCCTTCGGCGCGCAGGACGCCTTCTCCGCCGCGGGCCTGCTCTACTATCCCCGTGCCCTGGTTGCATTGAGCGGCTCGCCTCTCCTCTTCGCCCTGTTCATGGTCGGCCTCCTCTATGCGCTGAGTAAAATGCGCCGCAATCGGGGATTGCGCATCCTGGCGCTGATCGTGTTGCTCCAGTTCACGTTGGGCCAGCTCCATCAGACCAAAGTGGACCGCCACCTCTTTCCCTTGCTGCCCGCCCTCTATCTTTCCATGGCCGCATTGATGACCGATGCGTTGCTTTTTGCACGTCTCTCCCTGCCTCGCCCCTCTCGGCTGAGCCAGGCCGCCGCGCTTCTGCTGCTCCTCTATTCGACATGGCTTTTTGGCGTCAATTTGCGTCCGGTTTCGCGCCAGCCTGATTATCCCGCCGCCGCGGCTATCGCGGCGCGGTTGAATCCCGATGAGCCCGCATTGATTGTGGGAACGATTAACTTGACGCGCCCTGCGCCGCCTCAATTGGACTGGAGCCTGGCCGCTGAGTTTGATGTGTTGCCCGTCACGCTATCTGATGTCGCGATGAATATCGAACAAGACGCAAGCGTAGCCGGACTGGCCAAAAAATTGCCCGGGCCGGAGGCGTTACGCGCGGCGGTAACGGCGACCGCCCTGCGCAGCCGCAGCCCCGGTCCTGTACGCACGCTCTATCTGGGCCTGTCCGATACGGGCTATTCCCGGTCGCCGGACGCCCTCTATCGGTTGCTGGAGGGGATGGAGAAGGAGGGGTTGTTTACGCGGGTTTTTGTGGTGACCCCCATCGATCCGGCCAAGGGTTTTATGCCCATCGGACGCGCGCCCTATGGCACGGAATTTATTACCGAACCCCTGGGCCGCCTGGGCTACGTTGAGCAGGAGCGTCTGAAGTTTGAGAAGGAGAATGTGCAGGTGGTGATTTATTAGGGCGGATTCATCCGACGGCGTTATTGAATTTGAATCCAGTTGGTCGGCTCCTGCTCCATACCGCTTACCGCGTAGCCTATGGCGCCCGCCGTGTTGTCCAGCGCCGTTCCCAGAATTTGGCAGCGGGTGGGGTAGCTGCCTGCCGTGCCGTGCAGATAAAAGCCGTAACGTTGCCAATATCCCCGCTCGCCTTGATTTTTGTCATACGCGCTACAGCCGACCAACTGGATGTAGCTGCCCCATGCCACATGAAATCCGTCATATTCGGATGATGACGCCTCGGGATTCCAGCTGTTTGAGTCTGCATGGCATGCGCTCAGCGAGTTCGGTCCTGCGGTAATATAAAAGCCGTGCTGGCGATTGTCCTGCGCCACGCAGCTGCTGTAGACGCCGCGTGCGGCCCGAATTCCCCATCCCGAAAGCTTGGCATACCACGCTTTGCAATTGCTGTAATGGTGATTGGCGCCCCGCACCAGAAAACCGTGTCCGCTGCATCCGCCCGCATCGCACCCCTCTATAAACAGGTCGGGGCATTCCAGAAAAAAGCCGTGAGCCTCCACCGCATCGGTGACGCCGGCGGTGAAGACGCGGATGCGGCTCAGGCTGTTGCCGCGCATCTCGCCGCCCTTGAGGTAAATGCCGTGGCGCAGCGTTTTGACCACATAGAGATCGTGGAAGCGGTGGACCGCGTCCGGCGTAATGAGAAATTCGCTGTTGTCCGTAATGTGATAGTAGATGCCCATGACGTCCGCATCATTGTAGCGGTTGCCGTCAATCGCCAGACAGGCTATGCAGGTGCGATCAACGCCGGCGTGAAGCGGCTCAATGATCGCGCCAATCGGAGAGTCGTCGTAGGCGCCCCACGTTCCATGGGCTTTGAGAATCGTCGCCCGGCCCTGACCCAAGAGCATAGTGCGCGGACGCATTTGGATGGCGCTGCTACAGTGAAATGTCCCCCCGGACAGCAGCACCTGTCCGCCGCTTGCGCCCAAACTTTGCAGCGCTGCGTTGATCTCCGCCTGATCGTCGGTTCCGTCACAAACGTGGGCCGCGATTTGCCGGACCGCGGCCGGCGCTTCCGCGGCAGCGACCACCACGGACGGGGCCGCGGGTTGGGGGCGCAGCGTTCCGTCAGGCAGGTGGGAGACAAGCAGATACTCATTGAGGAGCGTACCCCACTGATCATTGTCCGCGCCCGGTATTGGTAAACGCGCCATGATTTACCCCTTCCATAAAGAACCAGATTTAAGCCGAAAGATGCGCAGAGCTGTGATCCTGGCGATCGCCCCCGGCGTTGTATCCGCGATGAGGGTCTTCGGGCTTGCCCCGCGCTCGGCCGTTTTTATGCTGATTTTATCGACTGCTATTGATTGGCCGCGAAGGGTAAATATACGTTGTCCGGCAGGCTCTCCGAATCGCCTGCGCCGCCGTAGACGTTTGCGCCATAGACGCCGCTGTTATAGCTGCGTGCTTCTGCTTGAGCCGCCGCGCGCGGCCAATTCCACCGCGCCAGAAACGGCAGCATAGCCAATAGAGATAGAAACGAACGGCGATTCAATTTCCTTTTCCAGGGAGACATGGCTGCATCGTATCATTTTATTTTTCCCGACACAAGCGCTTTTGATGCAGCTTTGCCTGAGGACCAAACGCGGTTGATTGTGCGCTGCTGTATGGATGCGTTTTCTGATTAGCTTGTAACCCTGTGTTACAATTTTTTGGTTATGGACAGAAATTACGCCGCAATTAGCAAGGTTCTTCTCATCACTTTCGTGCTCAACCTGCTGGCTACCGGAGCCAAGCTGAGCGTTGGGCTATGGACCGGCGCGCTCAGCCTGGTGGCCGACGGGTTGGATACCCTCTTCGACGGGGTTTCCAACGTGGTTGGGCTCATCGCGGTGCGCATCAGCAGCCGGCCGCCTGATGAAGATCACCCCTACGGTCATCGCAAATTTGAAACCATGGCCGCGCTCTTTATTGCCGCCGCCCTCTTCGTGACGGCCTGGGAACTGGGCATCGGCGCGGTGGAACGACTGGTAACGCCCGTGCCGCCCACGGTCAACCGTTGGAGCGTCATGGCGTTGCTCTTCGGCGCGGGCGTGCAGGCGATTGCCGGCGTTTGGGAGTTGGCCCGGGGCCGCGCCCTGCAAAGCGAAGTCCTGCGCGCCGACGCACGTCATACCTTGGCCAGCATCGGCGTGAGCGGAGCCGTACTTGTCGGCCTGCTGCTCGTTCGGCTGGGCTATCCCCGGGCCGACGCGCTGGTCGCGCTCCTCATCGCCGGGGTGATCGTCAAGATCGGCGTGGATACGGTAAGCGAGAATATGCCCGCGCTGGTGGATCGTGCGCCTTTGGAAGAAGCGGAAATCGCCGAAATTGTGGCAGATGTGCACGGCGTGGAAAGTTACCACCGCATCCGCAGCCGCGGCCCCGCCGATAACGTAGCCGTGGACCTCCACATACGCGTCGATCGCACCCTCTCCATGGGCGAGGGCAACGCCATTGCCGATGAGGTGCGCAGGCGCTTGCTCGACCTGCCCGGCGTAAGCGACGTGACCGTGCATACCGAAGCCCGCCGCCTGCCCGACAGTTCCGCCGATCTGCTGACCGCAGTCAAGCTTATCGGTCAGGAGCATGATGTGGTCATCCACGAATGCTGGGTGCAGGAGGTGGATGATGTTTTGAGTCTCCATCTCCATGTGGGCGTCGATTCGGGCCTGACTTTGGCCGAAGCGCATGCCCAGGTAGACTCGTTGGAGGCCGCGGCATTGGAACGCCTGCCGCAACTCAACGCGGTGCATACCCACATCGAACTGGCCAATAGCGAAGTTCTGCCAGGAGCCCGGGTCTCCCGGAGCTTAACCGAGCGAATCTCAGGCGTTATTCACGACGCGGCTGACGAAATTCCCGCACTTTCCCATCCCCACGATATTTGTATCCGCCAAGTCGAAGGCCGTCTCTCCGTCACCGTAGAAGCCCTGGTGGACGGCGCCATGCCCGTGAATGAAGCCCATGATCTCAGCACCCGCTTTCAGGAACTCATCCGCACGCGCCTGCCCCAGGTAGGCGATGTGCTGGTGCACCTGGAGCCGGAAGCGTGATTGTACTGCGTAATCGTGACACGTAAATTTGATGCGTGACGAGTGAGGCACGCTTAATTCCGTAACGAATCAGCAAGTAAACGAATCAACCATCACTCATTACGTTCAAAACCGCTTCGCAACATCTTCGTGGCAAACTTTGTCATCACCCCGTGCAGGATCGTATCCTGCGCAAACTTGGTATCGATTCAGGACAATCTGATAGAACGTGAATCCGGCGGGAATGGGCGGATCTGCGCGGATGATGACAGAAAAAATCCGCGCAGGTTCATCCATGCTGCCTGAAGTACGCTCTATCCACTGCATCCGATTGAAGGAGCAATCACATGCCAAACGGAATTAATACCGTCACCGTCATCGGCGCGGGGACCATGGGCGCGGCCATTGCCGGGCACCTGGCCAACGCTGGCGTACCGGTGACGCTGCTCGATATGGTCCCCCGAGAGCTGACGCCCCAGGAAGAAGCGGCCGGCCTGTCGCTGGATGACAGGCGGGTACGCAACCGCATTGTCCAGGACGGCTTCGACCGCATGATCAAAGCCAAGCCCAATAATCTCTTCGTCAAGGACGCGGCGCGCCTCATCTCCGTGGGCAATCTGGAAGACGATTTTGAAGCAGCCGTGGGCAAGAGCGACTGGATCATTGAGGTCATCATTGAGCGCCCCGAACCCAAACAAGCGCTTATGGCCCGCATCGAGGAGCACGCGCCCGCGGGTGCGGTCATCAGCACCAACACGTCGGGCATCCCCATTCACATCATCAGCGAGGGCCGGTCAGAGAGCTTTAAGCAACGTTTCCTCGGCACCCATTTTTTCAACCCACCCCGCTATCTTCACCTGCTGGAAATCATCCCCACCCAAGAGACCGATCCGGCTGTGGTCGAGCGGATGAAGCGCTTCGGTGAAGACGTGTTGGGCAAGGGGGTGGTGGTTTGCAAGGACACGCCCAACTTTGTCGCCAACCGCATGATTAGCTTTATTCAGAGCGACGTCATGGAATTCGCCATTGAGAACGGCTACACGGTGGAGGAAGTGGACCGCCTGACCGGACCGCTGCTGGGCCGCCCCAAAACCGGCACGTTCCGCCTCAACGACGTCATCGGCATCGACGTCATGGCCCTGGTGAGCCAGAATCTTTACCAGATGATTCCCGACGATGAAGACCGGGAAATCCTGCGCGGCGAGTACGGCAGCGCGATCATGGAAGCGCTCATAGAGAATAAGCTCCTCGGCTCTAAAGTCGGCCAGGGTTTTTACAAAACGGTCAAGGATGAACAGGGCAAAAAGGCGTTTTGGGGATTGGATCTCCAGACGGCCGCCGAAGACGGTGAGATCGAATACGTGGAGCCGCGCAAGCCCAAATGGGACAGCGTGGGCGACGCCAAGGATCTGTCTCTGGTTGATCGCCTCCAGGCGCTGGTCGAGGCGGATGACGCCGCGGGCGAGTTGATTTGGCATACCCTTTCCCGCACCATGGCCTACGCATCCAAGCGTATTCCCGAAATCGCCGACAGCATTGTGGATATCGATAACGCCATGAAGTGGGGCTTCGCCTGGGAGATGGGACCCTTTGAGACGTGGGACGTCCTGGGCGTGGAGGAGACGGTCAATCGGCTGGCGGGCGAGGGCGTTTCCGTCGCGCCGTGGGTGGTCGAGATGCTGGAGAGCGGCCATGAGCAGTTCTATACCTACTACGGCACCGAGCGCATGGCCTATAGTCCCCTCACCCGGCAATACGAGGCGGTGAAAGCCGGCGCAAATTCCCTCACCATCGGCGACGTGAAGCGCTCCCACGCCAAGATTGCGGGCAATGAGTCCGCCAGCCTGCTGGATATGGGCGACGGCGTCATGCTATTGGAGTTCCACAGCAAGATGAACGCGCTGGATGACGAAATGTTCGAAATTGCCCAGGTCGCCATTGACCGCATGTACGGCGACGCGACCGGTCTGGTCATTGCCAACGAGGGCGAAAATTTCAGCGTGGGCGCCAACCTGCTCAAGGTAGCCATTCTGGCCCAGTCCGGCCAGTGGGAAGAGATCGGCAAGCTGCTCCAGGGCGGTCAGGATACGCTTCTGGCTCTGCGCAAGGCCCCCAAGCCCGTGGTGGCCGCGCCCTTCCAGCGCGTTCTGGGCGGCGGCGTGGAGACCTGCCTGGCGTCAGACCGTATCGTAGCCGCGGCGGAAACCTACATGGGGCTGGTGGAAGTGGGCGTAGGCATCATCCCGGGCTGGGGCGGCTGCAAGGAGATGGTGCGCCGTCACGTCAGTCCCCACATGCACGCCACCAACGTCAACCCCATGCCTTATTTACGCAAGATCTTCGAGACCATCGGCTTTGCCAAAGTCTCTATGTCCGGTGAAGAAGCGCGTCAATTGGGCTATCTGGCTGAGGATGACCTGATCGTCATGAACCGGGATCAACAGTTGTCCCTGGCGCGTCAGGCGGTGCTGGAAATGGCCGACGAAGGCTATCGCCCGCCGGTGACCACGGGCAACGTCTATGCCGCGGGCCGGGATCATTTTGCCAGCGTCAAGATTGAGACCTACTCCATGATTCAGGGCGGCTTTATCAGCGAGCACGACGCCTTCATCGCGGAGAAGCTGGGCTATGTCCTCACCGGCGGCGACTTGAGCGAGCCCGCGTGGATGGACGAACAGTACTTCCTGGACCTGGAGCTGGACGCGGTCCTCACCCTGGCCAGCACGCCCAAAACCCAGGATCGGGTCTTGCACATGCTCCAGCGGGGCAAGCCGTTGCGGAATTGAGCGAGGTTGCGAGGGTTTGAAGCCTGATGTCTTCAACCATCGCTTCAGCCAATATGACGAACTCATTGCGATGCTGGTCAGCGCAGCCAAGCGCCGGCATCGCCCAAAATAGAACCAACCTGACTGGGCAACGGGCAGGAGATGACCGGACGAACGCAATTTCGCCCCTCGCTCCCCGCCCCTCGCCCTTCTTTCCTAACGAAAGGACATAGACCATGCGAAACGCAGTTATCGTGGCCGCGGCCCGGACCGCGGTGGGCAAGGCGCCCAAGGGAACGCTGCGTACAACCCGGCCTGACGATATGGCCGCGACGGTCATCAAGGAAGTCGTGGCCCGGGCGGGCATCGATCCGGCCGAGGTGGAGGACGTGGCTCTGGGCTGCGCCTTCCCCGAAGCGGAGCAGGGCATGAACATGGGCCGCATTGCCGCTTTGCGCGCCGGCCTGCCCGAGACCACGACCGGCCAAACGGTGAACCGCTTCTGCTCCAGCGGCTTGCAGACTATTGCCGGGGCCGCTCAGCAAATCATGGCCGGCATGGGCGACGTGATCATCGCCGGGGGGGCGGAGAGCATGTCCATGGTGCCCATGATCGGCAACAAGTTTGTCGCTAACCCCACACTGGCGGAAGATTGGCCTGGCGTCTATCTGGGCATGGGCCTGACCGCGGAGAATGTGGCCCGGCAATACGCAGTAAGTCGGGAAGACCAGGACGCCTTTGCCCTGCGCAGCCATGCGCTGGCTGCCGACGCGCAGGAAAGCGGTCGCTTTGCTGATGAGATCATCCCCCTGGATGTCCGCCTCAAGCTGGGCGAGGGGGCGGGCGTGAACGAGTATGACATCGTCTTTGATAAGGATGAGGGCATCCGCCGGGACTCGTCCATGGAAGCGCTGGGTAAGCTGCGCCCCGTCTTTCACGTTCAGGGGACCGTGACCGCGGGCAACAGCAGCCAGACCAGCGACGGCGCGGCCGCGGTCATGATCATGAGCGAAGAAAAGGCCAAGGCGTTGGGCGTCAAGCCCCTGGCCCGTTTCGTCAGCTTTGGCGCAGGCGGCGTCGCGCCTGAAGTGATGGGCATCGGGCCGATTGTGGCCGTGCCCAAGGCTCTTAAGTACGCAGGCATGGAGCTGAGCGACATCGATCTCATCGAGCTGAATGAGGCCTTCGCCGCGCAGGCCCTGGCCGTCATCCGTGAATTGGGCCTGGATGAGGATATTACCAACGTCAACGGCGGAGCCATCGCGTTGGGTCACCCCCTGGGCTGCACCGGGGCCAAGCTTACCGTGCAGATGCTGCATGAGCTGCGGCGGCGGGACAAGCAGTTCGGCCTCATCACCATGTGCATCGGCGGCGGCATGGGCGCGGCCGGCATCATCGAGCGATTGAATTAGGGCAAGCGGTCACAATCGGCCGGGGATGACGCGGACGCGGCGGGCTTTTGCAGATTTTTTCTGGAGATGCCCGCCTGATCCGCGTTGTCCCCGGCCTCTTTTTGTTATCGCCGCCTGCACGCTGTTGTAACCGGCGGCCGGATGTGCTAAAAATGGGTAACAGATCGCATCTTTTCAGCACAAGGTTATCCATATGACTGCATCCACGCCGCTTTCCCCTGACGCCATGTCGCTGCTCGTGACCGGCGCACAAGAGATGGGCATCTCCCTTTCCCCCGCGCAGCAGGCCGATTTTGAGCGCTATTATCACGAGCTGGCGGAATGGAATCAAAAATTCAACCTCACATCCATCACCGACTATGAGGATGTGCAGGCCAAACATTTCCTCGATTCCCTGGCGGGCTTGCCCATCCTGGCCGAGGAGCTGAATTTGCCCCTGACGCTGAAGCCGGGATTGCGCCTGGTTGACGTGGGGACGGGCGCGGGCTTTCCCGGCGTTCCCCTCAAATTGGCCGCACCGGATATTCAGCTGGCCCTCATGGACGGAACGGGAAAAAAAGTGCGTTTTCTGGAGCAGTTGACCCAGGCGCTGGCGTTGGCGGATACCTCTGTTATTCAGGGGCGGGCGGAAGAGTTGGGACGAAAAGAGGAATATCGCGCGGCGTTTGACGTGGTTACGGCCCGCGCCGTCGCGTCGCTGAATACGCTGGTCGAGTATTTGCTGCCCCTGGTGCGCCTAAACGGATTGGCCCTCATCTACAAAGGGCCGAGCGCGCCTCAGGAGTTTGTTGATGCACGCAGCGCCATCCAGATGCTGGGCGGCGACACCGTACGTCTGGCCCCGCTGGACGTGCCGTTTGTGGAAGGGCGACGCTTTATCCTGCTGATTCGCAAGGTGCGGGCCACGCCGGGCGACTATCCGCGCGGACAAGGCTTGCCTCGTCGGCGGCCGCTGGCCTAGGGATTCCCCCGCGTCTATGAGTCGATGCAGCCTTTGGAGAGGTAGAAGGTCATGTGCTGAAAGTGGATGACCGGATCGATGTACTCGACCTGAACATGAGGCGGCAGCGTAAGCGTAATGGGCGCATAGCAGAGGATGCTCTTAACGCCTACTTTGATGAGCAGATTGGCCACGTTCTGGGCCGCTTCCGCGGGCACGGCGATAATGGCAATCTGACAGCGCTGGCGGGAGACAAAATCATTCAGCTCATCCATAGGCTGAACGACTAAATTGCCTATCTGTCCGCCTACTTTCTCCTGACTGCTGTCAAAGACGCCGGTGATGCGAAAACCGCGGTTTTCAAACCCCTCGTAACTGGCCAGCGCATGACCCAAATGGCCCGCCCCAACCAGTAAAACCGGCCATACGCAATCGACCTTCAGGATTTTTTCCAGCTGCTTACAGAGGTATGCAACGTTGTAGCCCGTGCCCTGCTTGCCGAATTCGCCGAAGTGGCTGAGGTCTTTGCGAATCTGCGCCGAACTAATGCCTAAATATTCCCCCAATTCCTGACTGGACGTTACATCCTTGCCCGAATTGCGAAAAATCGTCAGGGTGCGCAGGTAGATGGGCAAGCGGCCAATCACAATATCCGGTACGGCGGCCTTATCGTGGGCCGAGGATTTTTGCGTTGTCATGGCGCATTCACTGAACCGTATGGAGCAAAGATAAGCGATTGCAACTTATCCAGCAGAAGGCGGAAAAGTAGAGTGACGAAGCGCCCTTCGGCTCCAGATCCAAAAAGCGCCCCATTTGTGTACTGTATCACAAATGGCGAGAAGCTGACAAGTGACGCAAAAAAGAACTTCGGGCTTCCGGGGAAATCCGAAGTTCTGAAAAACGCTATGCTTATGGCTGGAAAACTTGCTTGTCCCGGTCCGGGACCCTATTCCTGGCTCGTCTCCTCGTCCGTCATGAACTCGGCGTCGAAAGGCTCCTTCTCACGCATAAAGAATGACGCTTCTTCCTCGCCGTCATCTCCTGTCCCGTCATCCTCTTCCCATAATATATCCGATTCGATGGCCTGACGCCGGCTCAGCCCCACGCGCTGCCGTGCCGTGTCGATGCGCAGAATCTTGGCCATAATTTCGTCGCCCGGGCGCACCATCTTTAACGGTTCGGCAATCGTAATATCCGCCAGCTCGCTGATATGGATTAGCCCCTCAATGCCCTGCTCCAGCTCAGCAAAGGCGCCAAAATCCACCACCCGGGTAATGCGCACCGGGGCAATGTCGCCCTCCCGATAACGCGTCGTCATGGTCTCCCAGGGATTGGGCAATACCCGCTTGCGGCTCAATCCAATGCGGCCGCGGTCTGGATCCAGGCGAATGACCTGGACCCGCAGCGTATCGCCTACCGAGATAACGTCCTTGGGATGGCGAACCGTACCCCAGTCCAATTCGCTCACGTGGAGAAGCCCTTCGGCTCCGCCGACGTCTATAAACGCGCCAAAGGGGCGGATGCTGCGCACCACGCCTTCCCGCTCGTCGCCCACGTGGAGGGTCTCGATGAGTTCCTCACGGCGTGCAGCCCGGCGCTCCCGCTCGGCCAACAGTTGCGACATGACCAGCCGCCGCCGTTTGGGTTCCACTTCAATGATTTTGACGTTCATCTTCTCGCCGATGTGGCGTCTCAACGTATCCTGGCGCTGATCGTCGTTCATGTTGCGCGGCATATCCACCACGTGTGATGCGGGGATAAAGCCCCGCAAATGGCTGAAGATCGCAGTCAGACCGCCTTTGTTCGATCCGTCAACGGTGCACTCAGTGATTCCGCCGCTTTCCAGCAGCGCTTCCGCCCGCAGCCAATCCCTCTGCTGCTGCGCCTGGGCGATGCTCAGGATGAAGATGCCGCTGTCATCGGCCTGACGACTGACGACCACCTCAACGGTTTCGCCCTCTTGCAGAGTATTCAGGACGTCCGGGTCGAGCTGCGCCAGGTCCGCCTGGGGAACCACGCCATCATGCTTGCTTCCCACATTGACCAGGATTTCGTTGGCGCGCTTCTCTACAATGACGCCTTCGTAGAGTTCACCGCGTGCAGGCAAATCGAGGGCTGACTCTTTCTCCAGGTATTCCCGGAATTCCGCCATCGCTTGATTTTCGGCCTGCTGCCCGGGCTCAACGATTTCATTCGCCGCGTCTTGGCGCGGATCGCCTTCCGCTTCCGGCTGGACCCTATCTGACTCTGTCATCGCTCGTGACTCCATGCGTGAGGTAAATTAATATGGGGAGAATGTTCTTGATCCAGCCGGTTGATAGAAAGAATGGGATTCGGGCCGGCTTATTGCAAGCTGGCCGAATCTCAACTCCTACGCGCCCTTCAGGCTCGCACGTAGCAGCATTACTGCATTTGTGATTACGCTTACTATTTTTGCTATTGGTTAAAAGTATATCAAGTTCGAAACTGGTCGTCAAGGGTTTTTTCGGGCGAATATCTGCGAAGACGCACGAAAATTTGTCCTCTACCCCAAACTGCGAGTACTCTGATGTCAATTTTGCAACGTTTGAACGCTATTTCATCAGGCAGCGCATCCGATCTTTTATGGCTGCCTCCCCACTTTTTCGGTCTCGCTCATGCAGCATGAACTCATCGCCGTCCTCGATTACGGCAGTCAATACAGCCAACTCATCTGTCGCCGGGTGCGGGAACAGCAGGTCTATGCCGAATTGATCCCCTGGGATCAGGCGGACGAATTGCTTCCCCGAATGCGCCCCAAAGGCATTATCCTCTCCGGCGGCCCCAACAGCGTTTACGCCGAGGATGCGCCGACGCTGCCGCCTGCCGTGCTGGAGCAGGATGTCCCCGTTCTGGGCGTCTGTTACGGTCTGCAACTGCTGGCCCACGCTTTGGGCGGCAGGGTCTCTCCCAGCGCCGAGCGGGAGTACGGCTCGGCCGACATTACGGTAACCGGTCAACAGGTCGGCGCCGACAACCCCCTCTTCGCCGGATTGCCCGCCGCGCTGCGGGTTTGGATGAGCCACGGCGATCGGGTGGAGCAGCTGCCCGCGGGCTTTCTCGCCATCGCCCATTCCGAGAATTCGCCTTTGGCCGCGATTGCCCATGCGGCCCGTCGCCTTTACGGAATTCAATTTCATCCCGAGGTGGCGCATACGCCCTGGGGCGGAGCCTTGCTGGATAATTTCGTCAAGGGCATCTGCGGCTGCCGCGGCGATTGGACGCCCGGCAACTTCATCGATGAAACCGTGACGCGCATCCGCGAGCAGGTGGGGCCGAATGGTCACGTCATCTGCGGGCTGAGCGGCGGCGTGGACAGCGCGGTGGCGGCCACCCTGGTTCACCGGGCCATCGGTGATCGCCTGGCCTGCGTCTTTGTGGATCACGGCCTGCTGCGGCGGGGCGAGGCGGAGCAGGTTGTCGAGACATTTGAGCAGCACCAGGGCATGGCGCTTACGGCGATAGACGCCAAGGAAGAATTTTTGACCGATTTGGCCGGCGTGGCCGATCCGGAACGCAAGCGTAAGCTCATCGGCGCGCGTTTTATTCGGGTTTTCGAGGCCGAGGCGGCGCGCCTGGCAGTGGATTGGGGCGTGGACTCGCCCGCCTTCCTGGCCCAGGGCACCCTCTATCCCGACGTCATCGAATCGGCCTCGGGGGACGACACCCAGCACGCCCGTACCATCAAGACCCACCACAACGTAGGCGGCCTGCCCGATGATATGACGTTTGCTCTCGTCGAGCCGCTGCGCCTCCTCTTCAAGGATGAGGTGCGCGCCGTGGGCGAGGCGCTGGGGCTGCCCGAGTCCATTGTCTGGCGCCATCCTTTTCCGGGACCGGGACTGGCCATCCGCCTTATCGGCGACGTGACCTGGAAGCGGCTGGAGATTTTACGCGCGGCCGACGCGGTCTTTCTGGATGAGCTGCGCGCCGCCAATCTCTATCGTACGACGAGCCAGGTATTCGCAGTGCTCTTGCCTGTTCGCAGCGTGGGCGTTATGGGCGACGGTCGGACATACGGTTACACTATTGCTCTGCGCGCCGTCACCACCGACGATTTTATGACCGCCGACTGGGCGCGCCTGCCCTATGATCTGCTGGCCCGGGTCTCCAACCGTATCGTCAACGAGATCGACGGCGTCACGCGCGTCGTCTACGATATCAGCAGCAAGCCGCCTGCCACCATTGAATGGGAATAGAAAGCGTTCTGCATAGACCCGGATGGCGTGAGAAGTCATAGTCGTCAATCCCCACAACAAATCAACCGAGATTTTTTCATGACTATCAGCGTTTTTGAGTTGTTCAAAATCGGTATTGGTCCCTCCAGCTCCCACACGGTTGGGCCCATGAAGGCGGCCCGGCGCTTTGCCCTGGGGCTGGAGCGGGACGGCCTGCTGGCCCAAACGGATCGGATCCGCTGCGACCTGTACGGCTCGCTGGGCGCAACGGGCCGAGGCCACGGCAGCGACAAGGCCGTGCTGCTCGGCCTGGAAGGCGAGGAGCCGGAGACGGTGGATCCCGATCTGGTTCCGGCCCGGCTGATGCGCATTGCCGAGGAGCAGACCCTGCGCCTGTTGGGCGAACGCGTCATCGCCTACAGCCCCAAAAAAGACCTCCTTTTTCAGCGTAAGAGCCTGCCCTACCATCCCAACGGCATGGAATTTCGCGCCTTTGACGCGGCCGGCGAAGAGCTGCGCCTGCGCACATACTACTCTGTCGGCGGCGGTTTTGTGGTGGACGAGCAGGCCACCGGCGCCGACCGCATCAAAGAAGACGACACGCCCGTCGCTTATCCCTTTCGCACCGGTGCAGAGTTGCTGGCCCTCTGTCGGGTCCACGGCCTCACCATCAGCGAGATTATGCTGGCGAACGAGCAGGCGTGGCGCAGCGAGCGGGAGGTGCGCGATGGTCTGCTCCAAATCTGGCAGGTGATGCAGGCGTGCGTAGTGCGGGGCTGCCATACCGAAGGCGTCCTGCCCGGCGGCCTCCACGTGGGGCGGCGCGCGCCGGGACTCTACGCCAAGCTGGCCGGCGCGCCTGAAGCCGGGCTACGCGATCCGCTCAACATTATGGATTGGGTCAATCTTTATGCGCTGGCCGTTAACGAAGAAAATGCCGCCGGCGGTCGCGTCGTCACGGCGCCCACCAACGGCGCGGCGGGCATCATCCCCGCGACGCTCCATTACTGGGTGCGTTTTAACACGGCCAATCCGGCGGCCGAAGACGAAGACGTGGTGCGCTTCCTCCTCACCGCGGGGGCCATCGGCGCGCTCTACAAGGAGAACGCCTCCATCTCCGGCGCGGATGTGGGCTGCCAGGGTGAAGTGGGCGTGGCCTGCTCCATGGCCGCGGCCGGGCTGGCCGAGGTGCGGGGCGGCACGCCGGACCAGGTGGAGAACGCAGCCGAAATCGGTATGGAGCATAACCTGGGACTCACCTGCGACCCCATCGGCGGCCTGGTGCAGATTCCCTGCATCGAGCGCAACGCCATGGGCGCGGTCAAGGCCATCAATGCGGCCCGTATTGCCCTGCGGGGCGACGGCGAGCATTTTGTCTCTTTGGATAAGGTTATCCGCACCATGCGGGAGACGGGCAAGGATATGAAGTCCAAGTACAAAGAAACCGCTCGGGGCGGACTGGCTGTGAACGTTATTGAATGTTAGCAATCCCACCTTTTTTTCAACCCAGGAGTAACTCTCATGCGTCAGGAATTTGCTGAAGTGTTGGAAGCGCGTTTGGTCAGCTATGTCCAGATTGACACTCAGAGCGATGAATCATCGCCCACCGCGCCCAGCACGGATAAACAGTACGATCTCCTCAACCCGCTGGCGGAAGAACTGGGCGCTATCGGCGCGCAGGACGTGCGTCTGACTGACTACGGCGCGGTGCTGGCGACTGTGCCTGCGAGCGAAGGACTGGAAGATGCGCCCGTTGTCGCGTTTCTGGCCCATGTGGATACCGCGCCTGCGTTCAGCGGCACGGGCGTAAAGCCCATCGTCCATCGCAACTACGACGGTGCGCCAATCGTCCTCCCCGATGATCCGGCCCGGATCATTTCGCCGGAAACTTCGCCCTATCTGGCCGAGAAGAAGGGCGACGATATCATCACCGCAAGCGGACTGACGCTGCTGGGCGCGGATGATAAGGCCGGCGTAGCCGTGGTGATGACCATGGCCGAACATTTGCTGCGCAATCCGGCCCTGCGCCACGGTCCCGTCCGCATCTGCTTTACGCCCGACGAGGAGATTGGCCGGGGCGTTCATGCCGATCTGCCCGGCGATTTGCAGGCGGATATTGCCTACACGCTGGACGGCGGTCAGCCGGGCGAGATCGATTATGAAACTTTTTCCGCGGATAAGGCGCTGGTGAGGATTGAGGGCGTCTCCATTCACACGGGCACGGCCAAGGATGAGCTGGTCAATGCGCTTCACCTGGCCGCTAAGATCACGGAGATGCTGCCCCAGGTCACCCGGACGCCTGAAACCACGGAAGGCCGGGAGGGCTTTATTCACCTCTATGCCTTGCGGGGAACCGCGGCCGCGGCCGAAATGCACTTTATTCTGCGTGATTTCGAGCTGGATGGCCTGGCCGCTCACGGCGCGCTGGTGGAGCAGATCGCCGCGGCCGTGGCCGCGACCGAACCCCGGGCCGTCATCACCTGCGAGATTACGCCCCAGTATCGCAACATGCGCTACTGGCTGGAGGATGACACGCGCCCCGTGGACCTGGCGTTGGAGGTCTGCCGGGGGATGGGTATCGAGCCGTTTTCGCCCCCCATCCGCGGCGGCACCGACGGTTCCCGCCTCACGGAAATGGGCGTGCCCGCGCCCAATCTTTTCACCGGCATGCAGAACCTCCACGGTCCTCTGGAATGGATTAGCGTTCAGGACATGGGCACAGCAACCGAATTCTGCGTGAAGCTGGCCCAACGCTGGGGCGAAGAGGCATGAACGGCGCTGAACTGCTGATTCGGACTGCCCGCAACGAAGGGGTTGACGTCTGCTTTGCCAATCCCGGCACCACGGAGCTGCCGCTGGTTGCCGCCCTGGAAGAGACGCCCGGCATGCGCAGCGTTCTGGGGCTCTTTGAGGGTGTCTGTACGGGCGCGGCCGACGGTTACGCCCGCATGACGGGCAAGCCCGCGCTCACGCTCCTTCACCTGGGGCCGGGTTTTGCCAACGGCGTGGCCAATCTCCACAATGCCCGGCGGGCCCGGACGCCCCTTATCAACCTGATCGGCGATCATGCATCGTGGCATCGGGCCGCGGACCCGCCCCTGAACATGGATATCGAGTCCCTAGCGGGGACGGTGTCGGGCTGGCAGCGCAATGTGGCCGGGCCCAATGACGCGGGCCGGGATATGGCTGAAGCCGTCGCAGCCGCGACCGCGGGACAGATTGCAACCCTCATAATTCCCCACGATTTTCAGGAGCAGGCGGCGGACAATCCCCTGGCGGGCAAAGCGACATTCGCCTACGCTCCGACGGATAACGCGGCCGTTGAGGCGGCAGCGTTCTTTCTGCGCGATGCAGCCGGCCCTGTCGCCGTCATTCTGGGCGGGCGTACCCTGCTGGCCGAGGGATTGTGTCAGGCCGCGCGCATTCGGGCTGCTACCGGCTGCGATCTCCTGGCCGAGACCTTTGCGCCCCGGGTCGATCGCGCGCCGGATTTGCCGATTGCCGTGCGTATACCCTACTTCCCCGAGCAGGCCATCAGCCTGCTGCAGCGGTATCGCGCTTTTGTGTTGATCGAGGCGCGGGAGCCGGTGGGTTTCTTCGGCTATGCCGGCGTGCCGGGCCGTTTCCTGCACGACGATCAGGAACGGCGCAGCGTGGGCGGAAACGGGCAGGATGCGCTGGCCGTCATTACGGGGCTGGCCGATGCGCTGGACGCGCCGACATCGCCTCCCCCGCCCGAACGCCGCAGCTTACCGCCGGTTGAGGATGGACCTCTGACCGTGCAGAATATGGGGCATATTCTGGCCCGCCATCAGCCGGACAACGCCATCATCATCAACGAAGGCGTGACCAGCGGTCGGGCGTATGGCGAACTGGCCAACCACGCCGCGCCCCATACCATGCTCACCCTCAACGGCGGCTCCATCGGCTGGGGCATTCCCCAGGCCGTGGGCGCGGCCGTGGCCTGTCCCGATCGTCCGGTCATTGCCCTTCAAGCTGACGGCAGCGGGCTGTACACGGTGCAGGGCCTATGGACCCAGGCCCGGGAACAGCTCAATGTAACCACGCTCATCGCCGCCAATCGCCGCTATCAAATTCTGGAAGCGGAGATGGACCGCGCGGGCATGCCTGTGGATGCGAGCGGACGGGGCCTGACGGCGCTGGATAATCCGCCGGTGGACTGGGTGAGCGTCGCGCACGGCTTCGGCGTGCCCGCGGCGCGGGTTGAGACCGGTCAGGACCTGCGTCATGAGCTGCTGCGCAGTTTGGCTGAGCCGGGCCCCCATCTCATTGAAATGACGCTCTCCCAACCATGATTTGGCGGTTTACCAACCTTGAAACGCCGCGCCTGGTCATCCGCCGCCTGCGCGAGACGGACGTGGAGCCGTTTCTCGCCTATCGCAGCGCGCCGGATGTGATTCGCTTTCAGGAGTGGCAGGAGATCGGGCGGGCGGATATTCTTTATTACATCCGCGACCTGGAGAAGTTGGAGCCGGGCCGACCGGGACAGGCCTTCCAGTTTGGCGTGGAGCACAGGGCGGATCGGCAGCTCATTGCCGATATGTCGCTGAGCATCGAGCTGGAGAGCCCCCGCATCGGCGAGATCGGTTATACCCTGGCGCCGGCCTACCAGCATCAGGGCTACGGCTACGAGATGGTCAGCGCCCTGCTGACCTACGCGTTTGGCACACTGGGGCTGCATCGTATCTACGCGCGGGTGCTGCGGGAAAATGTTCGGTCCATTAACCTGCTGGAGCGGCTGGATTTTCGCTGCGAGGGGGAACTGATGGAGCAGATCTGGTTCAACGGCGCCTGGCGCAATCTGCTTATCTTTGCCCAGCTTGCCTGGGAGTGGAACAAGACTCATAGTCGTCAGGGTGATGCATAGTCCACCCTGACGTTATCCGGAAAACCCGGCCGGCGGCTGCCAGCCGCCCAGGGCGTCCTCCAACGTTTTGGCCAGGGACAGGGCTACATCTTCGCGCCAGGGGCGGGCCACAATCTGTGCGCCGACAGGCCGACCCGCCGGATCGCGCCCGACCGGAACGACGGCGGCCGGATGACCGGTCAAGCTGAAGGGCAGGGTGTAGATAAAGCGTGCCGGGTCCTGATCCCGGAAGGGCGGCGCGGGCGTAGGCCCGGCGGGGCAGAGCAGCGCGTCGTAGTCCAGCATGAACTGAAGCATGGACGTGCGCACTTCATCCCACTCGCTAAACGTCTCTACCACCTCCCGGCCCGGAATGCCGGCCATATTGCGCAGATAGTGATCCACCGTCACGCCGGCAGCAATGAGGGGACTCAGGCTGACCTCTTCCAGCGTCACGCCGGCCCGGGCCAACGCCTGCACCGCATCGCCCATGGCCCGGCCCACCGGGGGAGAGACGGGCGCATTCGGGTCCTCGATCAGAAACGCTACCCGCAGTTTGCGGACATCTACATTCTTGGGGTCGCGCCAGGGCATCTCCACGACGCCCGAATCCAGGTGATCCGGCCCGCAGAGCAGGGGCATGACCAGATTCAGGTCATCCACCCGGCGCGCAATGGGGCCGATTTGGGTGCGCAGATCGCTTACGCCGCCGGGGTGATTGTATGCGCCGGTGCTGGGGATGCGCCCCATGGTGGGCTTCAGGGTCGCCACGCCGCAAAAATGGGCCGGAACGCGCACGCCGCCCTGCTGATCGCTGCCCAATCCCAGAGGCGAGCCGCCCGCAGCAATCAATGCAGCTTCCGCGCCGCTGCTACCGCCGGGCGTGGCCTTGAGGTCGTAGGGATTCAACGTGCGGCCGGTATACGCGGTCTCAGCATCACGGCCATGGCCGTTGGGGGGCGAGTTGGTTTTGCCCAGCAGGATGGCGCCCGCACCCCGCAGGCGGGTAATGACGGTTGCGTTACGCGTGGGCGCACTGCGCTGGCGCATGCGCGTATCCAGCACGCTCACCGTACCGATGGCGGCAAAGACATCCTTCACGGTGAAGGGGATGCCGTGGAGAACGCCGCGGCTGATGCCCCGGGCCAGATCGACGTCGCATTCCCGCGCGCGGGTGCGGGCTTCCTGGGCCAGAGCGGTGACGGCATTGATTGAGGGTTGCAGGGCATCAATACGCGCCAAGTACGCGTCCACGAGCGCTTCGGACGTGATTTCCCGCCGTCTGACGGCGGCGGCCAAATCGGTTAGACCGGCGGAGGTTGGATCCAGCATGGCTATATCCGAGAAATGAGAAAGGAGAAAGGAGGAACGAGAAATCAGAAACGTCGTTCCCCGGTTGCGCCTTTCTCATTCCTCATCTCTCCTTTATTCCACCAATACACGCGGCACACGCGCCAGAATTCGGCTCACCACATCATAGTTGATGGTGCCGATCCGGCGGCCTGCTTCTGCCGCGCTGATTTCGGCGTCGCCCTGGCGGCCGATGAGAACGGCCTCATCGCCCATGCGGACGGGCGCGACTTCCTCGCTGATGGCGGTCACGTCAACCATGGTCTGGTCCATGCAGACCCGCCCCAAAATCGGCGCTTCCCGGCCGTAGAGGAGGACGCTGCCCCAGTTGTGGGGGCGACGCGGAAAGCCGTCAGCGTAGCCCACGGGCAGCACGGCGACAGTCATGGGGCGCTGGGCGATAAACTCCCGACCATAGCTGACCGCGTCGCCGGGCTGGAGCGTGCGGACCTGGCCCACTTCAGCCTTCCAGCTCAGGGCCGGTTGGAAGCCTGCGGGAAGGGGCGCTTCATCCGCATCCGGATCCAGTCCGTAAACGGCAATGCCCGAACGCACCATATCCAAATGGGTTTCGGGCATGGTGAAGATGGCGGCTGAATTGGCGGCGTGAACCAGGGGCGGGCGCAAACCGGCTTCCTCGGCCGCGGCGACGACCGCCTGAAAGCGGACAAATTGCGCATAGGCGTATTGCTTGTCCGTCAGATCAGATGTGGCGAAATGGGTAAAGAGTCCTTCAACGCGCAGGTGATCATGGTCATGGACGGCCTGGAGGAAGGGTACGACTTCATCCGGCGCCACGCCCAGCCGATTCATGCCCGTGTTGACCTTCACATGCAGCGTGAGGGGCTGCTGCACGCTGCGGGCGGCTTCGTTCAGCTCATATAACGTGCTGAAATCATACGCGGCCAAGCGAATAGCATGAATCGCCGCGGTTGCAGCCAGGTGGCTGGGCGTGTAGCCCAGCACCAGAATTTCGCCGTCAATGCCCACCCGGCGCAGATCCAGCGCCTCGGAGAGCGCAGCAACAGCCATGGCCTGGGCGCCGGCTTCCTGGCCCAGGCGGGCCACTTCCGCCGCGCCATGACCGTAGGCGTTGGCCTTAAGCACGAGCATGAGGCGGCAGTCGGGGCCGATGCGCGTACGCAAGGCCCCGATGTTGTTGAGGATGGCGGAACGGCTGATTTCCAGCCAGGTAGGACGCGGTGCAAGCATCATGAAAATCGAATCCGCCTACGCGGTTGCCTGGCCCATGATCTACTGACAGGCATTGCTGTCCGCCGGGTAGAACGTGACGGGAACCACGATTTCATCCACTAGGCTGTCGTCCGTCGCGCTCCGGGTAAAGGCGGTTACGTAGCCTTCGGTTTCTTCTGTCACGTCCGGGTTGAGGCCGATAAAGAAGGCCCGGTACTCGCCCTGCGCGCCGCCGCTGCCGGAACCTTCGGCCAACAGTGCGCCATCGGCCGCGTAGGCCGCGCCGGAGACATTCCCCCCGGATGAGGATGAGTAGCCCAGAAGCAGGGCGCGTCCGCAAATTTTATCTCCGCCCACGGGCGCTTCCAGGTCCAGGAAGACCTGTCCCGGTAAAAGCCGGACCGACTCCCGGCGAATCACCTGGCCGTCCGCCGTCCCTGTAATCTCAAACGTGGCGGACGTGGCGTTGCGGATCGTAAAGCGCAGGTAGGTGTTGAGTCCTTCTTCGCCCGGCGTAAGCGTTCGTTCGGCGATGGTCGCGCCGCGGCCGTCAGTCAGTCGAACCTGCACTTCCCGGCCCGCTTCTATCTCTACGCCGTTCACGGCCAGGGGGCTGTGGTAGCTGTTGCCGGCTTGAGGCGCTGCAAAGCGGGCGGGATCGCCGGCCGCCTCTGCCTCGGCATCCGTAGTCGTCACGACCGTCGTGGCGGTGATTGCCGCCGCCCCGCTCACGGCGGCCGTTGCGGTCATCTCCTCAGTTCCGGTCGTGACGGCAGTTTCGCTGACCTCCCCGGTTGCGACGGTTGCGGTCGCGACGTCCGGTGCGCTCACTTCCGCCGGTGCGGTGACGGCCGACGTGCCGCTCACGGCAGCCGTTGCGGTCATCTCCTCAGTTCCGGTCGTGACGGCAGTTTCGCTGACCTCCCCGGTTGCGACGGTTGCGGTCGCTACGTCCGGTGCGCTCACTTCCGCCGGTGCGGTGACGACCGACGTGCCGGTCACGGCAGCCGTTGCGGTCATCTCCTCAGTTCCGGTGGTGACGGCAGTTTCGCTGACCTCCCCGGTTGCGACGGTTGCGCTCACTTCCGCCGGTGCGGTGACGGCCGCCGTGCCGCTCACGGCAGTCGTTGCGGTGATTGCTTCTGTGGCCGCCTGCCCATTGCCTACATTCAGAGTCTGGCCCACGTAAATGACATTGGTCTCAGGAATGTCGTTAAGCATGCGCAACTCTTCCACGGTGATGCCGAATTGGTCGGCGATGATCACTACCGTATCACCGGGCTGCACCACGTAGAGGCCGGAGTCGGCGGGCGTCCCTTCCTCCTGCAGCCGCGGTGCGGCCTGTAGCGCAGTCAGATGGACGAAACCGAAAAAGAAGAGGAGCGATAATCCGATAACGACTGCCGAAAGCAAACGGCGAGTCGAGGGCAACTGAAACATAACCATGTCTCCTTATTGCGATTTCTGAATGATGAGAGGCGATGGGAGGTTGATGGCAGAAAGTGTATCACGCATAACATAAACGGACAACCGGCACGGCGCTTACTCGGAAGGGCCTCCCATTGGATGTGAGCGCCCAAACCCGTTTGGCGCAGAGGCCGGAGAGCGCGATATGATAGGGCCGAATCCGTACATTCATCCTCATGAGCAGATGGAGAATCAGCATGGCAACATCACTTCAGGTCGGTACAGCCGTGGCAAAGCCGGGCTCCCTTCAATATGGCGAGTGGGCGGCATTTGAAGATGCCGTCGGCACGCGTGAATTCCTTCCCGTCATCATCGCCCAGGGGCGGGAGGAAGGCCCGTGCATTTGGCTGACCGCGGGCATTCACGGTCCGGAGCATGCGGGGCCGTCTGTGCTCTACCATCTCCTGACTCCGGAATTGGCGGATGAATTGCGCGGTACGATTGTGGCTTTGCCTGCGCTCTGTCCGCCGGGGCTGCGCACCATGGCGTACGTTCCCTATCACGTGCCTGAAAATCCCAATCGCCTCTGGCCCGACGGCCGGGAGAGCGCGCCTCAGGATCCGGACAAGCCTGCGCCCTCCGCGCAGGAGCGCGCCTATGCACGCCTTTATCGGGAAATGGAGGCGAGCGCAGATTACCTCATCGACTATCACAATGCGTGGACAAACTCCCTCTCGTTTGTCTTTAAGGATCGGATACTCTATCGCACGGATGGCAAGAGCGCCGAGGAGGTCGCGGCTACGCGTGCCGAGGCTGAGGCCCTGGCCGGGCAATTGGCCGCGATGATCGAGGCGTATGGTCATACCGTCGTCAACGAGTTTCCTGTGGAAAAGTATATTGACGAAAAGCTCCATCGCTCCACATCGGGGGCGGCGCTGCTGGTGGGCGGCATTCCCGCGTTCACGGCCGAGTTGAGCACCGGGCATCTGCCCGACGCAGCGGTGGTGCAGGCTGCGGTTGCCGGTACGCGCAACGTTTTGCGCTGGGCCGGCATGTTGGATGGCCCCCGCGAGCCAATCGACCAGATTACGGTGATCGAGTCCGGCTATCCTGTGCGCCGCCGCCAGACACCCCGGGTCGATCGGGCGTGCGTCGTGCTCCACACGGTGGAAACGGGCGATACCGTGAAGGCGGGCGACGTGGTGGGCCTTGTGCGGGATGTGTGGGGCCGCCCGCTGGGCGAGGGCGTGATCCGGGCCGAGGAGGGCGGCATCGTGCTGGGTCGGGCCCACGGCATCTACTTCAACCCGGGCGATCCGGTGCTTTACATGGCCGTACGCGACGAAGATCCCATGGTGGGACCGTATCCGGAAGAGTTTTACAAAAAATAGGGGTCCAGCGGGATCTCATACGGTTGGTTGGGGAGACGTGAATCTTTGATGCACGTTAGAGTTCGTTTCTCGTTTCTCGTTTTTTATTATCTCCGTCGTCTGCGCAGGAGGCCAATGACTTCGGTCATGGCCTCGTTGCGCAAGAGAAGGCTCGCGGCGGCGTAAGCAAGCGCCGCAATGAAAAGCCCGCCCGTAGCGGGCAGCCAACGCTCAGCAATCGGTCCCAGGGATTGACCGGCCAGCCACGTCAGCCAGAGATAGAGGAGTCCGCCCATTGCCAGCGCCGCAATCAGACTGCGCAGAAATGTCGCGGCCAGCCGGCGCCCCTCCATGCCGCCCATGCGCTTGCGCAGGAGCAGAAGCAGCACGAGCATTTCCAACGTTGTTGCCGTGCTGTTGGCCAGGGCCAGTCCGCCGTAGCCCAGTCTGTTTACCCACCAGACGCTCAGAAGAATGTTGAGCAACATGGCCGCGACCCCATACGCTACGGGCGTCAAGGTGTCATGCAGGGCGTAGAAGGCGCGCACCACAATCTCCAGCCCGGCGTGGGCAATCAGGCCCAGGGCATAAAAGCGCAGGGCGTAGACCACCATATGCGTACTGTCGGGCGTAAACTCGCCCCGTTCCAGCAGCAGCCGCACCAATGGCGCGCCCAGCACGATCAGACCAACAGCCGCGGGAATGGTGAGGAAGAAGACGGTGCGCAGGGTCTGGCTAAAGGTGCGGCGCATGGCCGCGTGTTGACCGGCCGCGAATTGGGCGGCAAATGTGGGAAAGGTCGCCGTGGCCAGGGATTGGGCAAAGACGCCTTGGGGCAGCAGCATGAGGAGCCAGGCGAAGTTGAGCGCGCTCAGGCTGCCCGGCGCGAGGTTGCTGGCCAGAATGGTGTTGACCAGAAAGTGAAGCTGGACGAAGAAAAGTCCCAGTACCCGGGGCCCCATGAGGCGGGCCACCTCCCGGACGCCGGCATCATGCAGGGTGAGGCTTGGCGTGTAGCGTACGCCTTGACGCACGAGTCCCGGCAACTGGATGAGAAAATGGCCCAATGCGCCCGCGACAACGCCGATAACCAAGCCGTAGATGCCAAAGCGCGGGGCCAACAGCCACGCTCCGCCGATGATCGCCAGGTTGTAAACCACGGGGGCGGCGGCCGGCAGGAGGAAATGCTGAAGCGCATTGAGCGCGCCCATGACCAGGCCGCTTGCGCCGAAGATGACGGTGCTCACCAGCATCCACCGCATGAGGCTGGCGGTCAGGGCCTGCTGCTCAGGCGGGAAACCGGGCGCAATAATGTGCTCTACCAGGGGACCGGCAAAAATGGCCGCCAGGACCGCCAGGGCCAGAAGAATCAGGACGATGAGGTTGAGGACCCGACTGAAGAGCAGCCACGCCTGGGCGCGCTCGCCTTTTACCAGATAGGCGGAAAAGGTGGGAATGAAGGCGCTGCCCAGCGCGCCTCCGGCCGCGAGTTGAAAGAGAAGATCGGGGAGACGGAAGGCGGCTAAATAGGCGTCCAGTTCAGCGCCGGTGCCAAACCGCGCGCCGATCACAATTTCCCGGGCCAGGCCGGTCACCCGACTGAGGACAAAAAAGAACATGACCAGCATGGCCGCGCCGGCAATGCTGCGGGTGGCGGCTCCGACTCTATCCGTTTCCAGCGGCGCATTGTCCGCTTCGGCAACTCCCGTGACGGGCCCGGGCTCAGCTTCCGATTGTATGCTCATGACGCGGCATTATACCCTACGCGTCGCGCGGGGGCTACTCCCGCCGGGAGATGTGAGGCGTGAATATTTGATGCATGACACGTGAGGCGTGCTAGACTCGGTCACGAGCTCTGGCCTAACGCGCCGTATAGCCTCCGTCCGCCGACAGCATGCTGCCGGTGACGAAGCTCGCCGCATCGGAGCAAAGCCAGACTACGACCGCGGCAATTTCTTCCGGCTCGCCCGGGCGGCGCATGGACTGCATACCCAGCCAGCTCTTGAGCAAGCGCTCATTGGCGAAGACGGGGTCTACCATGGGCGTGCGGGTGAAGCCGGGACAGACGGCGTTGACGCGGATATTATAGCGCCCGTATTCCAGGGCCGCTGCCCGCGTCAAGCCGGCCACGCCGTGCTTGGATGCAACGTACGCGCTGACGCCGGGCGAACCAACCAGGCCGAAGATGGAGGAGGTGTTGACGATGGCGCCGCCGCCTCCTTCAACCATGACGGGCAGCTCGGCCTTCATGCAGCGCCAGACGCCGTTGAGGTTGACATCTATGGTGCGCAGCCAAACTTCTTCCGTTTGCTTGTGGAGCAGATTCACCTCGGCGCTGGCTTCAAAGAGGCCTGCATTGTTGTGTGCGCAGTCCAGCCGACCAAATTTGCGTACGCTGAGGGCGACCATCTCTTCCACCTGGTCGGTTTGGGTTACGTCCGCTTGCAGGGCAATGGCCTGACCGCCTGCCCGGGTAATTTGATGGGCCGTCTCTTCCGCCTTTTCCAGGACGACGTCACTTACGACGACAGTTGCTCCGGCCGCGGACAGGGCCAATGCCGAGGCCCGGCCAATGCCGCTGCCCGCGCCCGTAACGGCCGCGATTTTGCCTTCCAGCGGCGGATTCGCAGAAAATTGGGGCATGAGTTATTCCCTCACTGTGGTAATGGAGTCGAGGATTTTATTGTAATCGTACAGGAACAAAAAGGAGAGTTTGCATGACGCCTGTTGAACAAGCCGGAACAAAACAGCCGCGCGTTGTGGTCGTAGGCGGCGGCATTATCGGTGCGGCGATTGCGTTTCAATGCGCGCGGCGCGGGGCCGCCGTTACTTTGCTGGATGCGGGTGCGCCGGGAGGGGGCGCGTCCCGGGTTTCCTTCGCCTGGATCAACGGCCACGGCAAGAATCCCCGCCACTATCACGATCTCAATCGCCGTTCGCTGGATATGTGGCCGCGCTTCGCGCGCCTGCTGGATGCGGATGCAGAGTTGACGTGGGGCGGGGAAGTGCGCTGGGCGGCCACGGAAGAAGGCGGGGTGCAGCTTACCGCGCGTGCCCGGCAGCTTCAATCCTGGGGCTATCCCATTCAGCTGCTGGAAGCGGGCGGGTTGACGCGTCTGGAGCCGGAGCTGACGCCGGGGCCGGTGACCGCGGCAACCTTCACCGGGATCGAAGGCCACGTGAACGCCCCCAATGTTGTGGCCCTCATGTCGGCGCGCCTCATCGAGCAGGGCGGCGCTATCCAGGCTAATACGCCCGTCACCGGCTTTACAACCGACGGTGAGCGGGTCATCGCCGTGGAAACGCCGTCGGGTTCTGTCGCCTGCGATTACGCGGTGCTGGCCACCGGGCCGGACACCACGGCCGTCGCCGGGCTGGCCGGCGTGCGCGTACCTCTCTATCATACTTTTGGCGCTACCGTCTACACGGAACCGCTGCCGCCCCTCTTCACCACCGCGGCCCTGGTGCATACGCCCCGGGATGCAGAGCCGCCCCTGAACATTCGCCAACTGGCGGACGGTACGGTCGTCCTCCACGGCGGAACCCACGGCGAACTGCATGATCGTTCCCTGGGAGAATCAGAGGCGGAGATCGATCTCTTACTCATGGCCGCGCGGCGCTATTTGCCCGCCCTGGACAACGCGCCGATTCGTGAGGTGCGCAGGGGACGCCGCCCCATTCCCCAGGACGGTCTGCCCATCATCGGCTTCAGTCCGACGCGGCCCAACGTTTACCTTGCAGCCATGCACAGCGGCGTGACCCTGGCCGCGCTGACGGGCGAGTTTGCCGCGATTGAGCTGTTGGACGGCGCTGAGATCGACATTCTGGCTCCATATCGGCCCGGCCGTTTTGAGGAGGAGTAACGGGAGGGCGCGAAGGCCTTCCCGCTGCGATAATTTTCTGCGATAATTTTTCGTTTGGGATCATGCCGGGCGGTCCGGTTGGGGAACGTAGCGGACCGGCCTCCGTGCCGGTCCGCTACTCACGTCATTTTGTTTGCGCAGCAGGCGCAGTGCGCCAATGCATCCGCAAGAACCTCTCTACTCCACCACCACCCGATCGCCGGCGCTGCGGCCGAAGACTTCCGGCGCGTACATTTCCTCGGCCTTGGCCGGCGGCACGACGAAATTGCCCGGCGTTGTGGCCCGGGCCACGTAACTATACTCGTAGACGCCCTCCCACAGTAGCGTGGCGAAGGCCTCCGCGCGCTGGTCGCGCAGGTTGTCGTGCTCGTACCACGGTCCCCACCACCAGGAGCGATAGGGCTGGGGCTCATCTGCAACGCCGCTATCGTTGGGCACGCTTTCGCTCACCGCCAGGGCCGGGTTAATGGCCTCCAAACCGGCAGGCAAGGGATCCGTCAACGCCACGTGATAGCGACGCGTGGGCGCAACCATCTGCACCCGTACGCGCACTCTGGCCCCGGCCTTGATGCGCCAAACACCGTTCTCATCCAGCTGCACGTCGTCCGGATCATCCACGGCTTCGTAGCTGCGCTGGACCACAAAGCCCATATCCAACGGCTCCAACTCCAGATCTTCGGGCGCATAGCGCAGCCCGAGCCGATAGTAAAGGCGGCCGTCTCCTTCTTTGGCAATAATCAGATCTTCTTGTTCAGCGCCGTCCATCAGATAGCTCATGGGCACGGCAGTTAACTGACTGTCAGTGGAGCGCCCCTCAAACGCATGTTCGGCTACGTACGTATCACCCAGCCACATGCGCGCCACAAAATCGGGCGTCTGGGCCTCAAAGGTGTTGAAGTAGTTATCCATGGCCAGGAGCACGAAGACATTTTCCTGGGTGTTGCCCCAGCGGCCTCGGGTGCGATGGGCCAGCAGGCCGTTCACTACCTTTGGAATGAGATCGCTCTCCGGTTCGTCATTGATCAGGGCATCCAGAAGCAGGGCATCCGTGCGCCGATTGGACTCCAGCAGCAGATAAGCCTGCTCGTCGAAGTCGGTGATGAAGTTGGCCGCGCCCGGCGTCTCCACGACCCGGTTGCCCACGTGGCGGCGAATCGCCTCGACCTCGGCGCTTGCGGCCGGATCGTCGCGCATGACCTGCCAGAGCCAGGCGATGATGTCCAGCGACTGCTCCTCCAGGGGAGCCTCGGCGTACAGCTGCCGGGCTTTGGCAATATCCACATCCCCCATGAGCTGACGCACGTAGAGCGCATACGCACTCAGGGTGCGGCGCGTGCGGGCGCTGTACCAGTAGGGATAGTACGCTTCGATATTGCGCAGATAGGTCAGCGCACGCTGCTGCACCTCCAGGGAGACGGGAAAGCCCTTGTCCGCGGCCCGCTGGAGAGCATGGGCCACGTGGATGGTGTAGAAGGGGAGCGACTCGCTGCTGTTGCTCCATACAGGCCAGCCGCCGTCGGGACGCTGAAGGCTTTCCAGCCTGCCGATATCGCGATTGACCGCGGCTTCCAACTCGGCCGGATCGGGCAAGCCTTCGGCCTGGAAGGCGGAGAGTACATCACGCAGCGCGGCAATGCCCAGCACGCGCGAGGCAATCTGCTCAGAGCATTCGAAGGGATAGGCTTGCAGATAGAGCACGGCATCGGTCAATGCCTGGAGCGCGGTGGAAGAGGTGCTCAGCTCCAGACCGCCGAACTGGGGATAGACATTCGCGGGGCGGAGGAGCGGCTGAACCGTAGCGCCGTCATCAATGACGCCATAGGCGGCGAAGGCCTCGGTAGTAGCCGGCGTGTAGACGGGCAGCTCCACCTGGGCGGCGTCGGCATAGTCGCCGGAAGATACCCCGAACTGGAGACGCACCGTGCCCGCGTTACTGGTCCGGGCGGGAATGCGCACTTCCACCCGGTCGTTGGCGGGCACGCTCACGTTGACGCCCGCATCGCCGGTCAGTTCCAGGTTGACGGCCCGGACGGCCAGGCCCACGCTCATCTCCTCATCCGTCTGGTTTTGGATGACCACGGGCAACTCAAATTCGTCGCCGAAGTTGAGGAAGCGGGGCGCAGACGGCCGTACCATGAGGGGCAAGCGGGCTGTAAGGTTTGCTTCGGCCGCACCGAAGTAGTTGCCGCCGCTCACGGCCACGGCCATGATGCGATAGCGGGTCAGGTTATCGGGCAGTTGCAGATCGACGGTGGCCTGGCCCAGCTCGTTGGTTATGACCGCGGGGGCGAAGAGCGCCAGGGGATTGAAGTCCGTCCGTACGGCAATCGGCGCGCCGGCCTGATCGCCGCCGTCGGCGGCTGGTTCTGCGGTCGCCATTGGCATCGCCATGTCCATTGCTGCACTGGCGACCATTCCTTCGTCAGCCGCCTCTCCGCCGCCTGTTCCCATGGCCGATAATCTTTTCACCTGAAGCTGATTCGCCATCTCCTCGACCAGGGCCTGGGCATTGGCCAGGATAATGGAACCGCGTCCGTGTGCGGTGCGCAGGTCGCTGCTCCGTTCGGAGTAGAAGAGGGAGACGGGATCCTGCAACGTATAGTTGGTAAGCGCCAGGACCGCCTCGTCTACGGCCACCAGCGCGATTTCAGCCCCGGCCACGGGCGCGCCCGCAGCGTCGGTCACGGTGAGATCGATGCTGGTTTCCGCGCCCGGCTCCACTCTGGCGGCTGCCGGTTCCACGGCTACGTCCAACGTGCGGTTGAGGGGCGGAATAGTCAGCGTCAGGGAGCCCGAAGCGTAGGCGGGCCGGTCCGGCGCAGCGGGAATCGCCACGCCCGCGTCGTCAACACGCGGGGCCGCGCCGACCAAATCCACCTGCAGAATGAGGTTGGGGATGTGCTCGTCGGCAATGGGCACCTGCAAGGTGGCCGTGGCCTCGTCCATGCTGAAGCGTTCGGTGTACAGAATGCCGCTGCGGGTCACCGTCAAGAGCCCTTGCGCGGGCGTAAAGGGCGCCTGCACCAGGATTTCAGCCGTGTCGCCAGGCTGATAGGTTTCCTTGTCGGGGATGAGCTGGACTTCTTCCTGCTCCACATTGCGCGCGGGCGGCCGCTCACCGCCGCTGACCCAGCGGGTGAGCACGGTGCGATTGAGCCGCTCCGCTTCGTCACGTACGGTGGCGGTGATGCGGTATTGGCCGCCCTGGGACGTGGCAAAGGTGCAGGTCTGGGGCTCGTCTGTCGATTCGTGGGTGCAGCTTTGGGGATCTACTTCCTGCTGTGTCCAGTTGCCTTCTTCAAAGACCCACTTCAGGCGCACAGCCGTCACGTCTACCGTACGGCCGGCTACGGGCTCGCCGTCCACATCGGTGACGATAGCCTGTAGCTCCAGCGGCTCGCCTTTTTCCACGAAGGTGCGTTCGCTGCGCAGGCCGACGTAGACCGCGGCCGGATGCAGGAGCAGGCTCGTAGCGGAGGCCCACGTCTGGCGATTAACGTCGGTAACCCGGGCCTCAGCACTGATGCGGTACGGGCGCGGTTGGGCCGATTCGGAGAAGGTCATCTCAAGGTAGTGATTGCCCGCGGCGTCGGTGCGACCGCCAAAACTTTGGCGCACGTCACCTTCGTTCATGCCGGAGCCGTACTCGTCGAAATACCACCACCACGGCGTCCACGTGCCGAAGATAAACTCCGGCCAGTTGGGCGGCGCATAGGCGGCGGGCGTTGCGCTCACATCCCATGTGGTTTGCGCGCCGGGCAGGGGACCGCCGGCGAAATATTTGGCCGCGACCTGGGCCTCGGCGGTGTCGTGCAGGAAGAATGGACCTTGATCCAGAATCTGGGCCGTCACTTCAAATTCGGGACGCCGGAACTCCTGAATCTGGAAGTTATGGCTGTATTCCGCGCCGAAAGATTGGCCCTGGGACGGCGCACGCAAATAGAGGGTGGCGTAGCCCAGATTGACATTTTCAGGCAGGGTGAAGGCCAAATCAAAGCCCGCCTGCTCGGTAAGCTGGAGATCGCCCCGGTCCAGTTCGTTGCCCCGGGGATCGTAAATTTCATAGGTGACGGTGGAACCGGCCAGATTGGCAAGGGCCACATCACCCGTCGGTCCCGCCTCGATCCGCCGCAGCCAGCCCTTGACGTGCACCTCTTCGCCGGGGCGGTACATCTGGCGGTCGTCGAAAACGTACCAGCGCAATTCGTCCTGCTGGGGCCAGGCGCGCCAGCCCTCATCATCCCAGTAGTAGGGATTGACGGGCAGGATGGCGCTGTCGCCCTCATTTTTCGCCATGAGAATGGGCGCATTGCCCTGGGGCAGGGAGAGCGCAGCCACGCCGTCTTCATCGGTGATTGCGGGCTCGCTCTGATTCAGGAGGCTCACGGTAACGCCGGCCATGGGCGCGCCGTCAGCCAACGCCGTAGTCCACGCAACCAGGCGGCTGTTGTCGGCAAAGGCGTCCAGCCCGATTTGGGTGGATTGGACCCAGGCAATCACAAAGGGATTGGCGCGCCGCAGCAGGTCACCCACAATGGGAACCGTAGGCGTGTCCACGGTGACGATCAGATGGCCCGGCGCATCGGAGAGAGCGTCGCTGAGATCGATGGCAGTTTCCACCATTTGATCCTTGGGCGCGTCCAGGGTGAGCGTCTTTTGCATGACGCGCGTGCCGGGCGGCGCAGGGCGATCTTTTTGCTGATAGCGATACTCGCGCAGATATTGCTGATACGCGGGCCAATCTTCGGGCGTGACTCTGTAGGCGCGTACGCGCAGCTTTCCGTAGTTGATGGAATAGACGCTCAGCGTAGGCGTAACGGCTGACGGGTCCAGGGTAACCAGCGTTTTGTTCGGGCCGATGAGGCTTTGGGGCGCATCGCCCGTGCGGAAGGTAACGACCTCGTCTTCGCCCAGACGCTGGCCGAAGGTATCCTGCAATTCGCGGCTAACGGTGACGGTGTACTCTGTGCGCCCTGCCGTCAGCCCGCGGATGCGGACGGCGTCGTAAAGCGCTTCGACCGTTATGTCCGCAATCGTCGGCTCGACGGTGATGAGGGACGGATCAAAGCCGGCTTGATCTATGGGGTTGTTGAATTGAATGGTAAAAGGGCTCAGGGGCGGGCAATCGCCGCCGCCGTACTGACAATAGGTTTCGGTAATGCGCAGGGGCGCATAGGTCTGAAACGTATAGGATTGGACATGTTCGGTCGTCAGCGGACCTTCGGCCGAAGGCGCGCCGGTCATTACGGCCACGTTGATGGTGGTATCCGCGGGCAGAAGCGCTTCGCTGCGGAAGGCGATCCAGCGATCTTCGCCCGCGCGCTCGGTCAGCTGCTTGACTGCCTTATCGGCCGCGATTTCCTCATCGCTTGCCGGGCGCAGGGCAAATTCTTCCCGGTTGGCGGTTACGGCGATGAAGTCTAATACGGCCGCCGGGTCAATGCGCTGATCGAAGGCGATAAAGAAGAGGGGATCCCTTGGTTGGGGTCCATAGCTCGGATATGTGCCCGTCACGACCGGCGGCGGCGTGGTAAAGGACCACATGACGCTCTCAGCCAATTCGTTACCGGCGGCCGAGGTCGTTCCCGCAGGCACTTCAACGGTGTATTCGGTTGCCTTGGGGAAGCGATCTACGTTACCGGCATACTCAAAAGTGAGGGTTTGCGTACCGATCCAGCGCCATTGGCCTTCCAGCGTCGGCGTGATGACGACGGGAACGGTCTCGGCGTTGAGCTGCTCCAGCGTGCCCAGGGGAACCATGGGCTGATTGAAGGTTACGCTGAGGAAGGGGGCGACGGAAATTTCGCCCTCAGGTGAAAAGCGTACGACTTCCAACGGACCGGCGGGCGGCAGCGGGATGGTTCCTGCCTCACTGTCGGCAGGCGGAAAGGGTTGGGTGATGACCTGGCCGGTGCGGGGCGCGGGCAGGGTTTCCGGGGGCAAGCGAAAGTCCTGGACGTCGGTCGTCTCTACAGGCAGAGCCGGCAGGCGATCCAATAGCGCAGCGGTTGCTGCCTCTGTGAGCGGTTCAGTCGTCGCCGGAGAACTCTCCGCCACAGGCTCACTGCGGGCGGTCCCTTCATTTAGCAGAATGGTCACGCTGCCTCCTTCGTCCGGCCGGTCGTCATCCGTCAGTACGACATCATCAGTATGACGGTCAGGTCCCGGCGCGGCAATGACAACTGCGCTGCCCAACAATTGGGCGAGGATCAGCGCCAGCGCCAGCATCCGAGGGACCATACGCTTAAAGAATCGTTTGTAGCTCATGTGGGCTCTCTTTCTGCCGGGTATCGCGTACCAAGCACACAGCGCACGACGAACGGAAGCGCGTACGCAAGGTGATTATCGTGAATTTTGGGGAAGGGCACAAGTGCGCTGCGCCCACTTGGTCATGGGACGGAGCCGACGCCGGGTTTGTTCCCTGGTTCGCGTGGTCCGCCCGGCCGTCAAAC
>JAGRCP010000091.1 GCA_020433455.1 Caldilineaceae bacterium | reverse complement strand
TTTCAAAGTCTCGTTGTAGTAATAATATGCGGGCGGAAAATGTAAATCGCTTCCTGATAGACGTGATTGACCGCTATGCTCAGAGCCTGCTGGATGGAGCCCCCATCAGCATTAATGAAGAGAGTATTCGCATGCGCCTTCTGCCGATCTAATCCCAAGAGGACAGCATCTTGTTCCTGCCGGGCGCACAAATCAGTTGGTCCGGGAGGATGCCTCTGTTCTGCCGGCCGCAGCACTCTACCTTTCCCCCTCCCGCAAATTAAACTCCAACTTCCACCGTCGATCGTCATCCCGCGCCACGCACCATAGTTCCAGACTGCCTACCTCGTTCACCCGGCTCTGAAGCAGCACGGGGATAAGGACGCCGCCCTGCTGGGCTTCGCTGGCGGGCAGATCGGCCTCCAATGTCGCAACTTCATCGATTTCACCGCGCCAGTCTTCCACTTCCTGGCCCAGGCGATCGTGCTTGCGCGTGGTGGAAGCGAGCAGTTGGAAGAGGGCCGGCTCGCCCACCATGAGGCCGAATTCCTTATCGATGATCTGGGCGTCGCTCCCCTCTTCCGTGCCGAAAGGCGCCACGCAGAGGGCCTTGATGGGCGTCGGCACGCCGGGCACCGCGGGCATGCTGCTTTCGATGCCGATGTAGTAGGAGCGGGCCGTTCCTGCACGGATACGGATGCCCTGGCCTTTGCGCGCCAGGCCATAGTAGGCCGCGCCCAGCGCGACGGCCAGATCCAGATCGACCGAAGGCAGCTTGCGCAGCGTCGGGTTGTCGCCCCAGCGACGCAGGGAGTCGAGCACGGCCTGCTGCATGGCGTCGGCCTTCATGACGCCGCCGTTGAAGAGGACCGCCGACGGGAAGGCGACCGTCTCATCGCCTTCCTGCTCATTGAGCTGACGGCCCAGAAAATAGGCCAAATGACGGGTGACGGCCGGGTCTGCGGCATAGGGCAGCCCCATCTCGCGCACGCCGACCTGGGGCTTTTTTGTCGGATAATCGGTCCGCGCCACCGCGGGGAAGAATCCTTGCAGCAAAATATTCTCGATTTCGCTGCGGGTCAACTCCGTGCGGATGGTCCCGCCGATGAGGGAGGAGCCCCGACCCAGGATCACCAGGGGCTCGGCGTCCAGCTCGGGGTTGCCCAGCAGCTTCTCCTTGGCCTGACGGCAGGAATGGCCCAGGCTGCGGAACTGCCAGTTGTCGAGCTGCGTACCCTGTTGGGCCAGCTTGGCCCGCACCGCGTAGGCCAGGGTCAGGTCCATATTGTCGCCGCCCAGGAGGATGTGGTCGCCCACGGCCACGCGCGCCAGGCCCAGGTTTCCCTCCTCTTCCATCACCTGAATGAGGCTGAAGTCGGTGGTGCCGCCGCCTACATCACAGACCAGCACCGACTCGCCCACACCGATCTGCCCGCGCCAGTCGTCCTGGGCCGCAAGCCAGGCGTAGAACGCGGCCTGGGGCTCTTCCAGCAGGGTGAAGTTTGTCAGCCCTGCAGATTGTGCAGCCTGAACCGTGAGTTCCCGGGCCATGGCGTCAAAGGAAGCGGGCACGGTCAGATAGATGGTTTGAACTTCCAGCCGTGCGGCCGGATCATCGTCCGCCAGCATGTAGTTCCAGGCGTCGCGCAGATGACGCAGGTAGCGGGTCATGGCCTCCAGCGGCGAGACCTTGCGCGTTTCCGCCGGGGCGTCCCACGGCAGGATGGGTGCGGTACGATCCACGCCCGTGTTGCCGAGCCAGGACTTGGCCGACGCCACCAGCCGCGCGGGCAGTTCTGCACCCCGGTTGCGCGCAAATTCGCCGACGGCGTAGTCGATGTCCGCATCCCAGGGCAAAGCCAGTCCGCCCTGGGCCACGTCATGCGCTTCGGGCAGGAAGAGGAAGGATGGCAGGAGGTTCATGGCTTCGATCTCGCCCATGGCCACAAGCTGGGGAATTTCCAGCAGCTCAATCTCGGGCGTTTGCCCCTGGGGCGGATCGGCGCGGGTATAAGCCAACACGTTGTGCGTGGTCCCAAGATCGATGCCGATGATGTAGGGTGATTGGGTCACAGCGATACTCCGTTTGTGAAAGCGTGATGCGTGACAGACCTTATTACGCAGTACGCATCAAGATGTCATTTTTACTCAATACCGGCCAGGGCTTGGCCGTCGGCCAGAATCTGGGCCACGGCCGCCCGATCGGTCGTTTCGGTATAGACGCGGATGAGCGGCTCCGTACCCGAGAAACGAATCAACAGCCAGCCGCCGTCATCCATAACAAACTTGTAACCGTCAGTGGTGACCAGCTCCGTAACCGGATGGCCACCCAGAGTCAGCCCGGTGATGTCCAGGTTGTCAAGCCGTTCCCTGGCCGCGGCTTTCATCGCATTGCCCGTCAGTCGGGTGTCGATACGGTCATAGTAGTGGGGACCGCCTACTTTTTCAAAAAGCAGGTCCAGCAATTCCGTCGGTTTCTTGCCCGTGCGCACCAGCAGGTCCAGCAGGTAGAGGTTGGCCAGAATGCCGTCGCGCTCGGGCACGTGATGGCGGAAGGCATAGCCGCCGCTCTCCTCGCCGCCGATGAGCGCATCATGTTCCACCATAGCCGGAGCCACGTATTTGAAGCCCACGCCCGTGTTGACTACGTCCACGCCATAGCGTTTGCCCAGCTTGTCGAGCATGGTAGTGGTGCTCAGCGTCTTGACGATGGGACCCCGATCGCCGCGTACTTCCAGAAAATAATACGCCAGCATGCCGTAGACCCGCAATTGATCGATAAATTCGCCGTTCTCATCGCCGAAGCCGCAACGATCCGCGTCGCCGTCCATGATGCAGACGCAGTCCGCCTGGGCCGCACGCCCCGCGGCCAGTCCGTTGTCCACGTTAGGCGGGATGGGTTCGGGACGGGACATGCCGGGGAAGATGGGGTTGCGCTCGGCGTTCACCTCGATAATCTCCGTGGCGCCGCCGCCGAGAATCTCACTCAGCCAGCCCGCGCCGTTGCCCCACATGTCATCGACAACCACCGTCAGCCCCGCTGCCTTGATGGGCTCCACGTCGATGAGCGTGGCAAGGTGGGCGAGATAGGCGGGTTTGGCATCGAAATAGAGGATGCGCTCTGTGGCCAGGGCTTCATCAAGGCGCATGATCTTGATGGCGTCCGGCGCATCGGCCGGGGGGATGAGCGACTCGATGATCTTGAGGCCGTCGGGCGCGATGGCTCCGCCCAGCTCGTCCCGCACCTTGAAGCCCAGGTCCTGGGGCGGGTTGTGGCTGGCGGTTATGTTGACCGCGGCCACGCCGCCCCGGCTGGGCACGCTAAAGCTGATGACCGGCGTGGGCGTGGCCTTGTCGGTCAGGTGGACGACGAAACCGTTGCCCGCCAGCACTTCCGCTACGGCCGCGGCGAAGTCCTCGGCCTGAAAACGCCGGTCATGGCCGACGATGACCGTTGCGCCTTCCAGTCCCCGGCCGGCGAGATAGGCGGCAAAGCCCTGGGCGCAGCGTCGCGCATTGGCAAAGGTGTAGTCGTCGCCGATGCGGCCGCGCCACCCGTCGGTGCCAAATTTAATGTCGCTCATGTTTTCTTCCTTCTCCCTTAAAATTGATTTGAAATGATCCTGCGGCTATTTCCTATTATCGCCCAAGCGCCCGGAATCCTCTGCACGTCAGGAACTCCTGTACGCGGGCGCGGACGGGCGTTTTCCTGACCGCGCTTCTGATTAAACCGCGACTTTCGATGCGGGGGTTTCGTACTCATCTGGTAATATAGACCGGTTTGCGTACTCATCCCGCGGCGGACAACGCGTCGCCCAATCTGTTTCAGGGAGCCACGGCATGGCTGATAACGGCGCTGCGCCCATGATTTTGACTGAACATTTGACCAAAACTTACCCCAATCGGGGCGGCAAGCCGATAGAGGCGGTAAAGAACGTTAACCTAACCGTAGAGCGGGGCGAAATTTTTAGCCTTCTGGGCCCCAACGGCGCGGGCAAAACGACGACTATCTCCATGATCAGCGGCCTGATCAAGCCGACTGCGGGCGATGCATTTATCGGCGGCCACTCCATTACCCGGGAGCCCATGGCGGCTAAGCAGCTCATGGGCTTTGTGCCCCAGGAAGTGGCGCTTTACCCCCAACTGAGCGCACGGCAAAATCTGGTCTTTTTCGGCAAGCTTTATGGCCACTATGGGGCGGAACTCCAGCGCAGGGTGGATGAAGTGCTGGCGTTTATCGACCTGACCGACCGTCAGAAGGATAGAATCGAGACCTTTTCCGGCGGCATGAAGCGTCGGGTCAACATCGGCGTAGGCCTGCTCCACAAGCCGGACCTGATCTACATGGATGAGCCGACTGTGGGCATCGACCCCCAGAATCGGCGGCGCATTTTGGACACAGTCAAACAGCTGCGCGACGAGCAGGGCATGACGGTCCTGTATACCACCCACATGATGGAGGAAGCCCAGGAGTTGAGCGACCGGGTCGCTATCATTGATCACGGCGAAATTATCGCCTTAGGGACGCAGGGCGAGCTGACCCAACAAGTAGGCGGCCAGGATCAGTTGGAACTCACCATTGACGGAGCCGGTTGGAGCGAAGAGTTGATCTCTACTCTGGAGCAGCAGGTGAAAGGGGTGAGCCGGGTCCAGTACCTGCCGCCGGACGAGGCTGCATTAGACGGCGGCATCGGCCTGACAGGGAAGCTCAACGTCTTCGTGGGGCAGGGGCGCCGGGCCCTGCCCGATGTTATCGAACTGCTCAACCGGGCCGGCGTTGACGTGCAATCCGTCAAGGTGCAGGAGCCGGACCTGGAGGCCGTCTTCCTGGCCTTGACCGGCCGCGCGCTGCGCGACTGATGCAGGTGGCAGGCGAGCCGTGCTCCTGCCACTTGCGACTGCAACCTGCCACCCGCTAACTCGCCCACCACCCAAACGCCTTATGCGAAAAATCTGGACTATTGCCGCTAAAGACCTGATTGCCACCTATACGGACCGCAATCTGCTCATCATCATGCTGCTGACGCCGCTGCTCCTCTCGACGATTATCGCGCTGGCCTTCGGCGGCGGCGCGAGCGGAGACTCCGCCGGGCCAAGCCTGAGCGACATCCCTATCGCCATTGTCAACCAGGACCAGGGCATAAACCCTGCGGGCGAAATGGGGTCGCTACTGCCGCCCGGGACGGACCTGAGGGGAACCCTCTTCGACCTGAGCCTTACCTCCGAATCCGCGATCACGGGAACCGATACGACCACGGCGACGAGCAGCGGGTTCAACATCGGCGATGTGCTGGTCTCCATTCTCGCGCCCGACAGCCCGCAGGCGGCTGCGTCAACCACGAGCTTTTCAAGCGACAATCTGCCCGCCTGTCCCTTGGTCGCAGAAGGAAGCGACAGCGGTTATGACACGACGTTGGACCAGCTTTTCAATACGACCGTATTGACTGACACAACGGCCGCCCGGGCCGGCGTGGAAGGAGGCGAGTATGCCGCGGCCATCCTTATCCCTCCGGACTTTTCCAATCGCATTATGCCCTTTGGCCAATTCGGGGCGGCGGATGGAGCAGTGGCGGAAATCGCGCCGGTGCAAGTCGCGCCGGTGGAAGTCTACGCCAATGCGGGCATGCCCATCGAGGCGTCTGTGGCCCGGGCCGTCACCGAGGGGATTGTGGGTCAGTTCAGCCGCATGGGGCTGGCCGTCCAGGGGCTGGGCGACAGCGCCATCGAAAGTATGGGCCCGATGGACAGTGAAGCCCTCGCCGAACCGCCTCCGGCGCTGACCGCACCGGCAGGCGAGTGGCAGGCTTTTCTCGCGCGTCAGGGCGAAAATAACGCCTGGTTTGCCGCCCTGGCCGGATTGGTGGGCGGTCTCTCCGGCGGCAATGACTCTGCTGTTACAGATGAAAACATGGACGAAAATATAGGCGACGAGGTCGGCGGTGCGCTGGCCTGCCTCTTTGCGCCCGGCGCCGGGTCGATCACGATTATGCGGGAGCCCGTCAATAAATTGCAGGAACAGCCCCGCTTCGCCCGCGTCATGGTGCAGGTAGGATCGGCCCAGGCCGTTTTCTTCGCCCTCTTCACCGGCGTTTTCGGCGTTCTGAGCATCTACGACGAGCGCAAGCAGTGGACCCTTCAGCGCATGCTGGCGTCGCCGACTTCGCGCACGACAGTGCTGACCGGCTTCCTCACCGGCAACGTCGTCGTTGTCCTGGCGCAGTTGGCCTTGCTGATGCTCTTCCTGACCGGTATTTCCAGCCTGATATTGCGTCGGCCCATCTTTATCTGGGGGGGGCCCTGGTATCTCCTCCTGCTGCTCATGGCGGCGATCAGCATTTGCGTCGCGGGATTGGGCGTCCTGGTCGTGGGGCTTGCCCGCCGGGAAGAACAGGTGCAGGTCTTTGGACCCATGGTGAATATGTTCCTGGGCGCGCTGGGCGGCTCCTTCGGCTTCTACGTACCGGCAGCACTGGCCAATCTTTCGCTTATCACCTGGGCGACCGATGCCTTCCGCACCCTGGCGACGGGAGAGACCGACATCTGGCTTAATCTGACGGTGCTGGCAGTGCAGGGCGCGCTCTTCTTCGGCGTCGGCGTTTGGCTCTTCCGCAAGCGCCTGGACCTCTAATCATTTGTCCTTTGTCAAGGCGACATATCGAAACGACACCTTATGCGAACAATCTTCACCATCGCCCGCAACGATCTGTTTATCTTTTTCAAGCAGCCGGGCAATTGGGTCTCTGTGGTCGTGATTCCCCTGCTCCTTACCCTGGGGCTGGGGTGGGCCTTCGGCGTCGGCGAAGACAGCGGCCCGGAAAAAATCAACGCGGACCTGGTGATTCCTGTAGAAACGGCGGCGACCCAGCGCTTTGTGACGCGTCTTCACGCCGTGAACGGCAGCCTGCGCCTTTGCCCCATGGACAATGATGCCGAAAACGCCTGCAACCTGGAGGACGGCCAGGCAATCCCTACCGTGGACCAGGCGCTGCTGCGCGTTCAAAACGGCCGTACCGCCGCCCTCATCGTCCTGCCGCCGGATTTCGCAACCGAGCGAGAGCAGGCGATCGACAATTCATCGCCCATCGCCTATTACTCACTGGAAGATCCCACCCTCCCCAGTCCGATCCTGCAGTCTGCCCAGACGGTGGTCCAGGAACTGAATGGAACGGACGTGGCCGAATATGCCGGAATGGCGTTGGTGGATCTCTTTGATGAGCTGGCGGAACAGGAGGGTCAGACCCTCTTTGCGGATGCCGCGGCGCGGGAAAATTTCGCCGCGACCTATCGGACGGCTCTGGTCCGCCGGATGGAAAATCAGCCTGAACTGGTGAATTTTACCGCCACTGCGCCCATGAGTGAAGACACGACGCTGCAAGGCTTTGAGCAGGCCGTGCCGGGCATGGGCGCGATGTTCGTCATGTTTACGGTGCTGGCCGGTATGGCCGTTCTGCGCCGGGAGCGCAGCGACTGGACCCTCCAGCGCACGGCCGTCGCACCCGTCTCCCGGGCCCAGATTCTGGCCGGAAAAGCCGGGGCCTACTTCGTTTTGGGCATGGTCCAGTTTTTGGTAATTTTTACCGTGGGCGCGGCGGTGGGGATTCCGTTGGGGCGTAACGCTCCCGCACTGCTGGCGGTCATGGCGGCATTCGTCCTCTGCATCACCGGCCTGACTTTTGCCCTGGCTCCCCACATGCGCACCATCGGTCAGGCCGCCAATTTGGAGCGGCTGATCTCCCTCACCCTGGCGCCGTTGGGCGGAGCGTGGTGGCCTCTGGCCATTGTCCCGCCCTTTATGCGCACCATCGGCCACATTTCGCCGGTGGCCTGGGCCATGGACGCCTTCCAGAAAATTATCTGGTTCAACGGCGGCTTGCAGGATATTTTACTCGAGCTGGGCGTGCTGCTGGGCGCGGCCGCGGTTCTGTTCGGGATCGGCGTGGCCGCGTTCAGAATAGACGCATAAAGCGTTGCGACGCGGGCGGCTCACGCATTGCGCGCCAAGCTCTCTCCGCAGCCGTCCCGATAGCCGCACGCTCGACAACGCGCGGGTTCGGCATGACTGCGCTGGACGTTCGGCGCGGTGCGGGCGCGGCGAATGGCGTCGGCCGCATCCAGCACCTGATAGCGCAACGCGTCGGTAAAGGGAATTCTGAAGGAAGCGTCGGCATAGCGCAGCAGGCCGTAGTCGGGCCGACGACCGTAGCGATCTTCCACCAGCAGACAGTATGCGCCCAGTTGCAGAACATGGCTGTCATACGGACGGGCGGGCGCACGCGCGCTCTTAACTTCGACGGGAATCCAGTCATCCGTGGCCTCGCTGCGCACCAGATAATCGGGACGCCCCACAAGGCCGTAACGCCGGCTGAGCAGAGGCTCCTCCACTTCCCGGCGCGCGCCCGAATCATCATAGACGACCTCGCCCTGGGGCAGCCCCGTCGCCTTGCGCAGGACAGCCGCCCGGCGCAGCATCAGGCCGGCGGCAAAGAGCAGCAGGAGCGCAAGGAAGACCAGAAAAAACATCGCAGGGCTTACCCGGCTTCGCCCTCGCTGCCCCGGCAGAGCAGGTCCCAGTGACCACGCTGGCAGACTTCGTCGTTTTGATTGATGACCTCCAGCTTGAAGTTGACCACGCCGCCGCCGATCCGCGGCACGGCTTTGGTCTCATCCACCGTGACCCGCAGGCGGATGGTGTCGCCGATATGCACCGGCTTGGCAAATTTCCAATCCAGGCTCCGAAAGGCAATAACCGTCTCTTCCATAAAGCCCAGACGCACGGCCAGACCGCTGGCAATGCTCAATATTAACAGGCCATGGGCGATGCGTTGGCCGAAGGGCTGATCCTGGGCATATTCGCTGTTGGTGTGGATGAGGTTCCAGTCGCCGGAGAGCGCGGCGAAGTTGACAATATCGGTTTCCGTGATGGTGCGTCCCGCGCTTTCTACCGAGTCGCCGGGCGTAAATTCATCAAAATAGAGGCCGTGGGGCCGCGTCAATTGCGCCATGGGAAGGAAGCCGCCTTTCTTGCGGTTGATTTATCGGCTATGAAGTTGTCGGTCATCATACCGTAAAAAATGTTCTGGAAAAAAGCGCCCCACGGCCTGGCGCCGATAATCCTAATCAATGGCAAAGCAACCGGCGGATGCGGCACGCGTCAGGCGCATTGCTCAGGTTATTCACAGCAGAGCATTTGACGGACGATACAAAGTTTGATATCGTAGCGTCTACGCTTTATGATAGCAAGAACATTTTTACGTAATATCCTCTTCGTCATCTTCAGCGGCAAGGAGAAATTGTCCACATGAAAATGCAGCTTATTCAAAAAAATCTGGTTCTGGTTTTTACATTTGTGTTCGTCCTCGCTCTGACAGTCGCACTTTTGCCTGCAATGGCTTTTGCTCAGGACAGCGCCCCCGCTGAAATAACTGAGACTGCTACACCGGTCACTCCGACCGCAACGGCGACGCAACCTCCGGCTGCTACGGCTACGGCGACCCAGCCCGCCCAGCCGACCGGTACGCCCGATACAGAGCCGGTACCGATTCCCGAACCGATTACGGTCGTGCTCTTTGGCACGGGCCTGGCGGCTCTCTCTGCGGCGGCCGCCTCTCGCCGTAACAAGGAATAAGCGAACGGCAAATTTTTTGCGAGTTCGAAAAGCGGTGTCGATGAATCGACACCGCTTTTTTGTTGTCCGGATATGAGCGTTCTTCCGCCTGTCAGCCGGCCGATTGGCATCTTTCCCCGCGGGAAAACTACCATAACTTTTTAACTTGCCTGCTCGTCTACTATTTTATGTCAGGACGTTCTCCGGGCTTGCCCGAACTGAATCGAAAGTAATTGCATATGCGGAATCGCAAGTATACAATCGCCGGCCTTTTCCTGGCGCTCTTTCTCCTGCTGACCGTTTTGCCGGCCAATGCCCAGACGCCTGAAGAAACGCGCGGCAACATGCCTGCGGGCCTGCGCATCCAACGTGTGGGCGCTGATACGCAGATCGACGTAAATTTGAGCCGGTCATATGATGCAGCGGCCCTCTCTCTTCCGGACTGGGAGATGGGTGAACTGAACGGCTATGAACTGCCCGTGCAGCTTGTAACGCTGTTGGTTGATGCTGATGCGCCTGACGCGCCCGATTGGGTTGTCCGGCAATTGGATGCCGCGCCCTGGCGCGGTGAACTGGCAGCCGCGGCAGATCAGGCGCTGCCCGACCTGGCGCCGGACGAAATGCCCGACGTCATCGTGCCGGAGAGCAAGCGCACCCTGCCCCAGGAACCGATCATCGTTTTGCGGGACGGGCGCATGCGCGGGCAACGCATCCGCGTCCTGGCCATCAACCCGATTTTTGCCCAGGGCGATCGGCTGATGCGGGTCGAGAAGCTGAGCGTTACCATCCCCCATGCCCGTCCCCTGGAGGAATCGCCGACGGATCTCTTCTATGCAGCGGACGGCCCCGTGGATATTTTGGCCGATGATGATCTGACTCCGCCGAACTCGGCGGCGAATCAGCAGGCCGCAAAAGTGCTGGTCCGCGACGCCGGGCTCCAAAGCGTACCCCTGAGCGCGCTGCAAGCCGCGGGACTGGCCATCGGCAATCCGGCCCAGCTGGGCGTCATGCATCAGGGTGAGGCTGTTCCCGTACAGATCGAGGGGCAGACGCTCACCTTTTACGCCGAAGGAGCCGGGGATTACTGGAACGAAACCGACGTTTATTGGGTGACGGACGACGGCAGCAGCGTAACGGCTATTCCGCGCCGCTCGGTTGCGCCCGACGCCGCGCCCCTGCGCAGCGTTGCCTATGAGGAAGGCGTCTGGCAAGTCAACCACACCTACACGTCCCTCTTGCCCGGCCCCGGGGGCGATCACTGGTTCGCCATGCAGATGCGTGCAGCATCGTCCACCACAGAAGCGGATCTGCCCATGGTCGAAGGGGTGATGGAGAATCGCCTGCCCCTGACCGGCGCAGCGACGCTGGAGGTCCGATCGGCCACCAGTAAGCGGGCCGCCTATCAATTAAAGGTTGAAGTAGGGCAGGGCAGCGGCGCTGATTTCCGGTCGGCAGCCGCAGAGATCCTGACGTTGGATACGTGGAGCGAGCCCAGCAATGAAAATGACTGGATCGCGACATCGAATGAGCTGAATGGACGCGGGCGCCAGATGCGCATAACGCTGCTGCCGCCGGCGCCGGTGGACAACAACGGCATGACCATCGAGTCCGTTGCCGAGCTGTTTTTGGATGAGGTGGTCTGGCGGCAGAAGGTAACACTCAATTTCAGCGACGCCGGCGCCGCTTTTTTGGGCTATGATGCGGGCCAGATTGACGGCGATCAGGTTCGCTACCAGCTCCAGAACGTTCCTGCCGCCTTTCGCCTGTATGACATCACGGATCCTGCTCTCCCGGTGCGGTTGACCGACGCCGCGCGCAGCGACAGTCAGATTACTTTTCAGGACGATACCAGCAGCGCCCATCGCTATCTGGTTGCCGGGACAGGAACCATCCAGACGCCGGAAGTTGCCGCGCATAATCCCACGGATATCACAGCGGCCGGTCAGGGCGCGGACATCATCTACATCACGCCGGATGCGCTCCGCTCCACCTTGCAGCCGCTGGTCGATTATCGCAAAAGTCAGCCTTGCCTGAACCGCGCCCAATGTCGCGTGGCGGTCGTGGACGTACATGATATCTACGATGCGTACAGCTACGCTTACGTAGATCCGGAAGCCATCCGCCAGTTTTTGCGTTATGCCGCGGCAAACTGGGATCCTGCCCCCATCGCCGTGGTGCTGGTGGGCGACGGCACCCAGGATCCCCATAACTACGAAGGAAATGAGCTGAACCCGAACCTGATTCCTCCTTACCTGGCCTATAGTCTGGGCAATAGCGCGGACCAGGTCTACGTGGATCCGTTTATTCGCCAGACTGGATGTGAGAACTGTTTTGTCCAGCTCGACGGAATCGACGCCCTGACCGGCGACGAGCCGGTAGGCTCCAATTTGTTGCCGGGTTCCAGCTTTTTCCCCGACATGATGATTGGGCGATTGCCGGTGAAAAACGCGGCTGAATTGCGCGACCTGATCGACAAAATGGTTCGCTACGAAACCGATTATAACGAGTGGGATACGCGTAACAGCAAGCTCACCTTTCTGACCGACAACTACATCAAAAATTGCGACCCTGACGGCCCGCGGGACACGGCCGGCAATTTTGCCGCCTATTCCGACGAGATCATCAGCACGCTGCCCGATTCGCTCATTATTGATCGGATCTATTACGATCCCACGCAAATCTACGATCCGAATGATCTGGACGGCGACGGCAGCATCTGCAATTACGCGACGCCCAACAGCAGCGACGGCTACCGGGAAGGCAACCCCTGGACTGTATACAACAAAGTTCAGTCAACCCTGCGCCGGGGCGCGGCATTGGTGACGTACAACGGCCACGCCAGCCAATGGCGCTGGGCGATTACCGATCGCGAGACCAACAGCACCAGCTCCGTGCCCAAAGATGCGCCGGAACATCTCTTCTACATTTGGGATGTGCTCTCGCTCAACAATGCCGATCAACCCTTTATCGCCCTCTCCATGGCCTGCCTCTCTTCCCAGTTCCATAAGCCGGTGGATTGGGGCATGACGCTGGATGAGCATCTGTTGCTGCGCGCCAATGGCGGCGCAGTCGCGACCTGGGGATCGTCGGGGTTGAGCGTGGCCCAGGGCCATTTTGCACTGGAGCGGGGCTTTCATAGGGAGTTGTGGTCGGAGGGAGACGAGCGGGCGCGTATGGGCGAGTTGACCCTGAACGGCTATTTTGAGCAGTATACCCGGACGACGTGCTGCGACGATGTGCGCCGGACGTTTCTGCTCATGGGCGATCCCATGACCCAGGTGCGCCTCTCGGAGCGCAGCGGCGCTTACCTGCCCATTATCGGCAACAATTGAGTAAAAATGAAAAGGATATGTCGGCGCCATGCGGACGGACGCGAGGACGCGTCCTTACCGGTCTAACCCATTTTGGATGCACCCAAATGAAAATAAAGGGCTTGCCCGACCCGGTCATTATGCAATAGAATGAAGGTTCTATTGTGAACAAAAACCGGACGGGTGAAGGGCATGGCACCACAGACAAGCAGACCGGAGTGGACGCCGGAGGGCGCGGGCAGCGAATTTACTTCGCATGTGCTGGCGGGCGTCATGGGCGGGCATGACGGCATGGAGGCCGGACGCGTGATGCGTCCGGCCTCTGCGCGTGCGGGGCTGTCGGTGGATGAACATGTGGCCGGCGTACTGGCCGGCGATCGCTCGATTTTGGCCCGCACCATCACCCTGGTGGAGAGCAATGCGCCGGCCCACATGGAGAAGGGGCAAGAAGTGCTGCAGCGCCTGCTGCCCCATAGCGAAGCCGCGCTACGCGTCGGCATCACCGGCGTTCCCGGCGCGGGCAAGAGCACCCTCATCGAAGCGTTGGGCATGCAGCTGATCGGAGCAGGCCATAAAGTCGCCGTATTGGCCATCGATCCCACCAGCAGCTTGACCCGCGGCAGCATCCTGGGCGACAAGACGCGTATGACCCGCCTCGTACGCGAGGAGAACGCCTTTATCCGCCCATCGCCGACCAGCGGCATGTTAGGCGGCGTTGCGCGTAAGACCCGGGAATCCATGCTCGTCTGCGCGGCCGCGGGCTTTGACGTCGTGCTCATCGAAACGGTGGGGACGGGACAGAGCGAAATATCCGTCCGCTCCATGACGGACTTTTTCCTGCTGGTGCTCATTCCCGGCGGCGGCGACGAGCTGCAGGGCATCAAGAAGGGCGTAGTGGAATTGGCTGACGCCATCGCCGTTAACAAGGCGGACGGCCCCTTGCGGATCAAGGCCGAGGCCGCGCGCGCTGAATACAACCGTGCGCTTCATTACCTCACGCCCGGCACGCCTGGTTGGACGCCCCGTGCCTATACCTGCTCTGCTGCCACGGGAGACGGCGTTGCGGCCCTGTGGCAGGTTGTGGAGAAATATGTGACCATAACCCGGACCAACGGCTTCTTTGCGGAACGACGCCTGCGCCAGAATCTGGAATGGCTTCACCTGTTGGTGGATGAGCAGTTGCGTACCTACTTCTACGCCCATCCGGCAGTACAACAATTGCTCCCTCATATCGAGCAGGCGGTTGCGGCCGGCGAACAGCCCGCAACGACCGCCGCGCGACAGCTCCTGGCTGCGGCGACGAACCTCCAAGAATAACAAAGTTAATGCTATCATTTACATTACTGGGAGAAGCATCCTTATATAAAGGCGATCGGCCGCTGAATCAATTCCGCAGTCAAAAAGAGGCTGCCCTGCTTATCTATCTGGCGCATACGGGTCAGACGCACCGGCGGGATTTCATCGCTGAGCTGCTCTGGGAAGATCGCCCGCGGCAACAGGCGTTGACTAATTTGCGCACGCTGTTGACCAGATTACGAAAGCAAGTAGGCAATGCTCTGGTTATCACGCAACAGACTATCGCCTTGAGCGTGGAAAATCGGCAAGCGGTTGATTCCTCTCTGCTGCTGGCCGAGCTGGCAAAGATCAGGCAAGTTAATGCGGCGGAAACCGCGATTCACCTGCAGAATACGCTGAGCGGGTATCACGGTGACTTCCTCGCCGATTTTTATCTGTCCGACGCCCCGGCTTTTGATGAGTGGACCAGAACGACGCGTGAGCATATCCGCCGTCAGGTTATTGATGGCTATCATAAGCTCGAAAAATACGCGCTTGCCGTCAACGATGCGGAATTGGGCATTGCAATCGCCCGCCGCTGGATTGAGGTCGATTCCCTTGATGAGGCAGCCCATATGTTGTTGATTCAATTGTTGCTGAAGGGCGGCAATGTGCATGAGGCGAGAATCCAGTATGAGTACTGCGCCGATCTGCTGCGCAGGGAACTGGATGTGGAGCCGCCGGCCGAAATGGCGGCTCTGCTGGCAAAGAGCGAACAGAGCCGCGGCTTATTCCCACGCGCCCACACGACTCGGCCCCATAATCTGCCCGCTCCCCACGATCAATTCCTTGATCGTCTTCAGGATCAGCAAGAGATTCATGCACGCCTGGATCAGCCGTGGTGTCGGCTGCTCACCATTGTCGGGCTGGGCGGCGTTGGCAAGACGCGCCTGGCGACCGCTATCTCCCGCAGCCGCCTGGATCGCTATCGGGACGGAGCGTGGCTGGTGGAACTGGCCGATATTGATCCTGATGACGAAGACATGGCCGAAGCCGTTGTGGTTGAAATCGCCACCGCGCTGGATCTGCGTTTGAGCGGCAGCGAAAGGCCGACCGATCAACTGCTTGCCCATCTTCAGCACAAAGAGATGCTGCTCGTGCTCGATAATTTTGAGCATTTGCTAGCGGGGATTGCCGTTGTGCAGGCGCTGCTTCGACGCTGTGAACGGGTGCAGTTGCTCATCACCTCGCGTGAGGCGTTACAGCTAAGCGCCGAATGGACGATCACGCTCCATGGATTGAACTTTCCCGCCAGCGATGACGATGAAACGCCCGCCGATGCAGTGAAGTTGTTTATGGCACGCCTGGCTCAGTATGGACGCTCTCAGCAATACTGGCAGACGATGATCGATGATGAGCGAGCGGCGGAACAGACCGCCGTCCGTCGAATCTGTCGTCTGGTGGAAGGGTTGCCGCTGGCGATTGAGCTGGCCGCAGCCCTGGCGGGCCGCACATCGGCGCGGGCGGTTGCAGAAAGTTTGCGACAAGGCTTTGACGCGCTCACGACGACCCTGCGTGATGTTCCCCAACGTCACCGCGGCTTGCATATCGTCTACGAAATGTCCTGGCGTACGCTTTCCCCGGCGCTGCAACAGCGGCTCGCACGTCTGTCGGTTTTTCGCGGCAGCTTTACCGGCGCGGCCGCGCTTGAAGTCGCTGATGCAGACGCCTGCCACCTTGCCGCGTTCATCGCCAAATCACTTTTGACTTACATCCCGGCCGCGGATCGCTACACGCTCCACCCGGTCATTCAGTCGTATGCAGCGACAAAACGGATATCGCTTTCCGAGTTTGGCGTGGGGCGTGAACCCATCGACCCGGTTCGGCTCAACCATGCCCGCTACTACCTGACCCTCCTTGCACAGCAGAAAGATGCGCTCTGGAAAGGCACGCTGCAAGCGGCGGCGGCCCTGCTCCAGGCGGATATTGACAACGTGCGTCTGGCCTGGCAAACAGAATTGGCCTCTCTGTCGTCAACTTCGGGAGAACCGCCTCCGGCCCAACTCATTGAGACCGCCGGCAGGCTTTCCGCCGCGCTTGCCGCGCTCTCCAGCTACTATCAATTGCGCGGGTTGGCGCTGGAAGGAGAAAGCGTGATGCAGGCAACCGCCCAGGCGGCCGCGTCCCAATCCGCGGCCGGGCGCGCCCTGGCGGCTCATGCCGGGCTGGAGCGGGCGCGTTTCCAAAACCGGCTCGGTCGCTATCAGGCCGCTGTTCAAACAGTCGATGCGTTGTTGCCCCTTGCCCGGCAAGGTCAGGACCGTTGGGTTGAAGGGATGGCACATGTGTTGCGGGGCGAAGCGCTGTGGCGCATGGGCGAGTATGACGCGGCGACGGACAAGCTCAATGAAGCGCTCGATATCGCCCGTGCGCTTCAAAATGCCGGCCTGCCGGAAGGCGTTCGGCTCATTGGCTGGTGCCGACATCATCTGGGCGTGATCAACGATATCCAAAGCCGGTATGATGCGGCGCACGATGATCTGCAGCAGGCCTGCCGCGCCTGGCAGACGCTTGAGCATCTCCAGGCGCTAAGCGGCAGCCTGAACAGCATCGGTCTTGTCTGCTATCATCAGGGCGATCTGCCTGCCGCCCAGGAAGCAATGGATCGGGCGCTTGCGCTCTCCGAACAACTGGACGATCGTCATCGGCAATCCACGCTGCTCAGCAACCTGAGCATGATCGCGACCGAGCGGGGCGATTACACGGGGGCGCACCGCTATTTGCAGCGTGGTCTTGAGCTGGCGACAACGAGCGGCAATCTCGCCTCCCAAGGAGAAATTTACGGTAATTTGGGGAAAAATTATTGCCGGATGGGAGAAATCGGCTCGGCGTGTGAAAATTTGGAGAGGGCGCTGCAGATTGCAGAGCTGATTGGAAACCGCCCATTGGCGACAGAAGTGAGGGCCGGCCTGGCTGAGGTCCGCGATTATTAAACAAGCGATTGATCGCGCTCTCCAAAAGAAGCGGGTCTGTCGCCGTCGACAAACCCGCTTCTTTTGGGCCGGCTGAGCCCTAGCCGCAGGCTATCTGCCAGGGACTTAACATCCTGTGTGTCCGCCGCATCCGCCGGCAAAGACGACGACAGGGTGCAGTGCAACCAACAGCGAAAACGCGGCAGTAACAGCAAATGCTTTCCAACTCATCAAGCGTGTCACAAGAAATCCTCCATAGGTATACTTTGTGGTTGTTTCGGCGTGACGTCCTGAACTCCGACGACAACCACAGCCTACGGCGGGCCCGCACCCCCATCGCACCCACGAAAAGAGAGTTTTGGGTGCGGTAGGGTGCGCTCATTCAAACGAGATTTCTTATGCGTGCCCAGATACTCCAAATATCCATGCTTGGCCCGCTTCGGGTAACAGTCGATGGGCATTCCGCTGCGTTCCGTACCGACGCTGAACGCGTGCTGCTTGCCTATCTGGCCGTCCATCAAGGCATTCCCCAGCGCCGGGACACGCCGGCAGCCCTGCTCTCACCCGACCGTTCTGACAAAGACGCCCTCACCTATTTACGCAACCGCCTGACGCGTCTCCGCCGTGCGTTGGACGATGACAAAGCAACGCCCGCCAGGATCGAGGCGGACCGCAAACAGATTGCGCTGCGCGCCGGCGACGACATCGAGATCGATGCAATCCGGTTTGAAGAGTTGCTGACGACGGTCGCAACCCATACCCACCGTCAACTGGCAGGCTGTCCAAGTTGCCTGGCCGGCCTGCGCAAAGCGGTCAATCTGATACGCGGCGAATTTCTGACCGGACTGAATTTTCCAAGCGATACGTGGGAAACGTGGCTGACCGCCCAACGCGAGTACTACCGCCGGCAAGCTGTGGATGCCATGACCCTGCTGCAAGACGCGCACTGTGCGCGCGGCGAATGGGAGGCGGCGTTGGGCGTGGCCCAGCGTCAGCTCGCCGTTGAGCCCTGGTTGGAGGCCGCCCACCGTACCGTGATGACCGCGCATCACCGCCGGGGTGATCGGAACGCCGCTCTGGCTCAATATGAGCAATGCATGCTGGTATTGGGCGAGGAGTTGGGCGTTGAGCCGGAAGAAGAAACGCAACAGCTTCGCCGGGAAATCTTTGATGGCGTATCTACCGCACCGGCAGATGCGGGCGTTTCTCACAATTTGCCTCTACAAATCAACCGTTTTTTTGGCCGAGAAAGCGAGCAAGCCTATCTGCTCCAACGCCTGGTCGATCCGAGCTGCCGCCTCATCACCATTGTGGGCGCGGGCGGAATGGGCAAGACGCGTTTGGCCGTGGAGACGGCCGAACAGGCAAAGGAGAATTTTCCTGACGGCGTCTGGTTTGTCTCTCTGGAGACGGTCAGAGATGATGCGGAAGCAATCAAAATTGCCGTTGGTGAGGCGATCCGGCCGGGAGAGGCAGGAAAGCCTCAGGAGGAGAAGCAGATCAGAGGCGAACAGGTAATTGCTATCCTGCGCGACAAGCGAATGCTGCTGATCCTGGATAATTGCGAAGGGGCGCTGGATGAAATCGGCTTCCTCTCCTCCTGGCTCAAGCGTGCGCCGGAGATCGCGATTGTGGCGACTTCGCGGGAACCGCTCAACTTAGCCGCGGAGTCAGTCATGACGCTTGGCGGCTTGCCCCTGGGAAACGGGACGTCAGCCGACGCTGATCCGGGCGCAGCCGTAGCCCTTTTCGCCCAACAGGGCCGGATGGCCCGGGCGGACTTCGTCGTGACTGAGGATAACTTGGCGGAGATGCGCCAAATTTGCGGATTGGTGGACGGTTCGCCGCTGGGGATTGCCCTGGCCGCGGCCTGGGTGCGTCGCCGTTCGCTGCGTCAGATTAGCGAGTCCATCAGCCGCTCTCTGGACTTCCTGACGACGCGCCTGCGGGATGCGGATCCGCGCCACCGCAGTATGCGGGCGGTCTTTGAGACCTCATGGCAGTTGTTGACCGCGGACGAACAGGCCGCGCTGGCCGCGCTCTCCGTCTTCCCGGCAAGCTTTACGGCAGAGGCTGCGACCTCTATCGCCGGGATCCTGCCGGATGATCTCGATCTGCTGTGCGAGAAGTCATTGCTCCAACAGCAGCACGAAGCGGAGCGCTACGGCATGCACGCTCTCGTACGTCAGCTTGCTGCGGAGAAGTTGGGGAAAGCCGGGCCAGACGTGGAACAGGCGTTTGTCGCTTATTTTTACGAACTCGCCCGTGATAATCGAGATCGATATGCGACGCTCAGGCCTGAGTGGCGTAACTTTTCAGTCGCAATCGCCAAAGCCCACGCTCAGAAAATATGGCCGACGGTGCTCGATTTTGTGCAGATATTGGATGAACCGCGATTCCGGCAAGTTCGCTTTCAGGAGATGAGAGAAGGGCTGACGCAGGCGCTGGACGCGGCCCGCGCGCTGGATGATAAAGCCGCAGAAGCAGGCATGCAGTTACGGCTGGGTGAGATTGAGATAGAGCTGAACGAATACGAATCGGCGCTGAGGCATCTCGACGCGGCGCTTAAAAATTTTATGGGTTTGGAAGAAGCGTTGGGGATTGCGCGGGTAAAGTACCTTTTGGGGCGTATCCACAATGAACAGGCTGAAGATGAATCTGCATTGGCGCTCTTTGCGGAATCACTGCGTATTTTTGAGGAGGAAAATAATCCGTTGGGGGTTGCTCAAAACCTCAATTTGATGGCGATCTGCCACGTGAAATTGTACCGGGATTTTCCGACAGCCTATGCATATCTGACCCGATCCATCGCGCTACAGCGCCCATTGCCGCGCTCATCCAGCTATGTCGAAACGCTGCGCAACCTGGCACGGGTCGAAAACCGAATGGATGCAGATGCAGAGGCAGAGCGCCACCTGACGGAAGCGTTCCAGGTTAGCCTTCAGCTCAATGACCTCGGCGAATACGCGGCCGTGCTCTACGAACGACTTTTGCTGTGTAAGGAGCATGGCCAATATAACGAAGCAATGACTTTCGGCTACGAATGTCTGGATAATTTCCAAAAGTTGGGCAGCTTGCGTTGGGAGGCTCTGGTCAAGACGCAATTGGGCCTTCTGCACCAAATCAGCAAAGAACGCGCCAGAGGGGCGGAGTTGCTGACGGAAGGGCTGCAAATTTTTTGTGAACTGGGCGATCGCTATGAGCAGGCTTATTCTTACTACTACCTTTCCCGGCTTTATGCTGAATTGAATGAAAATGATAAGAGTCGGGAAGCCAAAGAGTGCGCGCACCGATTAAATATCGGGCTGGCGGACCCGCAACTGACGGCGTTGCTGCGGCGGTAAATCCCGATCTGAATTAAGAATGTAACAAGCCTTTTGTCTCAATGTCCGCCCCACCCGTGGGGACCGCTGTCATCCCACTCCTGTAGATATTGTCGTAACCGATCATCAGCGCTCGATTGAGCGGCCGACGGTGCATTGTTTTTTGGCCCGCGTACGAGTTGACCGGGCGCCCGCTTGCGGGCGAAATCCCGATCGGTCATCGCCGCCATCACATCGTTATAGGGCGCAGTTGTCGTCCGATTCAGCCGGGTCCAGGGAATTTTCAGGGAAAGCCTCTCCTCAGAACGTTGCGCCTCGTCTTCCTGATCGCCGAAATCAGCCGTGTCCAGCAACCATTTAGCGAAGGTGACGATCATCGGCCGAATCGCCTGCATTACCCTTTCTACGTTGACAATTGTATCCAGCGATAAATCAGCGCCGTCATGCATGAAGACGCGTTGGGGACGTTCGGACAGTTCGTCTTCTTCCCGCTCGTTGTTCATGGGATCATATCGCCATACCCGCAGGATTTCGGTCCAATCCCGGTCGAGCTGATCGGTGACATCGATCTTGTCCGCCCCGTCTTTGAAAGCATAGCGATCGGGCATCAATTCATTGAGGACGCGCAAAATTTCCGCAAAGAGATAGATACGCAGAACCGGCGTGGGATGCTGTTCGTCATCTTGCCACGCCCGGTCCCGATCGATGGACATGAGCATCGCCTGCATGCTGATTGCGGCAAGCGGTCCGGCCACGACACAGCCATAGACATCGGCAAAGATTTCTTCGCACCAGTGATAGTAGGGATTCCCCTGGAATTGCCTGCTCAACTCGGGAAATCCCTGACCGTTGCGTTTTCCGTGCTGGTAGATATAGTGGCCTGCCTCATGGGGAATGGCCATGATTTCATAGGCGTAAAAGTCTTTGCCGAGGAGGGTTTTATGCGCAAAGGCGACGGCCGCCGGCGGAACCCGATCGTAGCTGACGCCGATCAGGATAAACTGTTTTGCGTAGGGCGTGAGGTGGATATAGGTATTCTCGCTCTGGTAGGTGATCACAGCCGGGGCGTCACCGCCGTCGGCATCGTTCGCCAGCAGTTTGCGAAAAGGCATAACGGCTTTGACGGCCAGCTTATCCGTCTTCAGAAGCTCCGCCGCGCTCAGGTTAACTCCATCCTCAGCGGCGTTCCATTGACGCTGAATCGTTGCCTGGCGGATGATCGCATGATCGGTCGCAACATGTTGAAAGCATTGGCGGAAGAGCTGGATGGGCGCAAGCGTCCCGGCGGAATTTGCGCGGTGATCTTCCAGCGATTGCTCCATCAGGGGAATCAGGGTATAGCGGAAGAAGGCGCTCAACTGTCGGCTGAGCGTGTAGAGATTCAACAGTTGTTGGACCTGAAATTCACGGTCAAGCAGCGTTGAAGCGCCTGTAACGCTTTCGCCGTCCGGGACCTCCGTGTCAGCCGGTTGATTCAAAGATTGGCTCAAAACGTCATCGATGTCGCTGTCGGTCATCCCCGCGACAGCGGTGAATAGCTCCTTGTAGGTCTCGACAATCTCAAGTTCCACCCTGTAGATTCGCTCTGTGACCCATTCCGGCGCGCGTTTGCCGGACCGATAGAGATCAAGGTTATTCGGCGTGACAACTCCCCGCAGACCTTGAATGATGACAGGCTCTTCACCGATATAGGCGATCGTGCCGGAAAGTTCGCCCTGCGCGCTGATGCTCACCGCCAGCGATGTGACGCGCTGATGTTTGCGGACGCCGAGTTGCCACTGGCCGTTCCGCTTCTTGCTCTCATCAATGGGAATGTCTTTCGGCTGCAGATAGATATCATAGACGTTCTCATTGCCGTGTTTGGCAATCAGCGGCTCCTCTCCCCGCCCCTCAAAACGGACCGTGCCGGAGAGCGTTTCCCCCTGATCGGACGAGGAGAGATCCAGTGCAACGATTTGCATCTCCGGTCCGTCATCAAAACCGATTTTGAAGAAGCCCCGATCGTAGCGCGCTGTTTCCGGATCGCCGCCTGGGCTGCTGATCTGGTGGTAGATATCGTACAGATGGAGCGAGCGGTCGGCTAATGTAACCGTCCAGTTGGGGGAGGCAATTTGATCTGCGTCGTCGATCTTTGCGCCCGGCTTCGGTCCGGTGAAGACAAAGCGGCGGAATCCTTCATATCGGGTTGTGAAGAGCGGATGGCCGGTCACGTCTCCATACGCATAGAGCTTACCCGCGCCGGGATATCCGTTCTCCAGCTCGATGCGATCGCCTGCTGCAATGAACGTTCCCGCTTCTTCGCCCGTCACCGTCCACGTGCCGGATATGCTCCTGCCCCGCCTTGCTTCGCTGGTAAAGACGCCAATCTGCATGGGGTACTCTTTGAAGGGCTCCAGCCGATCAACCCACTCAAAGCTATCCAGATACCCGGCGGTCGGACCCATGTTGAGCAGGTGAATCCTATCCCCGAAGGCGAGCCGTTCGCCAATCTGCTTTGCCCCATCGGCAGAGAGAATCTGCCAACTCCCGGAGCCGTCGGCGCGATCGTTTTTCGCGTATGTCGCCACAAACGCCAGCACGTCGGGATCCGCATACATTGAGATGCGGGGTTCGTCCGCCACCGTTTTCAGGAGGCTGAGATAGCCGCCCTGGGGCGCGCCGCTCTCTATACGGATGATCGAGCCGATGAGAATAGAGGTTAAGTCCTTCGTGCTCTGCTGATCGCCGCTTTCTATGTCCGCCATCATTTTCCCCTGGATTCCGCTGCCTGTGTTGAGGTGCTGCTGCATGGCAGGCGCTTCGCCGCGCCCCATTTTTCCGCCGCAAATCGTTCGCTTCCAGATTATAGGGCAGATGGGTTCAATATAACTATCCGTCTTATCCAGCTTGGAAGCGTTTTGGAAGCGCTTGTTTTTGTATAGTGTCGGAATCACTTTGGTAGTCGTCTGCGTCGAACAAGCATGAGAGATACATTGCAAATAAACCAGCGACTATGGAGGGACATACACCAATTTTTTCTAGAGTAGAAAGGGAACTTCCATGCAAATCGGGCAGTGCGTATTGAGTCAACGACGGAATCGTCAAAAAGGGATTATACAGCTCTTTGCGATGCTGTTAATCCTAACGTTACTTGTGATCGGGGGGATGCCGGCCTTTGCACAATCTCAACAGACATATTGGCTCGGCCGCCTGGACGAAACAGGTACAGAGTATCTGTTTGATACTCTCTTGCCGAGCGATTTTGCGGCCATGCTTACCGCCGACGGCTCGGAGTATGCGGCACAGAAGAGTCTTCCGAAACCTTCGACTCAGACCATCGACGGAAAGACCTATTCCTTTGTAACGACTGAAGTAAGCTGGGATAAAGATGCAATCGACAAAGGCAGTATTTCATATGTGATCGACGGGACGCTGGGCGCTAAATGGTTCACGATGGACGCAAAGAGCGCCGAGTGGCCTGTTGTCGCCAAAGCAGTAAAGGCTCAGGCGACCCCAATGTCGCCGGGCAGCGCCTGGAAAAGAGCCAACCTGCTCGTTCTTATCTCCTCGGGCGATGAGACGCCTACCATCCGTCTGTCGCTCTTCGGTAATCAGCAGCGATATTGGCTGGGCCGCATGGATGGAACCGAATATGTCTTTGACACGCCTCTTCCGGCTACTTTTGCCGAAGCGATTATGGCAGCGGACCCCAAAAAGTACGATGTAGACAAAGCTCCCCGTCAATTTCCAAACCAGACCGTGGACGGGACAGAGTATTCCTTTGTAGAAGCCAAGATCACCTACGACAAGCCGCAATTCGACAAAGGCCAGGTTGCACTCAAACGCAAATCGGGAACAAATGACATGTTGTGGATCGACGGGAATCTGAACAGCGCCGTCGGGAAACCGCTTGCCAAACAACTGCCCGTACCAAAGACGGGCGAATGGCAAAGCGTCGACATGGTCATCCTCGTCTCGCCCAACGCAACAGAGCCCACCCTGCAGGTGCCAATCCCCGACACAATGCTGGCTAAAGCCAGGATGGTTGAGCTGGGCCAACAGACAAAGGCGGGCCAATATTATCCCAAAGTGCAGGCGCCCGCGAATCTGGATGCCTTCCGGGAGCAGATGTTGGCATACGGGAATGCCGGACGTCATGACCCGGATTTTCGCAAGGAGAATGACGCGACCTGCGCTCTCGATCTGAGCCAGGACACCGTAAAAACTGATCAAGATGGGAAAAAACCCTATAACTGTACCCAAACGGAAAAGGTCTACAGACAAAGTGAGACGCCGCCCTACTTTGCCGATCACGTTTTGAATGACAAGCTCAACCAAGCGGCGCAACTTCAGGCGGAATATCTTGCATCTGTTGACAAAGTAAGCCATGAAGGCCCAACTGCCTTTAGGGATCCCAAGAGCGGTAAGAGCGTAAACCTTCTCAACATGGAAGATCGCCTCAAATTCTTCGACGCTCCCGGGAACGCAGTAGAGGCGGCCAGCGGGGGGGCGTTAGGTAATTCCCCGAATTCCTGGATGGTCAGCGATAGCCACTTCCGCCCCTGGTTCAATGTCGATGGTTGCTATCCCGAGGTCGGCTACGGCGCGGCCACGGCAAACGGGAAATGGTACTTTATTGCGGTGGCCGTGAGAGATGTCGAATGTAAAAATCCCGGCGAGGCTGCGAAACCCAAGCCTACAGCTGCACCGACTTCCACATCGACCAAAGCGCAGAGCGAGACAAAGCCTGGCACCGTTAGTGATTCAGACGGGAATGTCTATCAGACAGTTCAAGTCGACCAGCAACTCTGGATGGCGGAGAATCTGCGTACAACAACTTGTAGCGACAATTCGGATCCATCCAAACAAGTCAGTATTCCGTTTATTAGCGATAAGGCGCAATGGGTGACGCAGGAAGGCGCAGCTTATACATGGAGTAGCGATGTTGGGGACGATTCGAAAGCACAACAAGAGTATGGCGCGCTCTACAATGCCTATGCAGTCAAACAATCTTCCTGCAACATTTGCCCCAGCGGTTGGCGTGTTCCCTCTCAGGCGGATTTCCAGGCTCTTCTGGACAGCCAGGGCGCTGACGCTCATCTCAAGTTGAGCGATCCGGCTTTCTGGGGGACAGGCAACAAAGCAACCAACACGAGCGGGTGGAATGCGCGACCCGCCGGCGGCCAGGGAGGTGATGGACCTGATTCTTATGATTTTGGCAAATTCGCCTATTTCTGGAGCTCTACCCCTGTTAACGAATCGAGAGAATCACTGTTGTTCATTCATGAAAGTGACGCCGGAGCCGGCGGTATTGCCGGTTTGCGTTACGGCTTCTCTGTTCGCTGTGTCCAGGACGCTTCTGTCGAGTCTCCTGCTACGACAGAGTCGCCTACAGCGACCACAAAGGAGAATACAGATCAACTAAAACTTGAGGTCGGCAAACAGTACGTCATTCGCACACAGGACAACTCCTTCAGCTATTTTCGGCTCTATATGCGGGGTGGAAACAGATATATGTATACGTTGTGCCCAGCCGATGATATGAGTGTGCTAACAGATATCAATGATGTTAAGGACATCATGACTGTGGAAGCGGCGCAGGCGCAGGGCATTACGCCAACGAATCAACAATGCAATCTTACCAAGGCGCCCTTCGGGGAATAAAGCGCAGACAACGGTGAATAGGTTGCCGACTTCTCACCGTTCAGGACAAGACATCTAAAAGGCAAACAAAAGAGCCCCGACCTATCGGGGCTCTTTTGTTTGCGCACTTTCTATCGGATAACCGATCAGTCGTTCTGCGTCTCCAGCCGTTCAATCAACCGCACCATATCCGTGCGGGTGATCACGCCCACCACCTTGCCGTTTTCTACCACCGGCAGCATGAAATTCTCCGGGTCGAGCATGATGCGCAGCGCGTCATCTGTGGACATATCAGGCGTGACATGGGGGGACTTCCTCCGCGTCTTCGCCCATCAATTCGCTGGCATTCGTCGCCAGCGCTTGACGCAACTGCTCCCGATATTCCCGATATTTGGCCGGACTGACCGGAATGTAACCCGACAGAATGGTGATGTATTGCGGCGAGGAAACCGTCTGGCCGGCCAGGCGGTTTCCTCTACACCAGGTAATCCACCAGCAAAATGAGTCCCAGGTACTTGACGGTCTTGCCCAGCGCCACGGAGATGAGAAACGAGGAGACGCGCATGCCCATGACGCCCGCGGCCATGCCCGCGACGTCAAAAATCGGCAGGGGCAGCGCGGCCAAAAGGAAGAAGGCCAAAGGCGCGTGGGAACTTTCGGCGAAATGTTGAATGCGCTCAAAGAGGGGCTGGTGTCGTTCGGGGATCAGGGCGCGGCCGCCGGCTCCGGCCAGATAGCCGCTCAATTCACCCAGCGCGCTGCCTGCACCCGCAACTACGCTCAGGGCAAGCGGATTGAGGGCCACGCCCATGGCGGCCACGATGGCCAATCCCGGCGCCGGGAGGATAATCGTGGCGCTGGCAATGAGGCTGATGAGGAAGGCCCCCAGATAGCCCCAGTGGTCCAGCGCCTCTACCCACTCGGGATTCATGACGATCCAGAAACAGGCTACGGTAATAAGCAGAATTACCAGGGCGCCTGCAATCAGCTTGCCCCAGGCTCGCATAGGAACGCGCTGATCTTCGATCTTCTGGGGCAAAACGGACGGCGCTTCGGTGTGGGGCATGAGGAATTCCGGGAACATACCGTAGCGGGTGCGACGGAAGCAAGAATGATCCGGCCCTTATTGTACCATGCCCCTCTAGACGGTAAGCCATCCCCCGCGCTATGGAAGCAGTTCCAGCTTATCTTCAATCAGAGACGCGAGAAAGGTCCGCTCCAGCGAGGCGTCAAAAAGGATGGCGATGGTCTGATCGTCATCACTGCCTGCGATTGCGGTAATGACTCCGTCGCCGAACCGTGCATGACGCACCCGCTTGCCCGGATCGAGCTTGGCCAGGTTCACCGTGGGCGCGCCGGACGCACCGTTGGCGCTGCCGGTTTGCAAATCGGCGGCAAGGCTATTCTCCCGATCGCGCCAACTTTCGGCCAAATTGGCCATCATCTGCTCCGGTTGCTTGCGGACAAGGGCGCGGAGTTCCTCGGCCCGGGCCCGGGCATCGATCAAACGGCTGCGCAACGCATTCCGCGTCTTGGCCGGAAGCTTGCTTTCCCCCAACACCCGCTCAGCGCGCGTCAGCACGCGCAGGAGGCCGTCAAGCTGCTTGACCGGATCGCCGTTGATATCCACCAGCGCGAGCTGCACACCGTTGACGCGGCAGAGCTCCACCCGGGTCTGGTCCCGCTGTTCATTCTCCAGCGCCTCCCAGTCACTCTGACGCCGCTGCCCTTTGGCCGTCAGCCCGATGAAGCGGATTGCCACGTTGATATCGGGATAGAGCAGGTCTAATTTCAAACGGCGGCGGGTTGCGGGGTTGATCAGCCATTCGGGGCTGTCGTTTTCCCGACAGTCGAAATCAATAAAAATCCTGGCTAGAATCTCCCGCCAGGACAACATGGAAAAATAGGCGCTCATAGACTTACTCTTTGCTCTCTGTAGTTCTTTGGGATTTCATGTGGTAGGGTGAAGCCCCTTGCGGGCGTCCGCAAGGAGCTCACCCTACTGAAAATTCAATTGCTGGACGGCCTCGCCTTTGTCAACCACATAAGATTCGACGCCTGGCATGGCCAAGCGCCAGCTGGGTAACTGTCGGCCTGGGGTTTGGCACTCCCAGGCTCCGGCCGCAACTGGAAGCCGCTAATCTGATCACGACGGAATTGTAGCACATTTGTTCCGGCTTGCGAATTATGCAGCTATTGCAGGGAGCATCGCATCCCGCCGCTCCACCGCCACGTAACCCCACTCCATTCCCCCGGCACAAAATACATCCCTCCCAGAAAATGACGGTTGAATCCGAAAAACGCCCATGCTATACTGGCGGCAAGGGGCAGGCGAGACTGCATCTGCCGCCGGCCGTTGCTCCGCCCGCCCGCTCCCGCGTTTTTCCGTTTTCTTATTCGGCATTGATTAACCGAAAGGACATGGTCCCCCGCATGTTCCTCCTCTACTGCGCCCTGGCCTATTTTGCCGGTCTCACGCTCGGTCGCCTTGCGTGGAGCGCCGGCTTCATGAGTTGCGGTTTTCCTCCCTGGTTGTGGATGGGGCCACTGCTCCTCTTGCCCTTTGTGTCGCTCATCAACCGTTGGCAGACTTCACCGGATGCATCGCCTCTGCGTTGGCCCCAGAGCGCGGGTTTTCGTCCGCCGCCGTCTACGCTGTGGACGCGGGGATTGCTGACTGCGCTCGCGCTCTGCGCGCTTGGCGGTGCGCTGCGTTATGCCGCCAATCCCCTCACGCCCTGCTGGGATGAAACAGACCTGGCTTTTTACAATCTGCCTGCAGATCGGGCTTTTGATGACAGCGCACCTGACGTACGTCTGGAAGGCTACGTGAGCAGCTACCCCCTGGTGGACGGCACGCGCCAGCGTTTCCACGTTACCGTCACCAAGCTGACCGGCGCGGGGCAGGTCCAGGTCATAGACGGCGTCCTGCGCCTGACCACAAGCGCAGAAGCGCGCTACGTCTACGGCCAGCCTCTGCGCATACGCGGCCGTTTGACCACGCCGCCCGTCTTTGAAGATTTTTCCTATCGGGAGTACCTGGCGCGCAAAGGCGTCCACAGCCTCCTCTACAGCGCGCAGATCACGCCTATGGCCGGGCCGCGTCAAGGGCGGGCCTATTTGCGCGCCGTTTACGGATTCCGAGCCCGGGGCGAGAATGCGCTCAATCGCCTGCTGCCCGAACCTTACGCCGCGCTGGCCAACGGCATGCTGCTGGGCATCGAGGCCGCGATCCCCGACGATCTCTACGACCAGTTCAACCTGACCGGTACGAGTCACGTAATCGTGATTTCCGGCTCCAACGTGGCCCTCATCTCCGGTCTGATCATGGCCCTGGCTGCCCGCCTGCTGGGGCGGCGACGCGCGGTCCTGCCCACCCTCGCGGCCATCGGACTCTATGCGCTGCTGGTAGGCGGCGACGCTGCGGTTATGCGCGCCGCGCTCATGGGCGGACTCTTCGTGACGGCCCTCGCGCTCAACCGGAGCAGCACCGCGCTGGTGAGCCTGGCCGCGGCCTGCTGGGCCATGACGCTGGTGAATCCCCTGACGTTGTGGGATGTGGGCTTCCAGCTTTCTAGCGCGGCCACGGCGGGGCTGATCCTCTTTTCACCCGCCATCACGGCGGGGTTTGGTCGCCTGGTTCCCGGTTTCGGCGGCCCTCTCCTGGCCGAATCCGGCGCATCCGCCCAGGCCCTCACTGTGCGCACGCAGAGCCTGGCTCGGGGCCTGGTAGAGGACGGCCTGCTGGTCACCATTGCGGCCAACGTGACGACCCTGCCCCTGGTCGTTTACTACTTCGGCCGCCTGAGCGTGGTCAGCCTCCTGACCAATCTCCTCATTAGTCCGGTTCAACCCTACATCATGCTCTGGGGATCGGGCGGCGTGCTGGCAGGCGCGGCCGGACTGGACTGGCTGGCCCAGCCCCTGCTCTGGATTCCGTGGTTCAGCCTGGTCTGGACCGTGGCCATGGTGCGCTGGACCGCGGCCTTGCCCGGCGCGAGTCTGGCCGTGAGCAGCTACGGCCTGGGCGCGCTGATCCTTACCTATGCGGTCATCTTCGGAATGCACTGGCGGGGACAACTGAGCGAGGGCGGCCATAGCCTGCTGCGCCGCCTGCACGCCGGCGCACTTGTCCGCCTGGCCGGCCCCGCGACCGCAGGGGTACTGGCCGTCCTTGCGCTCCTGCTCTGGCGCATGGCCCTGACCCAGCCCGACGGTCGTCTCCACGTCCACTTTCTGGACATCGGCCAGGGCGACGGCATCCTCATCGCCACACCATCCGGGCGGCAACTCCTAATTGACGGCGGCGCGGAACCGGAGCGCTTACTGGGCGAACTGGGGGCGACCCTGCCATTCTGGGACCGCACCATTGACGTGTTGCTTCTCACCCATCCCGACGCTGACCACATGGCCGGACAGACAAGCGTTCCGGGTCGCTTTAACGTCACCTATGCGCTGGACACGCCGGTCAGCCGCGCCGATCCCGCGGCGGAGATATGGCGCGAGCGTGTTGCGCGGGGAGGCGCAAAGCTTGTCGCCCAGGAGGCGGACGGCTGGATCGATCTGGGCGACGGCGTAGGGCTATGGATATTGTGGCCGCCGCCGGGCGGGTTTGAGCACGAACACGCTGACAATGAGAATTCGCTGGTGGCCAAGCTCGTCTACGGCGACTTCAGCGTACTCCTCACGGGGGATGCGGGCCTGCCCAGCGAGGATGTCTGGCTGGCCCAGGACGCACCCGTTCAAGCAGCGGTGCTCAAAGTAGGGCATCACGGCAGCAGCAGCGCCACGAGTCCCGAATTTGTGGAGGCGGTTGATCCGGCGGTAGCGGTGATCCAGGTGGGGGCGGATAATGACTATGGCCATCCGGCGCAGGAAGTTCTCGCCACGCTGGACGGCCGCCTGGTGCTGCGCAACGACCAGGCCGGGCGCATCACCATCAGCAGTGACGGACGGCGCATGTGGATTCGAGAGGAAGCAAAATAAGCCGGGACGCCGACTTGGGCAGCAAGCGTCCCGACCGGCAAACGCCTGCCGGACCTACGACCGGGCCCGCTCCCGGGCGACAAGCTCACGCGTAGCCGGAGCAACTTCCCCCGCGAAGATCTCGATTGTGGTCCGGTCATCAGCCGCGAGAATGAAGCCGGAAATCCCATAATTCAAGGTGAGCCCCGCCAGGTCTTCCGCCCACTGCCGGGGCGGACCATTGAGGAATGACTCTCCCGCATTCATAAAGCGGCCGGAAATATTCAAAAAACGTCGCACGGCGGCAGGCGCGCGCCCGACGGAAACGGCGCCTTCGTCGATGAGGCGGTTCATCTCCGTCAGCGCGGGCATGCCCTCCGACAGGTAACTGAGGCTGGGCAGCCAACCGTCGCCAAGGCGACCGGTGAGGTTGAGCATCCGCGGCTTGTATGCGCCGATGTGAATTCCGATCTTGTGCGCGGGCGCCGGGCCGCGTTTGGCGCCCTTTACCTGATAAAACTGTCCGTCAACGCGCACGCCGCCACTTTTTTCCGTGTCCCAAATTTCGCTTATGATCGCGATGGCTTCTTCCAGCGCGGTAATCGAATCGCCGGGCTTCAGCCGTCGTCCGCCCATTGCGACAATGGCATCCCAAAATGCGCCCGCCCCGAGACCTAACTCGACACGACCGCCGGTCAGAATATCCAGACCGGCAGCGCTGCGCGCGATTACCGCCGGCTGCCGCAAGGGCAAATTGAGGACATTCGTGCCGAGCCGAACCCGCTCCGTGCGCGCCGCTATGTACGACAAAAGGGTCCAGGTATCATAGAACGCAGGTTGATACGGATGATCCTGGAAAGTTACCATGTCGAGACCGGCCCGATCCGCGGCCATGGCCATCTCCACGGCCTGCATGGGCGGGTGAGCCACCGGCGTCGTAAATGTCCCGAAGAGAAGGTCGTGTCCGTAATCGGTTGCGGATGGGGACTGGGTCCGGGAAGGTGAAGCGCTCATAATTTTCCTTTCTCGGCGTTGCCGACGTTTACGCCGGGGTGGGCATAGCCGGGGCGAGAGCGGAAAAGAGCGCTTCTATCGATCGTGCATGCCCAGGCCTTCAAAAATCCTGGGCATATGCTTTTCGATTCTGGCGGTCCGGGTTTTGGACTGTTTAGCGGAAGAGAAATAGATTGCGTAGCCTCGTTGTCGCCCCGGCGTCAGGGCCTCAAACGCAGCCATGAAATCGGGATCCTCGGCGAACTTTTCCTCTAGCTCCTCGGGAAGGACAAGTTCGTCGTCTTCCGCAACCACTTCCAAACCGGCTTTTTCCGCCGCGATGCTCTCTTCAATGTAAGCTTTCAGGATGGGTTCCTGTTCCAGCACCTGTGCCACATCCGTAAAGCGAACCACTCGCCCTGCCCGGCTATTCCCGCCCGGCTTTTCCAAAATGCCGTGGGGATCTTTTAACAAGGCGCCCTTAAAGAAACTAAGAACGCAGTTGTCCTTGAAGGCCGCGATCATTATAAGATTGCGGCCTCCAACCGTGTAGCAAGGCTGACTCCATTTCAGTTCCTCGGTCAGGTCGGAATCCAGGCAAATCCGCCTGAGGTGGGCCAATTCCTCTTCCCATGTATGCACTTTACATTCGGGCGTGCCTACCAGGGCGCAGCGTCCGCAGCCTTCGATAAAGTAGGGATCGACTTTAGGATTCGGATGATTCATGCTGTGCAGGCTACTCCTCGACAATCGTCACAGATTCGATGATGTCGTCAGACGTGAGTTCGTCCAGCACATCGTCCCCGTCGGTGACCGTTCCGAAGAAGCTGTAGAATTGAGCCGTCTCTACGGGCGGATCGGTGAGAGCGATGAGTAGCTGACTGCCGCTGCTCACCGGCGGTTCGTTGGGCATGGGCTGAAGCACCACGTACGCCAGCGAGCCCCGGGCCGGTTCAAAGCCGGTTTCCGGCGCAAAAGTATAGCCCACGTCAGAGGCCTGATCCTCGGTGAGCGATCCAAAGACCAGCGCCTGATCGGGGATGGCCGTGATGGACAATCCGTCATAGAAGCCCAGGTTGACCAGAACGACAAAGTTATTGACGGCAATCGGCGCCTCTTCCGCGTTGAGCGTCAACTCAATATCACCCTTGCTGGTCGTGAGGATTGCGCGATAGTCGGCTGCCGCATCGATGACCATTTCGGGCGGCGCGTTGAAATAAGCGTTGCGTTCTTCCGGCGCCAATTCGGCTAGAGGACGGTCGCCTTCCAGGCTGGTGGGCGCATAGGGCGTCGGCGTGGGCGGCAGGGGCGTGGGCGTGGGCAGGACGCTTTCCGGCCGGGTTTCGATGATGATGGATGTGATGACGTCGCCCGGCTCCGTCGGATTCTGAGTGGGGTCCCGGCGGGTCAGTTGCGCCAGCACTTCGTTGCCGGAAATTACTTCGCCGAAGATGGTGTGATAGCCGTCGAGCCATTCGGTCGGCGCAAAGGTAATGAAAAACTGACTGCCGTTGGTGCTCGGCCCGCCATTGGCCATGGCCAGCAATCCGGGCCGATCAAACGTCAGGCCCGGCGTAAACTCATCCTGAAATTGATAGCCCGGTCCGCCCGTGCCCGTCCCCGTGGGATCGCCGGCCTGGGCCATGAAGCCGTCCAGAACCCGATGGAAGGTCGTGTTGTCGTAAAAGCCCTGATTGGCCAGAAAGACAAAGTTGTTAACCGTAACCGGCGCACGATCGGCGAAAAGCTGCACGACGATATCGCCCTTTTCCGTGGCAATGGTCGCATAGTAGTTGGCCGCGGGATCGATGGTCAGGTCCGGCGCCTCGGTAAAATATCCGTTGCGCGCTTCGGGCTCCAGCGTAGCCAGGGGACGATCGCCTGCCGGCAGTTCGCCGGCGTTATCAGCGGGTGCGATTTCGATCACGTCGCCGCTGTCGTTTTCCTCCGCGGGAATGGGGGTCGCCGCATCCGCTGCTGTATCCGTCGTGCCGGGGGCCGGGCTGTCGCTGGGCTGCACTCCGCCGCAGGCGGCCAACAGGAGCGCAAGGCCGACAAAGAGTCCAAGACGACTCATGATGCCTGTCCGGTCGGCCAGATTTTTCAGAGAAGTTGCATAGCGTTTCAAAATTGTTCCTCCCTCAAGGAGTTTGTAGCAATCAGGCTGGGAAAATTGTGGGGAAACTCATTTTACAAATAGTGTAGCATAGAAGGGGGAGAATCGTTTCTCGGCCGCGTGGTCATTGCGTCTTGCCCGGGTAATGGGTCTCCAGCCACCAGACGGCGAAGATCGTGACGAGGGCAATAACGCCGCCCAGCAGGGCTGCCTCCAGCGGCGTGGCCTGGGTCAAAAAGACGGCGGCGATTCCTCCGGCGCAGGCAATGAGATAGCAGATGAGCACCGCCTCGCGTCGGCTGCCGGTCATTTGAGCCAGGCGATGGCTCACGTGATCCTTGCCCGGCGTCGTGAGGGGATTTTTGCCCCGGCGCAGGCGGCTGATGAAGACCAGCGTCGTGTCGAAGATGGGCAGAATCAGCACCAGCACGGGAATCATCCAGGTGATGGTGTTGCTGCTGCTGGGAAAGCGCAGCTTGATGCCCACGGCCGCCAGCAAAAAACCCAGAAAAAGACTGCCGGCGTCGCCCATGAAAATACGCGCGGGATTCCAGTTGTAGAAGAGGAAGCCTGCGCAGGCCCCCGCCAGGGTAGCCGCCAGCGCACCGACCAGATACTGATCGCTCAGCGCGGCCAACAGCGTAAAAAAGACAGCCGCGATCATGGCGATGCCCCCCGACAGGCCGTCCATATTGTCCAGCAGGTTAAAGGCGTTGGTAATGGCGACAACCCAAAAGAAGGTCAGGGCCACATCCAGCCAGTTGCCGAAAAGCTGAACCCGCACGCCGCTGTAGATCAGGACGGCCGCGGCCACGACCTGACCGGCCAGCTTGACATAGCTCCCCAGGCCCCAGGCGTCGTCCCACAGCCCCATAAGGCTCATGAGGCTCGCACCGACGAAGATGCCCACAACTTCATTGATGTAGGCGCGGTCGCCAAAGAAAATCAGGGCGACAATAAAGGCCAGATAGATGGCTGCACCGCCCAGCAACGGCACGGGACTGCCGTGTAGCTTACGCGCGGCGGGCATGTCGATTACGCCGGTTTGGAGCGCCAGCCGCCGAATCAGAGGAGTGCCGCCGACGGCGAGGAGCAGGGCAACCGTCCCCATGAGTACATAGTTCATGATGTTCAGTCCGTTGCGTCCGCATCGCTTTGCAGCAATGCGACGAGTTCAGTGATCGCAGCCTGCTCTTCAGCAGGCGCGAGGGCCAAAGCCTGCTCGGCGTAGGGCAGCGCGCCTGCTGCATCACCGGTCTGGTAAAGAATCTGGGCCAGGGCCAGAGGATGATGATAATCGTCCGGCTCCAGCGCAACCAGCTCGGTCAGTGCGCCCACGGCCGTTGTCCAGTCCTCTGTCTTAAGCGCGGTGTTGTAGAGATTGCGCAATGCGTTAGCGTCTCCGGTGAGATCGTAGAGAGCCTGGTAATGCTGTATCAGCGCCTCATTGTCGCCCAGGCGTTGATTCAACTCGACGGCTACCTGATGGAGATCGCGCAGGTCGGTTCCCCGCCCGGCCACGGCAAGGCCCTGGTTAACGGCCTCAATTCCCTTGACATAGGCCGCGGCGTCGCCCGTCTCATCTCCCAGGTCCCGATAAATAATGGCCGTATTGCGCAGCGCAACCAGGTTGTTGGGGTCACGCTGCAAAATCTCTTGATTGGCGGCGATAGCCTTTTCCAACTGGCCGGTTTTTGCATACGCGACGCTCAAGTAGCTGTACATCTGCAATGAGGGGTGAACACGCCGGGCCGGACTGGCCGACAGCTTTTCGACGCCTGTCTCCAGTAGGTCGATGGCGGCCTGATCATCTCCCCGGCGGCTGTACATATCGGCCAACAGCACATAGGTTTCGTCGTAGAGATCGTCCCGCTGCAAATTTTCGGTATAGATGGTTTCCGCCACATCCCGCTCGCCCCGCGCCAAGTGCGCATTGGCATTTTCATTCCACAGGCGTACGTTATGGGGACTAAGCTGTACGGTGGTTGCGTACATGGCAAGACTCTTGTTCAGCATCGCCTCGGCTTCCGCTTCGTTATCCGTAAGATCGGACCAGGTGCGATAGAGCCGGGCCAGATTTGCCGTATGATCTGTGTTGAGCGGATTGACGCGTTGGGCTTGCAGCAGCACTGCCTCAGCCGCACGCAGGAGGTCTTCCTGACTTAGTTGGGCAATGGCGGTCTGATCCAGCGCCAGCACGCTGTCCAGCGTGGGCGCCTCACCCAGCAGCGACGTATTGCTCGGTTCGACCTCCTTGGCCCGTTCCAGCAGCGCACGCCCCAGGAAGAGCATATAGTGATCTTCGGTGGTGCGTGAGGCCAGGGCGCGCTTATAGAGTTCAATGCTGGTGGCCCAACTGCGCTGACTGTCGAATTGCTGACCTTGTTTGTAAATAACGTCGGCGCGCACCAGGCCGATATTTACGGTAATAATGAGGAAGAGCGCTAGCGCGGCTGCCGCGACGCCGGCGGCCAGGCTGGGCAATAGCCGAATCGCCGCGACGGCACGGCTGCGCAGAATCGGCCGGCTATAAACGGTTGCGGCCGCCAGCGTCCACAAAATTACCAGCCAGGTGAAAAGGGCGAAGTGCCCGGCGAGAAAATTGAGCTGTTCATCCAGCCCCGTCCCCGCCAGGCCGGGAATAAGCCGTCGGGACTGCATCAGGCCGTAGATCAGCCAGCCGCCCCACACAATCAAGCCGTGGACAAGATATCCCTTGAGCCACCAGCTCCATTGGGGCAGGTAGCGATGGCGCAGGGACTCGGTAGTCATCCCTACGGTGACGGCTACCAGCCAGGTGAAGATCAGAAGCAGGAAGATGGCCGGCCGCGCCAGCAAATCGGTATTGAATACGCTGTTGCGCAGAATGGCGAAGGGATTTTCCAGGCCCGCACTGTTGGTGGTAAAGGTAAAAGTAAGGGTGAGAAAAATGAGCAGGTCCGTCATGACCGTGGAAGAAGTAACGGGCAGAGCCTGGCGCGGACGTCGCTTCTGCTGCGTCCGGCGCCGGCTCTTACTCTCCGTGCTTGATGCGGCGGCTTCTTCAGCCGGATCATCGATAACCGCGTAGGCTTCCGGCTGCACCCAGCCCATGCCCGTAACCAGCAGAAGGCCGGTCATCACCCAAAAGTAGGTGCGGGTGGCGGCAATGGCAATGCCGAAGTGGATCTCCACAAAGTGGGCCACCATGGTTACCAAGAGGGTAATCAGCAGAATTTGACGGGGAAAATCGCGTCGGGTTTCCGGATCGTCTTCATGCAGGAATGCGGCCATAGTAATGTAAACGGCCAGCCCCAAAATTAACCCCGCGGGCAGCGCCACGCCCAGATAGCGCCAGCTATTGTCGAAATAGTAAAAGCTGATAACAAACGCCAGGCTGGAAAGCCCCAATAGCGCGCCGAAAAGAATCTGATCCCGCCGGTTGACCAATAACCCCAACCAGCGCAGGGACCAGTAGAAGATGGCGATAAAAAGCCACATGTAAGCCAGGAAGCCCAACAGCCCGGTGATGATCAGCGCATCCCAGGTCTCATTGTGGGACCGATCCGGGCTGGCGTTACGCGATTCATAATGGCCCAGCGTTACGGGGTAGAAAGGATTGTAGGCCACCCACATGGTCTCCGGGCCATAGCCTACCAGCGGGCGAATAGGGTTGAGGCGATCCGTGGTTCCGTCGGGTTGCACCAGGGGCGGATGGGGCGCCACCATATCGGCCGCGCCTTGCCAGATGTTGATGCGCACTTGCGCCGTGTTGCTCTCCAGATCCAGCAGGGTGCTGAGCCGCGCCAGCGAGTCAATCGAATGAACGCCGCTGAATAATGTTGTGGTGTTGAGCAGAAAGAGCATGACGACGCCCAACAGTCCTGTCCCTACCCAGGCCGACGTAAAAATGCGATACCCTCGCGGCCGCAGCGCGCTGAAAAGCAGGAGCACGAAGAGATAGAGCCCAGCCAGCAGGCCCAATACCGGACCGCGGCTTTGGGTCCAAAAAATAGCCAATAACTGAACCATCAGAATGAAGAGATACGCGCCGCCTGCCAGCGCGGTGGGGATATCCTGGCTTTCGATGTTGGCGCTGTCGGGCTCGCCATCCTCTTTTTTATCGCTGCGCAACAGGTGAGCGAAACTGCTGAATACCCGCTCCAACGTGAAGAAGAAGGCCATCAGCAGGTAAGCGGCCAGGAAGATCGCATTCCCGGCGGTCGAAGCAATCCGCGTCTGCACGTCGCCGCCCCAAGGCAGCGGGTCCAGCCCCATGTGCTGCAACATGCCGTAAATGGCAATGGGCAGGCTGGTGATGATAATGACATGGCGTAAGCGACGAATCTGCTCGTCATGGCGCAGATGAGCCATGACGGCCAATGCAATCGTGACGTAGGCGAGAAATGTATACGTACCCTGGAGGCGCTGGTATGAGCCGAACCAGCTTACAAAAGGCGCCACGCTGAAAAGTGTGCTGACAAGGTAGGCAATCACCAGCAGGCCCATGGGGAGGAGAAAGGGCGTCTTACGCCAGGACGCGGAAACGGCTGGATTGTCCGATACGGGCAGCCAGAGGCGGCCGCTATCCACCCAGCGTATGCTCCATGCGACCAGCGTAACCAAAGCCGCAGTCCGGATAAGCGTAATCTTGTCGGGCTCGAAGACGCGGCTGGAATAGACGTTAAAGAAGAGGGGCGCCAGGGTGAGCGCGGCCAGCCACGCGGCTTCGATCAGGCCCGTGCACCAGGCCCCGAGTTTAGTTTGCGTGTTTGTCATGATGGGATTCCACGATTACAGTTCAGCGAGAATACAGCGGCAAAAACCGACGGCTCTACCCCTGGCAGAGGCCGTATGCGGACTTCTACCGGGATTCACGATTGTCCGATGACAAAGGCAGGGTTATCTCTGTCCCCTGTCGCGCCGCCGCGTAAATTGCCAATACCAACTCCAGAGACCTGCGGGCGTCTTCGCCGGTGGTGTCCGGCGTCCGATTATGAAGCAGCGCCTGGGCGAAATTATGGATCACTTCCCGGTGACTATAGCCATAGACCGACGGCGGATCCAGACGCTGGCTGGTGAGAATCTCCGCTTCCTGCTCCAGCTGGCCCGCCACCTTCCACAGGGTGATGCGGTTGAGGGCCGTACCGCCGATCTTGACGGAGCCGTGCTCGCCGAAGACGGCAACCGAACCTTCCAGGTTTTGGGGCCAGGTGACGGTGGACCCTTCAACGGTGGCCAACGCGCCATTGGCAAAACGCAGCACGGCTACGCCCACGTCTTCGGCCTCCATGGTGTGGGCCAGCGTCGCGGTATACGCCTGGACGGACTGCACCGGCCCCATGAACCACTGAAGCGCATCAATGTGATGAATGCTTTGGTTCATGAGCGCGCCGCCGTCCATGGCAATAGTGCCGTGCCAGTCGTCTTCATAGTAGGACTGGGGACGATACCAGCGCACGGTTGCGCTGCCCAAAAGAAGCCTGCCCAGGCCGCCCTGATCGATTAGCCTGCGGACCTGCTGCATAGGCGAATTGTAGCGGTTCTGCAGGACCACGCCCAGGGTCAGGTTTCGGGCCCGGGCCGTCTCGATCATGCGGTCTGCATCGGCCAGAGAGAGGGCGATGGGCTTCTCCACCAACACGTGCTTGCCGGCATGGAGCGCATCCAGCGTTACCTGTGCGTGGAGTCCGCTGGGCACGCAGATGGTTACCGCGTCAATGTCGTCCCGAGCCAGCAGGGCGTGATGATCGTACAGCGCCGGGGCGTTGTATTCTTCGGCGAAGCGATCGGCGCGATAGGGCTTTATGTCGGCGACTGCGGCCAGAGTCGTCTCCGGCAACTGCCTGATGGACTGGGCGTGGCGGGGAGCGACCCGGCCACAGCCGATTAAGCCAAAACGAATGGGCATGCAATATCTCGTAATCGTCCGTTTGAAAAATCAGGAACGAGAAATGAGGAATGAGAAACGCAGACTTACTTGCGGTTCCTGATTTCCTGTTTCTGATTTTGGGTTTCTTGTTCTTTGTTTCTGATTTCTCATGATGATTTTCCCCGCCATCTTAGCGCTCGCCGACCATATAGTCCAAAAGATCGGCCAGCCGACCGGCTTGAGCCTGACGCGAGTAGCGGGCAACGACCAGCGCGCGGCCGTTGCGCCCCATGCGCTCCCGGCGTGCAGGATCGACCTGCAAGGTGAGGATCGCATGGGCCAGCGCCTGGGGCGTTTCGGGCGGAACGATTAGACCCGCGTCCGCTTTCTCCACCAGTATCGTCGCTTCGCCCGTAATGGCGAGAATGACCGGCAGACCGCAGGCCATGTAGGTAAACATTTTGACGGGCAACGTCCCCTGGGAAATGCCCACATCCCGCCGCACATCAATCCCCACGTGGCCCAGCGCAAGGATGTCGGGCAGATTGCTCTCAGGGACAGCATCAATAAAGCGCACGTTGGCGAGATTTTTGCGTTCAGCCGTCTGCCGCAGAGCAGCTTTCTGCGGGCCGTCCCCCACCAGGAGGAAGCGTATCTCCGGCCGATCCCGCAAGAGGGCGGCCGCGTCCAGCACCGTCTCCAAGCCGTGGGCCAGACCGTGGAGACCGGTATAGAGGACCACGAATTGATCAGTGGTCACCCCCAGCCGGGCTGCCAGTCCGGGATCACGGGGCCGGGGCGTATACAATTCCGTGTTGGCTCCGTTGGGCAGGACCGTGAGCTTCTCCGGCGGCAGGCCCCGGGCCAGAAGCGCCTGGCGAATGCCCTCGGTTGCCGTCACGATGTGGCGGGCTCGGGCATAGCACGCCTCTTCCAGGCGCGTCGCCGCGGCGATGGCCCGGGCATTGCTCAGTTCCCCCAACTGGACAGCGGACTCCGGCCATAAATCACGCACTTCCATGATCAGCGGCGTGCGTCGGCTATGGCTCAGGACCAGACCCGCGCCGGCCACGAAAAGGGGCGGCGACGTCGCGTAGATTGCGTCATATCGCCCACGCTGCACCTGCCCCGCGGCCACGGCCATCGCCATGTAGCTTAGGTAGAAGGCCATGCGCGTGGAAAACGTCTTTTCGGGCGACGTTTTCACCCATACCCGCACGACATCAATGCCCGCTTCCCGGCTGCGGGCGACGAGACGGCCCCGGTATTCGGGCGCCATCACGCCATGGGGATGGTTGGGCATCTCCGCCAGCATGGTTACCCTGTGCCCTGCGCGCACCAGCCCGCGTGCCAATTCCGCAGCCCGGGTTTGGGTCGCGCCGATCTCAGGCGGGTAATATTGAGAAAGATACAGAATGCGCATAGCTTCGGCTCAGGATCAACAGCTCAAAAACAGAGATTGCAAATTCCCAATCTCCAATCTCCAATCTTCAATCTTCAATCTTCAATTTCCCCTCACAACCTCCCCATAAAACGCCGCCATCTTCCCCTCCATCGCCGCCCAATTATAACGCGCAACCACCAGCACACGCCCCGCGGCCCCCATGGACGCAGCCTGTCGCGGATTGCGCAGCAGCGCAAGGAGGGCCGCAGCGTGTGCGGCGGGATCCGCAGGGGAAACCAGCAGACCGGCTCCACTGCCGGCCAGATAAGGGCGCACCGAGGCCAGATCGCTGCTGACTACGGGCAGGCCATAGGCCATATACTCGAAGAGCTTGGTGGGAATATTCTTCTCGTACTTGGGCGTAGCCTGCAAGGGAATCCAGCCGACCATGGCCTGGCGAAGATACCGACTTACGGTGGCAAAGGGCAAGCGGCCGGTGAAGATGACGCGGTCCGCCAGCCCCAGCGCCGCGGCACGCGCGCGCATCTCATCTTCAAGCGCGGCGGGATGAAACGGCCCCGCCAGCAGAAGGCGCGCCCGGGGAACGCCTGCGCAGACCGCAGCAAATGCATCCAGCAAGAGGTGCGCGCCCCGTTCCTTTGTGTGGGTGCCCAAATGCAAAATGACCGGCTCTTCATGAATCGCCGGCGCGGCTGCGGCCTCCTGAATAAATTCACGCGTGGGGTAGTTGTAGAGCGTCACCGCGGGCCGAGGCAGATGAGCAAACGTTGCGGCAATACGCTCATCCGCGGCAATGATGCCTGCGCACTGCCCGGCCAGCCGCGGCTCCAGACGTTCTACTATCTGCCCGGCTGCTCCCGCCGACGCGCCCAACTTTGCCGCTTTCATGGCGGCAAAGTCCGCATTCGCCTCGTGGACATCGTAGACTATGGGCCTGCCTGTGCGTCGTTTCAGCCGGGGCAGCAGGAGCAGCAGCTCGGGATCGTGAATCTGATAGATGTCGGCTTTGACGGATACTGCTCGCTCAATAAGCCTGCACCACAGGAGCGGACGCGCCCAGCGCGGGGAAGACGCTAATCCCAGCACCTGCACGCCGTCCACAACTTCATCCCGAGGGTGACGTGCGATTACCGTGGCCGCGTGACCAGACCGGACCAGGCTGCACGCTTCCCGGTAGAAGATGCGCCCGTCCAGGGCGCGATGGACGCTGGAAAGATGGCAGACGTGCATCAGGATGACCGCGCTTCCGGCTTGGCGGCGATCCGCGTGTTCAGCGCATGCAGGATGGATCGGAAATAAGCCCGCTGCGGGCCCTGCGCGCGCGCCGCGCGCAGGCGCAGACTCCAGCGCATGAGTTGCGCCATGAGCATTGCTTCCCCGGTTGCGCCATGCTTGCGAACGAACTGAAGCTGGGCCATGCGTCGGCGCACGTACGTTTCGGCCGGGATTTGCCCTGCGCTTTGGCCGCCAAGATGAATGATATGCGCCGACGGATAATAGCAGACCGCCCAGCCGGCCTGATTTAGCCGATAGCAAATGTCCGTATCTTCCCCATACATAAAAAACCGTTCGTCCAATAGCCCCACCTCATCCAACGCGCGTCGGCGCAGCAGCAGCGCCGCGCCCGACAATCCCTCCACCCGACTGGGGCGGCTCGTCGCGGCCGGCAGATAATCGCCCCCGCGCAGATAGCCCGTCACCAAAGCGCGCAGGGAGACGAAGCGCAGACAGGAACGCTGGATCGTGCCGTCCGGGCGCGCCAACCGGGGCCCTGCTGCGCCGACATGGGGCTGCTCATCCAGATAGGCGCTCAGCATCTGCAATGCGCCCGGCTCCACAATTGTGTCCGGATTCAGAAGCAGAATGTAGCGGCCCCGGGCCTGGACCATGCCCCGGTTATTGGCGCGGGCAAACCCTTCGTTCTCTGCGTTGCGCAGCAGCGTCACAGCAGAAAAATTTGCCGCGATTCGCTCCGCTGTATCGTCAGCGGACGCGTTGTCTACCACGATCACTTCGCCGGTCAGATTCCCGAATCCGGCCGGCAGCGAAGCCAGACACGCCTGGATGTCCCTGGCGTTGTTCCACGTCGCGATGATGATGGAGAGATCAACGGCCGGATTCCGGATGAGGGGCAGGACGGGTTCATTCATGAGGAGCTGGATTGACTTCCGGGCTGATTGCTGGTCAGCGCGGTGCGGCAAACGCCCCACACCGCGGCCGAATAGCGTTCCGTTGTAAAGTGGGTCAGCGCCTGCGCATGAGCCGCCCAACGCAGGCGCTCGGCCAGTTCCGGCGTGGTCATGAGGCGCACCATTTGGCGGGCCAGGTCCGCCGCCGTCCCGTCGTAGAGAAGGCCGGTCACGCCGTCGTCGATTAGCTCCGCCGTGCCGGTGCTGTCGCGTCCGATGACCGGTAACCCCAGCGCCATGGATTCAGCGGTTACCCGGCCCATGCCCTCGACCGCGCTGCAAACCAGCACGCCGTCGGCCTGACGATACACGTCCTGGGGTTCGGCCAGATAGCCTAAAAAGCGCACCCGGTCCCCAATTCCCAATTCATGAGCCAGACGCTCCAGGCGGGCCACGTAGCGATGTCCGCCCGTGCCGGCAATATGCAGCACGGCGTTTAGTTGGACGGGCAATTGCGCCAGCGCACGCAGGGCCTGCTCTTGCCCCTTATTGGGATTGATGCTGCCCAACATGGCAAAGACGAAAGAACCGCGTCCGTCGTTCCCGCTCTTCCCGTCAGTCAGCGGATAGAGGGAGCGCATAGCCGCCTCACTGAGGACGCCATTATAGATCACCCGACAGCGAGATTGAAGCGCAGACGGCAACCCCTGGCTCCGAACAGTCCGGGAGACGGCGATAAACGCAGTTGACGCGGCCATGACGGCCCGGGCGTGACGCCATCCCGCGGCGTAGAACATGCCGAAAGCCGCCTGGGGCAATTCGCGCAGGTGCCAGACGTGGGGCAAATTCAACTCCTGGGCAGCCTGCGCGCCGACGCCGATGACGGTTGAGTTGGTGTAAACAAGGTCGATATGGTCCTGAGACAGCGCTTGTTCCACACGGGGCAGCGCGCGCCCGTTTCGCCACAGTTGACCGGGCGCATGCCAGAAGCGGCGCCGGGGCGTCATCCACAGCGTATAGGGCAGCCGTCGCCAGGCAATTTGCGCCTGCGTCAGATTAACCTGAAACGGTCCTGCTTCAGGCAGAAAGACGATTGGCTCTACGCCGAACTTGCGGAGGTCTTGCACAAGGGTCAGAAGCGATTGATTGGCCCCGTATTGGCCTGCATAATGGGCGAAAAAGGCAATGCGCATGGCCTATTCGCCCTCTGTACCGGTCAGTTGCAGCAAGCGCGCGCGCAACAAGGCGCCGCTCCGGATCCAGGCGAATTCCTCACGCGCTCTTCGTGCACCGGCCGCCCCCATCCGGGCAGCCAGATCTGGCGCATCCAGCAGGGTGATGACCGCATCGCGCAATGCGTCCGGCGCGTCCGGCTGGATCAGCAGGCCCGTCACGCCGTGATCGATGGCGTCAACCGCACCGCCGGACGCACCGCCGATGACGGGTTTGCCGTGGAGACCCGCTTCGAGAAAGACGATGCCGAAGCCTTCCACGTCGCCGTCGGCCGGCCGCCGATTGGGCATGATGAAGATGTTCGCCCGATCCAGCAGCGCGCTTTTTTCTCCCTCGCTGACGCGGCCGGTGAAGAGCACGTGGCGTTCAATGCCCAGTACCTGGGCCTGCGCGGCCAACTCCTCTGCCGCAGGACCCTCCCCCGCAATAACGTAGACCAGGTCAGGGGCATGGCGCACGATGTCCGGTAATGCGGCCAGCACCGTATCCACGCCCTTGCGCTCCACCAGCCGAGCCACGGTCAACAGCACCGGCGCGGCGGGGTCGGCCGGCAAAGCAAACCGGGTCAGGCCTGCGGGCGGGGTCCGATCGTCCGGATCGATCCCCGGCGGGACCAGGGCGATCCGGCCCGGATCGACGTGTAGCTCCAGCAAACAGTCTCTGGTATAGCGGCTGATGGTAACGACCGCATTGGCGTGCCGGAGAATGTAACCCATGACGTGGGTGTAGCGGGGGCGTTCATGTGCCTGGATAAAGTGCTGGAGGCGCGTGATTTCCCGGCCGTAGGTAAAGAGGACGAACGGGATAGAGTGCATGCGACAAAAACGTCGGCATGCCTGCCCTTCGCGCCCCAAACTGTTACAGATCACAACGTCAGGCCGGCTATACAGAAAAGCGCGCCGCAGGGCGTTTTGACGCGGGATCAGGGCAATCGGCCCCCACTCGCCGTAGCGGCTGAAGTTTGCCCGCATAACAGAGAACGGGACGGCGGCATCAAACTCCTCTGCGTCGGGCCTGGTCTGGCTGAGCACGCGCACCCGGTCGCCGCTTCGGTGCAGTTCCAGGGCCAGGCGGTGGGTATACTCGGCAATACCGCCGGTGAGGGGCTTATAATCCCGGGCCATGATGAGGATGTTCATGCCGCATCTTCCCGTACATAACCGCACGCCGCCATCTCCTCGCCGCAGATGCGCCAGAAGGTAGCGTTCTGTTCGGGGAGCCATGCTTCCGGTTCTGCTAATGCATGACGCTCCGTCCGGTTGCGGGGCCGGGCCACGGCCTGCTGCCATTGCGCCCGGGAAACGTGCAGACGACAGGGATCCAGCACCGACGCGGCCAGAACGTCGTAATTGGCCAGCAGCTCCTCAAAGCGGATCGTCGCGCCCGCGGCCTGACGCACAAAGGCATTCTCCGCCTGCCAGTACCAGCAGAGGCGGGCAAAACGGTCCATGGACGGCCAATTGTCATACCACGGATCGTACGGCTGAGGCTGGACCGCGGAGGTGTTGGGATCGTCTGGACGCAGGGTGCGCCGGGGAGCCAGAGAGCGAACGACGTCGCGTCCGTCACGCACCAGGTGGAGGAGCGTCGCCTGGGGAAAGCACGTCTGCAGCGCAAAGGCGTGACGGCGCAGTGCGCTGTTTACCTCGCCGTAGACGGTTGCATCGCGCCCGCGCAGGTAAATGTCGCGGCTGCGGAAACGCGCGATATAGCGCTGCGCAGCCGCGGGATTGACAAATGCCCGGTTATACGCCTGGAAGTCCCGCCGCACCGGCTCATGGTACACGCGTGCGCGCCTGTCTTCGGCCAAAAGATGGGCCAGAAAAGTTGTGCCTGAACGCCCCAATCCCAGGATAAAGAAGAGGTGCGTCTGCTCCGCCCAGGTGCGGATCTGCCCGGGGGTGATCCAGAAATGGAGCGCAACATTCATCTCCTGTTGGGGGGGAAGGCGGCGCTTGAGCCGCGCCGGAACTCTGGGCATGATGCGCCTCACCTGGCTGCGGGCAGCGATGTGCGCAGATTCGCCAACCAGCCGCGCAGGCGTAGGCGATCCGCCCGGTTCATGAGCGTTACTTCGCGTACGGACTGGCCGGTCACCCGCAGGTAGACGCGCAGGGTGACCAGCGTGGAGATGATGTAGGCAACGGCTGACGCCGCGGCCGCGCCCCGAATGCCGAAGCGGGGAATCAGCAGAAGGTCCAGGATCAACGTGGCGGCCAGGGAGACCAGAGCAGCAATCGTGCCGATTTTGGGGCGTCCCGTTCCGGCCAGATGAATGGCCAGAAGCTTGCCCAGACTCAACGCCCAGACGCCGGGCATGAGGAGAATGAGGGCAGGCGCGGCCGGCAGGTAGTCAACGCCGTAGAGCAGGCGAATGGCGGGTGCGCTCAGCAGGCAGGCGGCCAGGCAGATGGCCCCCACCAGCGTCATGGTGATGCGGGTCACTTGCGCCGTTACGGCGTCATGCGCGTGGTCGTCGCCCTGGGCGGCCACGCGATGGAGCAGCACCGTGCGAATGGAGTGGGGAATTTCCCAGATAATCTCGGTAAGATTGGTGGCCGTCACGTAGAGGCCGACCTGCAGCGGAGCCAGGAAGTAGCCGATGAGGAGTACGTCCAGCCGATAGTTGAGGAATTGGGCGATGTTGCCGGGATGAAGCTGGAGTCCGAAGCGCAACGTCTCTCGCCAGACGGACCGATCCAGGCGCAGGCGACCATGCAGGGTCTTGAGGGCCAGAAGTACAGCCGCCGCGGTCATGACCAGCCGGGAGAGAAGCCAGGCTGCCAGCGCGCCTATCAGCCCCCACTGCCCGATCCAGATGAAAAGCACGGCTCCTGCCAGCGCGGTCGCGGCGCTGATAACGCTGATGAGGTTGTAGCTGACAATGCGGCCGCTTGCGCGGACGATTTCCTGAAAAAAGTTGGCCAGCAGCAGCAGCGGCAAAACAAAGACCAGAGCCATGAGCCAACCTGGCCTGATGCCGTTGCCCTGAAGATAGACCGCAACGGCCGGAACCCGGAGCGCCAGCCAGGTGATCAGAATGCCCAGCGCGCCCAACGCCAGCGCCGCGGCCAGGGAATTCCCCGCCAGGGCAGGCAGCTTGTCCGCGTTGCGTGCGCCGAGGTAGACATTAGCGGAACCAACCCCGAAGACCAGCAGCAACAGCAGCGTGTTGATAATCAGCAGCAGCAGGCTGTAGCTGCCTTTGTGGGCAGGGCCCAGGACACGGGAGATGATGATGCTGGTGGCCATGACTAACACGAGCATGATAACGCGTGCGCCCAGAGTGATGGCGCTGTCTTTGGCGAGGCCGGCCATGCTTAGCGCTTTCCGCCGCGTACGCGCCAGCGAAATTCACCTTGCCACAGCAAACGCGTGTGGGTAAGGGGGGTGAGGGCTTGCCAGGCGCGGTGGAGCAGGCGCGAGATAATGACCAAGCCGTAGTGCAGCGGACGGGGCGCGCCATGGGCGAAGGCGTAGACATCGGCGCTTGCAAGCTGGCGCCCCCGATAAAAGTAGATGCTGTAAAACAGCTTTCCCAGTGCGCCCAGTGGATGGTCAACCGGCGCGGGATCGAAGCAGAGGGCCCCGTCACGGAGGGAGACAAACCAGCGATGATAGCGGGGATGGCGCAGGTATTCGCCCCACTTGCCCGGCGTCTCGATAAAGCCACGCTGACCGACCCGGTTCAGTTCCCTGCAAAATCCGTCGATTTCCTCAACGTGTTCGGCCACATGGGAGCAGACGATGAAGTCAAAGGCCTTGTCGCCAAAGGGCAGGGCCGTCCCGTCGGCAATCACCAACTGCGCGCCCGCAGGCCGGACGACTGCACGACCGGAGCGGCCGGCCGGCGTACCGACATCCTCTAAATAACGCTCCACGATGACGTCGGCCCGGGGGTGCGGGTTATGGCCGCTGCCTACATCCATCACCCGCCACGCGGGATCAAACGCCACGGGCGTGCGGGAGTTCGCCGTGGGATACCATTCCATATCGTCCATATCGCGCATAAGATGATTGTTCACTCTGATGCACCGTGCACAAATCCGTGGAGCGCCTCAAACGCAACGGCCGGATTGTTGGGGCTCTTTTCGGGATTGCGGCCGGTGTTATAGGTGAGGATCAATTCCCGGCGCGCCCGGGTAACGCCCACGTAGAGCAGGCGCAGACGCTCGGCCCCTATCGCACGGCGGGCCTGAACCGTGGCCTCGCCCGCCGCGTACCCGTCCAGAGAGCCGTCGTGGAGCAGGCGCAGTTGGGCTTCCGCCTCGGCCACAAGATTGAGGCGATTGCGCACGTACCAGCGCTCGCCCCGATAGCTTTCGCTGTCCAGCCCCGCGGGGTAACTATAGTCATTGACGGCCAACAGGTAGACCCGATCCCATTCCAGTCCCTTGGCTGCGTGCATGGTCGCAACCGTTACCTGACCGGGCTTGGCCTCATAGCCCAGGGCATCTTCGGTGAAGCCCAGGAGACGACGCTTGTTCTGGGCGATATCGTCCAGCTCGCCCGCCAGTTCAGGCAGACGCCAGGCGGGATTTTCCTCGCTCAGCTTGGCCAGCAAGACGGCCAGGCGATGGGTAAGGGCCAGATTCGCGGGTTTGTCGAAAATGTCATTGCCCAAAGTAAGCAGCAGTTCATCTACGGGCAGAATGGCGGCTTTGGTCCAATCTTTCAGATTATCGCGGAACGTTTCGACCAGCGCGGAAAAGTATGGAACCTCATCCAACCAGCCGATGGCGTCCAGCCAATCGGCCGCGCCGGGAAAAATAAAATCTTCCGGCTGGCGCAATTTGCTCAGCGCGCGGCCAAAGACCGCTACCGGTTCCGGCGTGACGGTGGGATCAAAGCCGGGGATTTCCTGTGCGTCGGTCAGGCCATGGAGTTGACGCAGGCGACGAACGCCCAGCTTGGGCCACCAGACCTCTTCCCACAGCGCAGCCAGTTTTCCAGGCGACTGGGGTTCAGCAATGTAGCCGAGGATGATGGCCAGAGCCAGGGCGGCAGCCCGGGTGGCGCTGTCCGAACGCAGGAGGCTGTCATCATAGGCAATGCCGTGATCCTTGAGGGCATCGGCAACTTTGAAGCCCCGGTTATTCTCCGGTGCGAGGACGGCTACGGTCTCCCCGGCGTGTTCAGGCAGCCAGCGGGCCAGGCTGGTGAGGATCACGTTCAGCTCCTCATCCGGCGTCAGCGCGCGGTCGTAGATGTGGACGGCCGGATTGCCCGGCGGCGGATTGGGTTGGGGGTCATCGGGCGCAGTGGGCTCGATTAGCGGCGGCGCCAGAGCTTCCTTTTCGTCCAGCACGGGATGCGCGCGTCGGGACCACTCAATGAGGAAGTTGGCTGCGTCAATAATGGGCAAGGCCGAACGTCCCGAATTGGGCAGGTTGCGCGACTGGTCGGGGTAGCGCCGCACAAAATCGCGCAGGTAGCGAATGTCCGCGCTGGTAAAGGTTGTGTTGATAGCCTGATTGGGATCGCCCACCCGCACCCAGTTGCCCGTGTCATTGGTCAACAGGCGCAGCATGGTCTCTTGCAGCAGGCTGGAATCCTGGGCCTCATCTTCCAGGACATAAGGCCAGCGCGCCTGCAGGCGGTGGAGAAAATGATCATCGGTCTGAAGCGCCTGGAGCGCCAGCACGATGAGGTCGTCAAAATCCACGGCCCCGCGGGTAAAGAGGCTGCGCTGATAATCAGCGTAAACACGGATGCCGAAATTCAGCAGCGGCCACGTACCGCTCTGCTGCTCCAGCCGTGCGGCCAACGCTCCGGCCTCTACGCGCAATTCTTTGGCCACGCGAATCAGGTTGTTGGCCAGGTCCACGGCATCGGCCAGGAGGTAGCGCTCGATGCGTCGGGGGTTTTGCAGATACTCGGGCAGAATGAAGGGACCAAAGACATCGGGATTGGTTTGCATGTAGGCGATAACCGCATCGCGTTTGATGTCATTGGCCGTGCGCTCATCGATGATGTCGAAATTTTCGCTCAGCCCCACCAGACCGGGGCGCTCGCGTACGATGTCGTGGGCCAGACCATGGAGCGTGCGCACCCGATAACCTACGCCCGAGAGCAGACCGCGCTCTTCACGCAGGAATTGACCGATACGGCTGCGAAAGTTCTCCACCGCGCTGTTGGTGAACGTGACGATAAGAACTTCCTGTTCGTCCAGCTTGCCCTGCGCGGCCAGCTTTTCCACCAGTTGCGCGGCCAGGAGGCTCAGGGTAAATGTCTTGCCGCTGCCCGGCACTGCGCTCACGCCCATGGGGCCGCCCTCGTAGGCGAGAATCGCTTGCTGGGCTGGGCGTGGTTTGAAGTCTGTGGACATGAGGAGACAGAAGCCGGCAGATAGAAAAGGGCAGTGACAACATACGATATGCAAATTCAGCAGTTCACGAATTCAGGTAACGAGGAATAGTTTCTCTGCTACAGGCAACAGATTCTTCGCTTCTTTGGTTTCTCGATCAGAATGACCAATCATGAACAACTGAAATTCTGGTTTGGGAGATATGTTACCACGAAAAATCAGAGATAGGGCCATCGGCGCCATTGACGGGCGACAGCTCCAATGCCATCGCACCGCAACTGCGGCAAAGAGCAAATCATCATAGGCCAACGCAAGAAGATATTGGCACATCGGTCCACATCAGTTGCAGACGTCCCTGGGAGCGCCAAGCTCCAGCTTGGCAAGATATACCGGACTGGGGTCCGGCGCTCCCGGGCGGGCAGCTACAGCAATCGTCTCCTCCGATCATTGAGCCGTCATTTTAAATTTTTCGCTGCTCTTATCGCTCCACCAGCGGCAAGTAGAGTTGCTCTATCTCCCCATCCGGCGATTCTTCAAAGACGGCTTCAATCGTTTTGTTTCCGTCCATAATGAGCGTAATGGGGTTATTGCTGCCGGTGATGCTGCCGCGCCAGCCGATAAAACGCCAGCCTGGTGCAGGCTGAGCAGAAAGCGTAACGCTTTCGCCTGAGGTATAGGCCGATTTATCCGGCGTTCGCTCGATTAGCCCGCCGGGTCCGCCGCCATCGGCTATAACAGCTGTAACCAACTGATACTGCTCGCTGCGGATCAGGTGGGCTACAATCTCGTTGAAACGAGTAAAGCGAGCTTCTATAGGATTTTGTTGGGCAGCGTCGGGCGTTCCCGTCCAACGTTCCAAATTCCAACCGGATGCGGGTTGTACCGTCAGGCGCAGAATTTCACTGCACTGCTCATCGCCTACCGGAACAATGAGTAGATCGCTTGCAACGGGCGGCGATGCGGCAGCACTTAAGGCGCTGGGCGTCAGCACCCATATGTCCTCATGAGTAAGAGGCAAGCTGCTGTCCATCACGTAGTCAAGGACCATCGTCAATGGCGGGGGCGTTTTGTCTGCCAACGCTACATTTCCTGCAAAGGGACCGACGCTCCTCACCTGAAGCGTATGTGTAAAGCGATAGGCATCATCACCTACCCACTGTTCGCCGTCGATAGAGTAGTAGGCTTGCCAGACATCGCCCGTGCGCTTCAGGCGAAGATAGAACGACTTAGCAATCCCGGGGACGGTGTTGTTGAATTCGATGTCTGGATTGCCGTTGGTGAAGCTGACGCCCAACAGTCTGAGCCCGTCAGGGTTCTTCTGTACATTGATACGTACAAAATTTTCGTCATCTTCCAATACCAGTAGCCCCTGAAGCTGATATACCTGGCTGACACCGGAATCAAACTTCATTTCCAGAGCAAAATCTTCATCCGCCATCGGCATTGTTAAATAGGGGGCTTGAATGCCGTCCGTCCACACATCGTGATTTACGTTTCCCGGCACGGAGAGGAAAAGGCGCTCCCCATCCACTGTAAGCGTGGAAGCGCCTTCTGTTCCGGCTTGGGGATCATGGAAGGTCCAGCGGGTTTGATCAAGCGCGCAGCGGTTAAAGTCATCAGCCAGGGTTGAAACGCGTAGCGTTACTTCCTGACTGGTGACAGAACCATAGGCGTTGGTAATGATGACGCGCAAAGCTTGCCCATCATCGGCGGGTGCAACCAACGGCGCATAGCGCGACGCTGTCGCGCCGGGGATGTCCACGCCATTACGCTGCCATTGATAAGTCAAAGACTCGGCTCCGGTTGCCATAACCTGAAAGTGGGCGCGCTGCCCGGCTGCGACGATTTGCTCCGTCGGTTGGGCGCTGATAGCCGGCCCAGGAGGCGTAATCAGCACGCTGATTGTATCCGTTCCCTCATTTCCCTCATCATCAACGATTGTGAGCGTGATGACGTGTTCGCCTACGGATAAAACCGTTTCGGCCATCATCTCCCGCGCGACTTCACGACCCTCAACGCGCCAGATATATGTCTCAATCGAGCCGTTGTCCGTACTGGCTGATCCGTTCAGTGTCACACTCTCCCGCCCGTCACCGTTTTCATCGGCAAGGGTCTGGTTCCACCCGGCCCGAGCTTGGGGCATGTTGATCAGTTCAGCAGCAAGCGGTGCAAGATTTTCATAGAGCAAAACGCGGTTCTGAATCCAACCTGTAGATACAATGTCCAGGTCGCCGTCACCGTCAATGTCTACGAGTCGAGCTGCATCATGATGCTCATCGCCCGTGTAAAGCAGGTGCGCCTCCCAGGCGCCGCCCTGACCATCTATATTTTCATAGAGGAAAAGGCGCGATTCCTCCAGTGCGTTGAGATTATGCTCCCCCACAACGATATCCAAATCGCCGTCCCGATCCATATCCGCTACATCTACGCTCTGGGGGTTGATCAGATTGGCAATGAGATGTTCCGTCCATAATGTCGCGGCATCATCTGGTTGTTCGTACCAGGCCAGCTTGCCTTCTTCATCATGCCCATAACCGATGACGGCATCCAGGTCGCCGTCCCGATCCATGTCGACAAGGTACGAGCGATCCGGCTGTCCTGTTTCCGGGTTATGAAGCGTTATGGGCGTCCAATCGGTCCCTTCATTACGTAGCCACTTGGTGCCCAGCAGAATATCGTTGTCGCCGTCTCGATCGATATCAGCGGAGTCCAATCCCTCACCCTGAGAAACATCAGATATTATACTCCACTCCCATGGTTCCGTTTCAGGGTTTTCCGGCACGGTGAGGGCTTGGGTCCCAGTTAATCCTTGCTGCCACGCCAAAATTACCTGAAGCGGGCCGCCCGTGAGGAAGCGATTAACCGTTGTGCCTTGTAGAAAAGCGCCATCGGCCTGATCCACGTTTTGATGAACGGTGAAGTTGCCTGTTCCGTCATTGTGCGCCCACACCATATCGTCATTTGCAGCGGAACCGACGCCGGCCGTACCGAGAATATCCAGCGCGCCATCGCCGTCAAAATCATGCACCGTGGCCATGTTGTTGAGGGGCTCGCCAATGATGCGGCGATCCCACACCCCATCCGGCGCACCGGGATTTGCGTACCACCAACCGCCCGTAATGATGTCAGGCAATTGATCGCCGTTTATGTCGCCCGGCTCGATGAAGATAGCGCGCCACGGACGCTCATCATCCACCACATGTCGTTGCCATTGATCTACAGGCAAGGATGTTGCCGTATTGATCCACACGTCTAATCGTGGCGTATCCCAATCAAAGGGTTTTCCCAGAATATCTAAATCGCCATCGCCATCCAGATCCGCGACGCGCGACTCATGATTACCGATGCCGGTTGCTATGTTATGAACGGTGAAATTACCTGCCCCATCGCCGTAGAACGCGCTCATTTTGGCATCTTCATTCTCGCCACCAAGGCGCATCTCTGCGGCAAAGATATCGAGATAGCCGTCCTGATTCAGATCAATAATCTGTAGACTATGGGTTGTGGTTGGATCATAACCCAGCAAATCTTTGCTGACCCATTGGCTGCCATTCCAAAAATACCAGCGCATTGGTCCGACAATCTCGGCTTGCGACATGACTATTTCAGGGCGACCGCCGGGTATGAGTTGGCCTACGGCTACTCGACTCCAGCTTAGGTCTTCGTCGAGAAGAAAGGGTTGGTACGAGCCGTTTGGTTCGCGCTTGAACCAGCGTCCGCCGCCTACGATGTCAAGATTCCCGTCCAAGTCGATATCGTCTATGGCCAGGCCTTCACAGAAGCTGTCCGCACATTCAAAAATGGGGGTAGCTGGCCAAGGAGTATTCGAGCGGGGATCTGCCGGAATCTCGGCCACCAGCAACTGCTGCCCGCGCTGGTTCCAAAAGATGAATTCGGCTTCTTCATCGCCGTCCACATCGCTGAAAATCATGTCATGATATTGATTTGGGCCATTTGCCCTGATGGTATGTCGAGTCCATGGCGTATCAGATCGGTAGGTTGGGTAGGGATTCTCCCACCACCAGATTTTATTATCGTTTGAGTCGCTGCCGAAGACGATGTCCAAATCGCCGTCGCCGTCCACATCATGGACTGCTCCGCCGGCTTCAATCGGTAATACTTCGTTTTCAATTATGTATATCTGCCAGTCACGCGCAGTACGGCGATACCAGACGACAGCCGGCCCCGGTTCACGCCGAGCGCCAATAATAAAATCGTTAACGCCGTCCCGATCAACGTCCAGTACTAATGAGGCGGTCTGGTCAGTCGAGCCGGGCGGGGTGGGGAGCGTTTCGCTTCCGTCAACCAGATGACGCCATTCTACTTCTGCACCACCGGCCGTTGACGTATCGGGCGTGTTGGGAATTTGCTGTACAGGGAGAGAAATTTTGGCCCGGTTATCAACCGCCCGGGCCGAGCTTGTGCCGGCGGCTGCGAGCAAAAATAAGTTAATCAATAGAAAAATACGCTGCCACAATTTAGAGCGTTGACCATAGTAATCCAGCATGTCGATCTCCAATAGTTCAATAATCGGTTTTGAGAACGCTGAGGGATTTGTCGCCCCGACTAAGGGATCGTGGGGGCAGTCAATGGGGAGGGCGAGGAACGACCGTGTTCGATAACCTTATAAATTCCAAACGATTTGGTGAATTCCGTCAAAAGTCTTGCCGTGCCTGTGGGTAATAGAGCCATAGAGCTTCTGGCGTGGTATTTGCGCCGCGGACTATATTAGATTTGCTTACGCTACCAGGTCCCGCAGCCAGGCGCGATGAATCGTCCACGCGTCGGCCGCCGGATCCCAGCGCAGTTCAAACGTGTCGTTATCAACTGATTGAATCAGGTAACAGCGCACCGTACGGCTGTCGATGCGCTCTTCCCACGTGCGGCCCAGGTCGCCGACATAGCGAGTACGGCCGCGCCAGAGGAAGGACGTCGGGCGCACTTCTCCGCTGGGCATGACGCGGATGAGGGCATCCACCGGTTCGTCTACCATTACTTCCTGTCGCATGATGCTTGTCCATTTTGCTAATCGTAGGAACAAATCAACTCCGGCCCCATTCTACTTCACGCCAGGCTATCCAGATAATCTTGCAGCAAGCCCAGTGCGGCCTGCGCGCTGAGCAGCTTGTTACCGCTGCGGCCGGCCGGCCAGACGTGGTGCGCACCCCGACTGTAGCCGTCCCGTGCGCTGAGGTGGAGGAAAACCGTGCCCGTAGGCTTACCCGGCAGCGCGCCGCCCGGCCCGGCAATGCCCGTTACCGAGACGGCCACGTCCGCGTTATAAACCCGCCGCGCTCCCTCCGCCATCTGCCGGGCAACCTGGGGGGAAACCGCGCCCGCCGCGGTCAGCGTGGCGTGGTCAACGCCCAGCAGCGCTTCCTTGGCCGCATAGCTGTAGACCACCGCGCTGCCTGCAAAGTAGGCGGAACTGCCGGCATTTTCGGTGATGATATGGCCGATGAGGCCGCCCGTACAGCTTTCCGCCGCCGCGCAGATAAGACCACGGGCCGTCAGGCCTTCACCTGCCGCCCGGGCCATGGCCGTAAGCGCAGGCATTGTTGGTAGCGTCATCTTGATTTGCTCTCGCCCTTCCTGATGTGATCGTCGCCTTTTCCACCACGCTTATGGAGCGTCAGGCAACAGGTAGGCCTGTCCGCAAGGGTAGAGTATAATCAGCCGATAATGAATCAACCAATCTATGCCCGGAAAGGTTCCCATGTTGCGCACCGGCGTGGATATTATTGAAATAGACCGCATCGCCCGGGCGATTGACCGCCACGGCAATCGCTTCCTACATCGGATCTACACGCCGGCTGAGTTGGCCGTCTGCCGCGGCCGGACTGAGTCTCTGGCCGCACGCTTCGCAGCCAAAGAAGCCGTGGCCAAGGCGCTGGGCACGGGCGTCTGGCGCGAGGAGATTACGTGGACCGATATTGAAATCCGTCGCCACGCTGAGAGCGGCGCGCCCCTTCTCTTGCTCTATAACAAGGCCGCCCATCAGGCGGAGACGATGGGCTTGCAGCAGTGGTCCCTGAGCCTGAGCCATGACGGCAATCATGCCATTGCGTTTGTGGTGGCCATGGCGTGACACTATAATTAAACTGCGAAAGTGAGAAAACCATGCGTAAATTTCTGCAGATCAACCTGACCGACCGCAGCGTAGTCCCAGAGGAAAAGTCGGGCGAACAGCTCGTCAAAGTCGGTCGTTATCTCATTGCCAAAACGCTGTTGGAAATGGGCGCGGCCGCGATTGACCCCAACTCCCCGGAGAATCCCCTGATTTTCTCGGCCGGTCCCATGGCCGGAACGAGCTACTCGAACGCCAATCGCACCAGCGTGGGCTGCAAGAGCCCCCTCACCGGCGGCATCAAGGAAGCCAACGGCGGCGGAACGTTCAGCTATGCCCTGGGCCAGTTGGAAATTTCCGGTTTTACACTCCACGGCGCAGCGGGTGAGTGGGTGGTTATCCATCTGACCAAGGACGGCGCAGTCAGTTTTGATGACGCAACGCCCTATTTGGGCAAGGGAAACTACGAAGCCGCGGCGCTGCTCCATGAGCGCTACGGCAAGAAGGTGAGCCTGGCGCTCTGCGGGCCCGTGGGCGAATACGGCGGCCTGATCGCGGGGATCGCCTTCAGCGACAGCGATCGCCGTCCGTCGCGCCTGGCGGCCCGGGGCGGCGTCGGCGCAGTCATGGGCAACAAGCGGGTGAAGGCCATCGTCGCGGATCTGGACAAGATGCCCGCGCTCTACGATCGCAAGGCCGTACTTCAGGATGTGCGCACCTACGCCCGGATGCTACAGGATGATCCCGTGGTCACGAATTTTTATAACGCCGTAGGCACCATGGGCATGGCCGACTACATGAACCATGTGGGCGGCCTGCCGGTGCGCAATTTCAGCGCCGGGCAATTGGTAGACGCGGATGAGGGCGTCTTCAAAATGGGCGGCGACTTTATCGGCCCGCGCAACACCGAGCGAGGCGGCGAGCAGACCCACGCCTGCATGCCCGGCTGCGTCATCCAGTGCAGCAACATTTACGTAGACGCCGAGGGCAAAGAAGTCACCTCGCCTGTGGAATACGAGACCCTGGGCCTGCTCGGCTCCAACTGCGGCATCACCGAGCCGGATTACTTGGCCGCGCTCAACCACATCGCCAACGATCTGGGCGTGGATACCATCGAGACGGGCGCCATGCTGGCCGTGCTCATGGAGGCCGGACTGGCCGACTTCGGCGATGTGGACTTCATGATCGCGGCGCTCAAGGAGATTCGTGCAGGGTCGCAAAAGGGCCGCATCTGGGCGCAAGGCACGGCCCGCGCGGGCGCCTACTACGGGCTGGCCCGGGTGCCGGTGATTAAGCGCCAGGCGATTAGCGCATATGATCCCCGAGTGGCCGAAGTAACGGGCATCACCATGATGGCCAGCGCCCAGGGAGCGGATCACACGGCCGGCAACGCACCCCGCTATCCCTCCCACGATAAGGAGCTGGATGAACTGGCGGACGTGAGCCTGGACGCACAGATCGGCTCAGCCGCGGCGGACTCGGTGGGCCTGTGTATTTTCGGCCGCACGGTGACGGGGGCCAATGTGGACTTTATCACCCAGTCGTTTAATGACGCCACAGGGGCTAACCTGGAGCCGTCCTTCTTCGAGGAGTTGGGGCGCGAGACCCTGCGCCTGGAGGCGGAATTCAACCGCCTGGCGGGCTTCACCGCGGCGGATGATGAGCTGCCCGCCTTCTTCTATGACGAGCCTATTCCGCCCACGGACCACGTAGCTCGCTTTCACGGCGAGGACGTCCATAACATATACGCTAAAATATGACAGAGTCGAGCATGAACGATGTAGTTATCGTGAGCGCGGTGCGCACGCCGATTGGCCGCATTCGGGGCGGGCTGGCGGACGTGCGGCCCGACGATTTGGCGGCGCGGGTAATCCAGGCGGCCGCGGCCCGGGCCGGGATTGACGGCAGCGAGGTGGAGGAGGTCTACCTGGGCTGCGCCAACCAGGCGGGCGAAGATAACCGCAACGTGGCGCGCATGGCCCTGCTCCTGGCAGGCCTGCCCGATCACGTGGCCGGCGTGACGCTGAACCGCCTTTGCGCCAGCGGCCTCAATGCCGTGAACCAGGCGGCCCGGGCCATTGCCTGCGGCGAAGGCGATATTTTCATCGCCGGCGGCGTGGAGAGCATGACCCGCGCGCCCTATTCCCTGCCCAAGAATCCCGTGGGCTTTGGCCCGTCGGGCAACATCACCGGTTGGGATACGACGCTGGGCTGGCGCTATCCCAATCCCCGCATGGAGGCGCTCTTTCCCCTGGAGGCCATGGGCGAAACCGCCGAGAATATCGTAGAGATGAGCCGGGCGGGCGAGTTGACCGGCGGCGAGATCAGCCGGGCCGAACAGGACCGCTTTGCGCTCCAAAGCCAGCAGCGCGCGGTGGATGCGATCAACGCCGGCCGTTTTGACGCGGAGATCGTTCCCGTGGAGATTCCCCGGCGCAAGCAGCCGCCCGTTATCTTCGACACGGATGAACATCCGCGCATGGTCAAGCGCGATGACGGGTACGCGGTTGATACGAACCTGGAGCAGTTATCCCAATTGCGGCCGGCCTTCCGAACGGGCGGCAGCGTCACCGCGGGCAATGCCAGCGGCCTCAACGACGGGGCCTGTGCGCTGGTCCTCATGTCCCGGCGTAAGGCGGATGCTCTGGGCGTGCGTCCCCTGGCTCGGTGGATGGCCTCGGCCGCGGCGGGCGTGGATCCGCGGGTCATGGGGCTGGGACCCGTGGCCGCGACGCGTAAAGCGCTGATCCGGGCGGGGCTGGTCCTGGAGGATGTGAACCTGGCGGAACTCAATGAAGCTTTCGCCGCGCAGGCCATTGCCGTGCTGCGGGAACTGGGATTGTCAGAGGCGATTACCAACGTCAACGGCGGCGCTATTGCGTTGGGCCATCCCCTGGGCTGCTCGGGCGCGCGCATCCTCACTACCCTGATTTACGAGATGCGGCGGCGTCAGGCCGCGGGCGAGCCCATGCGCTACGGATTGGCAACTTTGTGCGTAGGCGTCGGTCAGGGCGAAGCGACGATCATCGAGATTGAGCCATGAAAACCATTCCGCAAATCACCCCGGAAAAAGCCGCAACGCTGGTCAAATCGGGCGATACGCTCCTCGTAGGCGGCTTTGGCATGACGGGCAATCCCGTTCACTTGCTCCATGCGCTGGCCGAGACGGACGTGCGCGACCTGACCTACATCGCCAACAACGTAGGCGAGGCCGGGTTGGGCGGCGGGCGGCTCCTGCGCAACGGCCAAATCAAACGGGCCATCGGCTCCTACTTCACCAGCAATCGGGAAGCAGTCGAGGCCGCCCAGTCAGGCGCAATCGAGATCGAGCTGATTCCCCAGGGTTCCCTGGCCGAGGCGCTGCGCGCCGGCGGCGCGGGGATCGGCGGTTTCTTTACGCCCACAGGCGCGGGCACCGTTCTGGCGGAAGGGCGCGAAACGAAGGTCATCAACGGCATGGAGCAAATTTTTCAGCCGGCATTGCGGGGCGATGTGGCTTTCATCCGCGCCTGGCAGGCCGATACGGCAGGCAACCTCGTCTACCGCATGACCGAGCAGAACTTTAACCGGGCCATGGCCACGGCCGCGGACCTGGTCATCGTGGAGGCCGAGGAGATTGTGCCCGTGGGCGAGCTGGATCCCGATGCCGTCCACACGCCCGGCTGTTATGTGGATTATCTGGTTCAGGCCCATACCACCCAGGAAGAACTGGGGTCGTCGGCGTCGGTGGCAAGCAGCATCAAAAAAGCAGGCGCCGTGCGCATGGTCATGGCCGAGCGCGCGCTGGCCGAGCTGCATCCGGGCGACGTCGTGAATCTGGGCATCGGCATCCCCACCCTGACGGCCGATCTCATCACGCTGGAGCACGGCATCATCATGCACACGGAGAACGGCATGCTGGGCGTGGGGCCGTCGCCCCAGGACGGCGGCGCGCTGGATTATCCGGTGAACGCGGGCAAGATTCCCGTTACCGCGTTGCCGGGGAGCAGCTATTTCGACAGCGCCGACTCGTTTGCCATGATCCGGGGCGGCCATGTGGATGTGGCCATCATGGGCGGATTGCAGGTGGACGAGGCGGGCAATCTGGCCAACTGGGCCGTACCGGGCAAGCCCCTGTTGGGCGTAGGCGGAGCCATGGACCTGGCTTCGGGCGCCAAGCGGCTGATCATTACCATGACCCATACCAACCGGGACGGGTCGGCCAAGATCGTGCCCGAATGCACCCTGCCGCTGACCGCGCGGGAGGCGGTCGATGTGGTGATCACCGATCTGGCCGTTTTTCGTTTTATAGCGGGAAAGTTAACGCTCACAGAACTGATGCCGGGCGCGACGCTGGAAGAAGTACGGGCCAAAACCACGGCCGGGTTCGCGCTGGGGATAGAGGGGACATAGCGCGATATAATCTCTCAATCTCTGTTCCGAGATTGAGAGATTGGAGATTGAGAGGTTGAGAACCAGCGAGTAACAGCGTTATTCGCGTTCTTCGCAATAGGCCGCGTATCCGCCTGCATCCATGAGTTCGCCCAACTCGCCGCTGTTGTTCAGGCTCATTTTGATCATCCACGCCGCGCCGAAGGGGTCATCGTTCACCAGTTCCGGCGCATCCAGGAGCGCTTCGTTTGTTTCGATAACCTCGCCGCTCACAGGCGAGTAGAGGTCGGAGGCGGCTTTGACCGATTCCACGACGCCAAAAATGTCGCCGGCGTTGAAGGCTGCGCCCGCTTCAGGCAATTCCAGATAGACCACATCGGAAAGCGCATCCTGCGCATAATCGGTGATGCCAATAGTGACTTCATTCCCGTCTACCTTGACCCACTCATCATCCCTGCTGTAATAAAGCCCGTCAATTACTTCAGCCATGCTTTTTATCCTCGCTCTTTCTCGTTGATTGACACTTCAGTGGAGCCATTATAGCCCCTCTCACAGCCACAGCCCAAGCGTACATATATTCAACTGATCCGTATGACGGAAGGGAGCGCGGCAGCAGCGTTCTGGGCGGAAGAACCCACTCGTACTGAACAGGTCCTTCCGCTGACGTCTTTAACTTGTAAACAGTTCCGAATTTTAGTAAATCGCGAGGAGATAAGGGATTTCAATTACCAGGAAGAGAACCAGGAAAATCAACCCAAAGATCGATCCCATTACCCAAAAATCCTTGCGCGAGATGTAGCCGCTGCCGAAATAAACCGGGCTGGGCCCTGTACCGTAGGGGGTGATGATGCCCATGATGCCCAGAGAGAAGCAGAGGAGCAGGGTAAAGACCATCATGTTAATGCCGGGCACGGCCGCGCCCGCAGCCAGAAAGACGGGCAGGACCGCAGTCACGTGGGCCGTGACGCTGGCAAAGAGATAGTGAACAACGAAAAAGAGAACGACCAGAATGATCATGACCGTCATAGGGGCCATGCCGGTCAACATGCCGGCCGCACTGTTAGAGAACCAATCGACGAAACCCACCTTGCTCAGTCCGCCGGCCAGGGTTACCAGCGTGGCAAACCAGACCAACACGTTCCAGGCCGGCTTATTGGCCAACATGTCGTCCCATTCGATAACGTGGGTGATGAGCATGAGACAGATGACGGCCAGCGCCACCATGGTGCCGTGGATAAAGTTTCCGCCCACAATCCACAGGACCAGCGCCAACAGCGCCAGCAGCGCCATGATCAGCTCGTTGCGGCTAAAAGGTCCCATGTCCTTTAATTCCTGCCGCGCCCATGCAGGCACCTCATTACTGGTCTTGATTTCGGGCGGGTAGAGTATGTAGGTCAAAGAAGGAACAAGCAGAAAGAGCAATGCACCTACAGGGATGAAGCCCAGAAACCACTGCATCCAGGCAATGTCAATGTCTACCGTTCGCTTGACGATTTCGACCGCCAACAGATTCGGCGCCAGGGCCGTAATAAACATGGAGCTGGTTACCGTGGTCGTGGCCAAGGCGGTCCACATGATGTAGGAACCGATTTTACGTGAGGTCTCGCCCGGCTCAGAGCCGTACAGGCTGGGGATGTTGCGGATGATGGGGAAGATGGTGCCGCCGCTGCGAGCGGTGTTGGACGGCGTGAAGGGAGCCAGAATCAAGTCGGCGAGGGCGACGGCATACCCCAGGCCCAGGGTGCGCCGTCCCAGTTTCTCTACCAGAAGCAGGCCCAGGCGTCTGCCCAACCCCGTTTTTTGATAACCCAGCGCCAGCATAAAGGCGGCAAAAATCAACCAGACCGTCGTGTTGCCGAAGCCGCTCAGCACCCATTTGATGGCCTCTGACGGCAGGGAAAACCCTTCTGCGGCTCGATCCGCCGGACTAAAGGGCAGCCCCAGCAGCGCCATGGCTACGGCGCCGATAAAACCGATAGCGGCTGCGGGCAACGGCTCCAAAATGAGGCCCAGCACCACGCCGATGAAGACGGCAAAGTAGCGCCAGGCATAAACCTCCAATCCGGCCGGCGGGGGAATTAGGGCAATTACGACGGCCACGACAACAGGAACAAGCGCTTTCCAGTATGTTGATTTCATTGCAGTCTCCCGCTGCGAAAAAGTGATGGAAGCGCCCGGCAATCCCCTTCTCTACCCGTCGGATGCCGGGCAATTTATAAAGCGAACAGCGGGATCAGAATACCAGATTGCAACAAAATTCACAAACTAAACTGAACTCAATTTCATCCGATTCGATTTCATCGAATTTAGGCTTTTGTTGTATTGTGAAATGGATACGCAACCCGAACAGATGAATTGAATAACCTTGCAAAGGAGAAACGCAACGTGCAGATTACCATTGAGACGAACATAACCGCGCCATTGGATGCAGTCTGGCAGGCGTGGAATACGCCCGCTGATATCATGCAGTGGAACGCCGCTTCCGATGATTGGCACACGACTGATGCTTCAGTTGATTTGCGGCCGGGCGGGATTTTTTCCTCGCGCATGGAGGCCAGGGACGGCAGCGCCGGCTTTGACTTCACGGGCGAATATACCCGGGTCAAGCTCATGGAGCTGATTGAGTACGCGCTGGACGATGGCCGCCTGGTCAGGGTAGAATTTCTGCCTATGGACGATACGGTTACCGTGCGCGAGACGTTTGAGGCGGAATCGTCCAATGAAGCCGAGATGCAGCGTCAGGGCTGGCAGGCCATTCTGGATAATTTTGCCCGCTATGTGGAAGGCGGTTCTGCCCGCTCGCGATAGAGGATGTACAGGCCGCTCAAGACTGTAATCGTTGCGCCGATCCAGGTTGCCCAGGTAGGAATTTCCCCCCAGATAGTAAAGCCCCAGAAGACGCTGAAAAGCAGCGCAACATACTCAAACGGCGCGGCGGCCGACGCCTGCGCCAGGCTGTAGGCCCGGGCGATGAGATACATCCCAATGGCCCAGATAAAGCCTAACCCGACCATAATGAGCCAGTCCGTGAGGGTCGGCATGGCCCAGGCGCGGAAGAGAAAGACGATACTCGGGTGTGCGTTGGGAATTTCTCCCACGAAGAGAACGAAGGGGGTCAAAATCAAGGCGGCGGCCAGATACACCAGGGTGCTGTAGTAGGCCATGGTGGCGCTGCTGTCGGTCGTGCGCAGTTGACGCGTAATGATGATGTTGAGGGCGTAGAAGAGGGTGGCCAGCAGGACGAAAATGGAGCCCATGTTGAAGGTCGCTCCGCCCGGTTGGATAATCAGCAGAACGCCCATGAAGCCGATAATCAGCGCCAGCCAGCGACGCGACCCCACGTGTTCCCCCAACAGCACAACCGACAGGAAGGTAATGAGCAAGGGCGCCGAGTTACGAATGGCGGAGACATCAGCCAAGGGCAGAGCGGCCAGCCCCATCATGTAGGTGGTGAAGGAGAGGAAGAGAAGGAGTCCCCGAGCATATTCCAGCGTATACCGTTGGGTCGTCGGTAATCCCCGCCCGCCCTCCATGCGGAAGAGGATGAGGGTGCAGGGCAGGGCGGCCAAATTGCGAAGAATGGTGATCTCCAGTACAGGATAGCTGCCGTTGATCCATTTGATGGCTACATCCTGTAAGGAGAGGACAAACATGGCCAGCACCAGGAAGCCGATACCGGCGACGTTGGTGCGGGAAGTGCGTTGGGTCGCCGTGCGCATGCGGCTAACTCGATATCAGGTGAATGGCGGGGATGGCTATTGGGCGCTTGCGGAATGCAGGCAGGTTGTTGTCGGACGCGTAAGGATTTGATGGGTGATGCGTGGATGGAAACTATCACGCATCACCCATCTTCCGGAAGATTGAGTCACTTCCACCAATCTATGACGGTCCGACAACGGCATGGGGCACGTACGGCTCTTCCAGATAGGCGACGTCTTCCGGCGTCAACCGGACGGAGAGAGACTCTACCGCGCTTTCCAGATGGGAGAGCTTGGTCGCGCCGATGATAGGCGCAACGACCGGGTCCTTCTGCCGCAGCCAGGCCAGGGCGATATGGGCCCGGGGCGCATTATGCCTGGCCGCGATCTCCGCAACCCGATCAATGACCAGCCTGTCGGCACCTGCCGTTGCGTCATACTTGCGCTTGGCAATGGGGTCCGTTTCCAGGCGCGGGGTTGTCTCGGAAGCGGCGCGGGCCAATCTGCCCGACGCCAGGGGGCTGTAGGGCGTGACGGCAATCTTCTCCTCCCGGCAAAGGGGCAGCATTTCCCGTTCCTCTTCCCGGTAGAGGAGATTCATATGATTCTGCATGGAGACAAAGCGCGTCCAGCCGTGGGTTTCCGCCGCGTAGAGCGCCTTTTGGAACTGCCAGGCGTACATGGCTGACGCGCCGATGTACCGGACCTTCCCTGCGCGGACGACGTCATGCAGGGCCGCCAGCGTCTCTTCGATGGGGGTGGCGTAATCCCAGCGGTGGATGATGTAGAGGTCCACATAGTCCATGCCCAGACGCGCGAGGCTCTTGTCGATTTCGCTCATGATGGCCTTGCGGGAAAGGCCGGCCCCATTGGGTCCGGCGTGCATCCGACCATGGATTTTGGTGGCCACCACGACTTCATCCCGGTTGGCGTACTCCTTGAGGGCCCGGCCCAGTATCTCTTCGCTCACGCCGTAGGCATAGACGTTTGCCGTGTCAAAAAAATTGACGCCCAGGTCGAGAGCGCGCTTGATGATCACCCGGCTCTCTTCTTCGCTGAGCGCCCAATCATTGTGAAACCAGCCCTCCGCCGAACCAAAACTCATGCATCCCAAACAAAGCGGAGATACTTCCAGGCCCGTATTGCCGAATTTCATATAGTCCATCTTCGTTCAGCTTTCTTCCCGATATTGCTCGTCGGTGACATGTTCCATCCACGTTACCGCTGAACCATCGAGGGTTTCGTGGACGGCAATGTGGGTCATGGCTGTGGTCGGCGCTGCGCCGTGCCAGTGCTTTTCGCCCGGCAGAAAGATCACAACGTCGCCCGGATTGACTGTTTCCACCGGGCCGCCCCAGCGCTGAACGCGGCCGCAACCCGCGGTGATGATCAGCGTTTGGCCCAGAGGATGGGTATGCCAGGC
>JAGRCP010000016.1:33186-41235 GCA_020433455.1 Caldilineaceae bacterium | reverse complement strand
GGGCCGGCCGCGGCCGGCCCGGCTGCCCGGGTACGTCTACTCCTGCTGGCGTGGGCCGTGCTCTCCCTGCTTTTGCTCCTGTACTGGACAAGTCAGGCCACGGGCAGTCAGGGGCGCCTGCTCTTTCCCGGCCTGAGCGCCTTTGCCGTTCTCCTGGTCGGCGGTTTAGAGGTTTGGCTGGACTACCTGCCCCGGGGACGGCGCTGGGCGCGCGCGGCGCTGCCCGGGTTGCTTCTGGCCGCAACGTGCTGGGCGCTGGCCGTTCTTCTGCCCCATGCCTACCATGCGCCGGGTCCCGTAGCCGCATCGCCTGCCCCGGCTCTGCCCCTGGATCTGCGCTACGGTCATGACGCCCAACTGCGTCTGGATGCGATTACCTTGCCCGCCACGCGCTTTCGTCCCGGCGAGTCTGTGCCCGTCACCCTCTACGAACGTGCGCCGGAAGCGGTTGACCAGGATTACCGTCTCTTCATCCAGTTGCTGGACAACGAGCGCAACGTGCTGGGCAACGTGACCACCCATCCCGGCTGGGGGCGCAACCCCACTACGCTGTGGCGGGCCAACGCGCTCTATCCCGATGCCTATCGCGTGCAGATACAGGAGGACATCGATCCCCGATCGCCGCTGCTGGCAACGGTCTATGCGGGCTTCATTGATCCGGCCGCGCCGGCCGGGAGCGAAGATCCGCTGCCCGCTGCGGATGGCGCGGCCGCGGCCGTTACGCCTTTTCTGGGCAATGTGGTCATTGAGCCCCTGCACCCGCCGGACGACGCGGGCTTGACGCCCCTCGCGGTTCAGTTTGGCGATGTGATTGAATTGAAGGGTATGGACGCGCCGGCCCAGGCCGCGCCCGGCGCGTCCATACCCGTACGCCTGCTCTGGCGCGGCCTGGGCCCGCCCGCGGCGGACTATATCGCCTTCGTCCATCTGCGCTCGCCCGGCGGCGAGCGCGTGGCCGGCTTTGATGCGCCGCCGGGGCAAGGGCGCTTTCCTACCGGCTACTGGCAGGCAGGTGATGAAATTTTGTCCGAATTTGCGCTGGACTTACCCGAAGGGTTGGCCCCGGGCGTGTATGACGTGTGGATTGGCCTCTACGCGGCGGACAGCGGCGGTACATTGCGTTTGCCCGTCACCCGGGAGGATGATCGCCTCACCGGCGACGGCGAGGTTTTGGCCGGGACGGTGGCGGTGGAATAGCCGGGGCGTTTTGGGACGGGATTTTTAGGGACGGCGTTTGCGGGTAGGGGCTTGCCCCTACCCACAAACGCGCAAAATGCGCAATGAACGTTGCCCGGTTTATTCCTGCGCGGTCGGGATGATAACGATTGTCCCGTCATCTTTGCCCGCGGCAATTTGGGCGCCATCGGGCGAGAAGGCTGCCGCGGTCACGCCTTCAATCGCTTCCTCCCGACTAGCGATCTCTTTGTCGTTCTGTATATCCCACGTGACGATCTGAAGTCCGTTCGTTGTGAGGGTAACCATACTCAGCGTTGCGCCCTCTGCACCAAAAACTGCATCTGCAACGCCCCCCCGCTTGAGCGTGAGGCCGGGCGTTGTGCTTTCCGCGCCCCAAACCTGGACTTCCTCTTTCATGAGGGTGACGTAGCTCGCTCCGTCCGGCGAGTAGATGAGGGCCTCTACGGGCGCGGCAGGCGTGACGGTAGTGAGAATGCTGCCGTTGTCGGCGCTGATGTGGAGGATGGCCGGCTGGGCCAGGCCCGTATTGGCCAGGGCCACGGCCAGGGTCTCTCCGTCAGGCGCATAGCGAGCCAGACGAATGCTCGGCTCCAACCCTTCCGCGATTTTCGCGCCTGCACTGGGGTCTGCCATGGGCCAGAATTCCAGCTGTTCCCAAAACGCCTCGGCCAGGGTTGCCCCGTCCGGGCTAAAGTCGATGGTGTTGGGTTCGCTCAGGCTTTCGGGCATGGCCCAGACGCTATCACCGTCCATGCTCTGGAGAATGGTCTGTTTGTCCCGGCCGATGCTGGCTAGTTGCGTGCCGTCAGGGCTGATATCCAGCATGGTTACGGCCTGGCTGTGCCCGGATAACATGACTCCGACATCACTGCCGATCTCATGCCGTACAATGCTGCCGTCCCTATGCCCGGAAATAATCGCTGTCCCGTCGGGCGCGAAGGCCAACGCTGATACCGGGCTTTCCGTGTTCTGGGTCGGCGCGTCTTCTGCCGAGATTTCAACGGTCTCGATCTGCGCTTCCGGCGTTGCGACTGATTCGGACGCGGGCGTCGAGCAGGCGGCCAGAATGAGCGCCAGGCCCAGAAATAGTGCGGGGAGTCCTGCCTGTTTGCGGGAGTACATCAGATTGCCTCTTTGTGGTAGATGTGAGAAAAGTGCCGAATAATGACCGCCTGGACGTGGGGCGGCCGTTACATAACGTATGCCCTGTTATTATGCACGGGCAAAAGGGATAGTGAAATTGTGCCACGCTTCCCGCCCCGCGCGCCAGTATTGACCGAGACCGCTCTCCCCCAGCGCTTGACGCAGTTCGGGCAGATCCAGCAGGCGCAGGCGACAGGTAATCCCTTGGTCGCAGAGGGTCAATTCCAGCCAGCCCAGAGGATACTCGATAATCGCGGGCGCAATGACAAATGTACACGGTCGGGAGCCCAACGCCGTCGTATGGACGTTTAGCATATGGGCGTGCCCTTGAAAGACGGCGGCAACGTTGCCCGCGGCCGCGAGGATATCCAGCACAGCCGGCGCATTTTGCACAAGATAATATTCCCTCCACGGCGCATCGCCGCGCCACGGTTGCAGCAACTGGTGACAGAAGAGGATGACCGGCTTGTCGTCCGCTCCGGCCAGGTCGGCTTCCAGTCGCGCCAACTCGGCCTCGCTTACCCAGCCGTAGATGGGATCGTCGGGCAGCGCCGCCTCGATTTGCGCCGGTTCGTGGCCCTGGGCATTGAGGAGAATGAGCCGGGCGTAGGGCGTATCGATGGTGCGGCCCAGACCTGGCTGCAATCCCCAGCACGTTTCCATGTGGCGCCAGGGCGCAACCGCGGTCCCGGGCGGGCAGTCATGGTTGCCCGGCAGGCCGAAAACGGGCGCGGACAAGCGGGCGAAGGCGACCATGCTCGTTTCGGTTGCGGCGTAGAATTCACTTGGGGGAATGTGATAGTATCCGCCGCCGCACGTGAAGTCGCCCAGGTGAAGCACGATGTCCGGCGCGGCGCCGGCTAGCTCTTCCACCAGTTGGGCGAAAATGCGTCCGGATTCGGCCAGGGGCAGCAGATTGCCCTTGCTGCCCACATGATTATCGCCGTGGAGCCACAGATGGGTATCGGTGCAAAGTCCGATGCGCACCGCGTCGGCATTGGACGCAGGTTGAATTGGCTGGGGCGGGCGGGGATCATTCATGACGCATCACGTCTCCATCCTTTTATGGCGTTGCCGGCTCTTCGGGCAGGGGGCCAAACCAGCGCGTCTCAATTTCGGCCAGGCTGCCGTCATTTTTGAGCGCCTCCAGCGCGGCGTCGATCCGCGCGGCCATCTGCGGCGCGCGGATGGGAGAGGCGATGACGTAGGGGGCGCTCTCCAATGATTCCCCTGCTGCCAGAATGGGCTCGCCGCGTCCCTGGGCCTGGCGCAAGGTGACGTGATCAATGAGCGCCGCGTCGACGCCGTCGTCCCGGACCAGCCCCTCAATGACTTCATCGGGGGTGGCGTACTGGGCCAGCGTCAGGTCAATGCCGTCCCGGGCGAGGCGACGGGCAATCATATCGCCGCTGCTGCCCCATTCGACCGCTACGGTGCGGCCGGTCAGATCTTCCGGCGCGCGGATGACGGACGTCTCGTCCGTGGCCAGCATGACGCCGGCATCAAAGTAGGCGGCTGAAAAGCGAAAATCCTTTGTCTCTCGGGGATCGTAGGGCAGCGCGCTGATGACGCTGTCCACCTGACCGGTCTGCAACGCGTCCAGAAGGCTGTCGTAGCCTATGGCGACGATCTCGGCTTCTACACCCCAAATCTCGGCCATGCTCCGGGCCAGGTCTACGTCATACCCCGCGGGCGCGCCCGCGGCGTCAAGCGTTTCAAAGGGCGGAAAGCTGGGGTCCATGCCCACTCGCCAAACGCCCCGGCTTTCCACGGTCTGCCACGTAACGTCGCGGCCGGGCAGGAGAGCCAGGGGACCGCGCCCCGTCTGGTTCAGGCCGGCCAGGGCAATCCCCAGCAGCGCGCCGACTATGAGGATGATCCAGGTACGCGCTGCGCGTAAGCGGCGCCGCATCTTATTGTCCGCCTGCATTTTGTGATGGGGATGCGGACAGGGCGGGGTCTGCTACCGCGTTCGGACCTTCCTTCGCATAGCGCTGGATTTCTTCATAAATGGGCTTGGGCTCGAATTCGGTATCCACAAAGGTAAAATAATCCTGGTAGCTTTTCTGATCCCAGGGATAGCGGAAGGCCCACATGGCGACCGCCGTCATCCACGGCCATTCATCCTGCGCGATTTCATAGGCACGCTCCGTGTAGGCGATGCGCTGACCGGGACGTACGGCCCGGGTCCAGCGGGGGTGGTCGTTCCAGCCGCCTTCTGTAATCATGGCCTGCTTGTCGCCGTCGCCGTTGGCGGCCATGATCTCCCGCAGCAGCTCGGCTCGACGATAATTGACGGCATCGGCTGCAGCCGGCTCATCGGGCGGGAAGCGCCAGCCATAGGCGTGGATGGCGAGCATGTCGAAATAGGGACCTGCGCCCGCATCATAGAGCGCCTGAAGGTATGCTAGATCATTCATAGCATCCTGGGAGCCGGCCGGCGCCAGGGTCGGAGCCAGTGCGCCGGCCAGTACGGTGATGTCCGGATTGGCCGCCTTGATCATGGGGTAGACGACGCGCAACATCTCAGCGTATTTGGCCGGGTCCACGTGATCGTACCCCCATTCCAGGGCCAGATTTGGTTCATTCCAGATGATGAGGTAATCAACCTGACCGGCGTAGCGTGCGGCAAACTCGGCGGCAAAGCGGCCGAAATCGGCGAAATGTTCTTCATCCAAATAAAGGGGCGTAGACTCCTTAGGCCGGGCCCATTCGGGCACAAACCCCAGCCGCGCCACCACGGTCAGTCCCTGGCGATTGGCGTGGCTGATGATCTGGTCGCTGTGGGTCCACTTCCACCTTTCGGGCTCGGGCTGGATGTAGCCCCAGGGGAAATATTCCACAATCCAGGGGGCGCCCATTTCCCGCACCATCTCCAGCGTACGCTTGATTTTCCATTCTTCCACTTCGTCGGTCAGACGGGTGTGTACGCCCATCTTCGGATTGAGGGTGATGACTTCCTGCTGCGGCCCCAGATTCACCGTCTGTCTGGCTTGCCACGGCCGCCAGAGCAGGATGAGCAGGAGCGCGCCGGCGGCTGCGCCTGCCGCGATCAGCGTCCGGAGTCGCGCCCGCTGGATTGATTTGAGTCTGTGCATGAAATCGCCTGCTCCGTGAAACATTCGCTGCATTATACGGTTCCCATTGGACAGGGACAAGTTCTCTCGTCCCATGCCGGACGACCGCGAGGATTTCTCTTCCCTTAACGGGTGAGGCGAATCTTTATGGGTTTTATCATCGTTAGATTGTGTGGCTGGGAAATCGGCGTGCTATAATCGGCTTTCGTGTCGGATATGAACTGTTTTGTGTGAAAGTGACCAATGATGAACGGCGGATCTATTACCGCGTGGTGGAACAGACTGGGGCGCAACGACCGCATAATGGTGGGCGTGGTAGCCCTGCTGGCGGTATATTGGCTGATCTCCAGCGGCGGACGCATGCTGAACCCGGCGTGGCTGCTGGCCGCCACGGCCATTGTTTTCGTTGCGCTGCCCATTCATGAGTTTGCCCACGCGGCCGTGGCCGTCGCGCTGGGCGATGATACGCCCCGCCGTCAGGGGCGGTATACCCTCAATCCGCTGGCCCACATTGCGCCCTTCGGCGCGGTGCTGATTTATCTGGTCGGCTTTGGCTGGGCCAAGCCCGTTCAGTGGAACCCCCGCAATATTGACATGGATCCCAAGCCCGGCTCCATTTTGGTGGCCATCGCGGGACCGCTCAGCAACTTGCTATTGGCCGCGCTGGGCGCAGCCCTCTTTCGGTCCGGCCTGGTGGAGTCGGGATTGGCGGCCCAATTTTTGTACGCCTTTGTGCAGATTAACGTTCTCCTGTTTGTCTTTAACATGATTCCCGTCCCGCCGCTGGACGGCTCGCATGTGCTCTTTGCGCTGTTGCCGGGCGATACCTATCGCCTGCGCGCGCAGCTTTCCCAATACGGTATGCTGATTTTGCTGGCTGTGGTTTTCTTCGCCGATGGCCTGATTACCGTTCCGACCCAGGCGATTCTCCGTTTCCTCTTTACGGTGGGGTAGGCGTACGCTGATGACGGCGGACAGGCCCGGTTTTTTGCGGAAGATATTTTACCGCAGCAGACAATTTGCCGGCAGCGTGAACGCGGCCATCTGTCCCGCAGAGCATCAGCAATTGGAGACGCGGCTGACGCCGGAACAGTTGGCTCTCTTTCGGCAAATGCCTTTGGACATACAGCGCCATTCGCTGAACGTGCTGCACGCCCTGCATGATGAAGGATACAACGATCCGGACCTGACGGTTGCCGCTTTGCTGCATGACGCGGGCAAAATTGAGGCGTCAACCGCGGGCATGCGGTTGGGGCCGTTCATGCGTAGCGCCCTAGTCCTGGCCGAGGCCGTCGCCCCCGGGCGGACGGCGCGTCTGGCCCGGGATGACCCGGACCGGAGATGGCGTTATTTGCTCTACGTCCACCTGAGTCATCCGGCGCTGGGCGCGGAATTGGCCCGGTCCGCAGGCTGCAGCGAGTTAACTTGCCGGCTAATCGCCCATCATCAGGATAAGCGTCCGCCCGGCGATGACGAGTACGACGTATTGTTGGCCGCCCTCCAGCGGGCGGATAATCAGAATTAAACGAGGAGAACTATATGGCCAATCCAACTATTGCCATTATCGGCCTGGGGCTGACGGGGACAAGCTTCGGCCTCGGCCTCCAGCGCGAGCCGGGCAATTTCCAAATTGTGGGGCATGATAAAAACCCGGATGCGTCCGCGGCCGCTAAAAAAGCGGGCGCCATTGACCAGAGCACCTTTCGCCTCCACGCCACCTACGAGGGCGCGGACCTGGTGGTCGTCGCCGTCCCCCTGAGCGAGCTGGAGGAATTGCTGGGTCATTTGAGCGAGGGGCTGCAACCCGATGTCCTGCTCCTGATTGTGAGCAACATGCTTGCCCCGGCAATGGAGATCGCCGAACGTCAATTGCCGGATACCGTTCATTTTGTCGTGGGGCATCCCATTGTCGCAGGCGTGGGCGGGAGCTTATCGCCTCGGGCGGACTTTTTTGTCAACGCAACCTTCTGCCTTGCGCCCAGCGTCCATACCGATCCCGACGCTGTGCAGCTAGCCAGCGACTTCGCCGAGCGCCTGGGCGCCAAGACCTTCTTTGTGGATGCCCAGGAGCATGACGGCATGATGGCCGGCCTGGAGCAGCTGCCCCAGGTCATAGCTGCATCGCTTATGCATATTTTTGCGTCATCCGCCTCGTGGGAGGAAACCCGCCGTCTGGCAGGACGGTCATTTGCCCAGGCTACCGAACTGGGAAATAGCGCCGAACAGATTTATGCGGGCTTCATGGCCAACCGCGCGGCCCTTTCCCTGCGGATTGACCAGCTTCAGCGCGAGCTGCAACGGTGGCAAACCCTGCTGGCGGCAGAGCCGGATGATGGAGAGTCCGCGCATCCCCTGCTCACCGAATTGAAGCAGGTGGTCAATACACGCGAGGCGTGGGTGATTCAGGCCGAACTTCAGCAGTGGGACACGGACTCCGGCCTGGATACGCTGGACGATCAGCCCGGCTTCATGCGCCAGATGCTCATGGGGGACATGTTCCGGCGTAAAACCCGGGAGGAGTAGAGGGGTAAGGGGGAAGTTGCAAGTCGCAGGTGGCAAGTGGGCAAGTCGTAAGTTGTGAGGTAACCGAAGATTGGGGATAATTTTCCCTGCCACCTGCCACCTGCCACCT
>JAGRCP010000016.1:0-33100 GCA_020433455.1 Caldilineaceae bacterium | reverse complement strand
CCACCTGCCACCTGCCACCTGCCACATGAAACTCATCATCCAAATTCCCTGCTATAACGAGGCCGCAACGCTGCCGGAGACGGTGGCGGCCTTGCCGCGGGTGATTGAGGGCATCGATACGATTGAAGTATTGGTGATCGACGACGGCAGCGCCGACGGAACGGCCGCTGTAGCCCAGGCGTTGGGCGTGGATTACGTGGTGCGCCATCGCCAGAACAAGGGATTGGCGCAAGCTTTCACCACCGGGCTGGAGGCGTGCGTGCGTCGGGATGCCGACATCATCGTCAACACGGATGCGGATAACCAGTACGTGGGCGCGGACATCCCGCGCCTGGTGGAACCCATCCTGGCCGGGCGGGCTGAGTTGGTTGTGGGGGATCGGGGCGTGGGCGCGCTGGAATATTTTTCGCCCTTCAAGCGACGTTTGCAGCAATTCGGCAGTTGGGTTGTGGGCCGTGCGGCAGGCGTGGCCACGCCCGACGCAACTTCCGGCTTCCGGGCCTTTTCCCGGGACGCGGCCCTCCGAACCATTGTTCTCAGTCGCTATTCCTACACGCTGGAGACTCTCATTCAGGCGGGCGCCCGCCATACCGCGGTGGCGTTTGTGCCTATTCGCACCAATCCGCCGACTCGCCCGTCACGCTTGATGCGCAATCTCCCTCATTACCTTTCCAACTCCGGCGCCACCATCATGCGCGCCTACACCCTCTATCGCCCGCTGCGCGTCTTTCTATCTTTGGGGCTGCTTTTTGTCCTGGGCGGCGTGGCCTTGGGCGTGCGCTTTCTCTATTTTTACTTTCTTGACGGCGGCGGCGGCCATATCCAGTCTCTGATTCTGGCCGCGATTCTCCTGATCGTGGGCTTTCAGATTTCACTAATCGGTCTGCTGGCCGATCTGGTCAACTTCAATCGCCGCCTTATGGAAGAGACCCTCTTCCGCGTGCGCCGGTTGGAGACCGTGACGGAAGAGCCGGACGATGCGGACATGCCCGACTTCCCCCCGGAAGCGGATATTCCTTCCCACCATTGATTTTCCATGCGCATCGCCTTTGTTCTCTCTTCCCTGCGCCTGTCGGGCGGGGTGCTGCTGGTCGCCGAATATGCCAATCGCCTCAGCGCCCGGGGCCATGCGATCACCCTGGTGACGCCCGCCGCGTCTGTTTCCCCCCACGTGCAGGAGCGCCTTCACGTCGACGTGGCGATTGCGGAGGCCGCCCGGGGTTTGCCCCAGAGTCGGTCGCCCCTTGCGCTGTTACGCCTGACCGGGGCCCTGCGCGCCGCCATTCCGCCCGCCGATGCGGTCATCGCGACCCATACGCCTACGGTCCTGCCCGTGCTTCTGGCGCGAGGTCATGCCCGGCGCGGCTGGCTCTACATGGATTACCCGGAGATGTTTGCCGGGCGACGCGTGGAGCGCTTTCTTCTCGATTTTACGCCTCGCTTTTTTGATCGCATTTTTACCATCTCCCAGCCGCTTACCGACACGGTAAGCGGCCATACCCGCGCCCCCATTGACACCATTCGGGGCGGTTTGGGGCAGCCCGAAATGCTCTTTGGCCGGCCGCGCATTAGTCCTGGTGACGGCTTGATACGCGTTCTCTATGTGGGCGACATGCGGCCGCGCAAGGGGCTGCGCGAAGTCTTGACCGCAGCGGATCAACTGGCGGTTGATTTTCCGAACCTGCTGTTGGTGATTGCGTCCAAGGAGCCGTGCGTGCTGGAGACTGACGCGTCGGTTGAATTTCATCTCGCGCCGTCAGACGCGGAACTGGCCCGGCTCTATCGCAGCAGCGATCTGTTTCTCTCCGCCTCCTGGGGCGAGGGATTGGGCTATCCGCCTTTGGAAGCCATGGCCTGCGGTACGCCGGTGGTGCTCACTGACTCCATGGGCGTACGCGATTATGCCGTGGACGGGGAGAATTGTCTGATGACGCCGGCCCGGAATGGAGCGGCGTTGGCCGCAGCCGCCGCACGCGTCCTGCGCGATCCGGCGCTGGCGGCCAGGCTCGCCGCGGCCGGGCGGCGCACCGCCGCGCGCTATGATTGGGAGAGGTGTACGGATGCGTTTGAGGCGGGGCTGCGAGAAATGATGTCTCGTTGATTGTTTGGCCGTGGTCAAGCAGTCTTGGTGAAGAAATGATCCAATAAAAAAAAGAGACTGTGCACAGTCTCTTTTTTTTATTGGACCATCCTGAGTTTTTATCCCCCAAAAAGGGCCATAGACTGCTGGAAGGCGTTCATCCAAAAGCCGGGAAAGACGCCGACCAAAATGGTGCCGGCTACCGCGATGGCCAAGCCCACGTCCAGGGGCAGGGAGCGGTTGACTTCATCTGCGCTTTCGTCGACGGGATCGGCAAAGTACATGTTGGCGATGACGCGCAGGTAATAGACCGCACCCACCGCGGTGAAGGCGACCGCCGCAATGGCCAGCCAGATCATTCCCCCGGCCACGGCTGCTTCAAAGAGCAGTACCTTCCCGTAGAAGCCGGCCAGAGGCGGCATCCCGCTCAGGCCGAACATAAAGATCGCCATCAAGAAGGCCATGATCGGGTGAGTCTTGCCCAGCCCTTTGGCCCGGTCCTGCATGGCGTCTTCCGCACCCATCTCCTCCAGCGCCATGACGACGGCGAAGGCGCCGATGTTCATAAAGGCGTAGGTAAAGAGATAGAAGAGGGCCGCATCCGCGCCTTCGGCCGCGCCGCCCGCCAGGGCAGTCAGAATGTAGCCGGCGTGGGCGATGCTGGAGTAGGCCAGCATGCGCTTGAGGCTGCGCTGTTGCAGTGCAGCAAAATTACCCACGGCCATGGTGATGACGGCCAGCAGGGCCAAGGGCATGCTCCATGCGCCGTAGGAGAAGGGCAGCGCCACGAGCATCACCCGGAAAAAAGCCGCGAAGGCTGCGGCCTTGGTGCCTACGCTCATGAAGGCAGTGACCGGCGTGGGCGCGCCCTGATAGACGTCAGGCGTCCATGAGTGGAAGGGAACCAGGCTCACCTTGAAGCCGAAGCCGGCGACCAGCAGGGCAATGCCGGCATAGAGCAGGGGCGTGTTGGCCAGTCCCGCCGCGGTCACCTGGGCGATGCCGTAGTACTGGGTTGTGCCAGTGCCCGCGTAGATGAGCGCGCCGCCGTAGGCGAAAAACGCACTGGAAAATGCGCCCAGCAGGAAATATTTGATGGCTGCTTCGGTGCTGCGCGGGCTGGTGCGATTGAGACCGGAAAGAATGTAGAGCGCCAGGGAAAAGATTTCCAGCGCCAGGAAGAGGGTAATGAGATCCAGTGCCGCGCCCATCATCATCATGCCGGTGGCGGTCAGCAGCGTCAGCGCATAATATTCGCCCACCTGCTTGTTGATGCGGGGAATATACTTGACGCTGAGCAGAATGCCCAGACCGGTGGCCAGCAGGATGATATAGTTCAGCCCCACGGCGAACTTGTCCAGAATGGCCGCGCCCTGAAAGAGGGTGACCTCTCTGCCGCTGACCGACAAGTTGACAATCGCTGCTGCAACCACGCCTGCCAGCGCGATCCAGGGCGTCCATTGACGCGGGGCCGGATTTTTTGGCGTAGCGAACACATCAGCCGCCATCACCAGGATGGCAAAGACGATAAGCGTCAGTTCAGGCAGAACGACGGCTAGATTGAGGGTTGAGAGATCGAGCGTGGTCTCCATAGTGAGTCCTGTCGTTATTCCTGTGCCTGCACGTCGTCAAGCGCGCTGTGGAACGTCAAGGCGTCCGTGTGGTAATCGTCGGCCGATATGACAACGGCGTTACGTCCGGCGTCCATCTCTTGCAGCATGGCTTCGACTGACGGGTTGATCTTGTTGAAGAAAAGGTTCGGAAAGAGTCCGATGATGAAGAAGAGCAGGACCAGAGGCAAGACCATGCCGATTTCGTCCAGGCTCATGTCGGGCAAATTGGCCGCTTCGTTTTCGGGCCGGGTGATGGGGCCCTGAGCCATCTTGCGGAAGGCGGTCAACAGGTACCACGCGGCCAGAATAATTCCTACAGCGCCCAGCACGGTGAAGACGGGCTGACGCAGCCACATGCCCAGGAGAATCGTGAACTCGCCCACGAAGCCGTTGAGGCCGGGCAAACCCGCGCTGCTCATGGCCACCACCAGGAAGAAGCCGCAGAAGATGGGGATGCTCTTCCACAGGCCGCCGAATTGGTCCAGCATGCGGGTATGCCGTCGCTCATAGAGCAGGCCGACCATGAGGAAGAGCGCGCCCGTGCTCAGGCCGTGATTCACCATCTGCAGGACCGCGCCGCTGACGCCCTGTTCGTTGACGGCAAAGACGCCCAGCATGACGAAACCCAGATGGGCGACGGAACTGTAGGCGACCAGGGACTTGATGTCTTTTTGCACCAGCGCCACCAGCGCGCCGTAGAGAATGCCGATGACGGCCAGCACAGCGATGAGGGGGCCCCAATTGATGGACGCTTCCGGGAAGAGGGGCAGGGCAAAGCGGACGTAGCCGTAAGTGCCCAGCTTCAGCAGAACGCCGGCCAGAATGATGGAGCCGGCCGTGGGCGCCTGAACGTGGGCGTCGGGCAGCCAGGTGTGGAACGGGAAGAGAGGCACCTTGACGGCAAAGCCGATGGCGAAGAGCAGAAAGAGCACGGTTTGCATGCTGGGATCAATGCCGATGCGGGCCGCCTCAAGTACGTTAAAGGTGCCGGTTTGGGCAAAGACGCCCACAATGCCGACCAGCATGAACGCTGAACCGGCGAAGGTGTACAGGAAGAACTTCCGGGCCGCATATTGGCGGTTGTCACCGCCCCACTGGCCGATGAGGAAGTACATGGGAATAAGCGTGATTTCGAAGAAGCCGAAGAAGAGCACCATGTCCAACGCCACGAAGCAGCCGATGACCGCCGCCTCCAGCACCAGCATGAGCGCGAGATAGGCGCCGATGCTCTCATCCACGAAGCGGTTGCTGAAGTGAATCACGATGGGCATAAGGAGGGTGGTCAGCAGGACGAGAAAGAGGCTGATGCCGTCCACGCCCAGATGATAGCGCATGTCCAGGGCGGGAACGCGTACGTAATTCTCCACGAACTGCATTCCGGCTGCGCCTTCCTGCCACCCGGTGAGCAGGAGCAGACTGAGCAGGAAGGTGAGGAGCGTCACCGCCAGCGCAACCAGCTTCTTTTGGCCCGCGTCCGGTATAAAGTAGACGGCCACGGCCCCGAGCACGGGCAGAAAGATTAGAATACTCAATAAATTCGGCAATGCGAATGACATAGCTGTCAATCCTTGATGAAAATCGATAAATAGACCGCGGTCTATCCAATTCGTTCTATCCGATAAAGACGAAGTAGACCAGCACCGCGACCACGCCGATGAAAATGCCCATGGCGTAGCCGGGGATGACGCCGGTCTGGAAGCGGCGCAGCCAGTCGCCCGCGGCCAGGCTGTAGGCGCCCACGTCGTTGACGATCCGGTCGATGCCTTTGCGATCGAATTTGGCGAACTGCTCGCTCAGTCGCAGGAGCGGCTGTACGATTGCACGCTTGTAGAAGTCATCAACGTAATAGGCGTTCTGGAGCCAGGGCGTTAGTCCGCTGAAGTTGGCGGCAAAGCGTTCCACCCACGGATCCTTGCGAATATAGCGGGTATAGGCCATGTAAAAACCGAACAGCGAGATAACCACGCTCATGATAATGGCGAAAAGCTCCAGCGTCAGCAGGGGCTCTTCGTGCAGGCCGATAACGGGCTCCAGCCATCGGTCCAGCGTGAGGACGAACGGCAGGTTGATAATGCCGCCCACAAGCGCGAAGCCCGCCAGAATCCAGAGGGGGATGGTCATAAGCGGCGCGCTCTCGTGCACATGATCATACAGTTCCTGATCCTTGGGCTCGCCGTAGAAGGTGAGGAAGACCATGCGGAAGCTGTAGAAGGCCGTCATCAACGCCGTGATCAGGCCCAGCACGTAGAGAAAGGGATCCTTGACCAGCGCGCCCAGCAAAATGGCGTCCTTGGAAAAGAAGCCGGACATGAGCGGCAGACCGGCCAATGCGGCCGCGCCGATGACAAACGTTTTGTGGGTAGCAGGCATCTTTTCCTTCAGGCCGCCCAGACGGCGCATGTCCAGTACGCCGTGGGTGGCGTGCATGACGCTGCCCGCGCCCAGGAAGAGGAGCGCCTTAAAGAAGGCATGGGTCGTCAGGTGGAACATAGCCCCGCCGTAGGCGCCCACGCCCGCGGCCATGACCATATACCCCAGTTGGGAAATGGTGGAGTAGGCCAGCGTCTTCTTGAGGTCTGTCTGAACCAGGGCCACGGTGGCGGCAAAAAAGGCGGTCAGTCCGCCCACCCACGCCGCTACAACCGCGGCGGGGACGGCCACGTGCCAGAGCGCGCCCGTGCGCACCATGAGGAAGACGCCTGCTGTGACCATGGTTGCGGCGTGAATCAGCGCCGAGACGGGCGTCGGGCCGGCCATGGCGTCGGGCAGCCAGACGAAGAGGGGAATCTGCGCGCTCTTGCCCGCTACGCCCAAAAAGAGGAGCAGGCAGATAATGGTGGCTGTCCCCACGGCCAGACCGCCGTGATGGACTTTATCGGCCACCTCGATAAAGTTGAGCGTGCCCAGATTGGCCCAAATCATGATAATGGCCAGAATAACGCCGAAGTCGCCGACGCGATTGACCAGAAAGGCCTTCTTGCCCGCGTCTGCATACCAGCCGTAGAGATCGTCCCGTCGGTCAAACCAGAAGCCGATGAGGAGGAAGGAGGCCAGCCCCACGCCTTCCCAGCCCACGAAGAGGCCCAGGAAGTTGTCGCTGAGCACCAGCAGAAGCATGGCGAAGATGAAGAAGTTCAGATAAATGAAGAAGCGCTGATAGCGTTCGTCATCCTCCATATAGCTCATGGAATAGACGTGAATCAATGCACCGACGCCCGTCACCACCAGCACCATGAGGATGGTGAGGGGGTTGATGCTGAGCGCGGCGTTCACGTGAAAAGCGCCGATGGTGATCCAGTCCCACAACTGGACTGTAACCATGCGCTCTTCTTCCGGCAGGCTCGTCAGCGCGGCGAAAAGACCCAGACCCGCCAGGAAGGCGGCCGCGACCACGCCCGAGGCGATGCCGCCGATCATCTTGCGGGAAAGGAGGTGGCCGAAGAGTAAATTGATTAAAAGCCCCGCGGCGGGCAGCGCCAGCAGCAGCCAGGAAAATTGAAAGAGTTGCTCAACCATGGGACGATCCTTGGGTACGCAAGCGGTGCAAAAAGCGGTTGCTTACCACTTGAGCAGGTGAATTTTGCTGACGTCGGTGGAGCCGGTCAGCCGGTAGTGAGAGATAAGAATGGCCAGCCCGACCGCGACTTCGGCTGCGGCCACGGCCATGATCATAAAAACAAAGATGTGGCCGTTGAAGTTGCCCCACTGGCGCGCCGCCGCGACCAGGGTCAGATTGACGCTGTTGAGCATCAGCTCGACGCACATAAAGATGATGAGAATGCTGCGCCGGGTGAGTACGCCGACGGCGCCGATGGTGAAGAGCACCGCGCTCAGAATCAGGTAATAGAAGGTAGGAACCATGATGATCTCCTTATTCGGCCGCGGCCATGACCGTCGTTTCGTCATCGACGTATGGAATCGTTGTGCCCGCTGCGTCCGCTTCTTCCTCCTCGGCATGGAGTTCCGCCCCGGTTTTGGGGCCCGTGCGCGGCCCCCGCGCCAGGAGCAGCGCGCCGATGAGGGCCACCAGTAACAGGATGGCCACCATCTCAATAGCCAAAATGTAGCGAGTAAAGAGGGTCATGCCGATGGCGTAGGGCGCGCCCCCGGCCAGGGTGTTGGGCTCGGCCTGAAAGAGGAAATCGGCCATAAAGCTGTAGAGCAGGGTGGCGGCCATGAGCATCCCCAGCCCCAGCGCGGCAATCGAGGCCCAGGAAGAGTCGATCCGGTCTACGGGTACGTCTTCGGAGCCCATGAGCATAATCACAAAGAGAATGAGAATGACGATGCCGCCTGCATAGATAATGACCTGAACCGCGGCCAGGAATTGGGCCTCCAGGCTCACGTACATGATGGCCAGCGTAATAAAGTTGACCAGCAAAAAGAGCGCGCTGTGGATCGGTTGGCGACTGGAGACAACGCCCACCGCGGTCGCGATGCTTAAAGCGCCGACCAGGATAAAGAAGAGAATGGGCCAGGACATAAGGGCAATCCTTAACGGAATAAAAGAGTGTGCAAAGACTGAATCCGCTCAATCGGGCCGAATAACCACATTCGGCATGCCCGGGTTGAGCAGCGTCTGCTTGTTCAGAATAAAGTCGTGTCGATCATAGTTGGCCATGGCGAACTCGTGCCCCAGCACAATGGCTTCGGTGGGACAGGCTTCCTCGCAGTCGCCGCAGAAGACGCAGCGCAGCAGGTTGATTTCGTACACCTTCGCATAGCGTTCGCCCGGTGACGTGGGGTTGGCCGGGTCGTTCTCCGCCGCATCCACGTAAATCGCGCCTGTGGGGCAAGCCGCTTCGCACAACATGCAGCCGATACAGCGCTCCATGCCGTTTTCATAACGGCGCAGCTCGTGTCTGCCCCGAAAGCGGGGATAGAGAGACACGGGCTCATTGGGATATTCCACCGTAACAGGCGTTTGGGTCAGATACTTGAGCGTAACGCCCATGGCCTTGCCGATTTCCAGCGCGTTTTTTACCAGGTCATTCAGAGCCATACGAGACCTCAAAGTCTAATGAGTAACGAGTAATGCGTAAGGGACTGCCGCAACGACGGCGATCACGCATCACGCATTACTTAAACAATACCACCAGAATTGACGTAATCATCATGTACCCGATGCTGATGGGCAACAGAATCTTCCACGTAAAGCCCATAAGCTGATCGTAGCGGGGACGACCGACGCTGGCCCGCACCCAGACGAAGAGAAAGAGCAGCAAAATCACCTTGAACGCCAGTACGAAGGGGCCCAGGATCTGCACATTCTGCAAGAGGCCGAAGGGCAGGCGCCAGCCGCCGAAGAAGAGGGTGGCCATAATGGCGCTGGTGGTGATCATGTTGATGTACTCGGCCATCATGAAGAGCGAAAACTTGATGCCGCCGTATTCCGTCTGATAACCGGCGACCAGCTCGTTTTCCGTCTCGGGCAGATCAAAGGGACTGCGGTTGGTCTCGGCCAGGATGCAGATGAAGAAGAGGGGGAACATGGCCCATAACCAGAGCCATTCCCACCAGGCTCGACCGCTGTTCAGCAGCTCGACCAGGCTGAAGCTGCCCGCCAGCATGAGAATGCTGACCAGGAACATGCCCATGGGCAGTTCGTAAGAGATCATCTGGGCCGATGAACGCAGCGCGCCCAGCAGCGAATAATTGTTGTTGCTGCTCCAGCCCGCCAGGATGAGGCCGTAACTTTCTACGCCGGCCACGGCCAAAATCCACAGAAAGCCGATGTTGACGTCGGCTATGGCCGGGACGTTCTTGGCTATGGGAATCACCGCCCAGATAACCAGCGCGGGAATCAACGCCAGGGCCGGTCCCAACACGTAGATGGGCTTATCCACGTGATCGGGGATAAACTCTTCCTTGAAGATCGCTTTGACCGCATCGGCCACAGGCTGCAACAGACCCTTGGGCCCGGCCCGATTGGGGCCGTAGCGCACGTGAAAACGGCCCAGCAGCTTGCGTTCAAACCAGGTAAGGTACGCAAACGCCGTCAGCAGCACAAGAATCAGTGCGACAGACCGAGCCAGCGGAATGATGAGTAGGTTGAGCCAATCCATGGGATGGTCCTAGTTAATGGTTAATGGAGAATAAATAACGGTTAATTATTAATGGAGCGTACCGTCAGCCATTAATAATTAGCAATTATTTATTCACAATTATCTATTATGCCGTTCTTACCGTTATTGCGGCGTAATGGTCACGAATTCCTGCTCGCGCCCGTTGAGCAATGCGCCCACCGGCGCGCCGGGCAGGCTTTCGGGAATCCACGCCGTGCCGGGCTCGATTTCCTCGCTGACCGCGGCGCGCAGCCTCAACTCGCCGTGGGCGCTGCGGACGAGCACGGCGTCATTGTCTTTCACGCCGGCCTGGGCCGCATCGTCCGGATTGAGCGTTACGGCTGCTGCGTGGATCATATCGCGCATGGCCTGGGTGAGGCGGAAGAGCGTGCCGCCGTCATATGCCACGGTTCCCGTGACCAGCGCCAATTCCCCTTCGCCCGCGGCAGGCAGGTCGTCCTGTCGGCAACGGCGGTAGGCGGGTCGGGGCCTTACTGTTTCGGCATTCCACTGCACGCCCTGATCGCCCAGCGCCGTCCAATCCAGGCCGGCGTAAGCGGGGATAGCCGTGGTGATTTCCTCCAACACGCCCTGGGCGCTGGCATAAGGCCACTGCATGCCCATGTGTGCGGCTATGTGATCCAGAATCATCCAGTCCTGAGCCGCCTTGCTTGCAGGATTGCTGACCGCCTTGGGCGCACGCTGAATGCGGCGTTCACAGTTGGTAAAGGTTCCGTCCCCCTCGGCCCAGGAGACAGCAGGCAGCACCACATCAGCCAGCCGCGCCGTATCGGTCAGAAAGAGTTCCTGTACTGCCAGGAAGTCCAGCTGTGCCAAATTGGCCGCCCATTCAGGCCGTTCGCCGGCCGGGTCTGCGCCCATGACGAGCAGCGCGCCGATGTCGTCGCCCGCGGCGTCCAGCATCTGACGGTACGTCTTCCCGGGGGCTGTGGGCAATTCCCCGCCCCATAGCTCAGCGAGCAGGGTGCGGGCCGCCTCATCATCCAGTGGCGCGTGACCGGGCAGGGCGTCGGGCAGGACGCCCACATCGCGACAGCCTTGGCTATTGGCATTTAAACCCAGATAGCCCAAATTTTCGTAACAGTCCAGCACCATGGCCAGGTTGGTGAGGCCGTTTCGGACTTGCTCGCCCGTTGCGCCCTGTGCGGCCATGGGACCGTACAAAATCAGCGGATTTTTGGCCTCGACCAGGAGCCTGGCCGCGCCCTCTACAGCTTCGGGATCCACGCCGCACAGGTTGAGCAGTCGTTCATCGGTCGCATCGTCAGTCAACTGGCTGACGGTTTGGTTTTCTTCACCCTTGACGGCCAGGGCCATGCGGGCCAGGCCGTTGAGCAGGGTAGCTTCGCTGCCGGGCCGGTAGCCCAAGTAGGAGCCCGGGTAGCGGGTCAGCTCAATATGGCGCGGGTGGGCGATGACCAGGGTGGTTCCGCTCCGACGCACGGCCCGCTTGATGTGCAGGTCCAGGATGGGCGCTTCCTCGCTGGGGTCCACGCCCACAAGCATAATGACGTCGTATTGGGGCGGCGGGCCGTATTGGGGCTGCATGACGGCGGCCAGAGACGGGATACCCGTGGACAGCGCCGCGACGTCGCCGCCGTCCCGATGGTCTACATTGTTGGTCCCTACGATCTGGCGCATGAAGCGCTGTAGCAGGTAGTTGGCCTCGTTGCTCAGTTTGGCGCTGCCAATGCCGCCGACCGCGTCGGCGCCCTGCCGCTCTTTTACCCGCTTCAGGCCGTCAGTCACCGCCTGGAGCGCCTCGCTCCAGGTTGCAGGCTGGAGCTCGCCGTCCTTGCGCACCAGAGGCGTCGTCAGCCGCTCGTCGCTGTTAACCCACGCCCAGGCAAAACGGGTTTTGTCCGCAATCCACTGATCGTTGACGCCCATATTTTCCCGGCCCACGATGCGCCGGATTGCGTACGTCCGCGTGTCGATGCGGATGTTGTCGCCCGTGGAAAAGTGGGGGTCAATGCTGGGCGTGCGCTCGACTTGCCAGGGGCGGAAGCCGAAGCGGGCGACCTTACTGGTCAATGCGCCTACCGGACAGATATCGATGATGTTGCCGCCGGTTTTGGCGTCTACGGGTTGACCGGGCTGAATGTCGATAAGGGTCGCGCCGCCCCGCTTGAAAAGGGCCAATTGGGGCTTGTCTTCCCATTCCTCCAGATAGCGGATACAGCGCCAGCAGATAATGCAGCGCTCCTGATCCAGCACAATGGTGTCGGAGATGTGGTAATCTTTTTGCTTGTGGCGTTTGGGCTCAACCAACTGGCTGATGCCCGGGCCAAAGCGCATGGTCTGATCCTGGAGCGGACACTCGCCGCCCTTGTCGCAAATGGGGCAGTCCAGCGGGTGGTTGAGGAGGATGAAGGCCAGATTCGCTTCCTGGGTGGCCTGCACCTGTTCCGTGTCCGTATGGACCACCATCCCCTCGCGCACGGGCACGGAGCACGCGGTTTGCAGCATGGGACCGCGGGGACCTTCGACTTCCACCAGGCACATGCGGCAGCAGGCCACCGGATCCAGCTTGGGGTGGCTGCAAAAGATGGGAATCTCGACATTGACCGCGGCCGCGGCGTCTACGATCAGCGTACCGGGCGCCACTTGCACTTCTTTGTCATCAATGGTCAGGGTGACCAGTTCATCGCTCATGAGTGAGTTCTCTCTGTAAAACAATGAGAAATTAGAAATCAGGAACTTCGGCTTTGACTTGCGGGCCTTTCTTTTTCCTTCTTTCTCTTTTTCTACTCCACCGTCTCCACTACGTGATCCCGGTTCAGCGGCGAGTCGCCTGTCGGTTCCAGGGCGTTGTTTGCCACATTGCTGGGGGAGCCGACGTCAGGCCGGTAAATGGGGCGAATGGGCAAATTAGGCGTGGCCCCCGTCGGGTTGGTGGCGTCGATAAGTTCGATAAATTCGCCCCGGAACTTGGTCAGATTGCTCTGCAAGCCCCAGACCGCGGCATCGCCGAAGGGACAGAAGCTTTTGCCGGTGACGAAGCTTGCCACATGCTCCAGCAGAGGCAGGTCCCGCTGCCGCCCTTCGCCTGCTTGAATACGCAGCAAAATGTTTTCCAGCCAGCCCGTACCTTCCCGGCAGGGCGTACATTTGCCGCAACTCTCTTCCCGATAGAAGCTTATGGTGCGTAGGGCCACATCCACCATGGATGCGCCTTCGTCAATCACGATCACGCCCGCCGAGCCCAACGCTGAGCCCGCCTCGGCCACCGATTCATAATCCAGCGGCGTGTCCAGCTGCTCAACAGTGAGCAGCTTCATGGAGAGACCGCCGGGCACCACCGCCTTGATGGGCGCGTCCTCATGCTGCGGACCGCCGCCGTATTCGTAGATCAGCTCGCGCAGGGGCGTGGCGTGGGGCAGTTCGTAGAGGCCGGGGCGCTTGACGTTGCCGCTGAGACAGAAGATGCGCATGCCCGGGCTCTTCTCCGTGCCGAATCCGCGGTACCACTCAACGCCGTGGCGCATAACCTGAATCACGTTGGAGATGGATTCCACGTTGTTCACAATGGTGGGTTTGGCGTAGAGCCCTTCCACCGCGGGGAAGGGCGGCTTCATGCGCGGATGGCCTCGGTAGCCTTCCAGGCTGGAAAGGAGCGCGGTCTCTTCGCCGCACTCGTAAGCGCCTGCGCCGCGATGAACCACAAGCTTCAGGTCGTAATCGGTTCCGAAAATGTTTTCGCCCAGAAAGCCCTTGGCCTGAGCTTCTTTTACGGCCTCCACCAAACGCGTGAAGCCGAAATAATATTCGCCGCGGATATAAATGAAGGCCCGGTTGGCTTTGATCGCGTAGGAGGAGAGGATGATGCCCTCGATGAGTTGATGAGGGTCATACTCCATGATCATGCGGTCTTTGAAGGTGCCCGGCTCCGACTCGTCGGCGTTGACCACCAGATAGCGGGGGAAGGAGCCCTCGGGCAGGAATCCCCACTTGACGCCGGTGGGAAAGCCTGCGCCGCCCCGGCCGCGAATGCCGCTGGCCTTTACCTGTTCCAGCACATCCTGGGGCTGCATCTCGTTGAGCGCGCGCCGGGCCGTTTCGTAACCGCCGTCGGCCATGTAGGTGTCGATGGCGTGACTGTCGGGCTCATTTACCCGAGCCGTCAGGTAGCGAGTTTCCATGCCGCCGTGACGGTAGGGGCCGGCGGCCTTGCCCGTGCGCTGGGGGTCGCCGTCGGGCGTCCAGCGTTCCAGCACGTCGAAGGCGTTGCCCGTTTTGATTACCTCCAACGCGGCTTTCACGTCTTCGCCGGAATGCAGCTCCTCAAAGTAGCGGATCTTGCCGGTTTCGCGTTCGGTGACTGAGACCATGGGCGCTGTGCCGCAGGAGCCGAGACATTCCATATGGTCCAGGCTGAAGCGGTCATCTTCGGTGGTCTGACCATGATGAATGTCCAACTGTTCTTCAAAATGGTCCATGCACTGGCCTGCGCCCCGCAACATGCACGGAACGTTGGTGCAGACCTCCACATGGTACTCGCCCTTGGGTTCGGTATGGAGCATGTGGTAGAAATCCACCACCCCGCCCACTTCGGCCGGTTCCAGATCGAGCATTTCCGCCAGCTCGTTCTGCGCCTCAACGCGACAGTAGCCGAACTCCCGTTGAATGATATAGAGCGCGGGCAAGATTGCCGACCGCCCCCGGCCCAAAGGGTAAAGGTCGATCCACTTCTGAATCTCTGCCCGGATAGCTTCGGTTAAGACCATGGTTATGTCCTGGAGAAATAGCCCGCGGGTCACGCGGATAGAGCGAATGTCAGCGAATGTTCGGCTGCGCCGCCGTAACGGTCTCCGCTGCGTTTACCTGAAAAGCGTCTGGTCATTGACCAGGATATCTGCAAAATTTTTCCCGACGATGGCGCCGTCATCCCGCATTGGCCCAATCCGCGCGCTATCTGTCTACTTCCCCCAGCACGATATCAATCGAGCCGATGTTCGTGACGATGTCCGAAAGCATATGGCCCCGGCTCATCATGCTGATAGCGTAGAGATTGTTAAAGCTCGGACCGTGGATGTGGAGGCGGTACGGCTTGCTGGAGCCGTCGCTGTAAATAAAGAACCCCAGCTCGCCTTTGCTGGCCTCAATGCCGTGATAGAACATGCCCGGCGGGACGCGGAAGCCTTCCGTCATCAGCTTGAAGTGATGGATGAGCGCTTCCATGCTCACGTCCAGTTCGGCCCGGGGCGGCAGGCTCACCTTGCGATTGTCCGTCTTGTAGAGGCCGTCCGGCAGGTTGTCCGCCGCCTGGCGGATGATGCGCAGGCTCTGGCGCATCTCCTCCATGCGGATGACGTAGCGGCCGTAACAGTCGCCTTCGCTGGTGACGGGTACGTCAAAGTCGTAATTTTCATATCCGCTGTAAGGCATATCCCGGCGCAGGTCCCAATCCACGCCCGAGCCGCGCAGCATGGGGCCGGTCAACCCCATGTCGATGGCCTCTTCCCGGCTGATATAGCCGATGCCCTGGAGGCGCTCTTCCCACAGCGGGCCTTTGGTAAGCATTTCCTCATAATCGTCGATATAGCCCGGCATGACGTCCAGGAAATCCTGCAAATGGCTGATGAACGCGGGCGGCAGGTCCGCCCATACGCCGCCGATGCGGATATAGCTGACGGTGAGGCGTGCGCCGCAGACCATCTCAAAAAGGTCCATGATACGTTCCCGCTCCCGGGTGGCGTACATGAGCAGGCTCATGCCCGTGCCCGAGATGTCCAGCACGTGGGAGGAGAGCCAGAAGAGGTGGGAGGCAATGCGCTGCAACTCGCCCATAATGACGCGGATAGCCTGGGCGCGTTCCGGGATTTCCAGGCCCAGTATTTTCTCCACGGTCAGCACGTAACCGAAGTTATTGTTCATGCCGGAGAGGTAGTCCATGCGGTCGGTGTAGTAGACGAAGTCCTTGTACCGCTTGTTTTCGGCCGTCTTCTCGAAGCCGCTATGGAGGTAACCCAGGTCCGGATCCACGTTGAGCACCGTCTCGCCGTCCAGCTCCACAGCCAGGCGCAGCACGCCGTGGGTGCTGGGGTGATGCGGCCCCATGTTAAGAATCATGTTCTGCCGGTTCATGCCGGGCGGCAGGGCAGGCGATACGCTGTTCGCAGGCAGTACCTGCTTGCCCAGCGTTTCAAACATAGGGTCATCAAATGTCAGGGAGAAGGGTACTTCTTCGCCGCCCAGCGGAACTTCCTTGCGCAGCGGGTGATAGGGCCAGTGGTCAGGCATGAGGATGCGCCGCGGGTCCGGGTGATCCGTAAAATTGACGCCCATTAAGTCCAGCACTTCCCGTTCCGGCCAGATCGCGCTCTTGAAAATCGACGCCAGAGAGGGAACCTGGGGATTCTCATCACTCTCCAACGGGCAGACAACGGTCAGGTGCTGCTTGCGCGCATAGGAGCGGAGTTGGTAAATCGTCTGGAAGCGGGCTTCGCCGTTGTCCATGGGCAAATCCCGGCGATCGAGAGACGTTACGTCAATCAGCGCCTCGTAGGCCAGTTGCGGCTCTTTCTTGAGGAAGGTCATGACTTCGCGCAGCCGTTCGGGCGTCGTATAGATGACCTGCTGCCCGCTTTGCAAACCCGCGGCCAGGATATCTGCGCCGAAGCGTTCGATAATGCGGCGGGTGTCCTCGCTTTCACCGGCCGGCATGGGCGCCAGGGCCGGAACGCCCAGGTCGTTGATGCCGGGGAGCGTTTCATACTCGCGACGGCGGGGAGAAACATTCAACATGGTGTGTGGCTCCGGATCCTAATACATTACGGCGTAAATACCACGGCGGAAATCAGGGCCTTCTGCCTCTGCTGGGAGCCGTCGGCTTATTTCCGTCGGGATTTACTAGGCGAGTTGCTTGCTGCGCGGGGCGGCGAGCGCGTCAATGTCGGCGGACGTTCGGATCGCCCGCTGCTCGGCTTCCCGATATTGGGCGAATGTTTCGCTCTTCTGCTTTTCGCGCAGCTTATCCAGCGCATAGAGAAGCGCTTCAGGACGCGGCGGGCAGCCGGGCACATAAACGTCTACGGGAACGACCTTATCCACGCCCTGGATGATGGCGTAATTATTAAAGGGCCCGCCCGCACTGGCGCAAATGCCCATGGCGATAACCCACTTAGGCTCCAGCATTTGGTCGTGGATGCGCTTGATAATCGGGCCCATTTTGTTGCTGACCCGGCCGGAGACGATCATGAGATCGGCCTGGCGCGGGCTGGCCCGGAACAACTCGGAGCCGTAGCGAGCAATGTCGTGGCGAGCGGTGCCCACGGCAATCATCTCTATCGCACAGCAGGCCAGACCGAAGAGCAGCGGCCAGGTGCTGTTCTGTCGGCTCCAGTTAACCAATCCTTCCAGTGAAGTAGTTAGGATGCCTTCTGGAATTTTGTCTTCAAGACCCATCGACTCACCTCAGAATTTTCACGCCTATAGGGCGTTACGGAGCAATCATCAAAACGGGGCTTCTGCGAAAACACAATTTTCGCAGGTCCTATTCTCCCCAGTCCAGCGCGCCTTTCTTCCATTCGTACAGCAGGCCGACGATCAAAACCGCCAGGAAGAAGACCATGGGCGCCATGGCCAACCAGCGCAAGTCGCGTAATACGACAGCCCACGGATAGAGGAAGATAACCTCGATATCGAAAAGCAGGAAGAGCATGGCCACCAGGAAGTATTTGACCGAAAAGCGGCGACGAGCGTCATGAAAGGGAATCATGCCCGATTCATACGGCTGCTTCTTCTGCGTGTTGTCGCGTTTGGGACCAAATATGGTGGGGGTAATGATGGCGATTGCGGCAAATATCATTGCCGTAATAACCAATATTAATAGGGGAAGATAGTCGATTGCCACGTACCTACCTCATTTTATTGAGCGGAATTGCGCTGTCTCCAAAAATAGAGCTGCGAAAATTAGCGGGCAAAATTATTGACTCAACACGATCAGTAAGTGTTGAGTCAATCAGGCACGTCTGTGTACGCTGGATAAGTCAGCATCTTGCGTTGTCTGTTCGGCCGCGCATTTCCCTGCAGCGATTGTAGATTTTATCACGAGCATATTGGGCTGTCAATTTGACTGAATTACGTCCCTTTTCCGGCATTTGTGTATTCTGTATAGCCTATCGGTTTTGTACTGAAAACGGACTCACCGGTAGTCGGTGGTAAAATGATGGAATATTCCTGCTTAAATCTTCCTCAATCCCATGAACAATCCGACACGATAACAACCCAAGACGGCGGACAATCTTCTATGACCACATCTTCCACTCTCACCCATCTTGCGTGCGCCTACTGCGGTGAAACCTACACCGCAGACCAGTTGATCAACCTGTGCCATGAGTGCTGCAAGCCTCTTCTGGCCCGGTATGATCTGGCCCGGGCGGCCGCGACCCTTACGCCGGAATCCCTGGCCGAGCGGGAAGCGAGCCTCTGGCGCTATGCGGAAGTGTTGCCCGTCCGGCGCCGCGACGCCGTGCTTTGCCTGGGGGAAGGCTGGACGCCGCTAAACCACGCGGCGCGCCTGGGCGAAGCAATCGGGTGCCCGGCGACCTATATTAAAGATGAGGGCGTCAACCCCACCGCCTCATTCAAGGCCCGGGGGCTGAGCATGGCCGTCAGCCGGGCCTATGAGCTGGGCGCGCCCGCGCTGGCCATTCCCAGTGCGGGAAATGCCGCGGGTGCCATGAGCGCGTATGCCGCCCTGGCGGGATTGCCCGCCCACGTTTTCATGCCCCAGGACGTGCCGACGCTCTTCCAGGTAGAGTGTCGCGAATTAGGCGCCTCCGTGACGCTGGTGGACGGCCTGATCACCGACTGCGGCGTCAAGGCGCGTGAGGGCGCGGCCCAGCACGGCTGGTTTGATGTGAGCACCCTCAAGGAACCCTATCGGGTGGAGGGCAAGAAGACCATGGGTTATGAAGTAGCCGAGCAGATGGGGTGGACCCTGCCGGACGTCATTATCTATCCTACGGGCGGCGGCACCGGCCTCATCGGCATGTGGAAAGCCTTTGCCGAAATGGAGGCTATGGGCCTCGTGGGCAGCGAACGACCCCGCATGGTCGCCGTCCAGAGCAGCGGCTGTGCGCCCATGGTGCGGGCATTCGATCAGGGCGATGAATTTGCTGCGCCCTGGGAAGGCGCGGCTACCGTTGCCGACGGCCTGCGCGTTCCCGCTGCCGTGGGCGATTTTCTGATCCTGCGCGCCCTGCGCGAGAGTAACGGAACGGCCGTTACGGTGACGGACGCTGAGATGCTGGCCTATGCCCGGGAAATGGGGCGTATGACCGGGATATTCCCCGCGCCCGAGGGAGCAGCCTGTCTGGCGGCGCAGGTCAAGCTGCTTACCGCCGGCTGGATTCGCTCTGATGAGACGGTTGTCCTCTTCAATACCGGCTCCGGGCTGAAATACGCTCATCTGTGGGCGTAGAGAATCCTCAACCATGATGAACATCCTGATTGCCCAGTGCGGCGGTCCTACGCCGGTTTTGAATGCAGCCCTGGCCGCTGCGGTTGCGGCCGGTCAGGCGACGCCGGAGATCGACCGCGTCTGGGGCGCGCGCCTGGGGCTGGAGGGGGTGGTGCGCGGCGATTGGGCGGACCTGACCGGACTGACGCCGGCCCAGCTCGCTCGCCTCTCCCATCAGCCGGGCGCGGCTCTGGGCAGCGGGCGTTACCGCCCCCAACTCCATGAACTGTCGGCTGCGGCGGCGCTATTGGATGAACGCGCGGTCGGCGGCGTGATTCTCTGCGGCGGCAACGGCGCCATGACCGCCGCGCATGAGTTGGCCCTCGCCGCACGTTCGGCGGCGCACCCGCTGCACGTGATCGGCCTGCCCAAGACGATTGATAATGACCTGGCGGGCATTGACGCCGCGCCGGGCTACGGCAGCGCAGCCAATTTTATCTCGGCCGGCGTAGCGGATGCCTGGCTGGATCTTTACGCCATGCGCCATTTTGACGACGTGGCGGTGGTGGAGGTGATGGGGCGTCATGCCGGCTGGCTGGCGGCTGCATCCGCCCTGGCGCGCCAGGAGCCGGACGAAGGACCGCACATTATCCTGGTCCCCGAACGATCGGTGGATGAGGACGCGCTCCTGGCGGAGATCGCCCGCCTGCACGGCAAGCATGAAGTCTGCCTGATTGCAGCCGCGGAGGGCGTGCAGGATCGCCATGGTCGTTACCTGGCGGAGAAGCAGGCTGCTCCGCTGGATCGGGATGCGTCCGATCAGGCGCTATTGGGGCTGGGCGCGGGCGTGGCCGGCTATCTGGCCGCGCGCATCAATCGTGCTTTGGGCTTGCGCTGTCGGCGCATTCGTCCGGACATCATGCAGCGGAGCGCGCGCCGTCTGGTTACCGCTGCCGATCATGCGTTGAGCCGGCGTCTGGGCGAAGCGGCCGTTCAGGCGCTTGCAGCAGGCCGGAGCGACGTCATGGTAACGCCCGAGCCGATTCCTCTGGCTTCGATCGCGGGGCAAACCCGGACGTTGCCCGCCTTTTATTATGCCGGCTCAGATTTTGACATTACGCCCGCGGGCGTGGCCGACTTGCGCCGTCGCATCGGCGCACAAAGAGAGACGGCCGGAGCCTTGCTCTTTTAGCCTTCCGTCCAACGTGGTAAAATGGCCCCTGTTTTGCAAGTCGGACATCCGTCCGCTCCCGCCTGCACATTGACCCAACCATGACCTAACCATGGCCGACCAACCCACATACAGCCTGCAAATTATGCTGCCGGACGACCTGAACCGCCGTTTCGCGCGCTGGGCCGCCAACACGTCCGGCGCAAGTTGGCCCGGTTGGGGCGGCCATATGACCCTGTTGGCTCCCTTTACCTGCGTGCTGAGCCGTGGACAACTGGAGGCGGAGTTGGTGAATGCGGCTGCCGGCCACAGCCCGGTTCCCGTTAGCCTGACCCAGTTAACAGTTGTTCCTGATTGGACGCGTCCCGTCTATTGGGCCGTCTTTCTCACGCCGCCGGCCGAGGGCGGTTCCGGCCTCCAGCGGCTGCGCGCCCTGCATGCCGACATCGATATGCGCCTGGCGCCCGTTCGCACGGACAGCTTTCCCGACATCAGTAAGCGGGAGTATTTACCGCATATTACGCTTGCCCTGGGCCTGTATGAAGAGGAGGCCCACAAGATGGCGGGCGCCGCGCGTGCGGACAAGCTCATCGCCAAATTTATGGTCGATCACTTTGTGCTGCGGCAAAACGGCGGAACGAGTGAGCCGTCCTCCGCCTCCGTAATTCCCCTCTCCGGTTCACCGCTACCTTAACGCCAATTCCAGCGTCTGTACCGTACCGACTTGTCCCGATTTTACCCAACTCTTTAGGAGATTCTCACTATGCACGTACGCTTTCTTCTGTTCTACGCGGCCATTTTGATGGCCGCACTTTGCACCCTCCTGGGATTCGGGCGCAATGTCTCTGCCCAGGGAACGATTACCGCCGCCCTGCGGATTAACGAATTTATGGCGGATAATGAGAGCGTCTGGATCGATCCGGATGATCCTGGCCTGGATGAATATCCCGACTGGATCGAACTGTATAACAGCTCCAGCCAGCCCCTGAGTTTGGACGGCGTCTTTGTGACCGACGATCCCGCGCTGCCCGCTAAATTTGCCATTACGACCGGGCTCACCATTCCGGCCAACGGCTACGCCGTTTTCTACGCCGATGATGAAGAGGAGACGGAGGGAGCGTATCACCTGAGCTTCCGCCTCAGCAAGGACAGCGGCTTTATCGGTCTCTACACCGGTGCGGGTGGGGAGACGCTGATTGACAAGGTGGAGTACGGTCCCCAGGATGCCGACATCTCCACCGGTCGCCTGCCCAATGGCAGCGGCGCGTTCACGCGGCTGACGCGGCCGTCGCCGGGGCGCTCGAATCTGGTCACCTCGCCCCGCATCAGCGACCTCCGGCGCACGCCGGACCTGCCCGCAGCCGACGGGCCGGTTCACGTCAGCGCGGTCATCACGGATGATGTAGCCGTGGTGAGCGCGACGATTTTTTACACGGTGGACGGCGTAGGCCCCATAAGCGTGCCCATGACCCTGGCCGATGGGCGCTATGGCGGCGACATCCCGCCCCAACCTGACGGCTCATTGGTGGAGTTTACCCTGCGCGCCGAAGACGGCGACGGCCAGTTTACGCCGGACCCGGTCTTTGAATTGCCCGTGGGCGGCCGCTATGTGGTGGGCTATAACATCCCGCCGCTGGTGATCAACGAAGTGCTGCCCGACAATTTTCTGGGTTTGGAAGACCCGGACGATCCGGGCGATTATCCCGACTGGATTGAGATCTACAACACCAGCGCCCAGGCGGTGAGCCTGAACGGACTCTATCTGAGCGATAATCCGGGCGAGCCGACTAAATTCGCCATTACCGACGGTCTCTCCATCGAGCCCCACGGTTATCTGATCTTCTACGCTGACAAGGATGCAGAGCAGGGTCCGCTCCACCTGGACTTCCGGCTTGATCGGGATGGCGAATCGCTGGGCATGTACGGCGCATTGGGCACGGTGGAGATCGACGCCATGGCGTGGGATAGCGTGCCCAGGGGGATCGGTTATGGTCGGTGGCCCAACGGCAACGGCGAGGCGACGTTCATGTATTGCGTGACGCCCGGTGCGGCGAATCGGCTTTGCGACCGGCAAATCTATCTGCCCGTGGTCAGCAGGACGGAGTGATCGGCAGGGACGAACTTTTACCGGCCCAAAATGACCAGCCCGCCACCCCAAAAGAGATGGCGGGCTGATGCAAAGGAGGAACCAAAGGAGGCACTGGTTCTAAGCTTCAGAGTAAGCTCCCCTCAAACTCTGAAACTCCGGACAGGCGTCAAACTGCCGCTTGACTGCTGTGCGGACCGAGGAACCGCGTCCCTGCGCTTCGGCGCTGTCTTGGCATTGTCCGCGACTTTTATTTCCAGTCGGTGTTGAGAGTAGTGGCCGGACAATCCAGCCGAAAACGCTTTACGTTGCATAGCGTACTTGGACGATGTTGTGGCTATGTTGTACCCGAATGCTCCCGCTGTCGCACGCCGTCGGAAGCGGGAACTAATGAGCCTCTATCCTTGACAGGGGAAGCGGCGCTGACTACAATGGCGACACTGCCTCTACCGGAGGAGAATTTTTACACTGAGCCGGCAAGTTGTCACGGGTCTGCAACCGGCAGGCTGTGGGCGTACGGTCGTTTCCGTTGTGTTGTGAACCAGCTATACCCGGTCTGCGTTTAAGTGTGACGCCTGCGCTTTTTGTGTAGACAATAATCGAAACATTGCCACAGTATGAAGGAGAAGGAACGAATGTCAGACAGCACTTTTGATCGAGTACGAGTCATCATTGTCGAGCAGCTCGGCGTTGATCCGTCCGACGTGACCATGGAAGCCAGCTTCCGTGATGATCTGGAAACCGATAGCCTGGACCTGGTCGAGTTGATCATGGCCTTTGAGGAGGAGTTCGGCGGCGAGATCAGCGATGAAGAAGCCCAGGGTCTGGTGACCGTGGGTGATGTCGTCACCTATCTGGACGGCGCCAACTAATTCAGGATAGCGTGAATACCGTGACGGAAATTCGATGGCTCTGTCGCTGATAGAATTTGCAAGCGAATTTTCGCCGGGATTCACTAGACGAATCGTCGCCGGCTTGGTAACGTAGGGTTTCGGTGACGTTGCGTCAAAGCGTGGGGGAGCCCGCCTTTCACAACAGGAAACGTCCTCAGCCGCGGCATTGACGCGCTGAGGCGGTTTTTCGTTGCGAGGAAATGATTTCTCCTCCCGTCAGGCCGACGTCAACTGAATCTGGTTTCGTCCGCTATACCGGGGCAAGTTCCGAGACTGTTCGGAGCTTGCCTTTTTGTTTTCCTCTTTATGTGGAATATGTTCATGGCGATTGGTCATTCGGATGCAGGCCCGGAGAATCCGGCGCTTATCATCAACGCGGGCGGAGACGGGCGGCGTATGGGCGCCAACAAGGCTCTCCTGCCTACGCCGCCCCACGCGCGGCCGCTGCTGGAACACATGCTGGCGCGGTTGGCTCCCTTGGCGGCCCGGCCTGTCATCGTTGTCGCCAACGATCCGGCTGTGGCCCGGACGGTGCAAACGTCGCTGGATGTGCGCTACGTGACGGATGCGTATCCCCAGAGCGGCGCGCTGGGCGGCATTGCAACGGGGTTGTCCTACTCTCCCGGTTGGGCCTGGGTGCTGGCCTGCGATCTGCCGTTTGTTGATCCCGGGCTGTTGCAGCGCCTTGCCGCCTATGCCCAGCCCCATGCGCCGGTTGATGTCGTTCTGCCGCGGGTTGACGGCCGTCTGCAGCCGCTGCACGCTCTGTATCATGCACGGGCTTTGCCCTCAATGATCGCTTTTTTGCAGACCGGGCAGCGGCGCGCCCTTGATTTTCTGGCCGCGGCGCGCGTGCGCGAGGTGGACGAAGCGGACCTGGATCTGCCCGATGGTCCGTTTCACTCCTTTTATAACGCCAACACCCCGGCGGAGTGGCAGGCCGCGCGGAGGCGTCTGCTGTCCCGGCAACCGTGACGCTTAACCGGACCTTGCAGGACCGCATAGGGCGCTTTTCGTTCATCTTTAAACGCCCGCATGGGAATATCCCACGCGGGCGTTTAAAGATGAACGAAAAGCGACAGCGTTCAGATGGAGCGATAGACGCCCACCACTTTGCCCTGCACGTGAACGGTGGCCGGGTCGCATAGAATCGGGTTATAGTTGGGGTTGGCCGGTTGCAGACGTATTCGTTTTCCGTCTGCGTACCAATACTTGAGGGTAGTTTCCTCATTCTCTTCGAGCCACGCGGCCACCATTTCGCCGTTTTCGGCTCGCTCCTGATGACGCAGGATGACCACATCGCCGTCCATAACGCTGGCGTCGATCATGGAGTCGCCCTGTACCCGCAGGGCATAGAGCTTGTCCGTGTTGCGGGCGTCCCCCAGCATGGCCTCGGTTACTTCCAGATAATCATCGGCGTTGTTGGCCTCGCTGGGTATTACCTGAATCGGCTCACCCGCGGCAATGGCTCCGAGTACGGGGATGCGGATGGCAACGCCGGGCAGTTGACTCTCATCAATCAGCCCTTCCGTCAGCAACTTGCCCCAGTTGAGGGCCAGGCCGCGACTCTTTTCCTTACGTCGGGTGATGAGTTCTTCTTCTTCCAGGCGCTTCAGGTTGTAATTCACCACCGACGTGCTGCTGATCTGTACCTGTTTGCCGATTTCGCGGATAGTGGGCGGGTACTTCTCCTCCGTAACAAATTCGATGATGAAGTTCAGAATGTCCCGCTGCCGATCAGAAAGCTTTTCCGCTAACCCTGCCATGATGGCGACCTTTCCCCTGTGTGAGCCTGCATGAATCTGCTGAATAAATCTTACAATATCCCAATGAGAACGTTTGTTTCCCAAATTATCCCAAAGTATACGCGAACATCTGTGCGATGTCAACCCCCAAAAGCACGTTTGTTCGTTTTTGGATTGTAAGAGACTTGAAGGGTGAAGAGCCGATGGTGGGACCCAATCCGCATTGGTTTGCGCGTTATCCCCAATTTATCCCAAAGATTATTGGGTTTCCCGCGGTTATTCGAGCCCCAGATCGGCTTCATCGAGATAGCGGCGGAAGCGTTGCCGGTAGGCAGCCTGGGCGGCCGGTCCCGCCGCCGGGTCGGGAAAGCGGGCGTCGGCTTTGGCCTGGCCGGCCTGCATTGCACTTTCCATGTCAATGCCGCATAGGTAGGCAAGCTTGAAGAGCATGACCTGGAGATCGCTCAATTCCAGGGCCAGCTCCTGTCGCCATGCGTCTTGATCGGCCGGATCTGCTTCCCGGTAGCCTTCCAGCATCTGGACTAACTTGGAGACTTCGCCTAACTCTTCCATGGCGTGCAGCAGGGTGTGGCTGGGCAATATTTTGTCCCACGTACGGACGCGGTCCCACTCCTCCAGCCAGGTTTGATAGTCGCGGATGTGCATGGCGTAACTCGCTTTTTTGAAGAGGCGGAGAGCTGATCGTCAGCCCTGAACGTGGTGCAGAAAATCGGTGGAGCGCAGGCGATATTCCAGAATTGTGAGCAGGTAGCGGTGCAGTACGTTTTCCATGCGCAGCATAATGGCCGGCCGGACGCTAAGCTGATAAACGGCCGGCCACGGCTCCCGCTGGAGATAGCGCAGCACCTTGAGCACGTCCGGATCCAGCGCTTCCAGGTCCCGATTGCCTGTGGCGCAGGCCGGGCAGTAGAGGCCGCCGTCTGACAGGCTCAGGAAGTTCTGTACAGGCTCCAGCGCTTCGCCGCAGCTCAGACAATGGAACAACTGGGGTTGAAAGCCCGTTAGCCCCAGGAGATGCAGTTCAAACCAGCGGAGGAGCAAGGCGCGCCTGGGCGCGGCATCGTCGTCCGCGGCCTGATCCAGCTCGCGCAGGGCCAGGAGAAGTAATTCCCATAAAGGCTGATTTTCGTCATTGGCTTCAGTGAAGCGGTCGATTAGTTCGGCTATGTAATTGGCCGCGCCAATGGTTGCGAGGTTTGTGCGCAGGGTGCGGAAGCTCTCTATCGTCGCCGCTTCGGTGATGATGGGCCACGTACGGGCGTCAGCTACCTGCAGCGCGCTGTGGGTGAATAACTCGAGATGCCCTGCCTTGCGGCTGCTCGTCTTACGGATGCCCTTGGCGATAAATTCCTGTTTGCCCAGAGACGGCGTGTAGGTCGTTACGATGCGATCCGCATCGCCGTAGTCGCGGCGACGGAGAATGACGGCTCGGGTTCCGGTGGAGCGGATGCGGTTGGCCATGGCGGTGAAGAGAGCGTAACAAACAGAGAGCGACATAATAAGCAAGAAAAAAGACCCCGCTGCTGCGGAGCCTTTCTTCTGCGAGTGGTACCCCCAAGGGGATTCGAACCCCTGTTGCAGGCTTGAAAGGCCTGAGTCCTAGTCCTCTAGACGATGGGGGCGTACCGGATATTCACGCCAAATCAGACGCGGCTAGGACAGGTACAGAGTATAGCCGGATTGGTCTGTCGGGTCAAATTTGCATGAACGAAATGGTGAATAAGTTTTGACGCGCGGTTCGCTGTGGTAAAGTGGCAGGTGGCAGGTGGCAGGTGGCAGGTGGCAGGGTATCTCCGATCTCCCGTGGCCTCAGAACGTGCGACTTGCCTACTTGCAACTTGCAACTTGCTCGGTATTTGTTTGACACCAGGAGAGATGCATTGGACCGGATTACCGTTGCATGTGTACAGCAGCGTTTACGATTGCCTTTTACGCTGGATGATTATCGCGATAACTTACGCCGTTTTGCCCGGGCCGCGCAGAATAAGCAGGCCCGGCTGATTATCTTTCCCGAGCTTGCCGGGCTGCTGGTCGGCGTGCCCTATCTGGCCGACTTCCGTTCCGGCCTGCTCTTGCGCGCGGATCAGGGACGCCGCCGGCGCGCCGGCATCTGGCAGCGCACGACGGGCGCGGTCGCCCAGAGCATGGCCGGTCTCTTTCATGCAGACCTGCGCACTTCCCTGAGCGGTTTGCTGGAGCTGCACGGAGATGATCTGTGGGCGAGTTACATTGACGTGTACGGCGGTCTGGCCCGGGAGTACGGGATGACGGTCGTGGCGCCCAGCGCCTACCTGCCTGATCCCCTGGATGGCGTTCCGCGTAATCTGGCGGCGGTCTTCGGCCCCGACGGTTATCTTCTGGGCACGCAGGCGAAGCTCATGCTTCATGCTGAGGATCAGGACCTGGTGGAGCCGGGGACGGCGCTCAACGTCATTCCCACCGAAGCGGGGCGCATCGGCCTCATGCTGGGGAATGATATTCTCTATCCGGAGATCGGCCGTTTGCTGGCTTATCAGGAGGCGGAGATGCTGATTGGGCAGGCGTCATGCACGACGCCTGCCCTCTACAACAAGCTGCGTACGGGCATGCTGGCCCGGATGCAGGACAATCAGCTCTTTAGCGCCATTTCGTTTCTGGTGGGGCATAATGACTTTGGCCGCAGCAGCCGCGAACCCTTTGCGGGCAAGTCGGCCATCCTCGCGCCCCAGGACCTGACGCCTCGCTTCAGCGGCGTTTTGGTGGAGATGGGCAGTCAGCGCAGCGAGGGCGTTTTGACCGCAGAGTGGGACTTTGCCGCGCTGCGGAAATTGTGGGAGGAGTCGGATACGCCCGTGCGCCGTCAGCTGCCTGTACAGCAGGCCAACGAAATTCTGGCCCGGCTATACAGCCGTCAACACCTGCTGTCCGACGGCGGGGAAGAAGATGCCCTCATCCGGCAGGATGAGGAAGCGAAGGCGGACGCGGCGGGAAAGGCCGCGGATGCCGTCATCGCGCTGGACGATTTACCGGTCTTCGCGTCCATTACCCGCCGCTGGCCTTTGGACGGTTCATCTGCGGACGATGAATTGTCCATTGCTCAACTCCAATCCCGCGACACGGTCGCCGGCTCTCCCATTCGGACCGAGGATGAAACCGACGAAATGGATGCCCTGCCCGGCCGCTTTGATGAGTAGGAATACCAGGACGTATCGGGGAAACAGAGCAATTATCTGAGGGCTACTGCATAGCCTGCGGGAAATTGCTCTCCCGGATGAACTTATGTCGTTACATTTGAGGAAAAACTGAATATGGCAAAGCGTAATAAGAAGATGACTCTTGAACCGTGGACGACCCTTTCCACCAGCGAGGCGTTCAGCAATCGGTGGACCGGCGTGCTCGTTGATGAGGTTGAATTGCCCAACGGCGAGCGCTATGAATACACGCGCCTGCGCCCGGCCGGAATCGGCGTGGCGATTATCGGCTTTGATGAAAAAGGCCGCATCCTGTTGGAGAAAGAATATCGCCACGGCGTGGGGGAAATTGTCTGGCAACTGCCCGGCGGGCTGGCCGGCGGCAGCGAAACCCTGCGCGAAGCAGGCCTGCGCGAATTACGCGAAGAGACCGGCTATGCACCCGCCCTCATCAACGATCGTACGGTGCGCTATCTGGGCAGCATTTGGGATAACCCCGCATTGGGAGATAGCCAGAGTCATATTTTCGCCGCCTATAATCTGGAGCAGAATGAAGAAATTGCCCGCGATCCGGCCGAGGCGATTTCGCTTCACTGGCAGCGCCCCTACTGGCTGAAAGAGGCGATTCGCTCCGGCATTGTGCGGGACCGGGTGCTGGTGGCGGCAGCCGCCTATCTTATGATTGACGGGCTGCTTTGATGGCCGATCCAATATTGGGCCTGGCGTTGGAATTGCCTTCGCAAGCCGACGTCATAGCACTGATTGAGGCGCTGGACGCCTATCAGCAGGCCCTTTATCCGCCGGAAAGTAATCACCTGCTGGATATGGCCGCGTTCGATCAGACTGAAGTCCTCTTTGCCGTGGCCCGGACGGATGGTGCGGCCGTGGGGTGCGGTGCGGCTGTGATGACCCGAGACGGCGCGGGCGAGCGCTATGGCGAGATTAAGCGCATGATGGTCGATCCTGCCTGGCGCGGGCAAGGGCTGGGCTATGCGCTGCTGGGCTTCCTGGAAGCGGAACTCATCAAGCGCGGCATCTTCCGGGCCCGGCTGGAGACGGGCGTGCGTCAGCCGGCTGCGCAGCGCCTCTATGTCCGCAGCGGCTATTGCGCGACGGGGCCCTTTGGCGACTATGTTTCCGATCCCCTGAGCCTCTTTTTTGCCAAGGATTTGACGGTTGGGAAGACGGCCGCGGCATGAAGGCGCCCGGTTTTCTGCTCTACGGCCTGCGTTACGCCCACGATATCTTTCTCTCCCTCGTACGACCGGTGACGCCGTCGGTGCGTATCATCCTGGTGAAGGAGGGGAAAACGCTCCTCATCCATCACACCTATGCCGACAAGTGGTACATTCCTGGCGGCGGCGTCAAGCGGGGCGAAACGCTGGCCCAGTGCGCCGCGCGCGAGGCGTGGGAAGAGACGGGCGCGGTCCTGCGCAGCGAACCGCAACTGCTGGGCATCTACTATTATCAGGTGTTGGGACGCAGCGATCACGTGGCGGTCTATGCCAGCGATGACTTTGACCTTGCGCCGCCGCCCGCTTCCTGGGAGATTGCCGGCCGGGCCTGGTTTGCGCTGGATAACCTGCCGCCTAACATGAATATGGCCAGCCGGGCGCGCATTGCAGAGTATCTGGCCGACGGCGGGCCCTATGCCGCGTCCTGGATGCCGTGAGAAGTTCGCTTCCGTCCAATCCACAGCAGCAGCGCCGCCAACACAATCCCCACGCCGAACAAGAGTAACCCCACGCGCCAACTCTGGGGCGCGAAGCGTAGTGTCACAAGCGACTCGCCCGCCGCCACGGCCACGGCCCGCTGCGCGCCGTTGACGCGCAAGACGGGCATTTCGGCTCCGTTTACCGTAGCCCGCCAGCCGGGATACCAGGTCTCGCTCATGACCAGAAGGCCGGGCGCGTCCGCGTTTACCCGCCAGCTTTGGACGGATGCGCCATAGCTGACTTCGTGTACGCTCTCCTCGCCTACGGCCGGCTCCACGGTGAGACCTTGCCCCTCATTTTCTTCCATGACGGCCGCTACGGTCGGATCTGCCTCATGCGCTGCGTCGCTACTGATAAGGTCATGCACCAGCCACGCCCGGGGCCAAAAATCCAGATTGCGATAGACGGAGAGATCGCCAGGCGCGTCCAGGGCCAGCTCAAACTTGCCGTCGGGCAAGGGTGTGCCGTCGCGCACCAGGACGTACTTAACGTTGAGCGCATCGTAGCGCCGGGTTTGGCGCCCGCCCGTGGCTTCCCACTGGGCGTTCCACTCTTCCAGCATGAGGGGATTGGCCACGCCCCACACATCCTCCAGACCGTGGAGCGCGGCCGCGTCGGGCTGCCAGAGATCGGCGATGTCCGTCCGGGTGTCGATGCGGAAGCGGTCCGGGTCATCGTGCAGGAAGGCGACGATTTCAGGATGTTGGAAGTTGGCGGCCGGATCATTGGGGCTGATGTCCGTGTACGCACCGGTGGCGCTCAGGTCCAGAAAGAGCAGGGCGATCATGAGTCCGGCAAAGAGGGGCGCGGAGATGATCTCCCCCCGGCGCAGCGCGATGAGCGCCCACGTCACGAGCCAGAAGCTCGCGGCCAGCGTCATGGCCAGACTTGCCACGGACGCGCGCAGAAAGGCCGTGGGGTCGGACTGAGTGAGGAGCAGGGCCAGATACATGAGGGGGACGAAGACGCCCACCAGGAGCAGTCCGCCCCACTGGAGCAGGCGGCGGAAGCGGTTGTATGCTGCATCGGTCACCCGTTTGCCGCCCCAGGCTGCAATCGCGTCAAGGCCCGCCGCGCTGAGCACGGCTACGCCCAGCGTCCACAGGACCAGGGCCCGGGCCGGCGCGCGGAACTGATCGAAGCCGGGTACGACCAGGGTCAGCCAGCCGTGGATAATGGCGTAGATGCCCAGTCCGGCGAGAAAGCCCACCGCGGCCAGAAGCATCCACGGGACCAGATCCCGGCGCGTCCGGCGCGATCCGATCAACAGCGCGCCCAGAGCCAGCAGGAGCGCGGCCACGCCTGCATATGGCAACTCTACCCGATCCCACAAGCCCCAATGGAGGGCCGGTCCCCGGCCAAAGAAGCCCGGCGTGATGAGCCCAATCGCCTGGGCCGGAGCCAGGGAATAGGCCACCGTATCCTGGTAGACGAAGTCGCTGCGTTCGGTGAAGGCGGTGAGCTGGAAGGCAGGTAACAAAATTGGCGCGGTGAGGAGGCCGGCGAGGATGATGACGATAAAAAGATTGAAGATTGAAGATTGAAGATTGAAGATTGAAGATTGAAGATTAGAAGATTGAAGATTGGAGATTGGGAGATTGGGGGATTGGGAGATTGGCGGCGAGTCGCTTGCTTCCAATCTTTTATCTTCAATCTTCAATTTTTCCTTACTCACCCACCCAATCCAGTAAAACCCAATTGCCATGCCCAGAAAGACGGTGCTGGGCGCATGGCCTGCGTAGTTGGCGATGGCGAAGAGGACGCCCGCGAGGACGGCCCAGGCCGTGGAGCGGCGGGTCAGCGCTAGGTGGAAGGCGGCCAGCACCCAGGGCAGCCAGCTCAGCACGGCGATGAGGTTGAGGTTGCCCAAATGGAGCAGGAGCGGGTCGCTAAATTGGAAGGCCAGGGCAGCGAAGAGCGCGGCCGGGCGCGATATCTCCCTGCCGCCTGGGCGCAGGACGCGTACGAGAACGTAGACGCCCAGCCCCGCCCAGTAGAGGTGGCCTATACTCAGCCACTGCAAAATGGGGTAGCCGAAGTCGGGCTTGAGCAGGAAGAGGAGCAGGTTGGGCGGGTAGAGAAAGCCGGCCTGGATGTCGCTGATGAAGGGCGCGCCGCCATAGAGGGTCGGGTTCCACAGAGGCAACGAGCCCTGGGCAACCTGGGCCGCGGCAAAGCGATAGGTGGGAAAGAGGAAGCTCACCAGATCGCCGCCGTCCGCGGGCTGGAAGACGTCGCCGCTGATTGTGCGCCAGAAGAAGCCCGCGGTGAGCAGGAAGAGCGCGCCTCCTGCGAGCACGTCCCAACTGTAGGCGGGGGCGGCGGGTCGGTGCGTTTCCCGCCGGCGCAGAAGCCGGACCAGCGCCAGCCAGAGCAGGCCAATGCCCAGCCAGGCAAGGGCGGGAATGTTCATAAGGTCATGAGTGATGGAGTGGCGTCTGTCATGCTCGCCAGTATACCGTGGGGAGACGGTGTTAGGGCAATCGCGAGTTAATCCAAATTCCGACCCAATTCGTCATAAATCCATGATTTATGTAAATGGTTTGCGAATTTCAGCAGCTTTCCAAGTACTTTCTGCCGGCGTGATACGGTGGACCCGATGCTTGAAAGCCGCCATTGTCGAATTACCCTCTCAGGCATGTCGGGTGTCGGCAGCATTCAGGCGCAGGACAACAATACCACTACATTACATAGAAATTCGACAGGTTTTGGGGTATATGTTGATGAAAAAAATCGGGGTGCTACTAATTATGCAGGATGGGCCAAACCTATGAGGGGGGACAATTTCTGCTACATACCTATCTATCATCTCCCAACAGGAGACTGTGATAGAGTTAACGATAAAGCTACACGTGCCGATATTTGGCTAAATCGATACTATTATAACACCCAGTCATTCCGTGAATACTTGGCTCGTCATGAAATGGGGCATGTTTTTGGTTTATATCATGTTTCATGCTCGGTTAATTCTGTCATGGATACGGGCTGTGCTTCTCAAACTACTATCCTGCAAAACTTGGAGAAGATTTGGGTTAACCTTAATTATCCATATAAGAGAAACTGCAGGGCGCCTTATACCCCAAATCTGAATAGTACTACAACGAGACTTTGGTC
>JAGRCP010000090.1 GCA_020433455.1 Caldilineaceae bacterium | reverse complement strand
GTCCAATTCTCACGAACGTCGAGTGTAATCTGTAATTCTGCAAAATACCCCACAATTGTCCGCTTCACTTCTTCCCTCAGCGGCTCCCATGGCGTATCGGGCAGCTTGTTGACGGTGATAAAGTCCTGCACCATAAAGACGTTGTATATGTCGCCCAGTGCGAATAATTGGGCGGCCAGCGGATGCCCGGCGGCTTCTTCCGGACCGGGAAAGCTCATGGGCCGGGAAAAATAGGGCTCGGGCAAAATAAATTTGAGCGCATTGGGATTGGGCGTGACCTGAACGCGAATTTCCATAACCGGCAGTATAGCAGCTTGAGCAGGGGCTATCAAGATTGCAGGACGTGATAGAGCGCGGCCCAATCGGCCAGAGAAAGGCTCTGCGCACGGCGTGCCGGATCGATGCCGGCCGCGCGCAGAGCCGCGTCCGTCGCGTCCTTATCCATGCGCAGTCCCGCGCTGAGCGAATTGCGCAGCTGTTTGCGTTTCTGGCTGAAGCCGGCCCGGACCACCCGAAAGAATTCCGCCTCATCATCCACCCCCGCGGTTTCCGGCCGGCGCTGCACATCCAACCTGAGCACTGCGCTGTCTACCTTGGGGCGGGGATAGAACGCGCCCGCGGGCACGGTAAAAGCCAGGCTCGGCGCAGCGTAAAACTGGACCGCCACGCTGAGGATGGACATGTCGCCCGGTTCCGCGCAGATGCGGCGGGCGACCTCCTCCTGGACCATAACCACGGCCAGGACGGGCGGCGCGTCGGCTTCCAGCAGCCGACGCAAGACCGCGCTGGTGATGTAGTAGGGCAAATTGGCGACGACCTTGTAGCCCGGCGCGCCGCACGCCTCCATGAGCGCGGCGGGATCATTTTCCAGGATATCGCCATGGACGATGTGAACCTGCTCGCGCAGGAGGAACTCGCCGCGCAGATAGGCTATGAGCCGGTCGTCCAGTTCCACTGCGGTTACGCAGCCGGCGCGCGCGGCCAGCCGGGCCGTCAGCGCACCCAGTCCGGGCCCGATTTCCAGCACCGCATCGGCGGGCGTGAGCGCCGCCGCGTCGGCGATGCGGTCAAGATAGCTGTCGTCAATCAGGAAGTTTTGGCCGAGAGATTTCTTGGGGTCAATGCCGGCCCGGGCCAGAAGATCGCGGATAGAATTACTCATGCGTTCAGCGCCTCAAGATAGACCCGGAACATGAGTGAAAATTCATGTTCCGGGCGACCAAAACGCGCAACTTGAGCCAACTCGTCTTTGGTGATCGGATTCCCGCTTGCTCGCTTCTTCTCCTGGAGCATCCGTAAAAAACGTTCAAACCGGTGGAGCTGTTTGACGCGCAGGTGGTCTAACTCATCACGATCCAGCCGATATTTCTGGATCGTCTTTCGCCCTGCTTCAGAGTTGTTTTTCGGGCGCACATATTCGTCATCGAACGTCAGGTGTTCTTCCGGAGGGACATCCGGATTACACGGATCGAGGCACTCGTTTACAGCGTATGTGCGGCGGCGTTTGGCCTGATTACAACTTCGACAACTCAGATACAGATTAGGCCAATCGAAAGCAAGCTCCGGCTCTGTGGCTACTCCCACAAAATGCTCAACTTCCCCATCCTCTTCGCGTAGCTTGCGTTCGCAATAGTAGCATTTGCCGTGGCTCATGCTAAACAGCACGCTCCGGATCTCTTTGTGGCCATATTGTCTGCTGTTCGGCCTGACGCTGGGGCCGACGGCGCGTTTGCGCAGAAACGCGGCCAACCATTGCTCCTTATTATCGGCCAGATATTGGGGTTCGGGGAATCGTTGGATTGAAATCACGCTCACATACTCTCGGCTGTCATTTCAGCGATCAACTCATCCAGATCAAGGTAGGAAAAATATTCAGGGTTTAACGCTTTCAAGCGTTTCTCAATTTGCTCTCTTTGTGCGTGATCTTCCTTCTCAATGGCTTCTTTTCGTCGGGCAATCAGCCGCGTGATTTCCTGGTTGAACGGTTGCGTTTCCTCAAACAGGGGAGACATGAGAATCTCATCGACCGGCTTATTGGAATATTCCGCCGAGACATCCTCAATCACGCAGCGATCATGCCGTGACTTGCAAACATATAGCCGCGGATTTTCCACAGACGAGATAATAAACGGAGAATGGGTTGTGGCGATAATCTGCAAATTCGGAAAAATATCCAGAATTGTGCTGATAAAGCGCTTCTGCCATTTGGGATGAAGCTGATTTTCCGCTTCGTCAATCAGCAACAAACCGGGCGCCTGGCACAATTCTTCAATGGGATCGTTGCGCAGGAATTGCAGGGAATACATTTTTCCCAGCAGGTCAACCATATCCTGAATTAAATAAGAATTTCCGCTGCTCAGCTGTGGCAGAGTTACTTCCATACCGTTTTGGATGACGATGGGCTCGTAGGTCGAACGCGCGACGTGGCTGAACTTGCCGCCGTCCAGCAGGCTGGACTCGATGATCTTTTCCAGTACAGAGTAAAGATGATGGCCGGTTATGCGTTCAGCTTCATCCCGGCTGTCGCGAAGATAGTCGAAATGGCAAATCAATTCGACGATATCGGCTTTTTGTTTTTGGCCGCTGAGCGAATTGAGCAGAAAATCTTTGTGCTTCGGCGCGTTGAGCGCCTGAATTTGATAGGAGCCCTGGGCAAGAACCGACGGCCAGTAATCGACAATCCACTTTGGCGGTTTGTCGCCTCGCTGAATCAGAAAAGGAATTTCCTGGATACTCTCCGCTGTTTGCTGCGGCGGAGGGGACTGCTGAATATTGATTTCTCTTTGCGAAAAATTGGCGCTTGATAATTGGAGATTGCTTTTTTCAACATTTAATTCGATATCAATTCGCGCCTTTTCTTCGGCGCCGCGCCGCTGGATATCCCGCTCTAAATTGCCGTACCGGCTGCCGAACATCCCTCGAATTGCATCCAGGATGATGCTTTTGCCGGTACCGTTTTCCCCGGTAATGAGCGTGACCCGCGGCTTCTCTTCGGAAGGAGTAAAAAACGCCAATTCCGCTTCAATGAACGGACCGATGTTTTGCAGATGCAGCTGACGAATTCGCATTAGTCATCCTCCAACCTGAGCACCGACATAAACGCCTCCTGGGGAATCTCCACCGACCCCACCATCTTCATGCGCTTTTTGCCCGCCTTTTGCTTTTCCAGCAGCTTGCGCTTGCGCGAGACGTCGCCGCCGTAACACTTGGAGAGCACGTCCTTGCGCATGGCCTTGACGTTGGCCCGGCTGATGATCTTGTTGCCGACCGCGGCCTGGATGGGGACCTCAAACATCTGGCGCGGGATGATCTCCTTCATCTTGGAGACCAGACGCTGTCCCTTATAAAACGCGTCGTCCCGATGGACGATGACGCTCAACGCATCCACCGGCTGCTGGTTGACCAGGATGTCCAGCTTGACCATATCCGACGCACGATAGCCGTCCAGTGTGTAGTCCATGCTGGCGTAGCCTCGGGTGCGTGCTTTGAGATCGTTGTAGAAATCGACCACGATCTCCGAAAGCGGGATGGTGCAAGAGATGTCCACCCGCTTGGCGTCCAGCCAGTTCTGGTTGCGTAGTTCCCCCCGGCGCTTGGTGATGAGGTCCATGACCGTGCCGATATATTCGGACGGCGTGAAGATGCTCAGATCGCACCACGGCTCCTCCACCTGTTCGATCAGGGTCGGTTCGGGCAGCTCGGCCGGGCTGTCGATGGTGATGACGCTGCCGTCGGTCTTGACGACCCGATACTCCACCGACGGCGCGGTAAAGATGACGTCCAGATCGTACTCCCGCTCCAGCCGCTCCTGGATGATCTCCATGTGGAAGAGGCCCAGAAAGCCCAGGCGGAAGCCGAAGCCCAGGGCCTGGCTGGTTTCGGGCTCATAGGCCAGTGCGGCATCATTGAGTTGGAGCTTCTCCAGCGCGTCGCGCAGATCCACATAATCATCGGGATTGGACGGATAAAGACCGGCGAAGACCATGGGCTTCATGGGCTGGTAGCCGGGTAAGCGTTCGGCGGACGGCTCCGCGGCCAGGGTGATGGTGTCGCCCACATCCAGGTCCTGGACGCTCTTCAGCCCGGTCGCGATGTAGCCCACTTCGCCGGCATGGAGGCGGGGCGTGGCGAACATGGCCGGCGTCAGCACGCCAATCTCGATGGGCTCCATGGTTTTGCCGCTGACCATGGCTTTGAGGGCGGGCGTGCCGTTGATCGTGCCATTGACGACGCGCACGTAGGCGATGACGCCCTTATAGGGATCATAGTGGCAATCAAAGACCAGCGCCTGGAGGGGCGCGTTGACGTCGCCCTGAGGCGGCGATACCTGATCCACCACCTGGGCCAGCACCGCCTCCACGTTGATGCCCGCCTTGGCGCTGATGTGGGGGATATCTTCGGCGGGCGTGCCCAGCAGGTTTTCGATTTCCTGGGCTACGTCATCAGGCATGGCCGCGGGCAGGTCGATTTTGTTGATCACGGGAACGATGGTCAGGTCCTGCTCCAGCGCGGCGAAGAGGTGGGCCATGGTCTGGGCCTGAATGCCCTGAGACGCGTCCACCACCAGGATCGCGCCTTCACACGCTTGCAGCGCGCGGTGCACCTCATAGCTGAAGTCCACATGCCCCGGCGTGTCGATGAGGTTGATCTCGTATTCCTGGTCGCCCCGGCGGTAGATCATGCGCACCGCGCTGGCCTTGATGGTGACGCCCTTCTCCCGCTCCAGGTCCATGGAGTCGAGCAGTTGCTCCTTCATCTCCCGCGCGGTGACTGTTTCGGTCATTTGCAGCAGGCGGTCGGCCAGGGTGCTCTTGCCGTGGTCGATGTGGGCGATGATGGAGATGTTGCGAATATGGTCAAGGTTCATGAAATAGTCCGAATTGATACAGAGTAAGACTTGATAAACAGAGCGCAGGGTAGATTGTACCTGAATCAGGCGCGTGAATCCAGTAATGGAGTATTGCAGTATGACATCAGTTCTTCTTTCAGCTACAATTCCTCTTATGAAACGCTTCATTGGCCTTTTGCTGGCCCTGCTCCTACCCGGCCTTGCCGCGGCCCAGACGCCCCCGCCCGTCGTCACGATAATGCGTACGCCCTTGATCCGTCCTGCGCCCTGCACGGGCGCGTTTGTCGCCCATGATCTGCCCCACACAACCACTACCGCGGACGGCATCATTCGCATGTATCAGGCCAACGGCGCGGGGCTGGCTGTCGCCGATCTGGATAACGACGGCGATCTGGACTTGGTTCTGGGCGCGGAGGCGGGTGAAAATTCGCTTCTGTGGAATGATGGCGCGCTCCGCTTTCGCAAGACGACGCTGGGCCAAGGTCCGACGCGCATGGTCAGCGCAGTGGATGTAGACGCCGACGGCCGAATCGACCTGGTCTTGACGACCAACACGGGGGCAGTCCAATATTGGCGCAACATGGGCGACGGCGACTTCCAGCGCCGCGTGCTGCCCGGCGTGGCCCAGCCCGCCTACGTCATCGCCTGGGCCGACCTGGACCGGGACGGCGATCCCGACCTGGTGACGGGCGCATATGACGCGGGCTTTCTCACCGACCGGGGCAGCGAGTACCTGGTCGGGCCGGGCAGCGGCGTCTTCGTGTACGAGAACCGGAGCGGCTCCTTTGCCGTAGCGGCCCAGCTGGCCGATGAGGCCCAGGCGCTGGCCCTGGCCGTCACCGATCTCAACGGCGACGGACTGGATGACCTTCTGGTGGGCAATGACTTTGACGTGCCTGACTATGTTTTCCTGCAAACGGGCTCTGGACTGGGGCCTGACGGCTGGCGCGCGGCCGAGCCCTTCGCCGTGACTACCCACAGCACCATGAGCCTGGACCTGGCCGATGTCAATAACGACGGCCGTATGGACATCTTCGCCGGGGACATGAAGCCCGTTAACCGGGATACGGCTACCCTGGCCGCGTGGATTCCCCTGATGCAGGCAGGCTACGAACGCCGTCGCTACCGGGATTTGCAGCGCAACGAGAATGTTCTCCAACGCGCCGACGGCACGGGCGATTATGCCAACCTGGCCTATCGTCTCGGTCTGGACGCCACGGGCTGGACCTGGTCGGCCAAGTTCGGCGATCTGGATAATGACGGCCTGCTGGACCTCTACGCGGTCAACGGCATGATTGAAGCCGAAATATTCGCCGGCCTGCCTAATCATGAACTGGTGGAAGCGAATCAGGTCCGGCGCAACCTGGGCAATCGTTTTGCGCCTGGGCCCGAGGAGTGGGGACTCGGCTCTACGCGCAGCGGTCGCAGCATGGTTATGGCCGATCTGGACCAGGACGGCGATCTGGACATCGTCGTCAACAACCTGCGCGCGCCCGCCCAGCTGTTTGAAAATCGCGTCTGCGGCGGAGACGGACTTCTGGTAGACCTGGCCTGGCCCGGTTCGCCCAATCCCGCGGCATTGGGCGCGCAGGTACGGTTGGAGACGGACGCGGGCGCGCAGCTGCGCCTGGTCATCGCCCAGAGCGGCTATCTTTCCAGCGGACCGACTCAACTTCACTTTGGGCCGGCTGCGGGCGCTACGCCCCGGACGTTGGTCATCACCTGGCCCGACAGGGCGCAGACGCGGGTGGAGGATATCGCCGTCCATGAGCGGGTGCAGGTAGTGCGTACGTCAAATTGACAGACGGTTTCGAGCCGATCCCCCCGGCCTGAGGCTGTCCAACCTATTCACCCTCAATGTTGAGAGGAACATCCATGAACGACCATGAACTGCTGATTCGGGCCCGGGAAGAGGCCCTCGCCATTCTGCGCCGCTGCGTGACGCCCAACGGTTTTCGCGCCTCGGCTCTGGCCGCGGGGTATCCTCAGATATGGGCGCGTGATGCGGTCGTCACCTTTATCGGCGCGTCCGTAACGCGCGATGCTGAGCTGATCGCCTGCGGCCGGGCTTCCCTGGAAACCATGACCCGCTATCAGTCGCCTCTGGGCTTGATCCAGCTCAACGTCAATCCTGATACGGGCTACGTCAGCACGGAAAATGCCGGCGCGCTGGACGCCAATCTCTGGTATGTTCTGGGCCACTTTCTCTACTATCAGCTGACAAGCGATGAAGAATTTTTGCGCCGTCACTGGTCCAGCATTGACCGGGCCGTGCGCTGGCTGGCCTACCAGGACATGAACGAGTGCGGCCTGCTGGAAGCGCCTGAGGCCGGCGACTGGATGGACCTGCTGGCCGTGCGTTACAACGTTCTCTACGACAATGTCCTCTGGTATGCCGCGCGTCTGGCCCACGCCGAGCTGGCCAAGCGTATGCCGCGTGAGACGGAGGTTTTTCATCATTGCGTAGATGCTGCGGCGATTCACCACCGCATCAATCTGCTTATGTGGGTGGATCGCTGCTGGGTGGCCGAGCACTTTGCCGAACATTTGGAGCAGCTCAAGGCCATTCGCCTGGAGTGGTTCATGCTCTATCATAACGCGGGCACCATCTCCAGCCGGCCATTTTATCTGCCCTGGATGGCCTTCCGGGAGTACGGCGACTGGTGCGACGGCCTGGGCAACTGCCTCGCCATTCTTACGGGCGTGGCCGACGGCCATCGGCGTGAGCATATCCTGCGCTATATGAAACAGGTGGGCATGGCCGAGCCCTATCCCACCAAGGCCATCTATCCGCCCATCTACCCCAACGAGCGGGACTGGCGGGAATATTATCGCAGCCGTAACCTCAACCTGCCTCACCAGTACCACAACGGCGGCATCTGGCCCATGGTGGGCGGCTTCCACGTGGCCGCGTCAGTCGCCCACGGTCGTCAAGCCGACGCCGAGACGCTGCTGTTCAGTCTGGCCAAAGCCAATCAGCAGGGCGAGAGCCGGGAGTGGGGCTTTAATGAGTGGATTCACGGGCGTACGGGGCATCCCATGGGTTATGACGAGCAGGCGTGGTCAGCGGCCATGTATCTCTACGCCGATCATGCGGTAACCACGGGGGAGCTGCCCCTCTTTGACGCCCTGCGCGCGGCCAAGCCCCAATCCGCGGTGGAGAGCGAAAACAATGAGTACTCGGTCCACGGCGGCGGCGGGCCGACGGAATAGGGCGTGGTGTCGGTTGTTTCCGGATTTTCCCGTTTCTTTCCCAACTGTTAACAAACTCTTCAAGCATCGTTAACTTGCCGCCGGTACAATGGCGGCGACAAAAAATTGTTCGGGAGCACAATCTTCTGTCAACCATCTTATCCTCTTGGTGTATCCTCTGTATTCCTCTGGCATAGCTTATCCCGGTTTTTAAAGTCACACACTTCTCGACCCGGATAGGCTATGCCGCGGCTTTTAAACAACGATCCAATTATTCACGCGAGCGCGGCTCATAACGAGGCTGGACCCATGCTGCCGCTGAGGAAGTATCTCACCCGACTCAAGAGAAATTCTTCGCCGTTCAGCTCTTGACGCCTTGGGCTCGCAGGTCAACAGAATGACGGATCCCCTGAATAGGTGAGTTACTGAGGATGGCGCGTAACTTGGATTGGTTTTATTGTGCGGGCGTCCATAAAGAAAATCGCCTTTTGTAGGGCGAGAAGCTTCTCACCCTACAAAAGGCGGGTTATATAAACCGCCTTAGCGGCTTATGATCAGGGGCAGGTAGAGAGGATCGATCAGCGTGTCAGGGTCTACGGTCATCGGCTCGCCATACTCCTGCCCCAACTCATAGGGGCCATGACGCTCTGTTGAGCCGTCCACGCTGACCAACTCAATGTAGTAGCGTTCGCCGACCGCGTTTGCTTGGTACGTGTAGCGAGTCGGCGCTACGGAATCAATCACGCTTGAAGGCACCAGTTCGCTATTGACTAACTGCTCAGAAGCATCTGTCAGCTCCATATAGAGGTTGAAGCCCGCATTACCCGTCTCTGTGGCCGTCTCCCAGATGAAGTAGACCGTGCCGTCATCGCCGCGTTCCGTATAGGCGTAGCTTAGCGAGACCGACAGCACTGTATTCGTGAAGCCCAGGTCCACATTGTAGTTCATGCGTCCGTCCTGGGAAGTGGCCAGCGCTGTGCTGTAGAGGCTGTTCTCCCGTTCGCCATCCGGTTCCGATCCATCCGCCGTAACCAATGCCAGCGCGTCCAGGGTAATGGGCTTGGACTGCACCGCGGTTCCGTTCTCAAGCCCCGTGTCCTTGTCACCGGCCGTGCTGTCATCCGGAGATAAGCTGCCCAGCGTGCTGTGCGCCAATCCCGTCTGTGTGGCGAAGTCTTCTATCACCACGATGTAGTCCCCCGGCCCCAGACCGTCGAAGAGGTATGCGCCATTGGCATCCGTCACAACGCTGTAAGGCGTGCCGGGGTTTCTCGGATCATCCACCGGAGCCCCCAGGCTGCCGTCGGGGTTCGCCGTGTACAGCTTCACCGTCACACCGTCCAGCACCTCCTCGCCGACCTGGTAGATGCCGTCATTCGCCGTGCCGGTCCCGTCGCCGCTCCCCGTGTAGTCATTCCAGAGGGTGCCGCCCAGGGCCAGAACCGCCTTATAACCGAAGTCGTAGGAGGCGATGTTCGTACTATCCGCAGTCGCCAGGGTCGTATCCGTCTGTCCCTGAATCGGCTGAGCTATGGTTCCACTGTGCTCATTGGAATCATCTGTCACATCGGTCGCCACTGTGCCGTCATCGTTGTTCACCTGGGTTTCCGTCAGCGTCAGCAGCGCGTCCTGGTTCGGGTCCACAGAGATGGTGAAGGTCGGCTCCAGACCGCTGCCGTCGCCGTTGTAATCCTCATCCAGCAGCAGATTCGGGAAGCTGTAGTAGCCCGTGGCATCCGTCCTGGTGACCAGGGTTGTGATCGTGCCGTCGGGATACGTAATGACCATCTTCACTTCCACGCCTTCAATCGGCGGTTCGCCGGAGTCCTGAACCCCATTGCCATCCAGGTCCATCCAGACATAGTTGCCCACTGCCGCGGGCTCCACATAGTAGCCGAAATCCACGTTCAGGTTGTTGGCCGGCTCAGGGGTGCTATCGCCGTCCAGCAGGCTGTCCACGCCGATGCTTACGGCAACCGGGTCGGTCTTGGAGTGATCCTGACTGTCCGCTGTGGGGTCGCCGGCATAGACGTCGTCCGTGCCCAGGCTGTGCCAATAGCCCGCCAGCAAACCCGCTTCGTCCGTCACATCTATCACGTAATGGCCGTAGGGCAGGTTATCGAAGAGGTAGTTGCCATTGGCGTCGGTGGTCGTCGTTCCCATGAGCGGCTCGCCCGGATCCACGATCCCGTTTCCATTCAGGTCCTGGTAGAGGTCGATGGTGATGCCGGCAATGCCCGGTTCATCACTGTCCGTATCGGCGACGCCGGGAACGCCGGTGTCGCCGTCCCAGATGCCGTCTGCATCCTGATCCAACCAGACACGATTGCCGATCGAGCCGACGCCGCCCGCCGCCCGGTAGCCGAAGTCCTGATCCATGTCGATGGGATTCGCGGTCGAGATGGTCGTCGTGCTCGAATTGTCCAACGCGCCCGACGCGTCATAGGTCTGGGTTAAGCCGCCCGGTAAGGTAGCCGGGTTCACCGTTACCGTGTACTCCACACCGTCTGCATCAACCGGCAGTCCGGTAAAGATGTATTTCCCGTTTTCATCGGTGACTGTGGTCTGGCAGGTCTCGTTATATACTTCCACTTCCGCCAGGTTCAGATAAGGGTTGTTATCGCCCCAGACCCGTAAATAACGCCCACTGGTTGACGTGAACAGTTGCTCAATGGTTGTTGCGCTCATGTCGCCCAGTTGGTAGGCATAGTTCGCATTCTGAATCGCCTCAGCCAGCGTATCCAGATTCGGGTCGGAGCCAAAGTCCGTGTCGGCGACCAGCACCCATGCGTTTGACAGGCGGTCCTGGGTAGCAGAAGAGTCAGTTCGGTTATACAGATCGATGCGGGTCATGTACTCGATTGAACCGAGATCCACTTGCCACCAGGTAGACGTAGGACTCTCGTTGTTAGCAGTCCAAACCGAACCGTTGGCGTAGAGTCCGTCCCGATTGCCGTCATTCGCATCACTCGGCGTAGAAGCGGAATGTGAACCGGAGGCGGTTGCCGGCTTGTTTAAGGCCAGATTGTCGCTGAGAGCGCAGACAGTTACCTCCACACCCGGAATGCCGACTTCGTTAGGATCCTGTATGCCGTTGTTGTCCAGATCGTACCAGATCGTGTCGCCGATGGTTCCGGTGGTCGCGCCCGGCTGGTTGTTGGTATAGCCGAAGTCCTGATCTCCATTATTTTCTCCGCCGGCAACGCTGACCGCACTCGTGTTGGGCGTGGCCGGACCGTCGGCATCGTAACTCTGGTTCAGGCCGCTCAGTACGTTGTCCGTGTCATTTACCCAGACGATGTAATCGCCGTCGGGCAGATCGTCAAAGAGATACTGACCGTTGGCATCGGTCACATCGGTAGCGATGATGGGTTCGCCCGCATCCCAGACGCCGTTGCCGTTCAGATCATCGATGAGGCTGACCGTCACACCGGCAATTCCATAATCCATCGCGTCCGCGGTTCCGTCGGCGTCGACATCATAGAAGATCGTGTCGCCGATGCTGTTGAGAACGGCCGTGTCCGGCTGATAGCCGAAGTCGGCATTCAGGAAGACGTCGCCCGGCCCCAGCACAATCGGCTCGCTATAGTTGTCATTATTGGTTCCCGTGGCACCGAAGTGATCCGGGTCTCCCGTCTGGGTGTAACCGCCGCCCAAAACATCCTGAGAGGCGCTTCCCGAGTTCGTTACGCCCACGACGTATGGGCCGGGCGGCAGGTCGTCAAAGATATAGTAGCCGTTGGCGTCAGTTGTAGTCGTCGGCGTATAGCTGCCGTCTCCCTGCGTCCCGCTGCCGTCATCCGGCCCGGTGTAGGGTTCATCGTAGACGCCGTCGCCGTTGTAGTCATAGTAGAGCGTCACCGTGGCATCTTGCACGCCGACCTCGTTCGGATCCTGCTTGCCGTCGCCGTCGCTGTCGATCCAGACCCGGTCGCCCAAAGCAGCTGAGGGGCTGCCGGCAGGGTTATTCACCTCTGCGTCCGTGTTGTAGTTATAACCGAAGTCAGCTGTCAGATTTTCTTCTCCGGCAGCGAGACTGACAGTGTATCCGTTCGGCTTGTTGCCAAAGTCGCCGTCGTCAGCTACACCGTCGCTGTCACTATCCACCGTGCTTGTGGGCGTCTGCGTCATGCCGGTCCCAGGCAGCGTGCTCTCATTTACCGTTACCGTATAGTCGCCCGGGGGCAGGCCATCGAAGAGATAGCCGCCGTGGCTATCCGTTATCGTCGTGATAGGCTGGCCCAGACCGTTGCCCAGATCGATGTTGGCGGGCGGCGTCAGGATCACCTCTACGTTGGGGATGCCTCGCTCGCCTGCATCCTGATAGCCATCGTTATTCTCGTCCAGCCAGACATAGTTGCCGATAGCGGCCGGCAGGATGTTGAAGCCTATGTCCAGGCCGTGATTATTTTCACCCGCAGTGCCGGTGGTGTAGGTAATGACGGCCGTCGTGCCGCTCATCACCGCGTCCGAGTCCGCCACGTCCGTCACCGGATCGTTGTCGGTCGCTGACGCATCTCCGTTGGCGGGCTGGGGGGCATTCTCCTGAGTGACCGTCATACCGCTCAGGGCCGCTTGTGTGGTATCCACACGCACCTCATAGGCGGTATAGGGCAGCACGGAATTGCCGCCTGTCATGTTGGCGTCATTCGGGCCGCCGAAGTACCACTCGCCGTCCGCATTCGTCACGATCGTCCCGACTTGAGTGTCAACCGTTCCGTCTCCGTTCGTATCCGCCCACAGGGTGACCGTCACACCGGCAATCGGATCCTCGTTCGGATCCTGAATGCCGTCGCCGTTCAGGTCTTCCCAGATGCGGTTGCCGAGTTCGATGGGCGCAGCGTCATTGAGGATTTCAATGTCCCCCATGGCATTGGCCTTGCCGAAATATGCACCATCGACATTATTCGGGGGCACCACTTCCCAACCGGCGATCTTGCTTCCATTTGCCAAACTCATCTTGATGGCGCCGTTTGTGAAGGCGGTGACAATCGGGTCAAAAGCACTTGACAGAACCTCATTTTTGCCCGGCCACATACCCAAACCGCCGCTGCTATTTTCCCAGTGGCTTGAAAATATATCGCCCCAATAGAACTCACCTGTGCCGCTAAAGCCGTCCGTGTTAAGCCCCACCGTATTGGGGACTCCCGTCGTTATGAGACCTCCATCAGACACGGGACAACCGGACAGACTTTCCAATACATAGGCGTCGTTGACAAGACATGCCTTGAGGGTATCGCCTGCGTTGTTGGCCGAAATTTCCGGTGACGAGTCTGCAGGGTAGGGCCCGCCGCCCACGACAGCCGGCAGTTGTCGGACGCCCATCTGATCGCCCCAGCGGTTCAGGATGCCGATAGTCATGTTTCCACGCGGATCAATCTCTATGTCCGAGACCACCGGCTGGGCATAAGAACGGCGTCGGCTATAGAGGTGAGTCGGACCGTCGTTGAGATTGTACCCACGATCCAGGGTCTGATTGTAGGTGTCCGCCCATGGCTGCCACACTGAGGTGTAGCGGTCCCCATAGCCTGCCGCGATGGATGAGTCAACCTGTGAGTTGCGGTTCGGCCCTTCAGCGGTTTCACCTTTGGCATCACGGTAATCCATGGGGATTTCCAGCGCCGTGGTAAAGGAGAGAGCCGTTGTGGCTGTGTCGCCCAAAGCAGGCGGCGTAAAGCTCAGCACATACCCTCTCAGGTTCGCGCGGGAGCGGATGCCGTTGTCGTTGCCGTCACAGACAACGCCCAGGTAACCGGTCTCTCCGTAAAATTCCAAGCCGAAGGGGCGAATCACGCCCGTACAGCCCGGGATTCCGGTTGCATCATTGAGCAGATATTGGTTCACCGTACCGGGTACAACGCCGTCCGTTACGGGACCGCTGATGTCCAGCGAGATCAGGGAGCGTTGAAACAGATTGACCAGCCAGAGCCTGTTGCCCGTAAAGTCCACATCTGCATCGCCGTACGCGACTTTGCCGACTTTAAGGAACGCATCGAGGTCAACCGTCTTATCAATTTTGTTAGCCGACAACAGGTAATCCGAACCGGCTGCCCGATAGATAAAACCGAAATCCAGCGCCGCGCCGCCGTTGGTCGGCGTCACGCCCTGCAAGGTAAAGCTCTTCAGCGTAGGCGACGCCGGATTGGTGAAGTCTGTTACGTAGACGCCGCCGGAACCCCGAGGGCCGAAACCGGTGTGCCGTTTGGCATAGGCGGCGGTAAAAAGACGATCCTTGCTTGCCTGCCACGCCTGCCCCCAGACCGAACCGACCTGTACGTTGGTTGCAGCGATGGACTTGGTGCTTGTATCGGCAATAACGGAATAGGCCCCGGTCACAATACCGGTCTCTGGATCGACAATCGAGTTGTTCCCGGATGTCATGGCGGGTATTGCGACCAGCGGATCGGCGCCCGGCGCCGAATAATCGCTGGGCTCGAGAATGCCCAGCAGCATATCCCGGGACGCCGCGGTGTCGTCCAGAATGAACTGCACCGTTGTACCGTTCCCGGTTCCGCCGGCTACGCCGCTCGGCATATAACCGGGGGGCAGATTGGTGAACTCCGCCCGGTAGGGGCCGGGCTTGCCCGCAAGGAGCGCGGCAGCGATACCGACATCACCGTTAACGTTGGTCACATTGGTCGCGACAAACACCCCGTTGGCATCATAGAGCGTGAGCCGCACATCCTCCACGCCGGTTTCCGGCACGGCGCCGCCGGGTTCGCGCAGACCGTTGCCGTTGAAGTCCCGATAGACATGCGCCGCCACAGTTCCGGTCACCGGAAACGGCGCGGTGTCGGCGCTCGGCGCTGCTGATGTACTTGCTGGCAAGAGTCCAAATAACAGGCTAAAGAGCAAGAATACTTGGACCCAATTACGTTTTTGATTTTGGAATAACCGCCTGAGGTTTAATATGTGTATTTCCACGATAATTCTCCTTTACCCAATCAGGACCATTTAATGAATATCATCACGGCGGTGCCATTTGACGGGGTGATCCTCCGGAGATATCGTGGGCTTTATACCGGAGTAGGACTCATTCGCCCTAAAAGCTCCGTTCAAATGACCCTTGACATGCAGTAATGAATCACGCGTATTTGATTAGATCTTCCTAAAAACTAGGTCGTCAATAATGAGATCAAACAATGATTGTAGATACAATGCTGTGTGAAATAGGTTGAGAAAGGGCGGATAAAAACGGGGGAAAAGTCGGACATAGTTGTCCTCCCTGCATACCCATGAACAATGCTTACTTGAATAAGAATATAGTGAATAGGGTAGCCAATAACAATAGATAACTGTGTAGTTATTCACTACTCATTTAGGTGGGAGTGGTCGCAGGTTATCTTACGAGGGTTAAAGCTGATCGAATAGCCGGACAGCGCCTGCCGACGGCATAAGCGAGGATGTAAAACGTGCTGATTTCACCGACTGAGAATCTTTCCATCGTTCTGAATATAACGTAGGTTTTGCACAATTATGGTCGGTTTCAAGAAAAAACTGCGAAAAATGAATGACATGACAGCACTGATTCTGAACGTCATCCACCAATATCCGCTGTAGATTACTTGAATCTGGATGAAATCACGAATGGCCTGGCTATCGGTGTCGACTTGTTGTCGCAGGCAGCTCAAGAGCGTCTCATAGGTGGGCGGCCACTGGGTTCGCCACTGGCGCAGCGGCTCGGCGTGGTCGAAAGCGCCCGGTCGTTGCGCGAGCAATAAGAGGTAGTAAAGCGGGTCAAGGATATCCTGTTTGCGTGCATAGCAACAGGCTTGGAGGGCAATGATCTGGTTGTCGGCCAGAATCTCGATGCGAAAGGGATAGGCGCGCAGCGTGAGTTGCTTGCATGCCTTGTCCGCCGGCACCGAATAGCGATTGGTCTCGAAGATAACCTGGCCATAGCCGTTGAGCATCAATTTTCGGCTTATGCAACAAGCGAAGGCATGGGACGGAAGCGGCTTTAGGTGAGGGCGTTCCGCTTGCCAGCGTTCGCCGATGGAGTGGTCTTGACGGTCGATGATGCGCTGGCCGTCTTCAATACAGGCGGCGGCCAGCAATCGATTCAATTTTTTCGAAGTCGGCCACCTAGTGTATAGGAACCAGAAAGTTGCGGCGTGCATAGCCGGCATCGCTCTCCACGCCACCCTTTTCATGGCCTTAGCCTGGAGTGCAGAAGCGACTCCCGGAAAGGTAGTGGCTGAGAAAGCGAGTGAAGGTTGTCTGTTCTTCTCGACGCTTTCCCTTCAGGATGCGATGGACGGCCGCCGTGAGATTGTCATAGCTGATGCGTTGAGGAATGCCGCCAAAGTGCTCGAAGGCTCGAACACATGTATAGATTTTCAGTTATGCCAGAATTAATTAATTTTACATAATAATCGGCATTTTAGCACAAGATACCTTTTTGGTTGATTTTTACTGATCGAGTTCGCCGAAGTTGTGATACAAACGAATCCCTGCTTCTAATGCGGTGAAGAAGTCATCAATTTTGAGGGCTTCATTCGGCGAGTGAATTCCTTCGTCGCTGCCATAGCCAAAGGCGGTAATGGGCAGGCCAATCAGGCGATTGAACAAACCCAAAATCGGAATCGATCCCCCGGTTCGAACCAGTTCGGCCCGCTTACCGATGGTCTCTTCGAGGGCCTCCTGCACTGCGTCCAAATAGGGGCCTTCAGTCACCAGTTGGAAGTACCATTGCTCCTGCCCAATGGTGCACTCGACCTTGACAGTATCGCTGCTGAATCCCTCGACATACTGCTTGAGGATTTGTGAGACTTCAGTCGGGTCCTGGTCCGGTACAAGGCGCAGGGTGGCTTTGAAGCCGGCTTCGGCAGGCAGTACGGTTTTGCTGCCCGCCCCCTGATACCCGCCCCACATGCCGTTGACGTCCAGGGTCGGATAGACGGTGGCCCGTTCGGACGCGGGCGCAATACTGTCGCCCCAGAAAGATTTCACCCCTGCTTTTTCCATCATTTCGTCGCGGTTGAAGCCATGCGCAATCCGCGCTTTTTCCGCCGCATCAACAGCGACCACGCGGTCGTAATAGCCCGGAAGTTGAATCCGCCCCTGGGCATCATGAAACGAACCGATGATCTTTCCCGCAACATGCAGAGGATTCTCCACGATCCCGCCGAACATACCCGAGTGTAAGTCTACTTTGGGTCCGGTGACTTTCACTTCGGCGCTGACAATCCCGCGTCCGGCATAGGACATATCGGGGGTATCCGGATTGAAATTAGCGTCACTGTTCAGCATGACATCGGCCGCGAGCATCTCTTGATGCGTCTCGATGAAGTCCAAAATGCTCGGTGAACCGGATTCTTCCTCCCCTTCAAACATGATTTTGATGTTGACGGGCAGTTCGCCGTTCGCTTTCAGCATGGCTTCAAAGACCTTCAAGTTGCCCCAAACGCCCGCCTTATTGTCATTGGCGCCGCGCGCATACAGTTTGCCGTCACGGATCTCGGCGTCAAACGGCTCGGAATCCCACAGATGAAGCGGGTCAACCGGCTGAACGTCATAATGGTCATAGACCAATACCGTCGGTTTATCATCACCGGCATGCAGCCAGTCGGCATAGACAACGGGATGTTTCGCTGTCTCCACCAGCCGGGCGTTATCAAAGCCCATCTCTGCCAGCTGCTCGACAATCCACAGGGCGCAGGCTCGGACATCTTCATTATAGGCAGGGTCGCCGCCGATGGAAGGAAAGCGCAGAAGCGTTTTGTAGTCTTCCAGGATTTGATTGTGGGTCTCTTGAATGTAATCAATTGCGTGTTGAACGGTCTTTTCGGTCATCAGGGTCTGCCTTTTCGGATTATATGGTAAAAGTAAAAGTTGACGGACCAATCGGGCGATCTGGAGATCGTGCGGCGGATCGCGTCGCGGCCGTTTAGCCAAGACCGGCGCGGCGATCAGGCGCGAACTGGATCCGTTAAAATGGACGGATCATTCAGCAAGACGGGACAGCGGTTGAAACCGCCGCCTGTTACGGAAAACCGGCTCAATGCCGGTTCGTTGGGCGAAGAATAACGCGCTTGAGCGCGCTTCCCATCACAGGAGCCGGATTGATTCGGCGGCCTGACCCCACGAAACCCTAAAGATCCGCCAACCGTTGGCCCACTCCGATGGTAGACTCCTGTCAGCGCCGCGCCTGTGGCAGCGCGTAGTCGTCGTACCAGGCCGCGACCTGTGCGTGATGCGCGCGCCACGCATCCCAGGCAGACTCCGCCCACGCGCTCGCCCGGTCCTGAATTGCCGCGTCCGGGCCGGATAAAGGCATGTCAAACACGGTCAGCGCGCCGGTAAACGCAGGCGGATCGAGCCAATACCGTTCCCTCTCCTCGGGGGCCGCGATCGCGTGAAACGCCCGTGCGCCGAAGGTCTTCTGCGGGTTTCGCACCGGACGGCCCCGGACCAGGTAAGCGTAGAGGTTGAGCAGATGTATGTCCACGGACTGAATCGCCTGGGGATTCGGGCTGCCCGGATGCTGAACCGCGTACGTGTCCGCGGCTATAATGACGGCCTGCCCCAACCCCGGCCGACTGTAGAGCAGGGCAAGCAGCTCCCCATAGCGCTGCCAGCACGCGGGCGCCGACGTCATGTAGCGATGGACTGGGCCTTCGATCACGGGAACTGCCACACCGCATCCGACACAACGCTCAATTCCGGTCATGGCTGCACCTGCTTTCGTGGACCAACGTCTGGCTTAGACATGCCAAAATCGGCGGGCAACCTTGTCTGGCGTCGGCCCCTGTTAGACAGACGGTCCTGCTTTTTTCGTATTCTCCGCAAAGAACGCCAGAACCTGCTCTTTGGCTACGCTACCCTGGGCTACCCCAAACGTTAGCTCCTCAAGAGCCGAGTCTTCTGCTTGCAGCTCAAGCCCGTTGAGAAGCAAAAACAGTTCAGAGGCTGCCACTGCCACACGCTTGTTCCCGTCAACAAAGGCCTGGTTTGAACACAGGTGAAAATGATAGGCCCCCGCCTTTGCGGGAAGACTCAAGTGGAGTTCAGTCCCGCCAAAACTGGCGTACGGGAGAGCAACGGCCGATTCAAGTAAACCGCGGTCGCGCAGACCGAAATCGCCGCCAAACCCTTCAATAACCCGACGATGAACTTCGAGAACATTGTCAACGGAGAGGTAGAGAATGGAGCGCATCATTCCGCCAGACGACGGAGGACTTCTTTACGCTTCTGAAGGACGTATTCCAGTTTGGAACTCATTTCGTCCATATCTACCGGCAAGGGATTGGCGGGCACAACGATGAGCGCGCCGTTCTGAATTGTAAGCTGGACCTGACCGCCCTCCTCCAGACCCAACAGCTCCAGAATGGGCTTATCCAGGATCAGCGCATTGCTGTTACCGACTTTTCTGAGTTGCTTAATCATATCAACCTCCCGATTAGTTATAACTTAATTATAACCAATCGGGACAAAACTATCAATTCCGGCCGTGGCTGCACCTGCTCTTGTAAACCCAACGTTTCATTCATTCATCCAATTTGGATGGTTGCGTTCCTGGGGGACGAGATCGTTGATCGAAAAATGTCCATTTCCGCTGATGACCATGCCGACGCCAACTGACAGGTCACCGGCAACCCCGCTTCCTTTCAGAACGCCGCCGCGCTTGTTGGGATTTCTTTCTCTATATGATTTTCCGTCGAGGAGAATACACCGAGTCATTCTGATCGTTCCAAGAACCTGAGCGCCGTTTCCAAGATAACAGCCGTCACCTATCTGCGCCCCGCTCATGACCCTGCATTCATCTTTTATTTCAATCCTGTCGTTGACTGACTTGATGCCGGCTGACTGTTCGCCGATTTCATTTTTGCTCCCAATAACGATTTCGCCGCCTTCAGACAGGATTCTTGTCCCGCTGTAGAAAATATTCTCTTCCCCGATCATGACTTTTCCGTTGGTCGCTTGGATCAGCACGTTGGGGTAAATCATATTTCCTGAGCCAATCTCAACTGAGGCGCCGATCAAGACCGAAAAAAGATCAAAAACCGTATTGTCGTTTGACAAAACGATTAACTCGTCAATCGTTTTGAACCCGTTTTCCCGTCTTGATCTGTTCATGACATCCATATAGTCCGTCATAGCCGCAATTAAGCCTCCATTGTGCGGGGCTGCACTCCTGACGGGCGCCCGCGCCGTTCGTCACTGTCCGCCAATAAGGTTACGATTGCGGATCGCTGCCCGCTCGGAACGCCAAGTGCCGGCTTGGCATTACCGCCGGACTGGAGTCCGGCGCTCCCGGAAGCGTCTCCGGACACAAGGCTCGCGCCCTACCCCGGCAGCCTGGGACGCGGCAGGGGATCGGCGATGGTCGCGGCGTCGGGCGTCAGCTCCGCGTCCAGATGCGCGGGGCCCGGGCTGAGCAGGCCGTCGCTCAGCACCCGGGCGCGCAAGCCGCCCCGCCCTTTGAGAAAGCGGTTGGCCCCCGGCGCGATGGTAACATCCATCCACGCGCAGGGGCTGCACGGGCGGGTTCCCGCAAAGCGGACCGGCCCGTGGCCGCTGTCAATGGTGAATTCCCGGCCCAGAAGCTGGTTGAGGTTGAGCCCCTCTGTCACCACGTTGCGCCGCATCACTTCGGGTGCAATCCCCTGAAGTCCGAATTCCGCCAGCGCCAGCTCGAAGACCTCCAGCGCCACAAAGGTGATCTGGGCCTCATAGTGCGCGGCTACGCCGAAGTAGCGGTCGCCCAGAAGCCCTTTGCCCGCGCGCAGTTCGGCCCTCTCCGCGTCCACGGTCGGGTGCTCGCCCGGCCCGTCTTTGGGACGACCGAAGTAATTGTGCCCCGGCGAGATGAAGATATGCCGAATGGTGAAGAGCGTTGGCACGTTCTGCATCACGCTGAGCCCGTGCGCGCGGCGATCTCTTTGCGCACAACCGGCGCGACCTCCGTGCCCAGCAGCTCGATGGCGCGCATGACCTTAGGGTGCTCGATGGTCCCCACGCCCAACTGGATGAGAAAGCGGTTGTGGCGGAAGATCTCATGCTGGAAGAGGATCTTCTCGATGATCTGCCCAGGGCTGCCCACGAAATCAGCGCCGCGCAGTTCCTTGCCCGTCTCGAGCTGGGCCCGGCTGCTGGGCGGCCAGCCCCGCTCCCGGCCGATCCGGTTCATCATCACCGTGGCCGACGGGTAGTAATCGTCGGCCGCCTGCTGCGCGTCATCGGCGACAAAGCCGTGGGAGTTGATGCTTACCGGCAGCGCGGCCGGGTCAAAGCCGAACTCGGTCGCGGCCCGGCGGTAGAGGTCGATAAAGGGGGCGAAGCGTTCGGGCATGCCGCCGATGATGGCCAGGGCCATGGGCAGGCCGTAGCTCGCCGCCCGCACCACCGATTCAGGCGTTCCGCCCACGGCCACCCAGACGGGCAGCGGATTCTGCAGCGGACGCGGATAGATACCCTGATCTTCCAGCGCGGGGCGATGGTCGCCCGACCAACTGATGGTTTCGGCTTCCCGCAGCTTGGCCAACAGCTCCAGCTTCTCTTCAAAGAGCGCGTTGTAATCGTTGAGATCGTAGCCGAAGAGCGGAAACGATTCGATAAACGACCCCCGCCCTGCCATGATCTCCGCGCGGCCGCCGGAGACCAGATCCAGGCTGGCAAACTGTTGGAAGACCCGCACCGGATCGTCGGAGCTGAGCACGGTCACCGCGGAGGAGAGGCGGATGCGCTTTGTGCGCGCCGCGATGGCCGCCAGGATCACCGCGGGCGCGGACGAGACAAACTCGTGGCGATGATGCTCGCCCAGGCCAAAGACATCCAGCCCCACCTGGTCGGCCAGCTCCACCGCCTCCATCAGGTTGGCGATCCGCTCCGCCGGGCTGGTCATCGCGCCCGTGGCCGGGTCCGGCGTCAACTCGGCGAAAGAGTAGAGGCCGATCTCGAAGGGACGATCGGCGACATTCAGATTTGTGGTCCGGCTTGATTGCGCTTGATTCATAATGGCTATGTATTCTCTCCCTGTGTGGTTTTTGCAGCCGGGCGGGCTTGCGGATTGGTTGAGGGAGATTGTAGCGAACAGAAGGCGATACGGGCAAGGCGACAACGGGCAGATGCTGTAGGAGAGGGCATCCGTGCCCTCCCGTTGCGGATCAGCGCAACATCGGCAGGATAACCAAGCCCGGTTCAGCGGGCGCTGTTCAATAGCCCGGCCGTTTGACGGCCGGGCGGACGCAGCGGACCGGAACCGGCCGGATCACCTACGCGGGCGCGTCACCGGGCGCCCGCACCGGGATCAAATCCCGGTGCTACAAAACGACGCCCCATCAATGGGATCGGAAGAGCA
>JAGRCP010000089.1 GCA_020433455.1 Caldilineaceae bacterium | reverse complement strand
CTGGACGAGCTGCCCGAGTTCGGCATGCGCAACCTGGAGACCCTGCGTCAGCCCCTGGAGGACAAGGTGGTCACCATCAGCCGGGCCTCGGGCTCGCTCACCTTTCCCGCCAACTTCGTGGCCGTCTGCGCCATGAACCCCTGTCCCTGCGGCTACTACGGCGACGAGCGTAAGGAGTGTACCTGTTCGCCCAGCAGCGTGCAGCGCTACCAGAAGCGCATCTCCGGCCCCATCATGGACCGCATCGATATTCACTTGCAGGTGCGGCGCGTCCCCTACGAGAAGCTGGCGTCGCTGGACGGCGGCGAGTCATCGGCCGTGATTCGGGGTCGGGTGGAGGCGGCCCGACGCATCCAGGCGGCACGTTTTGCCGGGCTGGGCAAGGAGGGCATGCTGGTCAACGGCGACATGGGGCCGGCCGAGGTACAGCAATTTTGCAACGTGGACGAAGCGGGGCGCAACCTGCTGCGCGCCGCCGTCAAGCAGATGGAGCTGAGCGCCCGCGCCTACCATCGGGTGCTCAAGCTGGCGAGGACCATCGCCGATCTGGCCGGCGAGGAGGCAATCTGCACCGAGCACCTGGCCGAGGCGTTGCAATACCGACCGCGGGAATTGGGATAGTCAGGCCAATAGGTCCGGCAGCCTACGCTTGCCCTACGAAACCGTAAAGATTGCTTGACGGGGGGGGGGGGGACTTGTGATATGCTTTCTGTACCCGACAACATACTTGGCGATGGCAGCCGCTCCTGACCGCCGAACAACTTTCGTTACTCCTGCACCCGCTGCCGAACGGTAGCGGGTGTTCTTGTCTCAGCCAATCATCAGGCATTTGCCATCCAAGGTAGAATCTATTTTTGATGCAGTCTCGTTTGAGATCAGCATTGGGCGTAAAGACTCTCTTTCTGGAAGAAAGTTGGAGTATACAATGAAACGAAGACTACTCAGCGTCAGTAGCGGTCTCATTCTCATCGCACTGCTTACACTCTTTGCGACTGTTGTTTTTAATCGAAGTGGACCGTCGGTCGCCACGTTGCAATCGCCATTGCCCCCCGAGGCCATCGCCAACCAGGACGGCGTCTGTCAGGCAGTGAGTCGAGGCGGATTCACGTTCAGCTTCTATGGTTACGCCGATTATGGGCAGTCGATCGGTCTCCTAGCGTACGGCGTTCGCAATGACAACAAGAAGGACATCAGCTATGTCGCATTTGGCATCGCAGATCATTGGGAGCCTGTCGGCCCGTTGTGGGATCCATATGCAACTGAATTAGGAGAGTACGGACACGAATGGACGAACGATAAAGGGAGACCGGGCTTTCGAAGCCTGAAACTTGAAACGCAATTTGATGGTTTTAGTTCGGGAGCGGAAGACATTTTTATTGTCACCGTCAGCAACTTTGATGTAAACCCCACTCAAACGCTTCAGTTACAGGCAAAGGCCGGGAATCAAACGGAAACGGTGACGATTGACTTGAGCGATCCGGATTGCCTGCGTTCGGTCTCCGAAATGCCGCGTGATTTTGAACGAAAAATCTCACGGTTTCTCAGCCCTCTTCCAACCCCGACACCTCACATTTGTGCAGAGCCGCAAGATTGGCTGACCTATTCCGATCCTGTTGTCGGCATCACGCTTAGCTACCCGCCAGAGGGAAATTTGAGTGTAACCCCAAGGTATGATTTGCCGCCGGAAGAAAGAACAGGGGCGATATTTACGGCAAGAACTGCCATTCGTCCCGCATGCGAAGGATATAATCCCGATTGCTATGAAACCATGGGCTTTGGTCTTGGCGTCCATGAGAATCTCAACGGTCTGTCGCTCGAAGGGTATTTGTTGGACATTTATGCGGGCAATCTCAATCTGACTGAAGCAGACCTCTATCAATATGGTGAAGCTGTAGTGATTGATGGTTATCCAGGAATTCGTTTCAATTACCACCCTTCACCACCGGAATGGTTGACAAGGATTGTTGGCCACCCAACTGTACCCACGACTCCCGTAACATTTATTGCTCACGGCGCATACATCACAAAGATCATTATGGGACCGATCGTTCGCGCCCCTGTGGATTCTGTTTACAGGCCAGCCTGCGAGCAGGCCGTGCAGATCTATGACGAAATGCTCAGCGGAATTCAGATTAATGGACAATAGGAGTTTGAATATGATAACAAAGGCGATGCGCTTTATTATCATTCTCACGTTGATATTCGTGAATTGCGCCACAACGGCAATTGCTCAGTCCAGCCCTGCCGGGACTGAAATCTCAGAATGGATATGGCCTGTTGATATTTCATTCTACTTACATGAACATGCTGTTGATGGCACAACAATTGAAAACGTGAATTTTGGGGTGCGAAATCTTGACTTGACATATCCTTCTCCAAATCGTTTGGGGTGTTTGGGGGTGGGATGGTTTAAGCAATACCATGCAGGTATTGATATCTATAACCGCTATGGCACAATGGAAGGTGTTGCTGTCCACTCGATTGCTGATGGAGTAGTTATCCATGCTGGAGGGAACTATCCTGGTATGGTTGTTATCGTAAAACACGATATATCTGGGGAGCCAACTGTTTATTCTGTATATATGCACTTAGACAGTGTTCCTGATAGACTCCTTGGAGCATCCCCGGGGTCTGGAGTTTCTGTCGCAAAGGGAGAGATGTTAGGAAGAGTACTGACAGGGAACGACCAAGATTATGATGGTCGCTTCCCTGCTGAACTACATCCGGATGGAGATTTAGACGACTCGCATCTTCATTTTGAAATTCAAACTTTTGGCCTCGATAAGCCATACGGTGACCCTGATCACCCATGTAGTATCGCTTTACCTGCCGGGTTGGGCTATACATATCCGGAACTGCCGGAAGATATGGGATATATCGATCCTATCCAATTCCTGTCCGAGAGAACGGGTACGAATCCTTTTGTCAGAACCGCCTATTCTCGCTTCATCTACTTCGCTTTAATCAATGGCGGCAGCATTACTCCCCCACCAACTTGTAGCGAGGGAACAAATCTCATAGAGATGAACACACTGGATGGCAACGGACCTCCATATCGACCCTGGTTCGAGATTTCATCGGCCTACGGGACCATCCGGAATGACGGCAGTGAACTCGCCTATTATCCATTTATCGCAACAAGTCATCCCGGCATCGACTCTCCTGTATGGTCGTCGCCTCAAGCAGCAATGTTCAACGTGTCATTGGAAACGAGTGACTCTGTTACCCAAAGGGATGAGGAATTCATCCAGAGCTTCGCAACGCCCTCGGGCGCGGCAAGTGTTAGCATCAACCTGCGATTTAAGTTCAATGGAACTACTTTTGGCGTGGACCCGGATGACCGGATCTTGTTTGAGCTTACCGATGCCAAGACAGGACGCCCTGTTTGGAGCACAGAGATTGAAAAGAATGCCTTCGACACAGATACCTGGTTCGACTTCAATCAATCGTCTATTGGCGTATCCGGTGGACAACAATACAGTATCCGTATGAGTCTGCTGACTAACAATAGTGACGAGATGTTTAATTTCAGAGAGACTTATGTGGCGATTGACAATGTCAACGTGATAGTCCAGTGTGAATAGAAGCCGATTCCTGTGGCTTCTCTATCGGCAAATTGGGGCGGTTCAGCATTAGCGTTACACATTGTTGACGGCCCGAAAATTCGGCTACCCCGCCGGCACTGGTGACCGGCAGATGCAGACTTGCTGTTCAGGGGATTACGCTACCTGGGAGAATGGCCCGTCCTGTCCTTTGCTCGATGATCTACCAGCTATTCACCACTATACTCCGTTCAGAATGAAACCCGCAGTTTGCCACTCGACCCGTGCGGCAGAAAAACTGTTGGTCTCAAATTGCACGCAGTATAGTACATCCCGGCGGAAATAAGGCGACAGTTATCCGTCCTTCCTACTCGAGAGAAAAAAGCCTTATTTCCGTCGTGGTATTTACGCCCAAATGTACTAGTCTGGACAGCACAAACGCCTGACCAATATGATTTCTGCATACTCTTTCTGGACGAGCTGCCCGAGTTCGGCATGCGCAACCTGGAGACCCTGCGTCAGCCCCTGGAGGACAAGGTGGTCACCATCAGCCGGGCCTCGGGCTCCCTCACTTTTCCGGCTAACTTCGTGGCCGTCTGCGCCATGAATCCCTGTCCCTGCGGCTATTATGGCGACGAGCGTAAGGAGTGTACCTGTTCGCCCAGCAGCGTGCAGCGCTACCAGAAGCGCATCTCCGGCCCCATCATGGACCGCATGGCGCCTTGCGCCCATTGCATGAGCGACATTCACTTGCAGGTGCGGCGCGTCCCTTACGAGAAGCCGGCGTCGCTGGACGGCGGCGAGTCATCGGCCGTGATTCGGGGTCGGGTGGAGACGGCCCGACGCATCCAGGCGGCACGCTTTGCCGGGCTGGGCAAGGCGGGTATGCTGGTCAACGGCGACATGGGACCGGCCGAGGTGCAGCAGTTTTGCAGCACGGATGAAGCGGGGCGCAATCTGCTGCGCGCCGGCGCCTACCATCGGGTGCTCAAGCCGACGAGGACTATCGCCGACCTGACCGGCGAGGAGGCAATCCGCACCGAGCACCTGGCCGAGGCGTTGCAGTATCGGCCGCGGGGCGGGGTAGGATAATACGATCGATATGCCGGCAGCGCCAGGACTTTTGAGAAGCCCTGTCCTCGTGCCGCCCAACGTAGCGCAAACGCCTATTCTCGGGTATCATATGCGGCCAAAGCAAAGCGTATGCGCGCCACGCCGCGAAAGAATGCGCCTGTCATCCATCACGAGTCACGTTTCAAAAACGGACCGCATGAATTCCGCAAACGCCAATCAACAAGCATTCCGGCATCTGAGTCCTTCTCACCCTCTCCATGACCAGCACCTGCCATCTCTCCATTATCATCGTCAGTTGGAACGTGCGTGACCTGCTGCGCGCGTGCCTCGCGTCCATCGCACGAACTTCCGCACCGGATGATGAGGACCTGCGATTGCGCACCTTTGGACCGGCGCAAGAAGAGGCGACGCTGGAAGTCATCGTCGTGGACAACGCCAGCCGGGATGATACGGTCGCCATGCTCCAGGCAGAGTTTCCCTGGGTGAGCGTGGCCGCGAATGACGACAATAGAGGATTCACGGGGGGCAACAACCAGGGCTATGCCGCTAGTAGGGGGCGCTTCGTCTACTTCCTCAACCCCGACACCGAATTGGCGAATGCAGAAAGCCTCTGGACGCTTTACGCGGCGGTTGCCCATGATCCGTCGGTGGGGCTGGCCGGCCCGCAACTGCGCTACGGTGACGGCGCGCACCAGCCCAGCACCCGTAGTTTTCCCACGCGGCTGACCGGCTTCTTTGAAAGCACGTGGCTGGGCCGCAGCCTCCCGCACAACCCCTGGACGCGCCGCTTTCATCAGGCCGACCGGGGTCCGGACCAGGCCGGCGAAGTCGATTGGCTGGTGGGCGCGGCCATGTTGGCCCGACGCACCGCCCTGGAAGAGATTCGTCTGCCCGGAATGGCCGGGCCGTTCGATGAGGGCTTCTTCATGTACAGCGAGGAATTGGATCTCTGCCGGCGACTGAAGAACGCAGGCTGGCGAGTGCTCTACGTGCCTGACAGCCGGGTCATCCATTACGAGGGCCGCAGCAGCGAGCAGGTCGTCACCGCACGGCACATCAACTTCAACGCCAGCCGCGTGCGTCTCTATGCCAAGTACTTCGGCCCGGGCTGGGCGGAAGCGCTGCGCCGCTATCTCCTCCTGGAATACCGCTTCCAGCTGCATCTGGAACAGGCCAAGCGCGGGCTGGGTAGTCGTTCCGACCTGCGTACCGAACGCATCGCCGCCTACCGGGAGGTCCTGGCCCATGGGCTGCGGGAAGACGTGACAAATCATACCGAAGGCGGCGCATAACCATGGCTCGAGGCAGACAGGCCAAACGGACAATCCGCACCGTGGAAGGCGAACGCGTCGCCCGCAGGCGGGACTATCTGGCGGTAGAGGAGCCGCTGGAAATCCAGTTGCGGGCCGGCGGCGAACGACGGGTTGTCGCCATCACCATGCGCACGCCGGGCAACGACTACGAGTTGGCCGCCGGTTTTCTCCATACCGAGGGCATCGTCGCCGACAAGCGGGCCATCGACCACATGATCTACTGCGTGGATGGCGAATCCGCACAGCAGGAATACAACGCACTGGCTGTTGCCCTCCACGCGCCGGCTTTGCCCGAGTTGCCCGGCCTGGACCGGCATTTCTTCATCAACAGCGCGTGCGGCGTCTGCGGCCGTACCATGCTTGACGAGTTGAGCGAGCGCCCGCTGCCCCCAATGGCCCCGGACATGACCGTGGACGCGGACGTGATTACGGGTCTCGCGACAACGCTGGCCGCCCGGCAGGATATCTTCTCCAGCACGGGCGGGCTCCACGCTGCGGCCCTCTTCGACCGAAGCGGCGCGCTCCTGGCTGTGCGCGAAGACGTGGGTCGCCACAATGCGCTGGACAAGCTCATCGGCTGGGGCGTACTCCAGCAGCAGTTGCCCTTCCATGACAAAATCATTCTGGTGAGCGGACGTGCATCCTACGAGTTGCTCTATAAGGCCAGGGTAGCGGGCGCGCCCGTCTTCTGCGCGGTCTCTGCGCCCAGCAGCCTGGCGGCAGAGCTGGCGGCACGCTTTGATATAACGCTAATCGGCTTTCTGCGCGACGCACGCTTTAACATCTACAGCGGCGAAAAGCGGATTGCCATCGCGGCAAAAGATCGATGAACTCTGGAAAGTTGTGGGGTGAGCGCAAGACAGGCAACGGTTGAAACCGCGGCCTCACGCTACGCTTGCCTTTACCTCGGCCAATAATTCCGCCTCATCCACGACATTTGGATCGGCAAGGTCGCGGATAATCAGCCGCGGCAGCACGGCGGGGCCATCGCGCCGCACCGCGCGACCGTGGCGCAACCCGATGCGACCATTGTGCATATCCGTGCGGCTCCAGTGAAAGCCATAGCGGAAATAACCGGCAGCCTCCCAGGCGTAGAGGGCCAGGATCGCCAGAGGGAGAGGCAGCCAGTAACCGGTCCACACAAAGGCCGTGTAGTGGCGCGCCGGATTTGCGTCATCCACAACAGCGGGGCGAAAGCCGCTGACGCCAAACTCTACGGGTGGTGCGCCGGCCATCTGGCGCAGAAAACGCAAGGGCTGCGTCATATCGCCCAAACGAATATAGGCATACCGCTCGCCCATCTCCCTGATGAAGCGCCGCGTTCCCTCATCCCCGGGCGCAGCGGAACGGGCCAGGCCCGCCACCTCACGCACAAAGCGCGCCAGGCCCGCTTCGGCTGGTTTATGTTGGCGGGGCGGCGTCTCATTCATCCTGCAATCCTGTAGTCGGCATGGTCCATGCCGCCGTAAATCGCGGCGCGTTTGGCACCTCAAAATCTTACCTCATATTTAACAAATCAGGGTAAATGATGTATGCTTCTCTGGTATCAGAATCGAGTCGCCTTGTGCACATATAGGGCCATCCTTCCAACAACGGCACGCAACCTACCAGTCCAGCATAGCGGCCGCAGCCGCCCATACCATATACACCCATCGACAAGGGGAGAACGCATTCATGGATCGTTTTCAGCGGTATGCTATTATCATCGGTCCGATCATCGGGGCCATTTTGCTCTATTTGATCTTTACCGCCATGGTTGATCGGGTACGCACCGATCAGGATACGCTCAGCGAGCTGGGCGCCGTGACCCTGGAAGAGGTAGAGACCGACCCGGTCCTGCTGAGCGAAGCCACCGGCGGCGGGGAAGTCGCGGCAGCCGGTGAAACCGGAACGCTGACCGAGACCGCGGTTACGACAGGAACCGCTGACGTAACCGCCACAGCGGAGATCACCAAAGCCGCAGCCGTAAGCGATACGGAAGTGAGCACGGATACGGCCGTCGCGGCGGACAGCGCCGTAACCGAGACCGCGGTCGCCACGGGAACGGATGAAGTGACCGCCACGGCCGAAATCACCGAAGCCGCGGCCGTGAGCGATACGGAAGTGAGCACGGACACGGCTGCCGTTGCGGCGGACAGCGCCGTGACCGAGACCGCGGTTGCCACGGGAACCGCTGACGTAACGACCACAGCGGAGATCACCGAAGCCGCAGCCGTGAGCGACACGGCAATGCTGTCGCCGACGGACTCTCTATCGTCTTCCGCCGGCTGGATGGTGGAAGAGTTTGTGGATGAAGCCGGTGAAACGGTTGGCGTTACCGATGATGCGCCCATTGCCGCGCTCTTTGACGGCGGCGCGTTCAGCAGCACGACGGCGTGCAGCAACTATGCCGGGCGCTATACGACCGACGATGACGGCCAACTCAGCATCAGCATGACGGCCATCTCGGCGTTGGAAGATCAGCCCGACGGGTGTACGGTCGGCGGCGACCTTACCGATCAGGGGGTCGCCTATCTTGCCGCCCTGGCCCAGGTTGCCGCCTACAGCGTGGACGGCGCGTCGCTGGAGCTGAGCGACGCGGACGGCAATACCGTGGTTTCTCTGGTTGCCGCGGAGTAAATTCGGAAGCGCAGTTCGGGAAAAAACAGCAAAGGGGCCGCAAAGTTCTTGTAACTTTGCGGCCCCTTTTTTCTTTGACTAATGCCCCAAAGTTTTGTGGTTCTCTGAAGTTTCGCAGGGTCAAGCCGCCGGATCAATTCGGCTCCTGCTACGGGAAACGCGCTCAAGCACGTTGGTCTCCGCTGGACGAACTGGTTCAAAACCGGTTTTCCGTAGCAGGTGGTTTTTCGGGATTTCATGTGGTAGGGAGCGCTCCTTGCGGGCGCTACTGAAAATTCAAATGCCGGACGGCCTCGCCTTTGTCAACCACATAAGATCCGAATGATCCTTTCTTATTGGCCTCAATGGCGAAAATGACGCGTCCCCGTGAGCACCATGACCAGCCCCAGGTCATTGACCGCCTCGATTACCTCCTTGTCCCGCACCGAACCGCCCGGCTGCACTACCGCCTCAATGCCGCACTCAGCTGCGGCTTCAATGCCGTCTGGAAAAGGAAAGAACGCATCCGACGCCATGACCGCGCCCCGCGCCCGCTCGCCGGCCTTGTATCCGGCCAGCATGACCGCATCCACGCGGCTCATCTGTCCCGCGCCTACGCCCACCGTGGCCTGGTCCTTGACGAAGATGATGGCGTTGCTCTTCACGTGACGGCAGACGCGCCAGGCAAAAGCCAAATCCGCCAACTGGGCGCGGCTGGGCTGGCGCTCGCTGACCAGCCGCCAGTTGGCGGGATTCATATCCTCGTCGCTCCGGTCCAATTCCTGAACCAGCACGCCGCCGTAAACGCTCCGCAGACTGAGCGGGCGCAGCGGGGCTCCCGTTGCGCGCAGAATGCGCAGATTCTTCTTCTTTTGCAAAAGCGCCAACGCTTCGTCTTCAAAATCGGGCGCGGCAATAACCTCGACAAATAAATCCTGCATGCGCCGCACCGTCTCTACATCCAGCGCCCGGTTGACTGAAACGATGCTGCCGAACGCGCTCACCGGATCGGACGCCAGCGCTTTGGCGTACGCATCCGCCAGATTGTCGGCGCTGGCCAGTCCGCAGGGATTGCCGTGCTTGATGATGGCCACGGTAGGGTCCGGGAAATCCTGGGCCGTAGCCCAACTGCCGTCCAGATCGAGCCAGTTGTTGTAGCTCATCTCCTTGCCGTGGAGCGTCTCGAAAGGCGGTTCGTCTCCCGCGTAGGTGTAGAAACCGCCCTGCTGATGGGGATTCTCGCCGTAACGGTTGAGCTGCACCCGCTCCAGATCCAGAAGAAGAGTCGCGGGCAGCGCGGCGTCATCCGGCTGCGCGATCTGGTCATCCAGATAGTTGGCAATGGCCGTATCATATTCAGCCGTGTGGCGGAAGGCTTTGAGGGCAAGCTGCTTGCGCAGCGTAGGCGGAGGACCGCCCTCTTCAAAGGCAAGGGCAATCTCCTCGTAATCGGCCGGATCGCACACCACGGTAACCGATTCATAATTTTTGGCCGCCGCGCGCAAAAGCGCCACGCCGCCAATGTCGATTTCCTCTACCGCAGTGGCCAGGGTTACGTTTGGCTGGGCCACAGTGTCCTGAAAGGGGTAAAGATTCACCACCACCAGGTCGATGGGGGAAATATGATGATCGGCCAGCTCATCCAGATGCAAGGGCGTGCGGCGGGCCAGGATGCCGCCGTGAACGGCCGGGTGAAGCGTCTTGACCCGACCGCCCAGAATTTCCGGAAAGCCGGTAACTTGATCCACGCTGGTAACGGGGAGATGGGCTTCCGCCAGCTTGCGGGCCGTACCGCCGCTGGCCACGAGGACTACGCCGGCATCATGCAGGCGACGGGCGAACTCGACAAGACCGGCCTTGTCGGAAACGGAAAGCAGAGCGCGTGGTTGACGCATGGGGCAATCCTCCTATGAGAGTGAGTGCAACCAACCGACCCAGGCGAACGACCGGCAGTTCAAACCCTCCGCCGGCTTCCCCGTGGTACGCGCCACGTTCTGATCGCCAGTCGCCGAGCGAAGACTTTGCGTAAGTTGTCCTACCCGTCAAGTATAGAAGCGTCTTTCGGCGGCTGTCAATTTTAAAGCTTAAATACGCCCAGATCAATCGGCGGCGCGCAGCATGACCACAAAATCCCTGGGCGGACGCGTTATGCGCTCGAAGCGCTGGACGGGCTGAAACCCGTGTCCGGAAAAGACTCGTTGCGAACGTTCATTGAACTCGGCGATGGTTGCGCGCAGGACGAGAGGTCTATGCCGCGCCGCGCCGTAAGCTATCACCGCGCCGACAAATTCGTGACCGTGGCCGGACCCGGTCAGATCCGGCCGCATCCCCACGCCTACATCCAGGGCCGGCGCGGCATAATTGCCACCGGGAACCCGGGCGTCCAGGCCGAAGCAGCAAAAGCCGGCCAGCTGCCGTTGCGCCTCTTCTCCGGCGTAAACGGCGTGATAGTCGTTGGCCGGTGCGCAGAGAAAACGTCGCACGGCCTCCTGCCCGTTAAAGCTGTAGACGTCGTAGGGCGGCGCATAGCGCCAGGTGATGACGGCCCGGGCCGCCGCATCATCCATGGGCCGGATCAGGTACGCCATCTTTTCAGCTCGCCACAGCCGTGATGAGCGCAGCGTACCCCTGGGCCGCGGCCAGCAGGTCATCAACCAGCAGCCGCTCATCGACGATGTGGGCGTCATGTTCATCAGCCGGACCGAAGCCGATGGTGGGCGCGTCCGCCACGCCGGCGCTGTACGCGGCATTGGTGCAGAAGCGATAGGCGCGTGACCGGGGCGCGAGGCCCGTTTGCCCGATGGCGTTGAGGGCAGTCCGGACGTAAGCGTCATCTTCCGATCGCAGCCAGGCCGGAAAAAATTTACGCTGCACAGTCTCATAGCCGGTATAGGCCGTGTAGCGTCCTTCACCGATAACGGCATTGAGGCGAATATCGTCCAGGCCATCCGCCTGGGTGATGGCCGCCAGCACGTCATCGGCGCGCTCGCCGGGCAGCAGGCGCCGGTCATAGGTCACCCGACAGAGGCTGGGAATGACCGAATGGCCGGGGTAGGGCTGGGAGATGATGTCGGTGAGCGCGAAGATGGCCGGCCCCATATCGGGGTGATCGGGCAATTGGATACCCTCCACGCTGGCGATGACCCGCTGCATGTCCAACACGGCATTGCGTCCCTGCTGCGGAGCTGAGGAATGGGAGGGCCGGCCGATGGTCTCCAGGTGGACTTCGGCCCGCCCCCGTCCGCCCCGTGCAATTTCCAGTCCTGACGGCTCGCCGATGATGACGAAATCGGGCGGAAAGCGCGTCATAACCGCGGCCAGGGCTACGCCTTCCAGCACCTCTTCCAGCGTAGAGGCGCTGACGACAACGCGCCCCCGCAGGCCGGCCCGCTCGATCCCGGCCGCGCCGTGAATCATGGCCGCGACCGCGCCCTTCATGTCCGCACTGCCCCGACCGTAGAGGGCGTCGCCCGCGTCCGTGGTCACGATGTCGCCGCAGAAGGGGTCCCGCTGCCACGTAACGCCGGGCGCGATGCCCACGGTATCCAGATGGCCATCCAGTAAGACCGTGGGTCCCGATGCGGAACCATCGATGATGCCGACGACGTTGCCGAACTGATCGACAGTCACCTGATCATAACCCAGTGCGGTCATCTCGTCGGCCACGCGCTGGGCAACCGCGGCTTCGTCCCCGCTCAGGCTGGGATGACGAACGAGCGCTTGAGCAAATTCAATCAGCTTTGTATGATCGGTCATGGAAAAGTCTCCCGTGGGGTGGTAAGGTGGGCAGGCGGCAAGTAGCAGATAGCAAGTGGCAGGTTGTAGTCGGGGCAGCGGGCCCGACGTTTCGGTTCTTACGGCATCCATGTGGTTTGTTTTTTAAAAAACAGGAGCATCATGCAGATGAATGCACAATACGCCTCCCCCAACGCGGTAAAAGAAGCGTTGAGTCAACAACAATATATTGCCGGCGATGAAATCGCAACTACGGTTTTCCTGAGCGGGCAATTAGGTAAGCCGCTCCTCACCGAGGGGCCGGCGGGCGTGGGCAAGACCGAGCTGGCCAAGTCCATTGCCGCGGCTACGGGGCGGGAGCTGATCCGCCTGCAATGTTACGAGGGGCTGGACGAGACCAAGGCCCTCTATGAATGGGAGTATGCCAAACAGTTGCTCTATACCCAATTGCTGCGGGACAAGTTGCAGGATACCCTGGCCGACAGCAATACGCTGGCCGAAGCGGCCGATCGCCTGGCGCAAGAGGAGGATGTCTTCTTCTCCCTGCGCTTCCTCCTCCAGCGCCCTTTGCTGCGGGCCATTCTGAGCGATAAGCCGGTCGTCCTCCTCATCGACGAGATTGACCGGGCCGACGCTGAATTTGAAGCCTTCCTGCTGGAGGTGCTCAGCGATTTCCAGGTGAGCGTGCCTGAGCTGGGCACCCTGGAAGCGGTGCATCGTCCCCTGGTGCTCCTCACCAGCAACAACACCCGGGAATTGAGCGAGGCCCTCAAGCGCCGCTGTCTCTATCTCTTCATCGGCTATCCCTCTGCCGAGCAGGAGCTGAGCGTGGTCAAGCTCAAGGCGCCGAACTTGAACCCCAAACTGGCGGCTCAGGCTGTGGAGCTGGTCCAGAAGCTGCGGGACCTGGACCTGCGCAAGTCGCCCAGCATCAGCGAAACCCTGGATTGGGCCAAGGCGCTGGTCGCGCTCAACGCCAAGCAGCTGGACGCGGAGGTGCTGGAAAACACCCTCAGCGTTCTCCTCAAGCACGAGAGCGATCTCAACAAGGTGCGCCGCCGCCTCAGCATCGCGTCCGGCCGGGTGGATGTGGATGACGATGACCTGCGCGCGTTTCGGCGTTGGGAATGACAATCTCCCAATCTCATAATCGCCAATCTCACCTGCACAATTGAGATTAGGCGATTGAGAGATTAAGAGATTGATTGTCGGCAGACGACCGTCAGGAGCCAAAAAATGGAAGAACGCATCATCAAATTTATTGCCGCCTTGCGCGCGGGGGGCGTGCGGGTGAGCCTGGCCGAGAGCGCGGACGCGTTTCGAGCCGTGGAGAGCCTGGGCGTCCAGAACCGGGAAGCCTTTCGCCTGAGCCTGCGCACTACCCTGGTCAAAGACGCGGGCAGCCTGCCCGCGTTCGACGAACTCTTCCCCCTCTTCTTTGACACCGCGGCAGCGCCGCCCATGCAGGACCTGACCGAGGACATGACGCCGGAGGAGGCGCAAATGTTGGCCCAGGCCCTGCGCATGTTCAACGAAAAACTGCGGGAGATGATGGAGCGCCTCCTGCGCGGGGAGGAGCTGAGCGAGGACGAGCTGCGCCAGTTGGGGCAGATGGTAGGGCTGAATCGCCAGGACGATCTGCGCTATCAGGACTGGATGACCCGGCGCATGCTGCGCGCGCTCCAGTTCAACGAGGTGCGGGACGCGCTACAAGAGATGATGGAGATGCTCCAGCAGATGGGTATGAACAAGCAGCGGCTGGAGCAACTGCGGGAGATGATCCAGGCCAATCAGGCGGCGCTGGCAGAGCAGATGCGCCAGTACGCGGGGCAGCGCATTGCCGACAACATGAGCGAACAGCCGCCCGATCAGGCCGATGCCGATCAGCTCATGCAGAAACCCTTCGGCGCGCTCTCCGACCGGGAGATGGAAATCCTGCGCCGGGAAGTGCGCCGCCTGGCCAATCGCCTGCGCAGCCGCATTGCCCTGCGCCAGAAGCGGGCCAAGAACGGCCAACTGGACGCCAAGGCCACCATCCGCGCCAACCTCAAGCACGGCGGCGTGCCCGTGGAGATTCATCACCGGGACCATCGCCTCAAGCCCAAGCTGGTGGTCATCTGCGACATCAGCACCT
>JAGRCP010000015.1:3564-47208 GCA_020433455.1 Caldilineaceae bacterium | reverse complement strand
GGCGACAGGTGCCCACCCACCCCAAAAGGGCCAGGATGACAATCAGCAGTTCGGCGGAGGGGGTCCAAAAGGCCGCTGCGATCAGAAGTAAAAAGAGTGTGGGAATGGAACTCAGAGTCGTCACCATCCAGGTGATGATATCGTCGATACGACCGCCGTAATAGCCGGAAATCAGCCCCAACATGACCCCAATGACGATTGTCATCAAGCTGGCGCTGTAGGCAATTGCCAGCGAGACGCGTCCGCCGTAGAGCAATCGCATCAGCTGATCCCGCCCCAGGTGATCCGTGCCCAGAAGGTGCCCCTCCGCACCCGGCGGCAGGAACTTATTGGGGATATCAACCCGGTTAACGTCCAGATCCAATACGTTCTCAATCACGGGCGGCGCCAGGAGGCACAGCAGAGTCATGGCGATTAAAAAGATGACGGCGGTCAGGGTCAACTTATCATGCAGAACGTGGGAGATTGCGTTCTGCCAAAGCGTACGCGAGGCATGCGGTTTCGCCTCGCCCAGATCGCCGGACGGATTGTCAGCGAATGCAACAGTCATAATCAACCTGTTCTACCTGAGCCGCACGCGCGGGTCAAGGAAGGTATAGAGGATATCTGAAATCAGTAGGCCGATGATATACATGAGCGCCGCAATAACCACCGAGCCCATCACCAGGGGATAATCCCGGTTAAATACGGCGTCCACCACCATCCTGCCCATGCCCGGCCAGTTGAAAACTTTCTCCACAATGACGGCGCCGGCCAGCAATGTGCCCAATGCCGGCCCCAGGAAGGTAGCGACGGGAATCAGCGCATTGGGCAAGGCATGCAGCCACCAAACGCTGCTATTGGCCAGCCCCTTGGCGTTGGCTGTGCGCACATAGTCCTTGGCTAATACGTCCAGCAACTCGGTGCGGGTAAAGCGAGAGATGAAGGCAACGGTGCTCAGCGATAGGACAAAGACGGGCATGATCATGTGCTTTAGAATATCAAATCCGGCAAATCCGCCGCCGCGATTGGTGATATCGCGCATGCCGCTCATGGGCAGAACGCCCAGGTTGACGCTGAATAGAATGATCAACAGCAGCCCCAGCCAGAATTGGGGCATGGCATTGCCGACAACCGTAAAAATGCGGATTGTTTGGTCGATCCACGTCCTGTGGTAAACCGCGGCAAATACGCCTAAAGCGATGCCCGCGCTGTAACCGAGAATCAGCGCGCTGAAGGTAAGCAAGAGCGTAGCCGGAATCTTCTCTCGGATGAGATCGCTGACTGGGCGACGATGCTTGAGTGATTGACCGAAATCGCCCCGGAGCACTCCCTTGCGCTCGCCGGGGGTATCGGGTTGCCCGTCGCCGTCCACATCAAATTCGGTCCAGTCATTCCCGATCAGCCAATAGACGTACTGCATAAGGGGAGGCTGATCCAGTCCGAGCTTGCGCCGCAGGCTTTCGGTCGCGGCGGGATCGGTCCGGGTCGGGTTAAACGTTATGAGATCGATGGGGTCGCCCGGCGCAGCGAGCATGATTAGAAACGCAATAATCGTTACGCCGAAGAATGTGGGGATAGCCAGTAAAAGTTTTCGTAGAATATAAGTGCTCATAGATGCGGCTAACAGTACATGAAATCAGAATAAATCGCAACCAGGATTTTATCCGCCGTTGACAGCGATTCCAGTAAGTAAATAAAGCGGGCCGGCTCCGCTTGCTTTTTCCGACTTTCACTTGGATAATGCAACCGGAGTGCGGCGGCGGGAAAAAGAGCAATCATCACATCAAAAGCAAAGGGAGCTGTCATCATGCGGGGTATGTTTATTCGTTGGTTCACTCTGACCTTTGCCATCGCGATCGCTCTGTCCATCATGAACGGACACGGACTTTCTGTAGCGGGCGGCCCCATGTCCATTTTTTGGATTGCAGCGGTCTATGGTTTGGTCAATGCGTTTATTCGACCTATTGCAAAGTTCCTGAGCTGTCCCCTCATCATTTTGACCTTCGGGCTTTTCACGCTGGTGATTAATGCCTTAATGCTTATGCTGACGGCCCAGTTTTCCCCCAATTTCGTAATCGCCGGCTTCTGGCCCGCCTTCTGGACCAGCATTCTCATCAGCATCTTCAGCTCAATGGTCAACCTGTTTGTGGAAGATTAAGGCTATCTCAAACCCTGCGTTTATGCGGCCATGACTCAGCCAGAGTAAAGGATATCGTCCGCCCATGAAGACCTTCCGCCGCATTGGGTTGGCCGCCGTTTTCCTCCTGGTCGGCGCATTGGCCCTCATCCGTAAACTCGCGCTCAGCCCGGATCCGTCCAGGCTTAAATCCGGGCTGGAGCGGCGTCTTGCCCGGCTGTTGCGCCGCCCTCTCACCCGCCAAAATTTCCTTCTGCCCGACGGCTCTCTGTTCACGGTCTATACTCTGGACCTGGTGGAGAGTAACGCCTATCTCCTGGTCACCGACGCAGGCGTAACGCTGGTCGACGCGGGATCGCCGCTCATGGCTGAACTCATTCTCGATTACCTGGTTGAAATTGGACGGACTGACTTACGCCTCATCTACATCACTCATCCCCACGGCGACCATTACGGCAGCGCGGCGGAAGTGCGCCGCCGTACGGGCGCGCCCATTGCCGCATTCGCCACGGGCGCAATTGAGATGGACGCGGGCATGAGCAGGCTCGGCTCCATCCGCGGGCGCAGGCGCCTTTCGCGGCTGCTGTTGCCCATCATGGAGCCGGCCCTGCAAGCCGAACCCGCCGCGCCCGACATCCTCCTCGACGGCGGCGCGCGGCTGGACGAGTACGGTCTGCCTGCAACGGCGCTCTACACGCCGGGTCACACCCTTGCCTGCACCACGCTGCTGATAGACGGCGGTCTCGCCTTCGTGGGCGATCTGCTCTCCTCCAATCGCACGCCTCATATTCAATCGTGGTACGCCCAGGATTGGGGCAAGCTTATGCCCAGCGTGCGGCGCCTGGCCGATCGCGCGCCCAGGCTGCTCTTTCCCGGTCACGGCGCGCGGCCGCTTACGCAAAGCGAGTTGGATGATCTATGCAGGGGCGATCGCGGATGAGGCAGCTTACCGAGCAGGCGCTAAGCGATAATTCACAATGTGCAGCCGACAGGCAATACGCCGGAGGGTGACAGAGGCGGTCAAAGAAATTCTGCGGCCCTTGGTATTGCCTACTAATGCGCCTCCTGGCGTCTGTGATGGGGGACCGGCACGCCCGCCGCGGTTGCCGTGCGGACGGGAACGTTTGCCGCTTCACCCAGAATGCGATGGTTGAGGAAGAGCGCCACGACGAACAGCAGCAGCGCTGTGGCCTGGTGGCTCAGGGCCAGGACGATAGGCACATGGAACCAAATAACGCTGACGCCCAGCGTAATCTGGAACGCAACCAACGCCATCATCCAGACCAGGGCTCTGTCCACCGTGGTTGAATAACGTCGTCGGGCGGCGAAATAGAGGACTATCGAAGCCATCAACACGATCCAGGCGAACCAGCGGTGAGTGAAATGGACCACAACCTCCGCTTCAAGCAGGCTGTGCCACCACGTCGCGGCCATGGAAAACAGCCCCGGCGGGATCAGATAACCGAACATCAATGGCCACGTATCCGATGCATGCCCCGCCTTTAACCCCGCCACCAGGCCGCCGTAGAGAATCTGGATTACCAATGTGGCCAGGAGCACGACGGTCAACCAGTAAGACGAACCCTTCCTCCGCTTGCGCACCCCGGAACCGTAGGTAAGGTTGAACGCGGTCCAGAGCGTCACCCCCAACAGAAACAGCGCCAGCGCCAGGTGAATCGTGAGGCGATAGTGGGAGACGGTCGGACGATCAACCAGACCGCTGCTGACCATGTACCAGCCCATGAAGCCCTGGAGAATAAAGAGCAGCGCAATGGCAATGTAAATGCCCGACTTGCGCCAGGGAATCGTGCCGCGGATCAGGAACCAGCCCAGCGGTAGGATCACTGCCAGCCCCGCAAGGCGGGCGATCAACCGGTGGATGTATTCCAGATAGAAAATGCGCTTATAGCCTTCCAGGGTCATCTCTGCATTGACCTTGATGAACTCAGGAGTCTGCTGATATTTGGCGAACTCTTCCATCCAGGCGGTTTCACCCAAGGGCGGGAGCACGCCGCTGATGACGTTCCATTCCACAATCGAAAGGCCTGAACGGGTCAGGCGTACGTAGCCCCCAAAAATCACGAGTCCGACAATAATGGCGGACAGGATGTAAAGCCAGCGACTAACTGCCTTCTTTGCTTGTTCAGTCATCATGAGTTATTCCTGTAGTCCGCAAACAGGGACATGGAAGTGCGGCGCACCCCTTAACCGTATGGTTAATTGTCCATGATCAGCGCGGAATAAACCGATCCGATTTCTCATTATAGTATAAGATCAATGACTGACCAGGCATAATCTCGACGGTTTGTGCAGACGACCGCGGGTCCCAGATTCTGTCCCCGCAACAGCCAGGGGATCGCCGGCAACAGAGCGATCGGCGCCAATAACAGAAACGCCGTTCAGCGTGTCCACCCGATACTCATCAACGAAGGCATTGACATTCTACAGGCGTCGCTCTGTAGGTTGTGACCGGCACATTCTGACGACCGATAAAGAACCAGAGCGGCATCATGACCGTAAGGATCAGACACCAGGTAAAAGCGACGAGCACCCAGCTTTTCTCCATGCGATTCAATGGTTTCCACCAGGTGACGGGCGGTGCCAGCATAACCCCTTCCTTTGGAAGGGGGTTATGCTTCTGGCGGACTTACGGCGCCGGCGGTACGTTCAAGGTTTTGATTAGCCCCCATACGTTGTAAATAACAAAGCTGATGAGGATCGACAGGGTCAATAACAGGTACACATTGTCGAACAGGCGCTGCCCTAGCGTCTTGTTCCCCAGGTCTAGCTGGTCCTTGCCGTTCAAAGTTTCATCTTCCATTTGGCGCTCCTTCGTTCATAAAGGCAGAGGCATCGCGTCATCCGGTTAATAAATGTCATGCACCGTATTGTAAACGTTGAATTTGCCGGTGGGCGTAATTAAATCCGGGATACGCGCCTTTTCTTCCAGCGTCTTATCGTCGTAGATCACGATTTCACCCGTCTGGCCCGGCTGATCGGCTGCGCCCCATACGCTGACCCAGACCTCATCACCCGTCTGGTTATACTCGAAGTGAACCACCCGGCCGTAGTCTGAAACCTGCCAGCACTTGAGTTCGCCTTGGGGGTTCTGCTTGTCTACCACGCAGACGCTGCGCTGTAAGGTCTCATCCGGATTCAGCGGCTGGTCAATCCACACCCATCGGCTCTCGGGGTGGGTCTTGATAAAGAGGCCGCCGCCGCCGGCCAGCTCGATCTCACGTACGACCTTCCAGGCGTATTCAGGATGGCCCTCGGGGTCGGCGCCGATAACGGAGAGCAGGCCCTGGCCCAGATGGGATGTCGCCCAGACCGGTCCGTATTCCGGATCGACCCAGTTGGCCCCGCGTCCGGGATGGGGCGTTGTGCCCACGGGCACGAGCGCCGCCAGCTCCTCTGTCTTGGTATCGATGACCGCAATGGTGTTCCGTTCATTAGCCGCCACAATGAAGTAGCGCCCCGTTGAATCCCAGCCGCCGTCATGCAGGAAGCGCTCGGCATTGATCTGTTTGATTGTAGGGTTCGTGGGATCGGTGTAGTCTACCGTCCAGACCTGGCCGGTCTCCTTAACGTTGATGACCCATTTGGGGCTGAAGTGGGACGCGACGATGGCGGCAACGCGTGGTTCGGGATGGTACTCGCCGGTATCAATGGTATAGCCGCGGGTGCTCACGATTTTCATGGGCTCCAGCGTTTGGCCGTCCATGATCACAAAGTGGGGCGGCCAATAACAGCCCGCGATGGCGTATTTATCGGTAAAGTCGCCCTCCTCTCCCACATATTTGCTGCCGTCAACTGAACGCGCATCATAGCAGGTTTGGACTTGGGCTACTTTATCCGGCTTTTCCATCCACAAATCGATCAGCGCGATCTTGCCGTCACGGCCAATGACGTAGATGTAGCGTCCCGAGGCTGACATGCGCGAAATGTGAACGGCATAGCCGCTATCCACAATGTTGACGATCTCCTTGGTATCGCCGTCGATGATGGCCACCTGGCCCGCATCCCGCAGGGTGACGGAGAAGAAGTTGTCGATATTCAGATCATGCTCGGGGGCGGTAGGGCGATCTTCCGGTTGAATGAAGACCTGCCAGGAATCCCGCATCTGCTCCAGTGACATCTCCGGCGGTTCGGGCGGCGTATTCTGGACGAAGCGGGCCATCATGTTCGTCTCTTCTTCGGTCAACAGCCCCTGCTGGCCCCAGTCCGGCATTCCCCGGGGCGTACCGTTAAAGATGATCGCCTGCAGCGCGATGGTGCCCATATCCAGCGTGCGGTCCGGCGTGAGCGCGGGACCGGTGGCGCCGTTGCGCAGTACGCCGTGGCAGCCGGCGCAGCGATCAAAGAATATCTGGGTGGCCGCGGCCCACTCTTCTTCGCTCAGTTCAGGCGCTGCCGCGGTAGTGGTTGCCGCGGCGTCCGCTTCAGCCGTAACGTCGCTTGCGGCCAGCGCGCCGTCGGGCAAACCTGCCAGGTACCCGGAGACCAGATCAATCTGCCCGGCGCTCAACGTGTCGGCCAGGGTTGCCGGCATCAGACCAGGGAGACAAGGACCGCCCGGGCATTCAGGCGGAAGATAGGCCATGGGATCTTTGATAGACTCGACCAGATAGTCATGCGCATTCGTGGCGGACCCGGTATAGGCGGCGTCCGTGATGCGCTGGGCGGCGGTTACGCCGATTTCGGAAAGATCGGGACCGATGGCGCCGACCGCGCCCGGAATGCCAGGGATGACGTGGCAAGCGCTGCAGCCGCCCGTCGCAAAAGCGGTCAGAAGCGCCTCATTGTCGTTGGAAACGGTCTCCATGGTCACTTCCGACGCGGCGCTTTGCGCTGCGTTATCCGCCGCCGCCTCCGGCGTAGCATCCGCGGCTGTACTGTCTGTCGCTGCGCTATCCTGCGGTGCAGCGTCTTCCGTCGCTGTAGCCTCTGATGCCGGAGACTTCAGATCTTCAGCCGACAGGGCCGGCACCGGCGTGGGCGTATACGGCATGGGCGACGGATGATTGCGTCCGCAGCCGGCCAAAATTATGAGTGTGAGGGTGAATACGGGTAATAGTATCCGCAAACTGCGCATTTGTCGGTCTCCTTCGTCTGACTTGATTGGAGCCGGGAAATATTGCAAAAGTTATTCCCCGGCTTCATTAGTTTATCCACGGCAACTAAACAGGGCATGAATGCGCGCGCGGCTTGCCTGAATATTGCCTGAAAATTTTAGGAGAGGGATCGATCGGGAGGGCGGATGGTTTGGTCAGACAACGCGGGGCGGGGATACAGCCGCGGTTACGCCTGTCGTTACGCAATCAGGGAGTAGCCGAAACCGGGTTGGGTTCGGATGTAATGGGGTTTGCTCGGGTCCGCTTCAATTTTACGCCGGAGTCGGCGGACATAGGCCCAGAGGTATTCGTTCTCTCCGCCGTACTCGGGCCCCCAGACCGACTGAAGCAGCGCCGAATGCGAAAGGACGCGGCCTGCGTTAACGGCGAGATGGGCCAGCAAGTTATATTCGGTGGGCGTGAGCGGGACAGCCTCGCGGTTGAGCGTAACGGTCTTGGCCGCAAAATCAATACAGAGGCCGTCCACTTCATAAGGGCGGCGGGGCGCGGCCGGCCCCTGGGCCGCGGTGCGTCGCAATACGGCGCATACGCGCGCCAACAGCTCCCCGACCCCGAACGGTTTGGTCAGATAATCGTCGGCGCCGATGTTGAGCGCGCGCACGATATCCTTTTCCTGTCCCCTGGCGCTGAGAATGATGACCGGCGTGTCGGAAATGCGCCGAATGGCCTCGCAGACCTCAAAGCCGTTCATACCCGGCATCATGATGTCGAGAATGACCAGGTCGATTATCTCTTCTTCGAACAGCTTTAAGGCTGAACGCCCGTCTTCGGCTTTGAGCACGCAAAAACCGCGCGCAAGCAGATTGGCGCCGATATATTTGCGGGTTTGGGGCTCGTCATCGACGACGAGGATCTTCTGCTTGTTCATATGATCAATTCGATTGGTTGACGTTCGTAGGCGGAAAGGGTAAAGCAGAAGCGGCTGCCTTCGCCGATCTCGCTCTCGACCCAAATGCGGCCGCCGTGGGTCTCCACGATGCGCCGGCAAATGGCAAGGCCCAATCCGCTGCTGGATGTGCGTTGAACATGATTATTTACCCGGGCGAACCGTTCAAATATCTGTTCCCGATCTTCGGCGCGAATGCCGTCTCCCTCATCGGCCACGCAGAAGGCAATGAGTCCGTGGCGGAACTCGACCGTAATCGTAATGGGCGAATCCGCCCCACCGTACTTCAGCGCATTCTCGATCAGATTGAGCAAAACAGTTTCAATCTCCGGCCCGTCGACATAGAGCGGTGGGAGATCATCCGCCATGCAAACCCGGATACGATCCCTGGCCGCAGACACCGTAGGTTTGACCAACGCGCCGTTGACCAGATCGATTGCCGAATGCCAATGGCGATCCAGCGGCAGCGCGCCGGCCTCCAAGCGCGACAGGTGCAATATTTTGTTGACGTAGAGGGAAAGGCGGTCAGCTTCGTCGTTGATGCTTCCCAGAAAATCCCGCTGGGTCTCAACGTCCCACTCCACGTCGGTCTGGAGCAAGGTAGTCGCGAAGCCCTTGATATGGTGAAGCGGCGTGCGCAGCTCGTGGGAGACCATGGAGACGAACTCGTCCTTAAGCTGTTCTACTTCGCGCCGCTCGGTCAGGTCATGGACAATATGCACGACTTGGGTCAGCATACCGTCCGAATCGGTGATGCGGCCATAGCTGATCTTGACAAAGACGTCGCCGCCCGCGGCGGACGGCATGCAGCCTTCGATAGCCCCGTTGTCTCCATTCGGGTGTAAAAACGGGCAATAGATGTCACAGGGGGATGCTCCGTTCAGCATCTCCAGGCCCATGACGTACTGGCAGTTCCGGCCCAGCAACTCTTCCTTGCGCAGACCGGTGAGGCGTTCCAGCGCTGGATTGATCATCACGATACGGCGTTCCGCATCGCTGATCCAGATGGCGTCGTGGGAAGCTTGGATGGAAGCGAGCACGCGGCTCTGCTCCTTCACAATCTCAGCGTGGGTCGCGTCGAGCTGCTTCACCATACTGTTGATGCCGTCGGCCAGTGATTCCAACTCGTCGCCGGTACGCACGTCCAGGCGGTAGCCGAGATCGCCGTCAGCGATGACGGCCGTCCCGCGGCGAATTCGTTGCAAAGGTCGAATCACAATGTACTGAACAGTAAAGAAGAGCGCCGCGGCCAGTAAAAGCAGGCTGCCGACGACGATGCGCAAAAGGTAATTCCGGCGCTGCCGAAGCGTGCTGTCAAGCGAGGCAAGCGATATCGTGGTCGAGACCGCGCCGCTGACCTGACCCACCGCGAGCGCATGACATTGGGTGCACTTCTTTTCGGCCGTTAATGGCGTGGCAAAGCGGATCACGCGGCCACCGTCTTCAGCCAAAACCTGCTGAACTGCCGCGCCGTCCAGCGCGCGGCGGTCAAGCGCATCCGGGGGAAGCCCGGCAGTCAAGGCGCCGGACTCTCCGGCAAGCGGCTCGCTGCTGATGACGCGCAGCGAATTAAAGGAGCGTTCCCCGCGCAGCCGTTCGATGACGGCCAGATTATCCATGCGCCCGCCTCCCTGGCGCATGGATGCGTAGAGCGCTTCATAAGCCATGCGGTTGAGCGCTTCAGCCTGCATCATGCCGGCCTGTTTGATGGAGCGGCTTTCCGCCATGTATGTGCTGCCGAGAATGGCGAGCAGCACGACGCCGAAGATGACGCCCATGGTTAGAATCAGTTTGGAATGGAGCCCTATAGGCACAGTGGTCAACTCCGCTGAACGGTTCATATCCGGGCGCACTTCAGAAAACGGACCGCAGGGAGGCCTGAAGAGCCAGAATACAACGATATTAAGCTACAGTAACGTGTCAGGGCGCCGACGCGCGCAGCATAGTACGCAATAGGTTTGGCAAGGATTGATTACAAAAACTATACCAGAAATCGGCAAGAGATGCATCCCGGATAAGAGGCTAACCCGCAGAGAAGCGAAGCCTCCCGGCCGAACCCACGCAAAAATGTCTCTACTCCAGCGGGACAATCGCTAATCGTCCTGACATATAGTAAGATGGCAAGAGTAGGGAATTCGTTAGTTTGAGCATTAAGTCCGCCTTGCTGTTCCGTTTATCTGCGGGCGCAAAAGAAGGAAAAGTTATGCGTTTTCTCTGGATCGCCGTCGGTGCGGCGTTAGGCGCTAATGCGCGTTATTTGGTGGGGCTGTGGGCGGGCGCACGCTGGGGCGGGGCCTTCCCCTATGGCACCTTTCTGGTCAACGTGACGGGAAGCCTGATGCTGGGTTTCCTGCTGGCCATGTCCATGGAGCACTTCCTCACTTCTTCCCAGTCCCGCTTGCTGCTGGCCACGGGCTTTCTCGGCTCCTATACCACCTTTTCCACCTACATGGTGGAAAGCGTCAACCTGCTGGAAACGGGACGCCCGACGCTGGCTCTTGCCAATCTGGCCGGCGAGACGGCCGTGGGGCTGGCCTGCGCGCTGCTGGGCATCTGGCTGGTGCGCGCGCTGGGATGGTAGGTACATATTCGCGTGTCAGTTGGCGGCGTATTGCTGCGGCGGCCCCGGGAGCGCCGGACTCCAGTCCGACAGCAATGCCAAGCTAGAGCTTGGCGCTCCCGGCAACGGCCCCATTGCGGTTTTTGATCTTCTCCCTCGGCTGCACCATAATATTTATCAGCCGTATCCAGTATCATCAACTCGCCCAATCTTAAATCCCAGGAGCGATTACCATGACCGATTATCACGATATTCTGGTGGAACGGCCCGCGCCCGGCGTGGGGCTGATTCGCCTTCACCGCCCCGATGCCCTCAACGCGCTCAGTCGCCGGCTCATGGCGGAAGTGGTGGACGCGGCCCAGGCTTTTGACGCCGATCCCGACATCGGCGCGCTGGTCCTCACCGGCAGCGAACGCGCCTTTGCCGCGGGCGCGGACATCAAGGAGATGGCTGCCGCGGGCGCGGTGGAGATGCTCAACTCGGGCATGATCGAGAGCTGGGCGCGCCTGAGTCGGGTCAAAAAGCCCATCATCGCCGCGGTCGCGGGTCACTGTCTGGGCGGGGGCAATGAGTTGGCCATGATGTGCGATATTCTCATCGCCGCTGAGACGGCCAAATTCGGCCAGCCCGAAATCAACATCGGCGTGATCCCCGGCGCGGGCGGCACCCAACGCCTGACCCGCATCGTGGGCAAATCCCTGGCCATGGAAATGATTCTCAACGATCGGCGCATCAACGCGCAGGAGGCCCTGGCCGCAGGGTTGGTCAGCCGCGTCGTGGCTCCGGAAAGGTTGGTAGATGAGGCGGTGGAACTGGCTCAGCAGATCGCGGCGCGTGCGCCGGTGGCCGTTCAGTTGGCCAAGGCCGCCGTCAACAAAGCCTACGAAACGAGCTTGAGCGAGGGCCTGGAATATGAGAAGACCCTTTTCTACTTCCTCTTCGGCACGGAAGACCAGAAGGAGGGTATGCAGGCTTTCGCTGAAAAACGCGCGGCCGTCTGGCAGGGCCGCTAATTTTCCTGAATTTGATCCCCTTTCCCGCCTGATGACCGGAGTACGACTTTATGAGCACCCCCATGCGCCGCCAATACCTGGCGCTGAAGCAAGAGCACGCCGACGCGATTCTTTTCTTTCGTCTGGGCGATTTTTACGAGACATTTGACGACGACGCCAAGACCGTCGCCCGGGTGTGCGACGTGGTGCTGACCAGCCGCCCCGTGGGCAACGATCAGCGCGTGCCCCTGGCGGGCGTGCCCTATCACAGCGTAGACGGCTACATCGCGCGCCTGGTGGAAGCCGGCTACCGGGTCGCCATTGCCGAGCAGGTGAGCGAGCCGGGCAAGGGCCTGGTGGACCGGGAAGTCGTGCGGGTGGTGAGCCGGGGGACCGTCACCGAGCCGGGACTGCTGGATGAGCGGCGCAACAATTACCTCATGGCCGTGAGCATGAACGCCCGGGGAACGGCCGCGGGCGTGGCCTATTGCGATATCACCACCGGCGAACTGGCCGCCACCCAAATTGAAGGCGATACGGCCGCCGAAGTTGAGCGCCGCGCCGGCGAAGAGATCAGTCGCCTCCAGCCGTCGGAGCTGATCCACGTAGATTGGCTGCCCGGCGAATCCACCCTGCGCGGCCTGATTGACGCGCTCAGCCCTTTACTCTCGACGGTGGAAGCCTGGCAGGTAGAAACGTCCACCGCGCGGGAGGTGCTCAAGCGCCACTTTCGGGTGACCAGCCTGGACGGTTTCGGCCTTCAGGGGCGCACGGAAGCCGTGCGCGCGGCCGCCGCGCTCCTGATTTATCTCAAGGAGATGCAGCCCGCCGCGCTCACCCAGCTCAACCACATCCAAAGCTATACGACCAGCGAGTTCATGACGCTGGACGAGTCCACCCGGCGCAATCTGGAGCTGACCGCGACCATGCGCGGCGGCGACGCCAAGGGCAGCCTGCTGGACGTGCTCAACGCAACGCGCACCCCCATGGGCAGCCGCCTCATGCGCGGCTGGCTCAGTCGCCCCCTGCTGGACACGGCTGCGATCCACGCGCGCCAGGACGCGGTTCAGGTCCTTTTTGACGACACCAGCCTGCGCCTGGAAATCCGGGAAATCCTGCGCGGCGTGGGCGATCTGGAACGCTGGACCAACCGGGTCGCCCAGGGCAACATCGCCCTGCCCCGGGATTTGGTGGGCATTCGCGAGGCGCTGCGTCAGGTGCAAGAATTCAAAACCCTACGCGATTGGGCGGATGAAGCGGAGAATGCCGTCGCCGCCCGCATGACCGCATTGCCGGGCTGCACCGATGTCCTGGCTCTGCTGGAGCGGGCCATCGCACCCGAGCCGCCGGCCACCCTCAACACGCCCGGCGTTATCCGCGAAGGTTATGATGAAGAGCTGGACACGCTGGTGATCAAGAGCCGCTCGGCCAAGGACTGGATCGCCAATCTCCAGCAGACCGAGCGGGAGCGATTGGACATCAAGAGCCTGAAGGTGGGCTACAACAAGGTTTTCGGCTATTACATTGAGATCACCAGGACGCACCAGGATAAGGTTCCCGATGAGTACATCCGCAAGCAGACCCTGACCAACGCCGAGCGCTACATCACGCCCGAGCTGAAAGAGTATGAATCCCTGGTCCTCAACGCTGACGAGCGCCGGCTGGAGATCGAGCAGGAACTCTTCAGGCGCCTCTGCGGACAGGTAGCCGAGCAAGGCCCGGCTCTGCGTCAACTGGCCCAAGGCTTGGCCGAGTTGGATGTCTTTGCCGGATTGGCGGAAGTCGCCCTCATGCGCCGTTATGTGCGCCCCGTTGTGGATGACGGCTCCGCTATTGCCATCAGCGCCGGACGCCATCCGGTGGTGGAGCTAACCCTGACCGATGAGCCGTTTGTCCCCAACGACACGGATCTGACGGAAGAGGCGTGCATCCACATTCTCACCGGGCCCAACATGGCCGGCAAATCCACTTTTCTGCGCCAGACCGCGCTCATCACCCTGATGGCCCAGATCGGCTCCTTTGTGCCCGCGGACCGGGCGCGGATCGGCGTGGTGGATCGCATCTTCACCCGCATCGGAGCCAGCGACGAAATCCACCGGGGGCAATCTACGTTTATGGTGGAGATGATCGAGACGGCCAACATCCTCAATCACGCCACCCGGCGCAGCCTCCTGGTGCTGGATGAGATTGGCCGGGGCACCAGCACCTACGACGGGTTGGCGATTGCCTGGGCCGTTATCGAATACATCCACAACCATCCGGAACTGCGGGCCAAGACCCTCTTTGCCACCCACTACCACGAGTTGACTGACCTGGCCGAGCGACTGCCCCACGTGGTCAACTACAATGTGGCTGTGGACGACAGCGGCGACGGCCGGGACGTCATTTTTCTGCGTCGCATTTTGCCCGGCAAAGCGGACCGTTCTTACGGCGTGCACGTGGCGCGTATGGCCGGCTTGCCGCCGGCCGCGGTCAATCGGGCTGAGGAGATTCTGGAGGATCTGGAGCGGAGCGGAGCGGCCGGTCCCAAACGGCTTTTTGAAGCCACGGACAAGAAGGGGCGTCCGGCCGCGCTGCAAGTCTCCCTCTTTGCCGAAACGCATCCCGCGGTGGAAGCGCTGCGCGTCCTGGACGTCAACGGCCTCACGCCTTTGGACGCGCTCAACCGGCTGTATGAATTGCAAAGATTGGCCGAATAGGCCTACTCCGCCGCCCCCGCTAAATAATCCAGGATAATCCCATGCACCACCTGCTCCACGGGCGCTTTGTCATCCGTGAAGACGGGCGCGTCCGGCGGTGGTACAACGGCGCGCGTCTCGTCTGCGGCGCGCTGGGCGAAGGCGCGGAAGTCGTCGGGCAGGGCCTGGGGCAATGCGCGCAGCGTTGCTTGCACCCGGCCCAACTCCACGGGCGTCCGGGCGGCAATCAGAAGCGTGTTGGCCAAGGTCGCGGGCGGACCCGGTTCGTCGATTGCGTAGACCGCGGGAAAGACCTGCTCCAGCGTCGCGGTCAGGGCGTCCACCAGCGCGAAATTCGTGTCGGTGCGCCCCACATTGATGGCGACCACGCCCTCTTCCGTCAGATGCTCCCGCACCAGGGTAAAAAATTCCACGGTTGTCAGATGAAAAGGAATGTAGGGCGGGCGATACGCGTCCACCGCGATGAGGTCCCAACGCTCATCATGGGGCTGCAGGCGAAGCCAGGCCCGGCCATCGGCCGCCACAGGCGTAAGATTGGGCTGGTTCATGGCGAAGTAGGTCCGGCCTACGTCGATAATCTGGGGGTCCAGCTCCACGCCGGTAATAGGAATCGGACCGTAGACGTCGGTGATCAGCTCGCTCACCGTTCCCGCGGCCAGGCCGATAAGCAACGTATTTTCCATGGGCGGTGCGCCTGCATCCAGCGCGGCCGCGGCGGCCTCCGGGTCAGAACGAAAGAACGGAGCCAGGAGGAAGTAGTCCCAGATGCCCATGCTGAGCAGGGTTTGGGGATGATACACGCTGTGAATGCCCACGCCGTCATTCAGCTCCAGGTGGCGCTCATTAGTCCATTCGCGCACGGCGATGTAATTGTAGCGGCTTTCGTCTTCGTAGATGATGCGGCCGCCGATTGGGTCTTGCCGGCCCGTACGCACCGCCGCGCCCGGCCGGCTCAGCAACGCCATAGCCAGTACCAGAATCAGCCCCGCCAGGGGAATCCAGCGATGACGCCGGGGCAGGCAGCCCAGGCTCTGCACGGTCAGCACGCCCAGCGCGAGGAGGAAGAAGCTCCAGCGCGTACCGTAAGCGGGGATGAGCCAGAGGACCGGCAAAAAAGCGCCCGCCAATCCGCCTGCGGTGGCCAGTCCGGAAAAGCGCCCGGCCACCCGACCTGCATCGGCCGGATCATCCACCGTAAGGCGAATAGCCCAGGGCGTGGCCATGCCCAATAAGATGGCGGGCAAGCTGAAGAGCAGCAGCACGGCGATCAGTGCGCCGGCCAGTAGACCAACATCATAGCGGGCCAGCCCTACGGTCGCCAGGCTCAGCACAGGCGAGCTGAGGAGGGGGATCAGGGCAATGCTCACAGCGCCCAGCGTCACCGCCAGGTCCAGCGCCCCACGTTCAGGATAACGGTCGGCAAGGCGTCCGCCCAGCCAGGCGCCTACAGCCAGGTAGAGGAGAATCAGGCCGATAAGCGCGGCCCAGAGAATCTGATTGTTGCCGAAAGCCGGCTCCAGCAGGCGGGAAGCGCTCAACTCCATGCCCAGCGTCGCGGCGCCGGTGGTGAAGATGAGAAAAGAAAGGTAACGCATGGAAAGTTACGGAGCGAAGAAATGGAACGCTAAGCCGCTTCGCCCGGCAAGCTCAGCGCTTCGCGCACATCCAGCGTGGCAGCAGGAAAGCGAGCGGGGGCAATCTTGTCGCCGGGGAGGAAACGCTCACGCAGGCGATAACCCTGAGCGTTGGGTGTCAGATGGCGATCGATGCAGTTGTCGATCAGATTGACAATCCAAACCTCGGGAATGGCAGCTGAAGCATAAAGCGGTAACTTACGCTCAGTGTCATAGGTTAAGGAACTGTCGGCTACCTCGATAAGCAGCCACACATCTTCAGGCCCGGGATAGGCATTGGCATAAAAGTCGTCGCGTCGGCGAATCAGGGCCACATCCAGTTCAGGAAGAGATCGGGCGTCGATCCGAATTGGATCCTGTATGCTGACCAGAACATCCTCTAATGACTGACTTGTCCAGAAATAGAGCAGGCGTTTAACCACAGCGGCGTGACGGCGTCCGATAGGAGTCATTTGAAATATCTCTCCGGTAAGCAGTTCAACGCGATCATCTTCATCCAACAGGCCGCTGGCGATCATCTGCAAGAAGAAATCTACCGTCACGACGTGTCGAGCAGGGGATTGCTGAGTCAGTTCACGTACTGTCATGCTTTCCTTGCCTTTCCGACACAATGCACGATTGCCCTGTCCCCATCATACCGCAACTCTTCCCCCGCGTGAAGATTGCTATTGAGAATATTAGGCGGAGCGGGACGCTCCCGGGTAATGGCTCGCAATCACTATCTTATCGACGAACAGCCACTGAGCAGACAACGCTGGATTCTTCACTGGCCCATCATGAAGCCTGTTCTCGGCGCGTTGATCCGTTCAGAATGACAATGTAAGGCGCTCTGTCATTCTGAACGGGCCAACGCGCCGGCGTACGTTAGGCAACAGCCCAGTGAAGAATCCCGACTTCGTCCTCCCGTCGCTCCGCTGCTTTGCCCCGTGTCCCCGGCTCCGTGCTATACTGTCCGCCATGAAATTTAGGGAACGAGGGAGAACGAACGTCGGCTTTTGGGCCATATTGCTGCTGGGCGTCTTTGCCTGGGCCCCGGCAACCTATCCCGGCTACTGGCAAGGATTGGAAGGGTTTTCCGCGGTTTTTAATGCCCGTCAGCCGGGCAATATCGCCCGATTTGCGGCAGATGCTGATCTCTGGCGGGGGACGGGCAGCGCCGCCTATCTGCTGGCTCAGCCGCTGCTCATGCTGGGGATGCCGACAACCGCGGCCGTGCGCTTCCTCTTTGCCCTGCTGCTGGTCCTGGCCGGACTGAGCGTCTACGCCTGGCTTGAGCCGCGTCTGGGCGACCGTGCGGCCGGACTGGCGGGCCTGCTCTACATGCTCATGCCGCCGGCGCTCATGACGATTTACGTGCGCGGCAGCCTGGCTGACATGTGGATTGTCGCCCTGCTGCCCGGCGCTCTGGCCGCTACGGCCGCTTATCGCCGTACGGCCTCGCCCGCGGCCGCGGCGCTCATGCTTTTGGCCATTTTATGGATGTGGCGCATCCAGGCCGGATTAGCGCTGTTCGGTACGCTCCTGCTGCTGCTGTACGCGCTCCTTGCCGAACGCTCGCGCAGGGGAGGGCTGATTGTCTTTGTGGGCGGCGCGGCAGGATTTGTCAGCCTGCTATCCCTCTGGTCCATCCGGCAATCGCCGCCCTCGGACTTTTTCCAACACTTCACCTATCTCTTTCAGCTTGCCGGCAACCGCTGGATCACCGCGCCCAGCATTCCCGGCTGGCAGGATGAGCTGCCGCTGCAAATCGGTTTTGCCGCGCCCGTGCTGGGCGTTATCGCATTTTGGCTGTGGCGCACTCGCCGCGCGAATCGAGCGGACGGAGATCGCAATCGACTTTTGGCTTTTGCCGTCACGGCGAGCGTGATTATTCTCTTTCTGACGTTGACGCCCGCGGCCCCGCTGTGGCGCATCACGGGGGCGCATCGTCTGCTGACCTACCCTTGGCAGTTGACGCTGCTGGCAGGGCCCTTTCTTATTGCATTGGCCGGCAGTTTGCCCGCGCTCTTACCTTCGTTTGGCCGCGTGCCCTACTGGCCCGCGCTCATCGGCCTGGCGATCCTGGCCTCTTATCCCTATCTTACCGCCGATTTTACCCAGTATCCACCGCCGGATCGCCCATACGCTACGTTGGGCGCGCGCAACGAAATCGTGCTGTTGGAGGCAACGCTTACGCCCCTGCCCGATGCCGACCAAGTCCGGCTGGACGTGACCTGGCAGAATCGTTATCACCTGGACGCAGACTATAACATCTTCCTGCAGGCCCAGGTTCAGGAGGGCGAGGGGTATCGCAGCGTGGCCCAGTTGGACCGCACGCCGCTAGATGACGATCGCCCGCCTACGGCCTGGCGCCCAGGCAAAATTATGACGGCCGGCTACACCCTGGATCTAAGCGAGGCGGGGTTGGATCCGGCAGAGGAGGGCCTGCGCTTTATTTTTGGTTATTACGACTGGCGCGACGGGACGCGATTGCCCGTTGACGGCGGCATTGACGATAAGCTGATTTTCTATGGACGCTAATTCCCTGCCCGATGCCGTGGCGGAAGAACCCTGCATTCCCCTTTGGCGAGATCGCCTCTTCTGGCTCACCCTGGCGCTGACGATTTTTGCGGCCGCTCCTTTTCTTCAGCCCGGTTACTTCTGGGGCGCCAATGACGCACGCCATCACGTCTACTTTCTTTTTGAATTTGATCGCCTGGTTCAGGACGGCGTCTGGTGGCCCCGCTGGAGCCCCGATTTCGCCTTCGGTTACGGCTACCCCTTCTTTAACATTTACGGACCCTTCAGCCACTTTCTGGGCGAGTTGCTCCATCATTTTCTGGGATTGGATTTTGTCCCTGCCGTCAAGAGCGTCTTTGTCATAAGCATCGTCGCATCCGCTGCGACCATGTACGCCTTTGTGCGCAGTTGGGGCGGACGCCGCGCCGCGGTCATCAGCGCACTGGTCTACGTCTACATTCCGTACCATCTGTTTAACCTCTACGTACGGGCCAATCTGGCCGAAAGCATGGCCCTGGCCTGGTTGCCTCTCTGCCTGCTGGCCGTACGCATGGCGGTGCTGCGCGGGAGCCGGCCGTGGATTGTCATGACGGCCGTCGCTTACGCCGGTCTTTTCCTGACCAGCAACCTGATCGTCGTTCTCTTTACGCCTGTCCTGGGGCTTTACATCCTGACGCTGGTCCTCGTCTACGCCCGGCCCGACGGCACGGTCAATTTGACCCTGCCCGGGGGCATCCGCTTCTGGCCCTGGCTGCGGCGTACCTTGGCGCCCGCCGCGGGTATTTTGCTGGGATTGGGGCTGAGCGCCGTCTTCTGGCTGCCCATGCTGCTGGAGCGCCGGTACGTGCGCGTCGATCAGTGGTTTGACGGGCGCTACGATTATCGGGGTAACTTCGTCTACTTTTACCAACTTTTTAGCCCGATCTGGGGCTTCGGCGTGAGCGAAGCGGGCCCTAACGACCAGATAGGCTTTCAACTCGGCGTCATTGCCCTGACCCTGGCCCTGCTCGGCATTGTTCTGAGCTGGCGTCGTCTGGAGCGGGTACGCGGAGAAATGGCTTGCTTTATCGCCGCGGGTCTTCTTGCTCTGCTGGCGGGGCTGGAGTGGGGCAGGGCGCTGTGGGAGTTGCCTCTTCTGGGCACGATTCTGGGTTTTGCACAATTTCCCTGGCGCTGGTTCAGCATCGTCGCGCTCTGCCTCAGCATCCTCAGCGGGCTGATTCTCCATCCCGCTGTTCTGCCTGCCCCGCGCCGGGGACTGGACGCCGGCCTGCTGATTCTGGCCGGTCTGGTCATTCTGGCCGGCTACCCCTACCTGCAGGTGGAGATCGTGGAGCCGGCCGAAGGGCCGGTCAGCCTGGCGGGCCTCATGCGCTTCCAGCAGACTTCCGACGAGATGACGGGCAGCACGGCCTGGGTGAAAGAAATCCCCACATGGAGTCCCATGGCCGATTATTACATCAATCAGGATCAGGCCGGCGGTCCGGTAGAGCCGGTGACCACCATGATCGACTACGGCAATCCCCGCTACCCCATCGATAACGAAACGCTGGCTATCGGTTCTGTTGCCCATAACACCGTGATGGAAGAACTCTACTTCTTTAACACGCGGTCGGATGAGCAGCGGGTGGTTTTCAACCAATTCTACTACCCCGGCTGGCGCGCCTATCTGCTGGATGGCGAACACGGCGCAATGCTCCGGGAACTGCCCATCATCCCCGAAGAAGAGGGAACGCTGGGCCGCATGACCGTCCCCCTCCCCCAAGGCGAAGGCTACATCCTCCTGCGCTATGGCGATACGCCCGCCCGGGCAATCGGCCGCGCCGTCAGCCTGGCAACGCTGGCGTTTCTCCTGCTCACTACCTTTTTTGCATTTTGGCGACGGCGAAATTCGACAACCTGATCCGTTCCATGTATGATGCAGGCGCAATTCACACAAGTGCACAAATTCCCCACAAAAAACTAGCCGTAACCCACAAGCGCAGGAGAAAAGAGCATGTTAAAGCGGGGGAATGCATCCACCACGCGCAGACCCGTCGTATGCGAAACCGAAGTGCAGGAGTTGGTCGCGTTATGGGGTGAACCCCTGCGTCGCACCGTTCATATCCCGGCGGACAATTGCCTGCGCGGGCGACATTGGCGCCACAGCGACAGCGACCGCCGCGCCGAGGTCGTCTTTGTCCTGGAAGATCCCGACAGGTGTATCTGGGTTCACGCCAAGCGCCACTATCCGGCCCGCATCTATCGATTGCCTACGGGCGGCATTCACTGGTCCGAAACGGTGATTGACGCGCTGTATCGGGAAGTGGACGAGGAGACCGGTTGGCCCGTAAATGTAAAACATTTCCTGGGCATCCTCGAATATTACTTCCATGACGGCGAAAATGCGGCCCACTTTGCCAGCTATATTTTCTACCTCGCCTGTCCCCCAAACGAACCTACCCCCCATGCCGAAGAACAGATTACCGAATTCCGCCGCATTCTGCCCAGCCAATTGCCGGAGATTACCGCGGACCTGCGCAACCTCCTGGGCGACCGCCGCTGCTGGGGGCAATTCCGCGCGCACTGCCACGATTTGGTGCATGAGGCGCTGACTGGGTAAGATGATGGAAGGTGCTATATGGGCAGCCAAGGCTCTAACGCTGGCGCCTGCACACCTGCAACCTGTTACCTGCACAACCTGTACAAGGATACCCCATGCTCGTCCCGCTTTCCTGGCTCAAAGAATACGTTGACATCACCCTTCCCACCGATAAGCTGGCCGAACGGCTTACGTTGGCCGGACTGGAAGTCGGGAGCATTGAACGGCCTGCCGATTGGTGGGACCCTGAGACAATCCTCGTAGGGAGCGTCGTCAATATTTTGCCCCACCCGGATGCGGACCGCCTGGTGCTGGTGGATGTAGACTACGGCGGCGACGAGGTTCAGCGCGTTGTCACCGGCGCGCCCAATCTCTTTGCGTACCGGGACGCAGACGGATTGCCTGTGCTCAAGGTGGCTTTTGCCCGGGCAGGGGCCTACCTGGTTGATGCATACAGCGAGCAGCGACCCCGGCCCAAGAAGAAGCTCAAGCCGTCCAAAATTCGGGGCGTCAAGTCTGCGGGCATGGTCTGCTCCGAGTTGGAGCTGGGGCTGAGCGAAGAGCATGAAGGCATTCTGCTTTTGCCTGAGGACGCGCCCGCGGGCGTACCCCTGCGCGATTATCTGGGCGATGAAATTATTGAGCTGGAACTGACGCCCGACATGGCCCGCTGCCTCTCCATGACCGGCGTGGCCCGGGAAGTGGCTGCGCTCACGGGAGGGGCCCTGCATCTCCCGGCCGACGAATGGCAGCCGGCCGGCGATGATGAGGCCGGCGACTATTTTGACGTTCGCATTGAGGAGCCCGCCCTATGCAACCGCTACACGGGCATCCTGATCAAAGGCGTAGAGATCGGTCCGTCGCCCGCATGGATGCAGCAGGCGCTGACCGCAGCCGGAATGCGGCCCATCAACAATATCGTGGACATCACCAATTACGTCATGCTGGAGTTGGGCCAGCCCCTCCACGCCTTCGATTACGATGTGCTGGCGGCACGCGCGCGGCGCAGCGGCAGCGAGTTGCCCGTCATCATCGTCCGCCGGGCGGCAGACGGGGAGAAATTCACCACGCTGGATGACGTGACGCGCACGCTGGACAGCACGATGCTCATGATTGCCGACACCGCGGGCAACATTGCCATCGCCGGCGTCATGGGCGGGCAGGAGAGCGAAGTCAGCGCGACGACGACCAACATTTTGCTGGAAGCGGCCACATTTGAAGGCATCAACAACCGGCGCACCGCGGGAACGCTGCGCCTGCCCAGTGAAGCCGGGTATCGTTTCGCGCGGGGCGTGCCCGCGACCTTGAATGACATCGCGGCCCGGCGCGCGGCTGAACTCATGCGTCGCTATGCCAATGGCCGCATTGTACCCAGCATGGTGGACGCCTATCCGGTGCAGCAGCAGGCCGTGACCGTTTACACCGCGGTAAGCGATCTGCGCCGCCTGTTGGGGATGGATATCAGCCTGGCCGATGCGGTTGACGCGTTGGGCCGGCTGGGCTTTCAGGTTGACACCGTAGGGCGTGCTGATCTCGCCGCGGGCGAGAAGGCAACCTTCGCGCTTCAGCAGGAGCCGGGCGAAACGCTGATTGAGGCCGTCGTGCCCTGGCATCGCCTAGACGTGACCATCCCCGCCGATCTCTGCGAAGAGGTTGCCCGGGTCATCGGCTACGAACAGGTGGGCCAGACGCTCCTCAATGATGAACTGCCGGTTCAGCGGCGCGATCAGATGCTGGAGACGGAGAAGCAAGCCCGCAGCATCCTCACGGCCATGGGCCTGCAGGAGATCATCAACCATCCTCTCTCCTCGCCCGAGAACCATGACAAGCTGCATCCCGGTCGGGAGTCCGGCAGCGAGGACGACTACGTCTTGATTACCAACGTCATGCCCGAGAAGCGGGTGATGCGCCGCACCATGCTGGTGAGCGCACTGGAGAATGCAGCCCGCAACATCCGCTTTACCGATCGGTTGCTCACGTTTGAGATCGGCCGGGTTTACCTTCCTGAGGAGGGCGCCGGTCTCCTGCCCGCCGAACCCCGTCGGCTGAGCTTGCTGATGCTGGGGCCGCGTCGCCCCCAAAATTTCCAGGCTGATGCCGGGTCAAGCGAGGAGATGGATTTCTTTGACCTTAAGGGCGTAGTGGAAATGTTGTTGAATCGCCTGGGCTTCAAGGCTGACAAAATCGGGTTCCAGGTCCGACCCGCAACGGAAACATTCGGCCCGCGCTGCGCCGAGATCTTTCTGGACGGCCGGTCGCTGGGATTCATGGGCGAACTGCATCCCCAGGTGCGTGGAGCCTTCGGGCTGCCCAATGTGCGCGTCAACGCGGCTGAGTTGGCGCTGGAGCCCCTGCGCAAACCCAATTGGAGCCTGGAGCCCATGCAGCCGATTTCCAGCTATCCGCCGGTTGTGGAGGATTTGGCCTTTGAGGTGAAAGAAGATGTAACCGTACGCCGCATCCAGGACGCCATTACGACGGCGGGCGGCGATGTGGTCCAGGACGTGGAGCTGTTCGATGTCTACCGGGGCGAGCCGCTTGCCGCTGACGCCAAGTCCGTGGCCTTCCACGTTATCTACCAAAGCCCCGATCGCAGCCTGCACGAGAAAGAAGTGCAGGCCCTGCGCAATCGTATCGTCAAAGCGGTGGAGCAGGAGACGGACGGACGGCTGCGTCAGTAGCGCTCAGAAAGCGGAAAGGCGGAGGGACAATTGCTCGTCCCTCCGCCTTTTTTGTTTGCATGAACGGGCAAGGGAGCCGGATGATAAATCCGCCGCCTGCCGCCTACACCCTGCCTCAGGGCAACGTCCCTAATGAAGTTGCCTGCTTGGACAAATCCTCCAGTTCGCCGCCGCGCACGCGCAACGAATAGACAGCGGCTTCTTCGCTGTTGTTGTAAACGATCACCGTGTATTCGCCGCGGCCTGACGCTTTGAAGACGCCGCGCAGCTTATTTTCGTCAACGCCAAAGGGAATGAGCGCGCCCGAAGCGATCTCCACATCTTCCGGCCGCGCGCCCGCGATGACCCGCCGTAAACCGTCCTCATCCAAAACCCAAAAATTGACGTTATCCCGCAGGGCGTCGCTGCCGCGGGGATCGTAGTCAAGGGTTACGATAACCCGGGTGTCGCGCACATTGGGAAAGAGGCCGTAGTAGTGGTGCTCGTAGGGCTGATCCAGCAGGCCGGTGAGCAGGACATTGCGATTGGGCGCAAAGTTCGCAGTGGTAGAGGTAATGGTTGCCGTTGCCGCGGGCGTGGCCGTCGTCGCAGGGGTCGCGGGCGCGCCTTTTGACTCGTTGGTCTGGCCATATCGGTCGATAATCTGGGCGTTCCGGGTCGAGAACGTGTATGTAACCGGCTCTGCTGCGCCGTTGTAGAGGACCGCCGTATAGGGGCCGTTGCCCGAAGCCCGAAACTCGGCCGTCAATTGATTAGCGTGCCCGACAAAGGGGACCGGCGCGCCTGTCGCCAGCTCCAGATCGAATATATTTTCTCCGCGCAGCAAGCGTTGCAGGCCATCCTCAGTCAACACCACAAAATTGACAAAGCCGTCCAGCGCGTCGCTTTCCGGCGCGTAGTTCATGTTCAGCGTGATGCGGCTGTCCCGAATGGTGGGGTCAATGGTCAGATAGTGGCGCGTGATGGGCGCGACCAACTCGCCGGTAACCGTGGTTGTCATCACCGTGTGGAATCCGCCGGAGGATGCTTCGCTTGTTTCGGTCGGGGCCGGCGCGGGCGTGGCGGGGACTGGCGCGGCAGGCGCGGGCAACGTCGTCTGATTGATTCCGTCGGAGAGCCGGCCGCCAATGGCCTCTAGAGTGTAGGTAGCGAAGATGTCCGCGTCGTTGTAAACAATGACCGTATACGCGCCGTGTCCCGATCCCCGAAAAGCGGCGCGCATTTTATTGCCCGCGGGGTCAAACTGAAGCAGCGCGCCCGAGGCAATGTTGGCCGTCCGTACGTTTAAATCGCCCGCGACAAAACGGCGTAATTGATCCTCATCCAGGACTAAAAAGTTAATCAACCCCTGCAAGTCGGTGTTGAGCGGCTCGTAGGCAAGCGTGAGGATCATCAGCCCGTCGCTTTGCGTTGGCTCTACGCTCAGATAGTGACGTTCGCCGCTAATTAACATTCCTTGCAGGACAGGGCCGCTGATTGTAATTTTGGGCGATGGTGCGGCCTGAGCTGCCGAGAAGAGTAGCGAGACGGCCAGAGTACTAAAGGCAAAGAACAGTAGCAAGGTGAGAAAAATCACGCGAACAGGGGTACGCCGATACATAACAGATTCAGTCTCCACGAGTGATGGGATTAAACAGCTATGGACTATTATACTTCATACTGTATAACAATTATAACGAGATGTACGGTCACGTAAGTGAATGCCTTTGGGCCCATCGCAATTGAAGAAAATTGTCGAAATAAGAAGCTGTTCCGCCAAGAAATACAGACGTTCAGAATGGGATTTGTCACGTTCTGTAACGTGCGCAATTCGGCAAGATGGAGTAATGTATCGTTATGAGTAATTCACAGAATATCCGGCTGCCCGAGTGGGCGCTCTGGATCATTGGCACAATAACGCTCGTTGCCGCAGCCATCCTGATTCTGGCTGTCGTTCTGGGCGTGCGCGCCGGACAACAGCAGATTGAAATTCAGACCCGGCAGCAGGTCGGCATTCACCTTCAGCGCGCGGTGGATTTACGCACCGAGGGCAATCTGGAAGCCGCTCTGGCCGAATATCAGCAGGTCATGCTGCTGGATCCGGGCAACGTAACCGCCGGCGAAGGCGTTGAAAGCCTCCTTGCGCTGGCCCAGGGGAATGATGCAGGCGACGCAACCGTTGGAGGCGCGGCCTCTGAAAGCGCCCCCCCCGCCGGCGGACAAGGAAGTTCATCTCCGGCGGAGAGCGAACCGACCGCCGATAGCGCGGCCACGCCCGCCCCCACCCTAACTGCGCTGGAGCAGAAGTGGGCTGACGCCCGGGCCGCATATAACAACGGCGAGTGGGCGAAAGCAGTGGAGATGCTGGACGATATCCACACTGAAGATCCCGCCTTTGAGGCCGACGCCATTGAAGATATGCTTTTTAATTCCTACGTCAACCTGAGCGCGCAGGAAGACCACTCCAATAATCTGGAAGATGCGTTGACGTGGGTTGATGCAGCCTTGGAGTTGCGCCCCAACGAGACGCAGTTGCGCACCGCGCGCACCATGGCGGCCAACTATCTGGCCGCATTGACCAATGCAGGCGATGATTGGACGGAGACGGTGCGCCTGCTTGATGAACTCTACCTGATCAACCCGACCTATCGGGACGTGGAAGAGCGACTTCAGACGGCGTTGATTACGCTGGGCGACGAACTGTCGGCGGAGGAAAAATGGTGTGATGCGGCAGAGCAATACATTGCCGCCATTGAGATTGACGTTACGCCGGGTCTGATCGACAAGCGCGATATTGCCCGGGACCACTGTCGCGGCAATGCCCAGGCAACAAATACGAATGGAAGTACGACGCCTACGCAGCGCAGCGCAGCAGCATCATCTACGGCATCGTCAACGCCGTCGCCTGCCCGGGCGACGCCCACGAAGCCGTCGGTTGTAGCGGCCGCAACCGACGCCGCGCGCAAAGCCACGGCCACCCCGACGTCAACCGCCGTTCCCACAGCAACAGACGCGGTAACGGACTCAGCAACGGCCACGCCCGCGCCAACCAGCCCTCCCGAAGCCGATGCGCCGACGACCGGCCGACTGCTGAGCGCGGGCATTAGCGCTGACGACAACCGCAGCCGTATTTTTACCGTCCCCCTTGACGGCGGTGCGCCCCAATTGCTGGTCCAGGACGGCATCCAGCCAGCCTTGCGCGCCGACGGCGTGCGCATGGCCTACTACAACACCCGGGAAGATATGGCCGGCATCAGCGCCGTGGACCCGGGAACGGGGCTGGCCCTGCGCTTCACCCGCTTTGCCGAAGATCGGCGCCCCAGTTGGAGTCCCGACGGCAATCGCGTTGCTTTTGCCAGCAATCGCGAAGGCGACCGCCGCTGGCGCATCTACGTCACCTGGGCGGAAGAAAACAGCGAAGCGACGGATTTGGCGTATGGCGACAATCCGGCCTGGCATCCGACGGCCGATCAAATTGTCTATCGCGGTTGCGATGAAACGGGCAATCGTTGCGGCTTGTGGACCATGTCCGGCGCGGGATCGGGCCGCATGCCCCTCACCAGCGTGCCCGAGGATACCTTGCCCGCATGGAGCCCGGATGGTCGCTATATTGTCTTTACCAGCAACGGCCGTCACGGCAACTATGACATCTACCGGGTTGATACGCAAAGCGGTGACGTGCTGCGCCTGACGCGGGATCCGGCCAATGACGGCGTGCCCGCGATCAGCCCCAACGGCCGCTGGGTGGCCTTCCTCAGCGATCGAAGCGGCGTCTGGCAGATATGGGGCGTGCCCATTGCGGGTGGCGAGTCGGTCCTGCTGGCCGATCTGCCCGGCAATGCCGGCAACTGGCTGGAGCAGGGACTCCAGTGGGTGCGATAAAACTTTGACTGAACAGACGCTTTTTTGTAGAATGGGGGACTGTGACGGGGAGTAGCGCAGTCCGGCAGCGCACAGCGTTTGGGACGCTGGGGTCGGAGGTTCAAATCCTCTCTCCCCGACCAGGAGAATGGTTAATTGAAAATAGATAATTTTTAATTGATTATTATCTATTTTCAATTAATTTTTAATTTGCCATGCGGGTATAGCTTAATGGCAAAGCCCTAGCCTTCCAAGCTAGTCATGCGGGTTCGATTCCCGCTACCCGCTCTCTTTTTCCTCTTGACTTTCCTCTCCCGGATCGGTAGCTCAACGGCAGAGCAGGCGGCTCATAACTGCTTGGTTACAGGTTCGAATCCTGTCCGATCCACTCATAACGGACCGGAAATGCGCCTACCCTCTGCATTCCCGGTCCATTTTTTTTATTCTCCTCCTAGAATATCTTCGATCTGCTCCAGCTCTCCCGCGCTGAATGTCAGGTTGTCCAAGGCTGCCACGGCCTCCTCGATCTGCCATACTTTGCTCGCGCCGATGAGCGCTGAGGTCATGGTCGGATGGCGCAGCACCCAGGCGATGGCCAGTTGCGCTACGTTCTGCCCGCGAGCCTGGGCAATCTCGTTCAGCTTGCGCACTTTGGCCACGCGCGACTCCGTCACGCTGTCGCCCCAGTGGAAGCCGCCCTCCAGCTTGGCGGCTCGGGAATCATCAGGCATGTCGCTCAGATACTTGTTGGTAAGGATCCCCTGGCAAAGCGGCGAGAAGCTGATGCAGCCCATGCCCTCCTCAGCCAAGGTGCTCAGCAAACCGTCCTCGATCCAACGATCAAACATATTGTAACGCGGTTGGTGGATCAGGCAGGGCGTGCCCAGTTCGTGGAGGATAGCCGCCGCCCGGCGGGTCTGGGCTGAGTCATAGGTGGAAATGCCCACATAGAGCGCACGGCCGCTGCGCACGATGTGGTCCAGCGCGCCCATGGTCTCCTCCAGCGGCGTGTCGGGATCGAACCGGTGGCTGTAGAAGATATCCACGTAGTCCAGCCCCATGCGCTTGAGGCTCTGGTCCAGGCTGGAGATGAGGTATTTGCGCGAGCCCCACTCGCCGTAGGGGCCGGGCCACATGTAATAGCCCGCCTTGGATGAAATGACCAGCTCATCCCGATAGGGAGCCAGGTCCTGGGCCAGGATGCGACCGAAGGTCTCCTCGGCCGAACCGGCCGGCGGACCATAATTGTTGGCCAGATCAAAATGGGTAATACCCAGATCAAAGGCCCGATGGATCATCTTCCGGCAGTTCTCCAGCGTATCCACCCCGCCGAAGTTATACCACAGGCCCAACGAGACGGCCGGCAACTTCAAGCCCGAACGGCCCGTCCGGCGATAGGGCATGGCATCATAACGGCTTTCCAGCGGTCGGTATTGCATGGCAAGTTCTCCTGGCTATTGAAATTGATAAAAAACCTTTTTTGACATCAGAACACTTGTTCTATTACAATCGTTCTCAAATAGAGAGCATCCCCCCTGTTCCCGGTTCGCAGCGCCCGTGCGAACCTCCTTATCAACAGTAGTCTATGGATACGCAAAAAGCAACTCTGCACCGCAACGCCGCCCGCATCGAAGAGGTGCTGCGACGACATAAGCTCGCCGTCTTTGTCCAGGGCGGCGTGATGACGCCTCGCTTCGTCACCTTTCATATGCGCATCCGGCCCGGCACGCGCGTGACGGCCATCACCCGGCTGGATGAGGAAATCGCGCTGGCGCTCAATGCCCGAACCGTGCGCATCTATCGCAAGGGGAGCCTGATCCATGTGGAAGCGCCGCGCGAAAGGTCCGCGCCCGTACGCCTGGAGCCTCTCTGCGCCGGCCTGGGCGAACTGCCGCCCTTCACCGCGGTGCTGGGCGTGGAGGAGACCGGCGCGCCCCTGCTCCTGCATCTGCCCGCACCCGATGTGGCCCATTGCCTGATTGCCGGGACCACAGGCAGCGGCAAAACTGCCCTGGCCCGCACCATTCTCACTTCCCTGGCGCGTTTCAATCGCCCCGACGATCTGGGCATGATTCTCATCGATCCGAAAGGGCGCAATTTCGGCTTGCCGCGGACTTTTCCCCATGTCGCCGCGGTGATGAGCGAACCTGAAGCCGCCGCCCGCCATTTGATGAGCATGGTTGAGCTGATGGAGGCCCGGGATCGGGCGGGGCGCAACCGTCCTTTGCTCATCCTGGCGGTGGACGAATTAGCCGATTTGCTCCAGAGCGGCGGCAAGCCTGTGGAAACCGCGCTGACGCGCCTCGCGCAGCGGGGGCGCGAGGCGGGCATTCACCTGCTGGCCTGCACCCAGCGCCCCACGGCAGCCCTTATCGGCTCCATGAAGGCCAATTTCCCCACGCGGCTGGTAGGCGCGACCGCAGGAGCGGACGAGGCCCGCTATGCCGCGGGCATGGCGGGCAGCGGCGCGGAAAAGCTGGAAGGCAAGGGCGATTTTTTACTCATTGTGCGCGGCCGGGCCATACGCTTTCAGGCCGCGTGGGCGGATAGCAGACCGGATGCAGCAGAGACCGGAAAGGAGCAGTCAGCATGAAAAAGTATCTCTTTATGACGACAGCGATTTTCGTCGGCGTCATTGCCTGGCGCATCGGCGAGCGGCTGAGCAGCGACGCCATCAGCATGGGGTTGGGCGTCATTTTCGGCGTCATGGCGGGCGTGCCCACGGCCATTCTGGTCATGGCGGGCAATCGCCGGCGTGAGCGGGATGATGCGGCCGGCGGTCGGGGCGGCCGCGGGGCCGTTCCCCCGAGCTACCCCCAGTTTTCCTCCCAGCCGCCGGTTATCGTGCTCACCGGCGCGGGCATGCTGCCCCAGCAGCCGCCGGGCGCGGGCCAGGGCTATGGCCCGCCTTACGCCGGCCAGGGCGAGGCAAACGACTGGCCGCCCCGGCCCACGGAGCGACGTTTCAAAATGGTGGGCGAGCGCGAAGAGTGGATCGATGAGTGGTAGCGATCCTATGATTCATCCAGCACGATGCGGGAGATTGCACCGCCGCCCCGATCAATGACATACAGCTCGCCGGCCTCGTCCTCGCCGAAGGAACTGATGCTGCCGGCGCCTTCCACGACGATATGCTTCTGCCATGCGTCGGCCCCGTCCTGCCATAGCGCCCAGATGTTGCCGCTGCAATAATCGCCGAAGAAGTAGACGCCCGCGAGCGCGGGATAGGCTGCGCCCCGGTAAACGTATCCGCCCGTGACCGAGCAATTGCCGTCCGCGTGCGCGTAGTCCGTAACCGGAAGCGTCAGGCCGGCCTCCTCGCACGTGTCGTCATCCGGAAAGCAGTGGGTTCCTTCCATAATGGGCCAGCCGAAGTTGATCGCTGCGGGAAAACGCACGCTCACCCGGTTGATCTCCTCGAACTTGCTCTGCCCTACGTCGCCGATCCAAAGCTCGCCCGTCACGCGGTCGAAGCTGTAGCGCCACGGATTGCGCAGCCCCACCGCCCAAATTTCATCCAATACGTCCACACCATCCCAATTCGCCTCCCGCCACGGGTTGTCGGGGGGAATGAGGTAGGGAACGCTTCGGTCGCCGGTCACGTCCAGGCGCAGCATCTTGCCCAGCAGCGCAGCGGGATTCTGGCCGTTTTCGTAGCGATCATTGGCGCCGCCGCCGTCTCCCAGACCCACATACAGATAGCCGTCCGGCCCGAAAGCCAGCATCCCCGCGTTGTGGTTGGACGCCGGCTGTTCGACGCGCAAAATCTCAAACGCTGAGGCGACATCGGCCTGATCGGGCGCGGCGGGATCGACCCGATAACGGGCGATGACGGTTGCGTCATCTTGAGCCGTATAGTTGATGAAGAAGTAGCCGTTCTCGGCAAAATCCGGATCAAAAATCAGGCCCAGCAAGCCCTGCTCGCTGCCCGCGTCGGTGATGAGGCCGGCTACATCCAGAAAGGGCGTCGCACTTTTTACACCGTCGCGCAGGATGTGAATCAGGCCGCCCTGTTCCACGACGAAGAAGCGACCGCTGCCGTCTCCCGCCTGGGTGATAAAGACGGGCGCATCAAACCCGTCGGCAAGCGGCTCCAGCCCAATCGTCATGGTTGCAGGGTCGAAGGCGGGCGGCGGGATCGGTGTGGGGGACGGCGTAGGCGTGGGAATGAGGGACGGGGCGTCGCCTTCAGGCGATGCTGGGAGCGCCGCCGACGTGCCTGTCGCCGTCGGATAGACGACGATACTGGTCGGCGTAGACATGGCCGGGCGAATGGCGGCCGGCCGCTCGCTCGGCTGCGAAGCGCATCCGGCAAGCAGGGCCATGCAACAGCAGGCGAGAAGGACGAGGCGGGATCGGCAGTTAGACATGAATTGCAGCGACCTCCATTTATAGATATTTGGCATCCATGTGGTCCGCTTTTGGAAACGTGACCGTGACTCGTGACGGAGTCCGGCACGCATCACGAGTCACGGATCAAATATTCACGTCTCCCGCGTCAGACAACCGCATGAAATCCGGTTGAGCCGGATATTCCAGAGCGTGTATGATGCGCAGGCCATCAATTTCTGGTATAGTGCTGGCGTGCCGAATATAAGCGTCGCTCATTCCCGGCAAATATGCAAAGCCGGTTCTCTATGTGGAGCGCAATTACAGCCGGACGTTCTGTCGCGTGCTATGCTTCGCCGGCGTGATCTCTATCAATCGAGTAATCATAAGGAGCGTCACTTGCACCATAACGAACTTCTCATCATTGCCGGGATTGTTGCCGTAGGGTTTGCCTGTCAATGGCTGGCCTGGAAGGCAAAGCTTCCCGCCATTTTGCCCCTGTTGGCTATCGGACTTCTGGCCGGACCGGTCGGATTCGGTATTATCCATCCCCGGGACGCTCTGGGCGATCTCTTTTTCCCCTTTGTTTCGCTATCGGTTTCCATTATTCTGTTTGAGGGTGCGCTGACGCTTAATTTCCGCGAAGTGCGCAATACCGCCACCGTGGTGCGCAACCTGCTCATCTTCGGTACGTTGATTTCCTGGTTCGGCGGCGCGGCCGCGGCCCACTATATCATGGGCCTAAACTGGGAGCTTAGCCTGCTTTTCGGGGCGCTCATTGTCGTAACCGGGCCCACCGTTATTGCCCCCATTTTGCGCAACGTCAAGCCGACGGAGTCCATCAGTTCGGTCTTGAAATGGGAAGGGATTCTCATTGATCCCCTGGGCGCGCTGTTGGCGGTGCTGGTTTTCGACTTCATCATTGCCGACAGCAGCATGATCGGCGGCTCGGTGATCGGCTTCTTTCGGATCGTCGTCATCGGCAGTGCGCTGGGCCTGGCGGCCGGTTATATCGCCTACCTCGGCCTGCGCTATTATCTCTTCCCCGACTATCTGCGCGACTTCGCGCTCATCGCTTTGGTGACCCTGACCTTTGCCGTTTCCAATACCCTCGCGGACGAATCGGGGCTGTTGGCCGTCACGGTTATGGGCGTTGTGCTGGCCAATACGCGATTGCGCCAATTGCGCGAGATATGGAATTTCAAAGAAAAGCTCAGCGTCATTCTGATTTCCGTGCTCTTTATCCTGCTGGCGGCCAATTTTACGCGCGAACTGCTGGGCATGTTAGGGTGGCGGTCCTTCCTGGTCCTGGCCGTTGTGCTCCTGGTGCTCCGCCCCCTGGGCGTATTTGTGAGCAGCATCGGCAGTAAGCTGACGCGCAACGAGCGTCTCTTCCTGGCCTGGATTGCGCCCCGGGGTATTGTGGCTGCCGCGGTCTCGTCTCTCTTCGCCATTCAGCTAATCGAACTCGGCTATACGGAAGCGACGATTTTGCAGCCCCTGGTCTTTCTGGTGATCGCCGGGACCGTTCTCCTCCAGGGCGGTACCGCCAAGACGGTCGCCCAGTGGCTGGGCGTGAGCGAGGCGGACCCCCAGGGCTTCCTCTTCATGGGCAGCACGGATCTGACGCGTCAATTGGCGCAACTGCTGGACAACCTGGACTATCGGGTGCTGATTGCCGATACCAACTATGAGAGCGTGGCCCAGGCCCGCCTGCTGGGCATTGAAGCCTATCATGGCAATATCCTGTCAGAAGCAGTGGAGGATGAACTGGACCTGACGGGCATCGGCCATTTCCTGGCCATGACGCGCAATGATGAAGCCAATTCCCTGGCCTGTAAGCACATGGAAGAGGATCTCGGCTCGAGCAAGGTCTTCCAGCTCTCGCCCCATTCCCGGCGTAAGGGCGTAGAGGGGTTGAGCTACGTTCAGCTCGCGCGTCCCCTGTTCCATGAACGAGCCACATACGAACGCCTGGCGGACCTCACGCGCGCCGGCGCGACGGTCAAGAAAACGTCCATCACCCCGGTCTTTACCCACGCCGCTTTCCGCGCCCAATATCCTGATAACCGGGTGGAGCTGATGGTGATTCACAACAAGCAGATTTCCGTCATCACCCCTGACCAGCCGATCTCGGTCCCCCCCGGCTCCACGCTTATCAGCCTGATTGTGGACAGGGAGAAGCTGGCGGAAGCCGATCAGAAGAACAACCATGCAGGCAAAGAGGCGGAGAAGGCTCCCGAGCCGCCGCCGAGCGGTTTCCGTGAACGGGCCAATTTTGGTCAGGTGCAGGAAAGTCCTCTGACCCCGCAACACGATCAAGACGCATAGCTTATGGGCGCCATCCGCGCGGGCCTGACGGCCGAAGCCTACGACCGGGAATACAGTAATCGCCAGCTGCTCGGCCGCATCGGCAGCTATTTCCGCCCCTACTGGCGGCGATTGGCCCTCATCACCGTCATGGTTTCGCTCATGTCGGTGATCGGCGCGCTCTTGCCAATACTGGTGGCCCGGGGCGTGGAAGCGCTGGACACGGGCGGCGCGAACACGGATCGCCTGACGAGCATCCTTATCGGCGCGGTCCTCTTTCTGGGGGTAGCCAACTGGGCCGTGAACTGGGTGCGGCGGCTCAACACGTCCATGCTGCTGGGCGACGTGGTTTTTGACATGCGCACCGATGCGTTTGCCGCGGTCATGAACCACGACATGAACTTCTTTGATCGCTTTCAGTCCGGCCGGATCGTCAGCCGCATCACCAGCGACACCGATGAGTTCAGCCGCGTCGCCATTCTGCTCACCGAGATTATCACCCAGTTTACGCTGGTGGGAATTCTCCTCGTCTACCTCTGGCGCATCAACCCCCGGCTGACCCTCCTCCTGGCGGCTCTGGCGCCCGTGGCTTTCATCGTGGCGACCAGCTTCCAGCGCGTCGCCCGGCGCATCACCCGGCGCAGCCAGCGCGCCATCGCCGAAGTAAACGTGAGCATCCAGGAAGCGGTGACGGGCATCAGCATCGCCAAGAACTTCCGCCGGGAAGAGGGCATCTATGAGGAGTTTCTGGACGTCAATCGCCAGAGCTACGACGTTCACGTCAAGCGGGGCATGGTGCTGGCCATGCTCTTTCCCACACTCACCTTTTTCAGCAGCCTGGGCACGGCCATCCTCCTCTATTACGGCGGCATGAGCGCCTACTGGGGCATCATTACCGCGGGGGCCTGGTTTCTCTTTATGAACAGCGTGGGGCAATTCTGGTTTCCCATGATCAACCTGAGCGCGTTCTGGAGCCAGTTTCAAAGCGCGCTGAGCGCCACGGAGCGCACGTTTTCTCTCATCGACGCCGAGCCGGTCATCTACCAGACGGGCGATCGTCCCGTGCCGAGCCTGGCGGGCGACATCCGCTTCTGCAATGTAGATTTCCGCTATAGCGAAAAGGAACAGGTTCTGGGGGATTTCAACCTCCATATCCGGCCGGGCGAGCGGGTGGCGCTGGTGGGGCACACGGGCGCGGGCAAATCCAGTATCGCCAAGTTGGTAACGCGCTTCTATGAATTTCAGGCAGGAGAGCTGCTGATCGATGACATGGATATCCGCACGCTGAACCTCCACGACTATCGGCGTCGGCTGGGCATCGTCAGCCAGTCGCCCTTCCTCTTTGCGGGCACGATTGCCGACAACATCCGCTACGCCACGCCGGAAATGAGCGATGAAGAAGTTGCCGCGGTGGCTCGTCAGATCGGCCACGGCGACTGGATCGACGCGCTCTATGACGGCTTGCAGACCGACGTGGGCGAACGGGGCGCGCGCCTGAGCATGGGGCAGCGTCAATTAGTGGTGCTGGCGCGGATGTTGGCCCAGAATCCGGCCATTTTCATCCTGGATGAAGCCACAGCCAGCATCGATCCCTTCACCGAGTCCCAGATTCAGGAAGCGCTGGACCGCATCCTGGAAAATCGTACGTCCATCATCATCGCCCATCGTCTTTCTACGGTAAAGGCGGTCGATCGCATTTTGGTGCTGGAGCAGGGGCGCATTATCGAAGAAGGCAGCCACAACGATCTCATGGCCCGGGGCGGTCACTATGCCGATCTCTATAACGTCTATTTCCGCCATCAATCCCTGGATTTCATCAACGAACGGCGGCAAAGCGCAACCAATTAACCAATAAGCCAGTCAACCAGCCAACCAATTACCGACTTCCCAAGGAGTACAGATGTCCGTTTTACTGTTGGGCGCCCACATGTCCATCGCCGGCGGCGTGAGCCAGGCCCTGGACCGCGCGTCTTCCATCGGATCCGACGCGGTCCAGGTCTTCACCAAAAACAACCGCCAGTGGAAAGGCCCGCCCATTGATAAGGAAGACGTGGCGCGCTGGGATGAGGAGATGTCCGCACTGCACATCGACTACGCGGTCAGTCACGCCAGCTATCTGATCAATCTGGCCTCGCCCAAGGACGATTTGTGGGAGAAGAGCCTCAACGCGCATAAGGACGAGCTGGGGCGGGCCCACGCTTACGGAATTCCCCACGTGGTGCTTCATCCCGGCGCGCATACGGGCAGCGGTCCCGCTGCCGCTACCGAGCGCATTGCTGCCGCGCTCAACCGCATCCATGCCGAGACGCCCGATTATACCGATACCATGACGCTTTTGGAGATTATGGCCGGCCAGGGCACAACCATGGGGCGCACGTTTGAAGAGCTACAGGCTATTATCGAGCGGGTAGCCGAGCCGGAGCGGGTCGGCGTCTGCCTGGACACGTGCCACGCCTTTGCTGCGGGCTATGACTTCCGCACGCCGGAACAATATGCGGATTTTATGGAGATCGTTGAGCAGACCATTGGTCAAGCCACAGTCGGCTGTCTCCACTTTAACGACAGCATGGGCGGGTTGGGCAGCCACAAGGACCGTCATCAGCACATTGGTCAGGGCGAGATTGGCGTAGAAGGGTTTCGCCACTTCCTCAACGACCCGCGCTGGGACGGCGTCGCCATGCTGCTGGAAACGCCCAAGGATGATGATCTTAAGGAAGACGTCGTGAATCTGGAAACCCTTTGCAGCCTGGTGGATGACCCGACGCGCATCCCGCCGGGATTACGGGGGATGTAGGTGTGCTATAATCCTCCGGTGAAGAGTAACGATTGAAGATTGAAGATTGGGTCGATTGCCCAATCTTTAATCTTCAATCTTCAATCGTTTTGTAGACCTGACCCAACCCTTTCTCTACCCCTCATGCGTATTTTTCTTGACCAAATTGGCTGTCGCCTCAACTATAGCGAAATGGATACGTTGGCGGGAAGGCTGCAAGCCGCGGGGCATCAGATGGTGGCCGAGCCGGAGCAGGCCCAGGTCATCGTTTTCAATACGTGCGCGGTGACGGCCGAGGCCGGTCGCAAAAGCCGTCAACGGGTGCGGGGATTGACCCGGCGTAATGAGCAAGCCCGCATCGCGGTAACGGGCTGCTGGGCCACGCTAAAACCCCGGACCGCGGCCGACCTGCCCGGCGTAGCGCTGGTCGTCAACAACGATGAAAAGGACCTCCTTCACGCGCTGCTGGAGCCATGGAGCGCTGAGTTGGACGATCCGGCTGACGTAGCCCGGGTCCAGCCCGACGGCACGCCCTTTCCTGCAGACACGCGGCAAGCGCGTACCCGAGCGTTCATCAAAGTGCAGGACGGCTGCAACAATAAGTGCACCTTCTGCATTGTCACCGTGGCCCGGGGCGTCAGCCGCAGCCGCACGGTGGCCGATGTGGTGGGCGAGGTACAGCAACTGGCCGGAGACGGCATCCAGGAAGCCGTTCTGACAGGCGTGCATCTGGGCAGCTTCGGCCGGGACCTGACCGGCCCGGCGCGCAGCGATCTCAAAGAGTTGACCGCAGCCATTTTACAGGAGACGGATATTCCCCGCCTGCGCCTGAGCAGCCTGGAGCCGTGGGAGCTGGCCGACGGTTTTTTTGACTTGTGGCAACAGTGGCCCGGACGACTCTGTCCCCATCTGCATCTGCCCCTCCAGGCGGGAACGGACAAGCAGCTGCGGCAGATGGCCCGACGCTGTACGACCGCGAGCTTCCGCCGGCTGGTGAATGACGCCCGGGCCGCGATTCCCGATGTGGTGCTGACGACCGACCTTATCGTCGGCTTTCCCGGCGAGACGGAGGAAGATTTTGGCGCGGGCCTGGCTTTCGTGGAAGAGATGCGCTTCGCCCACGCCCACATTTTCCCGTTTAGTCCGCGTCAGGGTACGGCCGCGGCGCGCTTTGCCGGCGGCCTGCCCAAAACCGCGAAAAAGGAGCGCTCCCGCCTCATGCACGCGGCGGTGGAGCGCACGGGGCGCGCCGAGCGCGAACGTTTTCTGGGCCAGGTGCGCCCTGTGCTGTGGGAAGGCGAGGGCGCACCCGTTACGGACAGCCAGAGCCTGCTGTGGACGGGCTTTACCGACAACTACCTGCGCGTCCATGCCCTGGCCCCCCGGGGAACCGATCTCCACAATCAAATCACCGACGTGCGGTTGGCGGAATTGACCGGCGACACGCTTTACGGGACAATTGTTTAAATCCTCTGCGTACTTCGTTTTTTCTGTGTCCTGCTTTTGGACACAGGGCCAGTAGATACAGAGCGCAGAGAGATAATGAATCAATTCGATTAAACTGCGTGAAATTTGAAAATTGCGGCTTGTAGGCCGGCGCCGCCGGCCCGACACCCTGACGCAAACCGCACATTTTATTCTGACATAAGTTTAAGAAGCTAAAACGAGAGTGAGCAGGTTTGATGAGCGCTTTTTTGCAGGAAATTGAGGGATTATACGCGCAGGCCATGGAAGAGCTGGCCGCGGCCCAAACAACCGCATCCAGCGAGGCGTGGTACGCCAAATACCTGAGCCGAAAGGGCGAATTGACGGCCCAACTGCGCGGCTTGGGGCAACTGCCCGCGGACGAAAAGCCGGCCGCGGGCAAGCGCATCAACGAGATCAAGAATGGCCTGAGCAATGCCCTGCAGGCGCGGCAGGCAACCATCGCCCAGGCGGAGATGGAGGAAACCCTCAGCGCCGAGGGCATTGACGTCACCCTGCCCGGTCGCCTCCAGCAGGTAGGCAAGCTCCATCCCACCACGGTAGCCATGAACCAAATCATCGACATCTTTACCCAGATGGGCTTTGAAGTTTTTGACTCGCCCGAAGTGGAAACCGACGCCGACAACTTTGAGCTGCTCAACTTTCCGCCCGGCCATCCGGCGCGGGAGATGCAGGACTCCTTCTACACCGCCACGCCTGACGTCATCCTGCGCACCCATACCAGTCCGGGTCAGCTTCACGCCATGCGCAAGTACGCGCCGGATCCCCTGCGGGTCATCCTGCCGGGTAAGTGCTATCGCAACGAGGACGTAACCGCACGCTCGGAGATGATGTTCTATCAGGTAGAGGGGCTGGCCGTGGGGCGCAACATCACCTTCAGCGACTTAAAGGGCGTGCTCTTTAACTACGCCAACCAGATGTATGGCGAAGGGCGACAGATTCGCTTCCGCAAGTCCTACTTCCCCTTCACCGAACCCAGCGTAGAGGTAGATGTGGATTGCATTCTCTGCGGCGGCGAAGGTTGTCGCGTGTGCAAATACAGCGGCTGGCTGGAGATCCTGGGCGCGGGCATGGTGCATCCCGTTGTGCTGCGCAACGGCGGCTACGACCCGGCCGTCTACAGCGGGTTCGCCTTTGGTATGGGCATCGAGCGCCAGGCCATGCTCAAGTACAGCATCGACGATATCCGCTATTTCTACGACAACGACGCCCGCTTTCTGGCGCGTGTGGGATAAGCCACTGCGCCTCCGGCAAGCGTGCCAAGCTCGCGGACCTAAGGCCGTTCCCAGAAATTGACCCCTTCAAACGTCCCCGGCACTGGCCATAAATTTCGTTGGTAACCAGTGTGACGCGGGCCAGTGCCGGGGACGTGATTCCTTGGAATGGTCTAACCCGGTCGGCTCGGGCTTTAGCCCCTTATCAAGCAGAGCTGCCTGTCTTTTTGATGACAGGCAGCTCTTTTATTTTTCGAATGGCGTACCCTGGTGAAAGCGCAACTGCCAGCCGTCCGGCGTACGCGACCAGATAGAGCTGCGTCGCGCGTGTTGGAAGACGTCGTCGTGAATAATTTCGCTATTGTACGTTACGTGGGCGGTAGCGGGATTGAGAAGACGAATATGCAAGTCAGGCAAGGGCAGCGTTGCGCGGATGGGCTGGGGCGCCAAGGCAAGAATGGCGGCGCGACCGTAAACGCGACCGGAGCGACCAAACTCACGGAAATCAGCCGCGAAAATGGATTCCATGTAGGCGCGGTCAAAGCGCGTCTCGCTCCGCCATAGGTCTTCCTCCAGGCGCTGAAGCGCGTCCCAGTCGCTTTGGCTGAGTTCCATAGTTAGCGCATAAAGGCCGCGGTTTGCCGTGCAAGGGCGTCGGCCACCCGCTCCACATGATTCTCCATGAGGTGCAGCGCCGCTATCTCTTGCGCCGTAAAGTAGCCGGCTTCGACGGTCTCATCGCTCAAGCCCAGCTTGCCGCCGGTGACCTGCGCCTCAAAGCAGAACGAGACGAACTGGAAGCGATTGCCGTCCGCATAGAGGGTGATGCGGTGGGGCGACGTGTAGATGCCGATGAGCCGCGTAACCGCCACGTGCAGCCCCGTTTCCTCCCACACCTCGCGTACGCACGCTTCCTCCGCGCTCTCACCCGGGTCCATGCCGCCGCCGGGCAGGCACCATTCGCCGTTGTCCGTGCGCCGGGTGAGGAGAATTTTGCCGCCTGATTCATCGAAGATCACTGCCGTGCTGCCGACCTTGAGATTGGCGGTCGCGCCGATGCGGTCGCCGTTGAGAATTTTGGCCATGAGTTCTCCTTTTGCCGGATGCCTGGAACTTTTACAAAATCAATCCTACTGTAACAGGAAGCGCATCCCAAATTAGGGCATCATATACGCTGTCCCAACGTAGAATAATCTTGGTTCTCTGCGCCTTTGCGGGAACAAGCAAGGCGGCGAGTCCGGATCGGCAAACGTCGTCGACATCCCGAAAACGATCTGATTTCGCACCTCATCCATGCCGAAGAAAATGCGTAGCCCACATAGATGACCAATCCTGATCCTATCCCTGCACGACGCTCCTACCGCGAGCGAACGCGTGCCTTTCTCGCCCACCCCTTAACCCGGTCTATGTACCGACCTTGCTCTTGGCCTTTTGCCGCGGTATGCCGGCGCCGATTTTGCCGCTCTTTGCGGCATCCTTTGATATTTCCTACAGCCTAATCGGCCTGGTGTCGGCTGCCGACGCATTAGGGATGTTGCTGGGCGATCTGCCTGCAGGGATCCTCTTCGGCCGGCTGGGACAACGCCGCTCTGGCTTTTTGGTATTCCGACGCTGGCTGCGTTGATCTTCCCTGCACTCTATGCCGGGGAAACCGCTCTCTCCGTCAATGCTCGGCATGGCGGCGTGGGTGGTCACGGTCTGCATCTCCGCAGCGTTCTGCAGGAAAATTACTGTACCTTGACACCCGCGGGGATCGGGCAACTGCCGGCCCAGATGGCCCGCTCCGCCCGCAAAATTGTCATTCCGCTGATCGCAGCGGATATTCTGGGGCTCTCCGTACAGGAGATCGGCTGGATCATCAGCCTCTCCTCCTTTATCGACATGATGCTCTTTCCGGCGGCCGGTCGGCTTATGGATCAGTATGGGCGTAAATATGCCATCGTTCCCTGCTTCCTGATCCAGGGGATCGGCATGGCGTTGGTTCCCTTTGCAGGCGGCTACTATTCGCTTCTGGCCGCGACGCTTCTGATCGGCTTCGGCAATGGACTCGGCTCCGGCGCCATGATGACGCTCGGCTCCGATCTGGCTCCTCAAGACTCTGTCGGCGAATATCTGGGCGTTTGGCGACTTATCGGAGATCGCGGCCAGATGACCGCGCCTGTGGCAGCGGGCGCGATCGCCGATCTGGTAGGGCTGGCGCCCGCGGCAATGCTCATGGGCGGCGTCGGCGTCGCCGCGGCCGGCGTCTTTTTGCTTTTTGTGCCGGAAACTCTGCATCGCACCCGCGGGGAGAGCATGGCTGCGCCGTCGATGTGATGCGTCGGCGAAATCGCCTTCACCCTGGATGAGTTTGTGACGCTGGTGCATACGGAAGGCTGCGGCTGTTCTGCGCCGGTCAAGGAGATGACGACCGAGGTGCTGTTGGGCTATCTGCGCCATCCGCGGGTTAAATACGCGCTGCTGCTGGAACACGGCTGCGAGATGACCCACAACGATCACATGCGGCTGGCGTTGGCCGAGATGAATCTGCAAGCGGACGATTTCGGCTGGGCCGGCATCCAACTGGACGGCGGCATCGTCAACGTGTTGAACAAGATCGATTTCTGGTTCGATGAAAACGGCCGGGAGGATGCGTCGCCCATCGCGGTTCCCCTCACATCCCGTACCATCGGTCTGTGGAGCGACGGCAGCCCGGATCCGGAGAGCGCCCGGGCATTTGCCCTGCCGCCCGGGTCTTTTGCGTCTATTTACTGACGGTCCAGCGGGCTGCGCACGCCGTTGGGACCGCGGTTGAGAACGTGAGTATAGATCTGCGTCGTCTTTACGTCTTTGTGGCCCAATAGCTCCTGAACCGTACGAATATCGTAGCCCGCTTCGAGAAGGTGCGTGGCAAAGCAATGGCGTAGTGTGTGAGGCGTGACCGGCTTGGTCAGACCGGCAGCTCTAGCCGCCGAACGTACGGCTTTTTGGATCATGCTTTCATGGAGATGGAAACGATATAAAGGGCTATCTTCGCGTTGGGGATCTTTGGATAGCGTTGATGAGGGGAAGACGAATTGCCAGCCCCACTCACGATCCGCGTTCGGATATTTCTTTGCCAATGCATAGGGCAGGGGCGCCCGACCATAGCCCTGCGCCAAATCGCGTTCATGGAGCGCCTTGGCGACTTGCAGTTGGGCTTCCAACTCAGGGACAGCGCTTTCAGGCAGCAGCGTAATGCGATCTTTATCCCCTTTGCCGGATCGGACCACGATATGCCGTTGGTTAAAATCGACGTCTTTCACACGCAAGGAGAGTCCCTCACGTACGCGTAAACCGCTGCCGTATAAAAGTAGCGCGACCAAATGGGGAACGTCTGACAGTTGATCAAGCAACTGTTGGACTTCAGTGGCCGACAAGATGGTCGGCAAACGACGGCGTTCTTGGGCGCGCAGCGCATTGATACGCTCTGGAATCGGCTGCTCAAGCACCTCGCGATAGAGAAAGAGGATGGCATGCAGCGCCTGATTCTGGGTAGATGGAGCCACATTGCGGTCAACGGCCAAATGTGTTAAAAATGACTCGATCTCTGCGCGTCCCATTTCCTGGGGATGGCGCTTGTTGTGAAACAGGATGTAGCGCCTTACCCAACTGACATATGATTGTTCCGTGCGATAGGAATAATTCTTGAGGCGGATTCGATCGCGAAGACGGTCCAGCAGCTTCTTGGGCTTCGGCGCATCATGGGGGAACTCTTCCGACGGCATAAGACACTCCTTTCTCGAGGGATAGAACGAGTTATCTTGTTTATGCCCGCATAATACCTGGAAATCGGTATTCGCGCCACGTTTGGCGGCATAAGGCCACCGATAAGGCCATTATTTTGTAAATGACTGTATAATGACTGGGCGTTCGCTAGATTTTTCTA
>JAGRCP010000015.1:0-3428 GCA_020433455.1 Caldilineaceae bacterium | reverse complement strand
AAGCGTTCTGTTTCAAGCCAAAAACGCGCCGATTGGCAACGAATCTTGGATTACCATTCAAAAGTTAGCGAACGCCCAGTAATGAATAGTTAGGTGGGCAAATTCAATCCTCGTTGGTGTTCAAATGTGGTCATATTGAATAAACATAAAGTATGAGATTAATTCTTCTTGATATTATCCGAGTTTATACAGCGATGAGAGCAAAATAGTGAGTGGACTTCTCCTAAACTTCTTCGAGTGCCAATTAACCAAACAAACCATAAATATAAGATATTTGGCATATGATGACTACCAGACAAAAGAGTCATATCTTGAACTAAGAGACTCGAATCCAGAATTTGAGTTCATGAGGAACGATGAAAAGATTTACTACTGGCCGCTATGTCAGACGGCGGTAGACTCTCTTGATGGAACCTCCGATTCAATTTCCTCAAACAATAACCCTAGAATTTTCTCCAAGATAATAGAAAGTGCAATTGTCTATCAATTTAGAGAGTTGGAAAACTATTCGGTATACCGCAATCGGCACAGCCATACTTGGAAAATTATCTCAGAAAAGAATATTCTGCATCCTGCAATTGAGGGGCTTAAAGTTAATCGGCAGGTTGACTTTAATACGTACTTCTTTAAACCTCACCAAAAACTTCTGTTTGGCTTTGTTTTGTCCCCACGCCTCAAAAATACCTTTACTTGGTCACGGCAGGATTTCGAGAAAAATGGTATAGATGTTACCGACCTTAAAGGTAAAGATAATATTGTATTTGCTAATCGCCAGTCTTTGAAACGTTTCTTGATTGCCAATGGGGCGGAGGAAATTTATCAGCAGCAAATCGAGAACTTAGATTCCAACGAACAAAAGTTTTTGGTGTTGAGTGGGTTGTATAGTTGGCTGGTGAAACATAAAGAAGGAATATATTTTCCTGATGGCAATTCTATTTCCTCAATATCAAAAAGGTACTTGCCTTTTGAAAACAACAAAGTCCGGCAAGAAAAAATATTTAATCCACGGCGGTACTATTTTGGCGGACGAACAACTAAAAAGGGTGAGAGACTTTTCTATAACCAACAAGTGAGAAAGTTCAAACCTTATTCGTTTGAAGTATTTCACAACAAACCAATTCAAATCGGCGTGTTATGCCCAAAAGAGCATGAGGGGGTTACTGAAGGGTTTGTTAACAAACTTGAGAATCTTTTAAAAAATGATTTTCACTTGAAAAAAATAGGATTCAAATTTTGCTTTACTAACAACTCGTCTACTAAAGCATATATGGACAAGCTGTATGACGATGAATTGCTGAAATCTAATCTGGTTGTGGTCGTGGTAAATGAGGAGCATGAGAGTCTACCTGAAAACCAATCTCCCTACTTCATTTGTAAAGCCAAATACATAGGAAATGGAATACCTACTCAAGATGTTCAGATAGCAAATGTACGCAATCCAAATATGTTTATACTGAATAACTTGTCCCTGAACATTTATGCCAAATTAGGTGGTACGGCTTGGACTATCGAAAAAGAAGAAAAAAGAAAAGAGGAGCTTGTAATTGGCATTGGCTCAACTACAAATGAGGATGGCAAACTGGTTATGGGCATTGCCCAAGTCTTTCATTCAGATGGGCGGTATTTAGTAGGTGATTGTGTTCCGCTATCCACTTTTGCCAATTACTCGGAAAACTTGCAGAGGTATCTTGAAGAAACCCTGAATAGAGTGATAGACGATCATATAGATAAAGACCAAGAATTTAGGTTAATTTTCCATTTGTTTAAGTCGGCCAGTAGTAAATATGAAATTAGAGCCATTAACAACGCTGTAAAAAAATTTAATCATCTCACTTTTAAATATGCTCTGGTACATCTTGGTTATGGTCATAATTTCAGGTTATTTGCCAATGATGGAAAAGGGACAATACCGAGAGGTACATTCATTAAACTTGACGGTTTCACATCTTTGCTTCATTTTGTGGAAGATAGCAGTTTGCCACTTCATATAAAGTTGGATAAACGCTCAAGCTTTACAGACCTTTTTTATATTTCCAAACAAGTTTCTTGGTTTTCTCACTTATCTCATAGAAGCTATAAACCTGCAAAAAGGACGGTAACGATCACTTACCCTCGCGAAATGGCTAGGTTAACGGAAAGACTAAAATTAGTTGACGGTTGGGATTATGATCGGCTGAAAAAAGTCGCTGACAAATTATGGTTTATTTAAGAGAAGTTATCCAAACGTACAGACAGGAATTACTGGAAGATGACTCCATTCAATGCTTCTTATACTACTATTTGTCTGATCATGGTTTGCTAAATCAGACACCTGTTAATTTGATTGGTGACGAAGAAACTCTGGCAGCCAGGGGCTACAAAGGGTCATCTCCTGTAGATGAGGAAGTCCAAGCAATAATTAACAGAAAGCCGATCAAAGGAATAGATTACACAACAAATATCTTTAAATTGCTTGGCATACATCTTGCATCAGGCTGCTTGCTTTCTGATAAAATTGACATTAAATTCAACCAGTCATCGTTAAAGTACAAATATGTCATAAAAAGAGTTTTGCCGGAATATGAGGAACAATTTACGGATGCATTGCTAAATGCGGATGTTGATCTTGAGTTCCCCTATGCTGACATCTGCAATTTCATTTATCAAAAAGATATAAAAGACGATAACATTGAACCATTTTTATCTGAGATATTGAAGCGTGATTTAGACATTATCGACTTACTCATACTAGAAGATGTTGAGCGGGTTTTGTTGTCAAACAGTATACCCAAAATTCAATTTCAAAACCTCTCAGCTAGAGAAATAGCCGTACAGGTATTAGAGCAGTTTAGCAACGCCGTGAAGAAGATTACTCACGCTAGACGCAAGGGGCATGAAAGTTTCATTATCAACGATGAGTATGATGTTCAAGATTTGCTTTATGTTATGCTCAAACCATTGTTTCCTAAATTAACGGACGAAGAACCTACGCCAAAGGTGGGAGCGAAATATAACAAAATAGACCTAATCATTCGTGAAGAAGGTATAATGATTGAAGTCAAGATGATCAAGGAAAAAGATCGGGACGAGAAAGACTTTATTGAACAATTAAAAAATGACATTCAATCGTATTACAAGTATAAATTTTTGAAAGATCTGTTGATATTTGTCTATGACCCGCAAAATAAGACAAGAGACATTCAGAATTTTTATGATTTGAATGGGACACAGGAAATCAACGAAGTAAGATTTAATATAAAAGTAATCGTGGGTAACTAATGGCTTGGCAAAAGGCCCACCTAACAAATCGTTGGTAGCGAATTGCTAATCTTGGCCGTAATTGAAAGTAGCCTGGGCCACAATCATTTGGGTGATTGGAGGCATCTTTGCTAACCCGCAATCGCCACAACTCAAGCGTTGACAAGCTATTACTACAACGAGACTTTGAA
>JAGRCP010000088.1 GCA_020433455.1 Caldilineaceae bacterium | reverse complement strand
TTTCAAAGTCTCGTTGTAGTATTAAAGATTAAAGATTAAAGATTGGAGATTGGGAGATTAAAGATTGGAGATTGGAGATTGGACGTCGAATCAATCTCTCAATCGCCTAATCGCCAATCGCTCAACCCCGCTCGGCCACAAACGCCTCTACCTCTTCCAGGGTCGGCGTAAAGTTGGCGCAACCGTGCTTGGTGACGACGATGGCCCCGCAGGCGTTGGCCAGGCGGGCGGCCCGGGGCCAATCCCAGCCTTGGACGTAGCCGTAGATTGCGCCCGCGGCAAAGGCGTCGCCCGCACCCAGAATGTTGTATACGTCTACCGGGAAGCCGGACACGTCCGTGCGCAGGATGGTCTCGTCCAGGCCGCGTTCATAGACGCTTGCTCCGTCGGGCCCCCGCTTCCGCAGCAACACCCCCGGCCCCAGCTCCATGAGCGCATGGATGGCCTGCTCCACATCGCCTGCCACCCGCGCGTCGGAAATTTGGGAGTGGGTGAGTTCGATTTGATCGGCGTCGCTGAGCAGGGCCGCGTTGATTTCGTCATCCGTGCCCAGCACCACGTCCGTGAGGCGCAGGGCCAGACGCACGTTGACGGCATAGGCCCGGGGATCGGGCCACTGGTCGGGGCGGAAGTCCAGGTCCAGGACCACGGTCGCGCCCGCGGCTTGCGCGGTTTCGGCCGCGTAGAGCGTGGCGCTGCGGCTGGGCTCCTGGCTCAGGCCGGTGCCGCTGATGAGGAGAACCCGGCTTGTGGCCACGGGCGCGGCCCGAACATCGTCCATGTCGAGCGCGTTGTCCGCGCAGTTGTCCCGGTAGTAGGTGAGGGGAAAGGTTTCCGGCCCCTCGATGCCCAGCACCACCGCGCTGGTGCGTCGGCCCGGCTTGCGGGGGATAAAGTCAGTCGTTACGTCCTCTTCGTCCAGAAAATGGAGGATAAAGTCGCCGACTTTGTCTTCCCCCACCGCGGTGAGCAGGGCCGTGCGCAAGCCCAGCCGCCGGCCGCCTACCGCCACATTGGTGGGACAGCCGCCCACATAGGCGGCAAAGCTCTTGATGTCCACAAAGGGTACGCCCACATCGTTGGCATAGAGATCGATGCTGGAGCGGCCCATGCTGAGCAGGTCGAATGATTGTGTCATGCGCGTATCCGTAATAGTAGGGACCGGCCCCCGTGCCGGTCCGTTACGCCGAGGAGGTCGAATGATTGTGTCGTGCGCGTATCCGTAATAGTAGGGACCGGCCCCCGTGCCGGTCCGTCACGCCGAGGAGGTCGAATGATTGTGTCATGCGCGTATCCGTAATAGTAGGGACCGGCCCCCGTGCCGGTCCGTTACGCCGAGCAGGTCGAATGGTTGTGTCATGCGCGTGTCCGTAGTAGGGACCGGCCTCCGTGCCCTCCCGCCTTCGTGCCGCGACGATTTTTTTACCCGCGACAAGACCGGGCGATCCGGTTGCCGGTGCGGCGGACCGGCACGGAGGCCGGTCCCTACGTTATGCGATCGCATAGATGGGCAGGCGCGGATCTACGTCGGCGTACGAATCCTTGATCCAGGCGTATGCCGGATCGTCCACCGCGGCTAGGCTCTGCGCGCTGCCGGCCAGCACGTTGAGATAGTAGGCCGTGTAGCCCACCGGGCAGGAAACGGGATGATAGCCTTCGGGGATGAGGACCACATCGTCGTTGCGCGCAATGACCGTGGCGTCGATAGGCCGGCCTGCCTGCTGGAGGGGCGAATCATCGTCGGTGTAGACGCGTTGAATCGCGTAGCCTTCGGCGCGGTCAATTTTGTAATAGTAGGTCTCGTCCAGGTCGGCTTCTATGATGTTGCCGGCCGCGTCGGTGCGGTGGACATCGTGCTTGTGGGGCGGATAGCTGGACCAGTTGCCGCCGGGCGTGTAGACCTCCACCAGCACCAGCCGTTCGCAGGGGAAACCGGGCGGCATGATTTGGTTGATCTGGCGCGTGGCGTGATCGCCGCCCCGGATCTCCACGGGTACGTCCGCCGGCGTCACCAGCGCCGGTGAATGGGCCGCGTTAGACGCTACCCAGGCCACAGCAAACTCGCAGTCGGTCCGTGCGGTGACGGTGAATTCCGTGCCCGGCGGCAGGTAGAGCGCGTGGGGCAGCCCGGCGAAGACGTTTGCGCGCCCGCCCACGTCGTGCCAGTCGCCCCGGTTCGAGGCCACGTCCACCACGCCGCCCAGCATGACCAGGGCCAGTTCGTTTTCGCCGCAGTCAAAGCGCCAGGTCGCGTCCGCGGCAAGACGACGCGCCTGGAAGTGGATGGTCCCCCAGCCGGCCGCCTGGGGCGTCACGTCCACGATGACCTGGGGGTCGGCATGGCTGCCGGGATGGATGACCAGATTATCGGCCGTATACTGCTGCATCGATCAGGTCCTTCCGCGCGGGGTCCGGTAATTGTCGCATGTGGGATCAACCCGCTTGCTGAGTGCCGGACAGTTGGGTTTGCATTGGGAGTAATTTGCCTCCCTGCAACTATAAGCAGCTTGGTGGTGAAAGTCAACTCGTGCACGGGAATTTTTTGGGAGGCGGGGTTGCGATGATGCGGAGTGGCGGGGTGGGGAAGAACTGTGTTGATTTGACAGGGCGATCGGGCTGACCGCCCCGCCCGGCGGAGCGTTGCGTTGTTTTGCCTTGGACCGGCTTACAATCTTTCCGATACCAGCGCAAATTTGTTGCATTCTCCTTACAAAATTGCAATAAATTGCTCGCCGCCCTTGACACGGGGGGGATATGCTACTGTACCTGACAACAGAATATGACGATGGCAGCAACCCCTGACGCCGCACCATTCTTTTCCTGCACCCGCGGCCATAAGGCTGTGGGTGTTTTGTTTTAGCCGAATGGTTCACCGTCCCGACATTGGATTTCCCCCTTCACCATCAGGAGACAATGATGAAACCTTCGCGCGAACGTCGTATAAGCCTGGCCTTGGCAGGCACGGCCCTGTTTGTCCTCGCGGCGCTGCTGCAAGTGCGCTTGCAGGCAGCCTTTCGTCTTCAATCCCCTTTACCCGAACCGGAAACGGCCTGTTTCAATCAAACCCTGGACGGCTTCACCCTTGCGCTTTTCGGCTATGTGACCCAGCCGGACGGCACAACCACCCTCACCTGGCGCGTCACCAACGTGAACAAGAAGGACATCAGCTACGTTGCCTTCGGCACAGGCGGCTGGACGCCCGTCGCGCCCGCCGACGATGTGGTCATTCCCGGCGCGCTGGGCGATTACCGTGTGGAGTGGACCAACGAGCACGGCAATCCCGGCTTTGCGTCTATCAAGTACGCGGCCGAGTTCGACGGCTTCAGTCAAGGCGCGGAGGATATCTTTGCCATGACGGTAAGCAGCTTCGACCCGAGTGAACCGATTCAGGTGCAGATGAAGGCAGGGCAAAACCGGACGACCTTCAGCGTGATGTTTGACGGTCCGGGCTGCGACCGGTCGCCTGCACCGGAGAGCCCGTTGCCCCCGCCGGAACTGCCCGGCGAAATGACGACCTATGAACTGATGGAGTCCTCTGGCCTGGCATCGGCTGCCGAGGTGACAATCCCGCTGGATCGTACCTACCTGGATCCACCGCCGTTGGTTGCAGCGGTGACCAGCGCCGCTGTGGCAGAGCCGATGATGACGTCAATAGCGCAACAGCTCTATCTCCCGATTATCTTCGTTCCCGGCATCCAGATCACATATGGTCCCGTCGGCATCGGTGACGCCTGGCAGAATTGGGATATAATACAGTTGAATAATCTGACAGATGTTCCATATAACCAGGTGAATGGCGTTTTGGATAACCAATATGGCATGAATCTGGACTCCCTTGATTTTGATTGGCATTATAACTGGCTATTCACTCACGGAGACTCGTTCGCGTATACCAATAACCAGCGTTACTTCGGTAATGAGAGCGAATTGGTCAACTCGACGCCGTCGACGGCGGTTCCTGTGGATGCGCCGGCCTATTGGCAGTGGGATGAGCTGGATGTGGGCGATTCCGCATCCCCGCCGCCCTATGTGCGTATGATATGGTGTACGCTGGACGCGCAACATCTTGGCACCGGTGAAACTCCTATCCGCAATACTGTAGCTGATGTGGCACGGCGTGACTATGAACACGGTCTCCGAGGGCGCGTTTGGTTCGTACTCAACGAGCCGGACCTTGGCGGCTGTGGAGACGCCCCGGTCGAGGGCACGATAGAAGTGGAGGATCCGGAAAATCCTGGGGAGACTATCACAGAGACATATACGGGGACTGTCCAACTGAATCCGGACATTACTGCCTATTACATCAATAATGTCATTGACGCCATCAAGGAAAACGATCCCTCTGCCAGACTCTTTATCGGCGGCCCGGTCTTCCTCAGCTCACCGGCTGATCCCGATGATCCTCAACCCGATGAACAGATCACGCGTTCCTGGTGGATCATATTCATCAATACACTCAAGAGCACCCGGGTTCTATACCAGGGAGGCGTGGAGCGTACCGAAAACTACCTCGACAAGATCGACGGCGTGCACCTTCATCTCTATCCATTTCATAGTACATCGAATTCAAACACATGTGTGAATGGTTAATGGGTCGAGGATTGCTCCAGGGCGATGGACGAGGAGACCGCTTCAAGTTCAGATGCTTGCAGGCTTCTGAAGCCTTGCGCTGAAGGCACTGATGCCTACGATGCAGTCGCTTGCAACGCGCTGAAAGATTGCGCTGCGACTGAAATTAATGCCATGGCGGAGGCAGCCAATAGTTGGTATGAGGATATGCATGTCGGCTTGGAGATATGGGATTTGAACCATGAGCCAAAGCCGATCTGGATTTCCGAGACGGGCTGGTATTGGCTAAACTCTTCATATCTCGACGAGAACGGAGAGAGGGTCGCTGTCACGTCGATGCCGTTTCCGCTTGACTGGAGCTGGAACAATCCGGAGTGGATCGCGGATAACTTCATGGATCCCTGGCTGCTTTCGCTGAGCGGGGAAGGTAATTCGCCCGTGGATTCGCACTATGAAGCCTATGCATGGTATACGACCCATGTCATCTTTGGAGCCTTCAGTCGGGACCGGAGCCAATATCTACTCGATATACGGGGTAGTGACGGCCGGCCCACAGCCATCGGTGAGCGTTGGTCCGAGTTCAGTGTGAGCAGCGGTCAGTAGAGAGTACGGCATAGCCTGTCATGCGGTCTGCCGGGAGGAACCTTGACCTGCCAACGAGGGAATCGCCATGACTGACAAGGGGACAAGATGAGGATTCATAGGTCATCTTGTCCCCTTGTTATCCGGTCAGCCTGTCAGATTTGACGGCAAAAGGAGGTATGATGAGATCTGTTTTAATATTTTGCAGCCTGTTCCTAGCAGGGCTATGCCTTTGCCCGAATATAATCCGTGCCCAGAGCAGCAATACGCTTGTTGACTGCTATGCGCATCCCTACTTTGGTCAGGAGATGGTCCTGGTAATAGCGGACAACTTGCTCTATCGGTTTGACGATAACGGTTGGCAGGTGTTGCCCTATCCTGACGACTGGCCCAGCGATGCAAGATGGCCGCAAGTGCAAGTTACCTCTGATGGCGCTATCTACCTCTATATTTACTCCTTCGAATCTCAAAGCGTCGTGGATGACGATCCAAATGCGGAGGGAGGACGTATCTATCGCTCAAATAACAAGGGAGAAACTTGGACCCTCACCGGCTATGACCCGGCAACAGTGAATACGGGACCTCGACGTATCTACGCAACACCTGTTCAGGATAGGTTGCTTTTTACCGTTGATGGTTATGGCATCTACTATTCTGAAGATGCCGGAGCCACCTGGCAGAAAGCGGAGATGGAGTATCTCGGCTATCCTTATGATAGGAATGTTGTCCAATCGCTCAGCATTTCTCCGGCCTTTGTCGAAGACGGGATTGCCATGGCAACCGTAGTTGGTGAGTATTTACCACCGGGCCCTGTTCCCGAAATGGCGCCGTTTGTAATGAAAACCACGGACTGGGGTGCTACCTGGAGCTACGAACCCACCGGATTGGACGGCATTGATACCGTCCCTCTGCAGGCTGATACCGTGGCGCTCTCGCCCCAGTATGGAGAGGACCAGACGGTCTTTATGGTCAGCATTGTCGGCTTGATCAAGAGCGTCGATGGCGGCGTCACTTGGGAAATGCTCTATGAAAGCACTCGGTGGGCGCGGAGCTATCTGTCGGAAACGATTGCGTTTTCGCCGGACTATGCAGTCGATCAGACGGTATTGATCGACAATAAATATCTTTCACGGGACGGCGGCCAAACGCTGACGCGTCTGGCGAATCCCAAGCCTCGCACATACGCGGTGGGGATACGACGCCAGGGCCCCTTCGCGCCGCCGGAACCGGCATCGATAGCGCCCGGCGAGAACCGCTATTACCTTCCTTTGGTACGACTGGACGTCTATCCGCTGGAAATCTGGGCGGTGTACGAGACGAGGATCGATGGCGTGACGGGCTGCTATCTCTTCCGCTCGCGTGATTCTGGAGACAGTTGGGAATTGATCAATATTAATGGGGAATGATCCGAACCGCCCTAAACAGGGATGATTGTGTATTGGTTAACGAGATGGTGAAATCTGAAAAAAGCGGTTCTCACCCGACAACCATTGGATATAGTTGCGATTCGCCGTCTTTTTTCATTCCAATATGTCGTTGACCAATACAAATCTCCTTACAAAATTGCAATAAATTGCTCGCTGCCCTTGACACGGGGGGGCGGCGATATGCTATTGTACCTGACAATAGCATATGACGATGGCAGCAACCCCTGACGCCGCACCATTCTTTTCCTGCACCCGCTGCCATAAGGCTGCGGGTGTTTTGTTTTGGCCGAATGGTTCACCGTCCCGACAATGGATTTCCCCCTTCCCCATCAGGAGACAATGATGAAAACTGCGCGCGAGCATCGTATAAGCCTGGTCCTGGCAGGCACGGCCCTGTTTGTCCTCGCGGCGCTGCTGTAAGTGCGCTTGCAGGCAGCCCTTCGTCTTCAATCCCCTTTACCCGAACCGGAAACGGCCTGTTTCAATCAAACCCTGGACGGCTTCACCCTTGCGCTTTTCGGCTATGTGACCCAGCCGGACGGCACGACAGCCCTCACCTGGCGCGTCACCAACGCGAATAAGCAGGACATCAGCTACGTTGCCTTCGGCACAGGCGGCTGGACGCCCGTCGCGCCCGCCGACGATGGGGTCATTCCCGGCGGGCTGGGCGATTACCATGTGGAGTGGACCAATGAGCACGGCAATCCCGGCTTTGCAAGCATCAAATATGAGACCGAGTTCGACGGCTTCAGTCAAGGCGCGGAGGATATCTTCGTCATGACGGTAAGCAGCTTCGACCCGAGTGAACCGATTCAGGTGCAGATGAAGGCGGGCAAGAACAAGACGACCTTCACGGTGATCTTTGACGGGTCAGGCTGCGACTGGTCGCCTACGCCGACGCCTACCGCCACGCCGGAAAGTCCGCTGCCCACGCCGACGCCGACTGTTGTGCCAATAGAAACGATTTCGGATACGGAAGTCTATGTCCTCAGTCCCAGCATGTTCGAAGTCGAGATGAGCGAAGCGGAGAAAGAAGAGCGTTGGCGTCTTGGCTTGCCGGTTCCATTGGTCAATGTCGATGTCGGTGATGAAGTTGTCGTAGAGAGTATGGCCGTCTCGACCTCATCGCATTACAGAAAACCTGGACTGCTGGCGCTCGTTCCACAGACTGCCGTGCAAGCGATTGACAATTGGCATGTGGAGGATATGGAAGACTTCGAGAGCGGCTTCCCCAACACGACAGGTGACTGCGCTTGGCAATTAACCCAACGCGCTGGCGGCGGCCAAAGTCACATCTGGGGGACGGCAAGCGACCGCTCAACCAGCGGAGCACAGGCGCTGTGGCCAGCCGGCGCGGTCAATGACGACGCGTCTCCGGGCACACAACCGTTGCCGCCCGGCAGCACCTATCCCACGGATATGATCACATCCGTGATCTGCCGTCTGTCAGATGTGGGCAACGCCAAGAATGTGCTGGCTGAATTTCAGATGTGGTACGAATTGGCCGATAATGGCGACAGCCTGTCCGTGCAGTTCTTCAGCGGTACAGGCGACGGAAACGGTGAGAACCTGGACTACCAAGGCGGGCTGGAATGGCGCGGCAGCACCGATGGCGTCGTCTTCCAGGATTGGCGAGCCTACCATATCTACTATCCGGATATTGTCGACAATGGCAATGCAATCTGGGTCAAGTGGAGATTCGCCAGTGACAATCGCAACAACACCGCAAGAGGGCCGTGGCTGGACGATCTCGCCGTCTCAATCTATGAAAAGCCGCAAAGTAGCGCCAATTGTCAGAACGCCGATCCGACATATACGTCCGGGTTGAGCAAAGGGCTGAATATCGGGCCGTATACCGAGGACCTTCAACACGGTGATCTGGCCAAATTCGACCAGATGATCGACCGTCTGACCGATTCGGGCGTCAACTGGGTGCGCATGGAATTCAAGGTGAATCCAAGCTACTTCGCGACAGGTGAAGGGGGCACGCTCGACCCGCTCAATACTGATGGCGACAACCACATCGATCTGCGCCACTATGATCTTTTTGTGGATAGCATTTGTGCGCTCAATAGTGACGACGATCCCAACAATGACATTGCCATCCTAGGCTTGATTGATAATGCTTCGCTGGTTCGCCAAGATTGGTATGATCCCAGCGGCCTCGGACAGGGCAATGTCACCACAAATGGATACCTTCCGGACTTTGTGGATGTTGTGGAACAGCTAGCCCGCTACTACGATGACCGCATCGGCGCCTGGGAGATCTGGAATGAGCCAGACTACTACAAAAGCGGACTTCGTCCTGAAGAATATGCTTCTCTGTTGACATCATCGTCAGCCGTGTTGAATACCGTCGATGCCAATGACAAGGTGCTGTACACAGGGTTGGTAGGCGCCAACCGTACAGCTTCGAGGTACTTTGCTGCCTCGCTGGCGTCACTGCACTACCCCAAACCGTTCGACATCTTTGCATTGCACCCATACTTCACGGAAGAATATCCAGGGCGCAACGGCAAACGTGCTGAACTGGATCCGGCCTACTACATGCGCGGCGATATCGAGCATCGACCGGATACCATTGTGAAGAAATTCCGGATCGTTCTCGATAGCGCATCGTTCCAGCCTGACGAACAGGGCAAACCGATCTGGGCCACAGAGGTGGGGTGGAACAGCGCAGAAGGATCTATGCAATGCCAGAACTACGTGGATCTTGTAACCACGGAAGATGTTCAGGCCTGCTATCTGCAACGAGGCTTCCACAGCCTCTACAATCTGTCTCCGAATGTCTCCAAAGTCTTCTGGTTCACCTATCATGACACGGGCGTCGAGGTCTCCGAGGAAGAGTGCGGCAATGTCGCCAATGCAACAGCATTGGAACGTGTTCCCTCGCCTTCATGGACGGCATCGGACTTCGGCCAATATCAGGTGCGCGCCAGCGGAGCCAATATCGTGAGAATCCCCTGGTCGTTCGGCCTCTATCGAGGCAACATCCACACCAATGAACCGGAGGATGCCAAGAAGAAGCCGGTGCAGGATGCGTTCACGAACTGGCCCAATGCGGACATCAATTGCGCCGGTTCGTGGCCAAACGACCTGCCGACCCTCGACGACCTGAACAAGCATGTCTATCTGCCTGCCGCCATGGAAAGCGACGCTGCTGCAAGCAGCCAGTAGGAGATAGGGCAGATGTTGCAGACGCCGTTCCGGGTCCGGGATGGATATAAATAGGATGGACCCATCCATCCCGGAACGGTGTTCTCTGATAGATAACGATTCAAGTGCGGACTGGACGAGAGGACTCGTATGGCCCATATCAGGAAAACTGTCGTAATTCCGTTGTTGATTTCGGTTTGCCTCTTCGGGCTTCTGACGAGCACGCTTGCTGCTTGTCAGCCTGTGACAGCGGCTGATGACAGCTTGCCGCGGCTTCAAGCGCTTATCACTGATCCGCGCCATTGGGGTTATCCAGATGAAATCTTGGTCCACCCCAATGGCTTGGCCTATGTAGCAGCCGATACAGGAGAGATGCTGGTCCTTGATGGTCCTGAAACGGTGGCGGTCGTTTCCCGCCCAGGGTCGGACCAGCAGCCGGATTTTACCATAGGCGCTCTGGCGGCATCTCCCCTTTCGGGTGCAGTCTACTGGACAGAATGGGACGGCATTGTCCACGTAATCAGCGGCACGGAGGTGATTGCATCGATTCCCGACGTTGGACATACTCCGCAAGACATCACCGCTCATCCGGAAACAGGTCTCGTTTATGTGGCCAGCGCACATCAGCGAGAATGGCCGGAAAATCAACGACTGCCCAGCCATGTAACCGTCATCAGCGGTACGGAAATCATCACGGACCTGGTGGCTGGATACATCCCGACACATTTGGAGTACAACCCGGTGGATGGACGCATCTACGTCGGCCAATTTACGGGCAGTCCATATGAAAACCAAGAACCCATAGGCATGTTGGGTATTATCGATGGGTTGGAGGTGGTTACCAATACCTTCCTTGGCGACGACATATGGTTCGGCTCCGTTCGAGACATCGTTGTCAATCCCAATGACGGCAGCATGTATCTGGGTTGGCATACTCAGTTGGCGTTTTGGAATCGTCAGAGCGACCTGGTTATCGTCCCCAGCGGTTTTGGGGACGACGACATGGAGATCGACCCACATACGAATTTACTTTATATGAGCCATGACGGTGTTAAAAACGGCGTTATGGTCATCAGCGGTACAGAGGTTATTACTGATATCAGCATACCCGGCAGTCCGAAGCCTGTGGCCATTGACGAAACCCACGGATACGTTTATGTCGGCGGCTATTACAGCGGTGATTTGACCGTCATTCGGGGCACGGAAGTTATCACAACAATTTCTACAGGCCTCTGGGGTGCATGGGATATCGCCGTGGATGAAGAACGAGGATACATCTATATGACGCTTGCCGATTCACACGCAGTCGCCGTCTTTAGCTTTGAGGAACCAGAAACGTCACCCTGGTTCAACTTCTTTCCCTTGATAAAACATGCCGGGAAGGAGATAGATTGATAGCTTCGGTTTCGGCGCCATGAATATGCTGGTAGATGAGGAGCGCGGCTACGTTTACACGGCCAATGCAGACGGCGGTACGGTGAGCGTTTATGGTTTTGACTCCACGACCCGGCCCCCAACATTTTGGGATTTCTTTCCCTTTGTCGGTCGTTAGCGCACTTTACGAGGATAAGGAAAATAGATGCTGTGTTGCGACTATGTATCCTGTTTCTGGCGGGTCTATCTCTCTGCTCGAATGTCGTCTCTGCACAGAGCAACGCGACGCCTATTGACTGCTATGGTGAGGGTTTCTACGTTGGTCAGGAGATGATCCTGGTAATAAGGGACAACTCACTCCATCGATTGGACGACGACGGCTGGCAGGTGTTGCCCTATCCTGACGGCTGGCCCAGCGATGCAAGATGGCCGCAAGTGCAAGTTACCTCTGATGGCGCTATCTACCTCTATGTTTACTCCTTCGAATCTCAAAGCATCGTGGATGACGATCCAAATGCGGAGAGAGGGCGTATCTATCGCTCAAATGACAAGGGAGAAACTTGGACCCTCACCGGCTATGACCCAGCAACAGTGAACACGGGACCCCGACGTGTCTACGCAACGCCTGCTCAGGACAGACTACTCTTTACCTATTCGGTACATGGCATCTACTACTCTGAAGATGCCGGAGCCACCTGGCAGGAAGCGGATATGGAGTACCTCAACTATCCTTATACAGATGAAGTTCAATCGCTCAGCATTTCCCCGGCCTTTGTCGAAGACGGGATTGCCATGGCAACCGTAGTCGGTGAGTATTTACCACCGGGCCCTGTTCCCGAAATGGCGCCGTTTGTGATGAAGACCACGGATTGGGGTGCTACCTGGAGCTACGAACCCACCGGATTGGACGGCATTGATACCGCCCCTCTGCAGGCTGATACCGTGGCGCTCTCGCCCCAGTTTGGAGAAGACCAGACGATCTTCATGGTCAGCATTGTCGGTTTGATCAAGAGTACCGATGGCGGCGTCACTTGGGAACTGCTCTATGAGAGCACTCAGTGGGGGAGAGGCCTTCTGCCGGACACGATTGCGTTTTCGCCGGACTATGCAGCCGACCAGACGGTGTTGATCGACAATAAATATCTTTCGCGGGACGGCGGCCAAACGCTGACGCGTCTGGCGAATCCCAAGCCCCGCACATACGCGGTGGGGATACGACGCCAAGGGCCCTTTTCGCCGCCGGAACCGGCATCGATATCGCCCGGCGAAAACCGCTATTACCTCCCTTTGGTACGGCTGGACGTCTACCCGCTGGAAATCTGGGCGGTGTACGAGACGAGGATCGATGGCGTGACGGGTTGCTACCTCTTCCGCTCACGCGATGACGGAGGCAGTTGGGAATTGATCAACATCAACGGGGAATGATCTGACTCGTCCCGAATGGGGATTGATTGCGCGGGTTATATTCAGGACGAGTCATCTTGCGCTCGATAACCATCACGTGTCACGCCTCACGTTTTAAACGGTGGGCTACATGGATTCCGGAAGAGCCGGTTGCTTTATGGGCGCGGAATCGCATAGGTGGTAATGGCCGCCACGCGCGCGCCTTTGGCATTGTTGAACTGAAAGACGTGGCAAAAAGCCTCCTCCCCTGAGGCGTAGCGGAGCGTGCCGTTGACGGCTCCGGCCCGGCCGTGGCTGAGCGCCTGCTCGATGATAAGTTCCCGCGCCGGACCCAGGGCTTCCACCGCGGCCAGGAGCGCATCGGCGCCCTTGTTCGTCTCGCCGCCTACCCGCCGCCACGCTACCTCCTCCGTCACCCTGGCCCGAATTTCTGCTTCATCCGCCTGGGCCAGGGCGATGGTCAACTCCTCTGCCAGCCGATTCTTGGGCGAATTGCCGCAGTTGCCGCTGCCGGTGATGATGGTCATGGGCGTATATATCCTTCCTTTTCTTGTGGTTGCCTGATGCATTGTTACTTCACACGCCACGACTTGTAAACCGCTCGGGCCGCAGCGGGCTCAGGTCCGCCGTCGGCGCATCCCCCGTCACAATTTCGGCCACCAGCTTGCCTGTAATCGGCCCCTGGGTGACGCCCAGCATCCCGTGCCCGGTGGCGAAAATGAGGTTGCCGATCTGCTCGCTGCGCCGATGTAGGGGGGATATTCCACATTCAATCGACAGATCGAATAAGGATTGTGCGGCGCAAAGAAAGTGAGGCGTGTCTCGCCTCAAACCAAGCCGCTTATCCGCGCTGCGCAGCAGTGATCAGGCGCAGCCGGAGTTCGTTCTATGCAGCAATCTCTTTCTGTGGAAAACCCTGTTCAGTTTCATATGGTTGAATGAGAATCGATGCAGGTATGTGTGTTCCCGCTTCTAGCCGCCGAATCATTGGCAACGTCAGTGGTCGCTTGCGATTCAGAATTTCAGACACCCTGGCTCGGGTGCCGATATACGGCTCCAAATCTTTTCGGCTCAAATCACGGCTTTCCAGGTAATACTCCAGCGCATCAATTGGGTCGGGTGCTGGAATCGTGTAATGCTCTGCTTCGTATGCCTCAACCAAAGTTGCCAATACATCCAGTTTGTCACATTCGGGTGTGTTTGGTTCGGCGTCCATCAATGCTTCAATTTCATCCAGCGCCGCAGCATAATCAGTTTCTGTTTTTATCGGTCGAATATCCATTTTTGTCCTCAAATCGTTAGCGCATCAATTCGGTCATATTCAGCATGTGTGCCTATGAACCGAATATAGGCAATGCCTGTGTTGTAATGAATTTCCACGACCAGGCGATAATTGTTGCCTTTGATATTAAAAACGGCTCGATTGCCCGGCAATACTGTATCAGCACCATAGATGTCTTGGATATCTCTCGGCGTTTGCCATTTCGCGCGTTCGGTGTCCTCCAGCCATGCTTGAAGCTGGGGCTTTACATCTGTATGCCGCTCCCAAAATTCTCGTAATGTCTTCTTCGCTATAACACGCATAAGAATAGATTATCATGATCCCGCAGTGGGATCAAATTGGGCCTAAGATGAATCCTAGTTGGCGTAAGGTCGCTCCAGGAAATCGAATCCCTTAACGTCCCCGGCACTGGCCGACGCCACACTGGCTATCGGCAAAGTTTGTGGCCAGTGCCGGGGACGTAATTCTTGGGAGTGGCCTAAACTCTCGCATGCAGACTCGAACAAATTCCGATCCAAGTCTTTCACTTGACCAATAGACCCTTATTACGCATATCGCTCGGGCCGCAGTGGGCTCAGGTCCGCCGTCGGCGCATCCCCGGTCACGATCTCGGCCACCAGCTTGCCCGTAATCGGCCCCTGGGTGATGCCCAGCATCCCGTGCCCGGTGGCGAAAATGAGGTTGCCGATCTGCTCGCTGCGGCCGATATAGGGGAGGCTATCGGGCGTCAGGGGGCGGTAGCCGGACCACGGCTCCTCCGCGTCCAGGGACTCCATGTCCGGCAGGACGGCTTGCAGCGCGTCTCGGTTCACGCGCAGGCGTTTGGGATTGATGCTCGGGTCAAAACCCGCCAGTTCCAGGGTGCTGCTGAAGCGGAAGCGCGCGGCGTCCAGGGGCGTCACCGCGACCTTGTAGTCGTCCACCGACAGGCAGCGGGTGGGGCCCTGCTGGGCTGTGCGCCGCTTGACGGTCACGCTGTAGCCCTTGGCCGGCTGCATGAGGATGGGCGCGCCCAGCTCCCTGGCCCAAAGCGAGGACCACGCGCCCGCGGCCAGCACGACTTCCCGAGGCGCAAACGTTCCCTGCGCTGTGCGGACGGTGCGAATGCGGCCGCTCTCCTGCCCAAAGCCTGTGACCGCGGTCCGGGTCAGAATTGTCGCGCCTTCCGCTTCGGCCTGGGCCGCAAGGGCCTCAACCAGCTTCACCGGGTCCAGGTGGGCGTGCTCGGGATAGAAGATGCCTGACTCGATCCCCGCCCGGAGATTGGGCTCCACTTTTTCCAATCCCGCCCGATCCAGCGACCGGGCCTCTACGCCTATGCCGCGCAGGAGCGCTGCCTGCTTCTCGCCCGCCTGGCGGTACTTGTCCGAGAGATGCAGGTGGAGCACACCGTCTTCCGTAAAGCCGAAGTCCAGGCCGGGTTCGGCCGCCAGTTCCCGGAAGAGGGCCAGGCTGGTGCGGTTCAACTCCAGCAGCGAGCGGGCGCTTTCCATCATCTGCTCCTGGGCGCAGGCGGCCCGGAAGCGCCACAGCCAGCGGGCCAGATCCAGGCTCGGCCGGGGCTTGATGTGGAAGGGGCTGCCCGAATCCAGGAGCCAGCGCATTCCCTGGCCCAGCACGCCCGGCGCGGCCGTGGGCAAGGAGTGCCCGGCCGCAACCCAGCACGCATTGCCCCGGGACGCCTCGCCGCACAGCTCGCCCCGCTCCACCAGCGTGACCTCGCGGCCGGCGCGGGTCAGGTAGAGCGCGCCGCATGCGCCGATGACACCGCCGCCGATGATGAGGATGTCTGTTGCGAGATTGGACATGGTTGCGCTGCTCACACTTGGGCCAAGGCCTGCTTCAGATCGGCAATGAGGTCCTCCGGATGCTCCACGCCGATGGAGAGGCGCACCATGTTGGGCGTAATGCCCATTTCCATGCGCTCTTCCGGATCCACGTCGGAATGGGTCATGGCCCCGGGATGTTCGGCCAGGGATTCGGTGCCGCCCAGGCTGACGGCCAGGTGGAAGAGATGCAGGGCGTTGAGAAAACGGAACGCTTCTTTTTCACCGCCCACGATTTGGAAAGAGATCATGCCGCCGGGGGCCAGACACTGCTTGCGATAGACAGCGTAGTCCGTGTCCGCTTCGGTCAGATGGCCCAGATAGTAGACCTTCTCCACCTTGGGGTGGTCGGCCAGATAGTCGGCCACATAGCGGGCGCTCTTCATCTGCGCGGTCATGCGCAGCTTGAGCGTCTCCAGGCTGCGCATGAGCAGCCAGCCCGTTTGGGGCGTGGTGGCCGTGCCCAGGATGGTGCGCATGCCCTTGACCTGCTGCATGAGTTCATGCCTGCCCAGCGTAACCCCGGCGATGAGGTCGCTGTGGCCGCCGATATATTTGGTGGCTGAATAAAGAACCAGATCCGCGCCGAACTTGAGGGGATGCTGCCAGAGCGGGCCCAGAAACGTGTTGTCTACGGCCACTAGAATATTCCGCCTGGCTTTGCTGCGCACCAGCGCGCTCGCAGCGGCGATATCCACCAGCGCGTTGGTGGGGTTGGCGGGCGTCTCGATGTAGAGCATGGTAACCTGCTCGGCCACGCCCGGCTGCTCCAGCGCCTGGATTAGCCCATCCTGTCCCGATCCGGCTATGAAGCCCACCGGCCGCACGCCGAATTGGGGCAGAATCTGCTTGAGAAAATAGTCGGTACCGCCGTAAACCGGCTCGCTGTGGAGGACCGCATCACCGGGGCGCAGGAAGGTCAGCAGGGTGGTGCTGATCGCGGCCATGCCGCTGGCAAAGGCCGCGGCTTCTTCCGCGTCATCCCACAGGGTCAGGCGCTCCTCCAGAATTTCCAGATCGGGATTGTTGTGACGACTGTAGATGAGCCCCATCTCTTCGTCTTCCTCGCGTTGGCGCAAGCCGTAGGCCAATTCAAAGAAGGCTTTTCCCTCTTCTGCGCTTTTGAAGGCGAAGGTCGATGTCTGGAAGATGGGACTTTTGATGGCGCCCTCGGACAGATGCGGCCGGTACCCGTAGCTCATCATCAGGCTTTCAGGACGCAACGCGTGGTCATTGAGCTTTTTGCCGTGCAGATCCTGCTGTGGATTGCTCATCTCTTCCTCCTTGAAGGGATTCGTGCAATGTCTCATTCGATTGGTTGCGATTGGTTTTCCACCGCCACAATTTCGGCCATGATGGCCAGCGCAATCTCTTCGGGGCGGCGGCCGCCCAGGTCCAGACCGATGGGCGCGTGGATGCGGGCGATCTGCTCATCGGCCGCGCCCAGGCTGCGCAAATCGTCGCTGCGCGCGGCGTGGGTCCGGCGCGAGCCTAAGGCGCCGATGTAGCGGGCAGGGCCGGCAAGCGCCTGGATCAGCGCGGGGTTGTCGATTTTGGCGTCGTGGGTAAGGACCACCACGTAGCTGGATGCGTCCAGGTCCAGCCCGGCCAGGGTATCCCCGGGCCAGCCGACCAGCAGATGATGGGCATGGGGAAAGCGCTCCGGGGTGGCAAACGCCCCTCGCGCGTCCAGGACGTAGGTCTCGAAGCCCAGCGTCCGGGCAAAGCCGACCAAGGCAATCGCCGTGTGGACCGCACCGATGATAAAGAGGCGTTTGGGCGGCCGGTAGACGTCAAAGAAGAGATCGTGGTCGTAGAGCTGCATGCGGGCCGGCTGCAAGACCATGCTTTGGCGCATAACGGCTGTAAGCTCATCATCGTTCAGCAGTTCGAGCAATCCGCCCGCCGCGGGTTCGCCGTCCGTCAGAAGGAGGGTTTTGCCCGGATAGGGTCCTGCCAGCGCGGTAATCAATACCGCGGGTTGCTTGTTTCTCTGTGCAGCGTGGAGCAGGGTCGGGTAATCGTTTTCCCCGGGCGCGGGCAGCTCGTTGATGAAGACCTCAATCGCGCCGCCGCAGGCCAGACCCACGCCCCGGGCCCAGTCGTCATCAATGCCGTAGGCGACCAATTGGGGCGGTCCGCCTTCCAGCACCGTCAGCGCGCTCTGCACAACTGCACCCTCCACGCAGCCGCCGCTCACCGAGCCGACCATGGAGCCGCCTGCGCTGATCGCCATCTTGGCGCCCAATCCCTGGGGCGCGGAGCCGTAGACTTTGACCAGCGTGGCCAGGGCCACGCGTTCGCCCGCCTTGCGCCAGGCGTCAATTTGCTCCCACAGCTGATGGGGGGCGGTGGCAGCGCTCATGTCGGTAGCTCCTTGCGCATGACGGCCTCAATTTTCGCTTCAGTGAGTCGGGTGAATGGAGTATAATGCGTTTCTGTCGTTTATGCTATCATGGCGCGCCATGCGGGGCAATCTGCACCGCGCCTCCTCAATCCTGCGAATCGCCATCGGCTTATGCCCAACGAATCCGTTCTTCCCGCCACCATCGATGATCTGCAACGCGCTCTTCTGCAGCATGCCTATATCGCCGACCGGGGACTGGCCACCTCCCTCTTCCTGGCGCTGAAGCTGGGACGCCCCCTGCTTTTGGAAGGCGAGCCGGGCGTAGGCAAGACCGAGGCGGCCAAAGCCATGGCCGCGGTGCTGGGCGGCGAGCTGATTCGCCTTCAGTGCTACGAGGGCATTGATGCGAGCCAGGCGCTCTATGCGTGGGACTATCCGCGTCAGCTCATGCATCTGCGCTACCTGGAAGCCCAGGGCGAGGCCTTCAGCGAGACCGAACTCTATGCGTCCCGCTTTCTCCTGAAGCGCCCGCTGCTTCAGGCGCTGGAAGGCGAGGATGAGACGCCCCGCGTCCTGCTTATCGATGAGATTGACCGCAGTGATGACGAGTTCGAGGCGTTTCTCTTGGAGATTCTGGCCGATTTCCAAATCACGATTCCCGAACTGGGCGTCGTGCGCGCCCAGACTCGTCCCCTGGTCATTCTCACCTCTAACCGCACCCGTGCGCTCCACGACGCCCTGACCCGGCGTTGCCTCTACTGCTGGATCGACTATCCTGATTTTGACGCTGAACTGGCCATCGTACAGGCGCGGGCGCCCCGGGCCGCTGAACTGTTGGCCCGCCAGGCGACCGGGTTTGTCCAGGCTCTGCGCGCCGAGGAACTCTACAAGCGGCCGGGCGTCGCCGAGACGCTGGACTGGGTCCAGGCCCTCGTTGCGCTGGACCAGACCGCGCTGGAGGAAGAATGGATTCAGGCAACGCTGGGCGTGTTGCTCAAGGATCAGGCGGACCTGGCGCACATCAGCGACGGCGCTTGGCAGGGTCTGTGGGCGGGGATCCGAAGTCGTTAACGTGGCGGTTGACGTGGATTCCGTTCCGGACTCGGGGGAGGCTGCCGGCGCGCTCCTGCATAACCTGACCCTCTTTACGCGTCTTCTGCGCGCGGCGGGCTTTACCGCGGGCAGCGATGATCTCCTGGCCGGGGTAGACGCTCTCAAGTTTATTGACATCAATAACCGGTGCGATTTTTATTTTGCCCTGCGCGCCGCATTCGTTACCCGGCGCGAGGAGCTTGATCCTTTCCGGCTCCTCTTCGACCATTTTTGGCGCGTTCCCCATCCCGCGCATCCCCTGCCGCCGCGTGACGCGCAGGGAGCAATGCCCGGGCTGGATCAGGACGGCCCGACCCGACAGGGTGAAAGCGAGTCGGCTGTCGTGGGCGTCCGGCTGGGGCGGTCGGACGAAGCGTCCGGCGCGGGCGGCGGCTGGGCGGGATACAGCCCGGCCGAACGTCTGCGCCGGCGGGACTTTTCCGCCCTCACTCGGGCCGAGCGGGAGGCTGTGGCCCGGCTCTTACAGCGCCTGGGCGAGCGTCAAACCCGTCTGCGTCCGCGTCGGCGCCGGCGAAGGGCGCGCCGGGGCGATGTGGATTGGGGGCGGACAATGGCGCTCAGCCGGCGCACCGGCGGCGAGGTGACGACGTGGCTCTATTCCCGAACCAAAGAGCGCCCGCAGCCGCTGCTGATTTTCGCCGACATCAGCGGCTCCATGGCTCTCTACACGGATACGCTCCTGCCTTGGCTTTGGGCATTGGCCCGCTGGCCGGGGAGGCGGGTGGAAGTCTTTCTGTTTGCCACGCGGATCAGCCGGGTGACGACGATTTTGCAGACGCGGGAAGCGGATATTGCGCTGGCTCAGGTCAGTCATCAGGTGGAGGATTGGGCGGGCGGCACGCGTTTGGGCCAGGCGTTGATGACCTTTGAGCGGGAATGGGGCGGCGGCCTCATGAGCAAGCGACCGGTGACCCTCATCATCAGCGACGGCTGGGATCGGGGGGATCCCGCCCTGCTGGGCCGGGCCGTGACCCGGCTGCGCCGCAGCAGTACGCGCCTTGTGTGGCTCAATCCGCTATTGGGTGATCCCGCCTATGCGCCCCTTACCCGGGGAATGGCCGCGGCGCGCCCCTTTATCGATGACTTTCTTGCCGCTCACAACCTGGAAAGCATTGAGGCGCTCATCGGCAAGCTATAGGGCGTCGGGCTTGAGCCTATTTTTCCGCCTGACAATGGGGGCAGTAATAGAGGCCGCGGCCGCCGATGCGATCCTGGCGGATTAGCTCGCCGCAGATGAAGCAGCCCTGGCCGTCGCGCCGGAAGACCTGAAAGCGATAGTCGTCCCATTTCCAGCCCGCGGCCTTCAGCGCGGCCGCGCGATCCGGATCGTTGGTAATCCCTTGCGTCGCGTACGAGCGTCGGGTCAGCATGAGCGCAGCCCGGCCCAGGGCATCGAGCTGTTCGTCCGTGCAGTCCATGGGGCGCAGGGAGGGATGGACGCCTGCGGTGAAGAGGATTTCGCTGCGCAGGTAGTTGCCCGTCCCCGCCAGAAAGCCTTGATCCAGCAGTAGCGTAGTGAGGCGGCGGCGCTGGAACTCTTCTGCGCGAAAGCGGGCGATTACCTCGGCTTCCGTCACGTCGGGGTCCATGAGGTCCGGCCCCAGCTTACTGAGAAAGGGGTGATCCGCCAGTTCGCTGTTGTGGAGAACCTCGATTTCCGAGGCGCTGTAGAGGAGGGCGGATTTTTCGGGGTTGTGGATTGCCAGACGAAGTTGGCGATTGGTTTGCGGCCAATCGTAGGCGTCGCGAATAACCCAGCGGCCATAGAGTTGGTTATGGCTGTAGATGTTGTAATCATTGGCAAAGCGCGTGAGCATGGCTTTGCCCCGGGTCTCAACCGCGTCGACCATTTCTCCGCTGAGCATGGGCTCAAAGTGCTTGAGGCGGTCGAAGGCGAAGAAGACTTTTTCGGTGCGCTTGCCTGCGATGGCCGCGGCTACTTCGTCGGCCGCGCGGCGAATTTCCGGTCCTTCGGGCATAAAGCATTCCTGTCATTAGCCTTGCGTTGCTGAAGAATCACAATAAAAAGCGCCCCGGCAGCTCATGGCTCGGCGGGACGCTTGGGGAAGCGGCTAACGGGATTCGAACCCGTAATGGATGCTTGGGAAGCATCAGTGTTACCGTTACACCATAGCCGCATGCGGTGAACGTCAGTACGTAGTATAGGCGGTACAGAAAGCGTTGTCAAAAGCAAGTATGAGAAAATACGAAAGGTGCAGGGAATCCCTATGAAAGCCGTTTTGTGGACAGCTTATGGCCCGCCCGACGTCCTCTGTATGGGCGAAATTGAGCAACCTGTTCCCAAGGGGGATCAACTCTTGATCCGGGTCTATGCCGCCGGAGTGACGTTGGGCGATTGTGAACTGCGCAGCTTGAGCTTTCCGCTTTGGCTCCGTCTTCCTATCCGCCTCTATGCGGGAATTCGTAAACCGACTCGTATAACGGTATTGGGGCAGGAATTTGCCGGCGTGGTTGAGCGGGTCGGCCCGGATGTAAAGGGCTTTCAGCCAGGCGATTCGGTGTTGGGCGGAACAGGCATGACCATGGGGTCTTATGCTGAGTACATCTGCCTGTCCGAAGCGGGCAGTGGTGCGGCGCTGGCTCCCAAACCGGCCAACCTGCCGTTTGCCCAGGCTGCGACCATCGCTACCGGCGGCCTGGAAGCCATCCACTTTTTGCGTCTGGCGGCGCTTCGTCCTGGGGAAAGGATGCTGATCAACGGTTCCGGCGGCAGTATCGGCACGTACGCGTTGCAGATGGCGAAACGGGCAGGCGCGGTGATTACCGCTGTGGACAGCGGCGAGAAGTTGGATTTTCTGCGCCGTTTGGGCGCGGATGAGGTAATTGACTATACTCAGCAGGATTTTACCCGCAGCGGCCGGCGCTATGATGTGATATTCGACGTGGTGGGCAAAAGCCATTATGGTCGAAGCCTGGAGTGCTTGACCGAGGATGGGCGTTACCTTATTGCCAACCCCACGCCGGCGCATATGATGCGCAGTGCGATAAAGCGGGGCGGCAGGCGAGTCTATACAAAGGTTTCTGCGCGCCAATCGGCGGATCTCGTTGCCCTGGCCCAGATGCTCGAGCGAGGGGAAATCAAACCGGCGCTGGACCGTTGCTACCCGTTGGAAGAAGCGATTTCCGCCCATCGTTATGTGGAAGCCGGCCGCAAAAAGGGCAATATTGCTCTGATTATCGCTGCCGAATCAGAGCAGACGACCTGAAGCTGAAAAACAATATCGATCCCAATCAACGACCAATATTGAAGGGCTGTTATGTCTTATCAACTGGTTCCGAAGTTCGATGCCGACGATCTGGTTTTGAGGGCCGGCGGACAGGCGAACATCGTTATATTTATCGACTATACGGATGATGCAACTCGTCGCATTCGTGATGTGTTGTCCCGCTCTCTCGCCCGGGTTGCTGCGCTGGATCTGACCGTGGGCATCCGCTTTTATCTGCCCGAAGATGCCTCGGAAGCGGCAAAGCTGGCAGCCGCTGCGGCAATCGCTGCGGACCGGCAGGGCAAATTTGTTCCCATGCATACCGCGCTTTACGACTTGAAGAAGGAGCAATATACCCCCGAGAAAATCACTTCATTGGCGGAGCGGATTGGGTTGAATATCGAGCAGTTTGAAACTGATTTGGCATCCGATGCAGTCGCAGGAAAAATTGCGCGCGACCGACAATCGGCCCGGGAGTCGGTTCCGGTTCCCCATACGCCCATGCTCTTTGTCGAAGGCCAGTTTTACGACGGCGTGTGGGACGATACCGCGGTCCTGGAGGCCATGGAGCGCCCCTTTGGCGTGCGCCTGGAAATTGCCAGCTCGGCTTTCTTCCGCTGGGCGGCGTCGGCCGGCCTCGTCCTGATTGTAGCGACGGTTGCTGCGCTCCTGTTCGTCAATTTGGGCTGGGCTGAGACCTATCAGCGTTGGAGCGATACCATCGCCGGGATTATTTTCGGCTCCTTCACGTTTGAACTGCCGATTACGATCTGGGTCAACGATGGGCTGATGGCCCTGTTTTTTCTGGTCGTGGGCATCGAGATTAAGCGTGAGCTGGTTGACGGCGAACTCTCCTCGCTGGAGAAGGCCGCCATGCCGCTCATCGGCGCGGTGGGGGGCATGGTTCTTCCCGCCCTTATTTATACCGCGGTCAATTGGGGCAGGCCCACCGCGCACGGCTGGGGCATCCCCATGGCAACGGATATCGCCTTCACCCTGGGCATCCTGGCCCTGCTCGGTTCACGCGTGCCCACGTCACTGAAGGTGTTTGTTTCGGCATTGGCCATTGTGGACGACCTGGGCGCGATCGTTGTTATCGCCTTATTTTACGGTCATGGCTTCCACGTTCAGCCCTTTATTTGGGCGGGCGTCGTGCTTGCCGCCATGTTCGCCCTGAATCGGGGCAAAGTCTATCAGCGTCTGCCCTACATGCTTCTCTTTGTGCTGCTTTGGTACTTTGTCTACGAAAGCGGCCTGCATGCGACGCTTGCCGGCGTTCTGACCGCGGCGGCCATCCCGTCGCGCAATTCGGCCAATGTCGTTTTAGCCGCCACCCAGGTCAAGAAGGTCTTTCAATACCAGCTGCGCAATGGCGAAGCGCCGGCCGGACACGGCGTTGTTTCGATTTTGGAAAGCATTGTTGATCGCCTGCGGGACCCCGGCTTCCACCTCCAGCATGCGCTGGAAGGGTGGAATAACTACCTGATTTTGCCCCTGTTTGCCTTCTTCAACACGGGGATTGCGCTGGCCGGCTCCGGCTTTTCCCTCTCCCATCCGGAGGTTGCCGGGACCATGCTGGGCTTGCTCATCGGGAAACCGTTGGGTATTTGGGGGACAGCCTATCTCGCCACAAAGTTCGGCATCGCGCGCCTGTCGTCTGACATTAGCTGGCTACAGCTATTCGGCGCGGCAACGCTTTGCGGGATAGGCTTTACCATGTCCATCTTTATTGCGTCAGCCGCGCTTGGCCATGATCAGGCCCAGGCCGTCAAGCTGGGGATTCTGCTTGCTTCGCTTCTGGCCGGCGGGATTGGCAGCCTGATTTTGTGGCGGGCGAATACCCTCGCGCAAGGACGTTCGGGCAGTTGAGGCGGTTGGTCCGTTGCGCGCGGGGCAGCTGCTCCCGCCTCGCCCATGGGGGAGTATATGGCAAGCAAAGAATCCTCCGGCCCGACCGGAGGATTCTTTGCTTTTGCGCTGCGGCCGGGCCTAGCGCGGCAGCTCCAGCAGCAGGGGCTCCCGATCGAACTGTACCGTGATTTTGCCGTCTATGCTGCCATCGCTGCCGTCGGTTAATGTGGTGACGCCGCCCAGCATATTGTACCGTTTGGCCGAGGTCGCGTTGACCGATATTTGCGTCAATACGCCGCCGCCTTCAGTAAAATGGACCCAGGCGACAATGATGCGTCGGTTATTGCGCGCGTCGTCAAACTCATACCCCAGGTACCTGCTTCCGCCGTCAACAGCCGGGCTCAGCGTTCGCTTGTAGGTTGCCGATTCCATCAGTTTGGTGATGGTGTTGAAGGCGTAAAAGAGAGGCCGTTTCCTGGGCGGATTGTCTCTTGATACCAGCCCGGTGAGAGGATGCCCCTCCAGATCGTGCATGGTGAACCAGGAGACCATCGCTACATCGGCCGCACGGGCTTCGGTGAATACCTCTACCAAATAGACTGCCTGTCGCCAGGTGAGAGATTCTGTTGGGCTGGGAATATAATTCGACGTTTCAGTGATCATGATAGGGCGCACAAAGCCGCGACTTGTCATAATGCGGCGGAAATACTGAACTTTCGCCAATGTTCCCGGCGGATGGCTGCTGCCGTATTCGGGCCAGTAGGCGGGGAAGGAATGAATGTTCATGTAGTCAAAATATACCCCGCTACGGGCATCTAGAACTTTTTCCACCCAGTTGCGTACAAACGGGCCGTCTTGATCAACGAACCAGTCTTGCGCGACGCCGCCGAAGACCAGCTTGGCCCTGGGGTTGGCCGCCTTCATGACCGGATAGATGGTTGCCAGCATCTCTGCATATTTCTCTGGATGATTCCCCCACCGGTGGCGGCTATCAGGCTCATTGTACATCTCCCAGTGGTTAATTACCGGCGAGCAGGGCGCATCCTTATAGCCGTCGCCGTCATAGCGCTCCACTACCTCTGCCACAAACTCCGCCAGTTCCTCCAGCTTGCCCGGATAGAGCGGCCCGTTGGAGGGGATCGCAGCCCAGGGCGGGGCATGAAGAATCGTGCCTAACACCTGGATATTGGTGTGTGCAGCAACGGATACGGACGCATCCGCCTCAACCCAGCGGTAGTTGTCTGGTGACGTGTCATTCGGCTCGGCCCACGCCCAGGATATTTCCGTGCGCACCCATCCGGCGTTACTTTCGACGATGGAATTGAAGAAGCGGTTGCTGGGTTGGGTGTCGATGTACATTTGTACGCCATAGCGGCTGGAACGCGCGTGCCCTCCGCCATATTGGGTGCAGGGGCCGGTTGACCCCGTGGTGGGCGTCGGTGTCGGCGTGTTTACCTCTACAGGTGTCGCCGTAGGCGTAAAGGTGGGCGTCGCTGTTGCCGCATCTTCCGCTGTCGGCGTCCCGGTGGGCGTAAACGTCGGCGTCGCCGTATTGGCGGGCGTTTCCGCCGGTTCCAGGGTTGGCGTCTCTGTAGGCGTAAAGACCGGCGTTGCCGTATCCGCAGGCGTTTCCCCCGGTTCCGGGGTGAACGTTGCGGTCGGCGTTTGGGTCGGTGTGGGCGTAAAGGTAAAGGTCGGCGTCAACGTTGGCGTTGGTGTAAAGGTAGACGTAGGTGTAAAGGTCGGGGTTGCCGTCTCTGCCGCAGGCGTTTCTTCCGGCCCCAGGGTGGCTGTGGGCGTAGGCGTTTGGGTCGGCGTGGGCGTAAAGGTAAAGGTCGGCGTCAACGTGGGCGTAGGCGTAAAGGTCGGCGTCGTCGTATCGCCGGGCGTCTCGCCCGGCTGTAGAGTGGGCGTTGACGTTGCAGTTGACATCGCCGTAGGCGTCTGGGTCGGCGTGGGCGTGAAGGTAAAGGTAGGCGTTAACGTAGGCGTGGGGGTAAATGTGGGCGTTGGTGTAAAAGTAGACGTCGCGGTCTCCGCCGGCGTTTCGCCCGGCCGCAGGGTGGAGGTGGGCGTAGGCGTCTGGGTCGGCGTAGGCGTGAAGGTAAAGGTAGGCGTCAACGTGGGCGTGGGGGTGAAAGTCGGCGTAGGCGTAAAGGTCGGCGTCGCCGTATCAGCGGGCGTTTCTCCCGGCCTTAGAGTTGACGTGGGGATGGGCGTTTGGGGCGGCTCCATTGTGGCTGTCGGCGTAGACGTATTGCCTATCCCCGGCTCTATGGCCACCGTGATGCGGGGGGTCGGGGTCTCTACTTGTGCGGCATCCTCCGACTGGCCGCTAATGATGGGAAAATATATTTGGCCGCCGCTTTCCTGGGCAAGGAGCGAGCCGGCCATCAACAGGCAGATAAGTAACAACGCAAGCGCAGAGAACAGCGACGTTTTCTTCATGATGATTCTCTTTGTTTTCATGCGACGAGAAATGGGTACGCGCGCGAAGCGTCAGTAGCGCTGGGTGAGCAATAATCGGGTGTGTTATTGCCTTGCTACTGCAAAGATTCTGTTCGCACAGCTTTTTCGGGGGAAGGCGGCTCTAAGATTATGCAGGTTTCTTACGAAACGTATTACTACAGCCGCGCCCAACTCCGTTCCGCATCCGTCCGACGCGCCGCGTCCAATAAGCGCTGGACGGCCAGGCCGTCAAAGAAACTCGCCGCGTCGGGCAGGACGGTCTCACCCATGGGCAGGGACATGGCCAATGTTTGGGCCAGATAAAAAGAGCCGATAGTGAAGGGGCTTTGGTTGGGCAGTTGGCGCAATAGTTCCGAGTTGGGCATGATGACGCGTACGGGCTGCCATTCGCCCGCCGCGATTTCCGCTTCCGTCATGCTCCACAGGCGATCCTGATTGTCCAGATACAGTGCGCCCCGGGTGCCGTTGACTTCTACGGCCATGCCGTAGCCGCCGGCGGTGATGCTGCTTACGGTGATTTCGCCCTGCGCGTCATTGGCGAAGCGCAGCAACAGCCGCGCCTCATCATCCGCGGTAACCCGCCGTTCGCCGCCCGTAGCGGGATCCATGCGGTAGAGGCGGCCCGTGGTCAATTGCGCCGTGAGCAGGTCGATGCGGCCGAACATCCAGCGGGACAGGTCCAGCAGGTGGCTGCCTAAGGCGCCCAATGTGCCGCCGCCTTGCTCCGCATCGCTCCACCAGTTCCATTCCCGATTCCGGTCCAGCCGATCCGGCCCCAGGCGCGTCAGGCGCACGCTGATGGGCGTCCCCACAAAACCGTCTTTGATCATCTGGCGCATTTGCATGCGTTGGGGATGAAAGCGCAATTCATGATCGATGATGGCAAGCTGTTGGGGCGCGGCCTGAGCCGCTGCCAGCATGGCTTCCGCCTCTGCCACATTCATGGCCGTAGGCTTTTCACAGATCACGTGCTTGCCCGCTTCCAGCGCGGCCACTGCGATCTCCCGGTGAAGAGCGGGCGGCGTCGCGATACTTACAATATCCACTGCATCCGACGTAATCAGCTCCCGCCAACTTGCGTGGGTGTCGGGGATTTCCAGCGCTTGGGCGACCCTGTGGGCATTCTCCTCCCGACCGGATGCAATGGCCTGGGCCGTCAGCCCGCCCAAACGGAAAGCGGGGATTTGCACCCGCTCAGTCCAGCCTGTCCCGATGAATCCGACTCGAAGACCCTCTTTACTCGTCATGATTGGCTCCTGGGAAGGTGAAATTAATGCTTAATCGAAATTGAGTATTATTGACGCAACGTAACCGGGTGGTTACATCCCGGATGGCCGCGCCTTTACCGCGCCTTCGTAACGCCGCGCCGCGTCTCTGCAACCTCCTCATACACCTGCTCTAGCGCCGGTACGATTTTTTCCCATGCATAATGCGCGCTGACGAAGCGATAGCCGGCCTCGCCCAGATGAGCGCGCTCGGCCGTTCCTTGACGCAGTAGTTGTAAAATCGCCGAGGCCATGCTCACCGGCTCATCGGCAATGAGCATCTCCCGCCCGTCCTGTACGCCAATCCCCTCTACGCCCAGCGACGTGCTGACGATGGCCTTGCGCGATGCCATGGCCTCCAGCGCCTTGAAGCGGGTGCCGCCGCCGATGCGCATGGGAATGACATAGACTGCGGCCCCGTCAATATACGGGCGCACATCCTCCACCGCGCCGGTGATCTCGATATAGGGGTTCTCCCGCAGCTCGTCCAGCCGGGGGTGGGGATTCATGCCCACGATCTGAAAGCGCACGGTCGGCATCATGTCGGTGATGAGCGGCAGTACGTCCCGCCCAAACCAGAGTACAGCGTCAATGTTGGGACGATAATCCATTTTGCCCGTAAAGACCAGCGTGGGCCTTGCTTCATTGTCCTGCTGCGACGCGGCATCATGCTTGTATTGGCTGAGATCGATGCCGTTGGAGACGACAGTCGTTGTCAATTGAGGCGCAATCCTGCGGAGCGCACGCCCATCGGCTTCGCTCACCACCGTGACGGCGTCGGCCGTTCGGCAGAGCATGGCTTCGTAACGCGCCAGCTTCTGCCATTGGACGAGGCTGTAGACGCCGGGCGCCAGGCGGCTGATGCGACGCAGATCGGTGACGGCATTGCGCTTCTGGAGCAGGTACTCGCAATTATGATCGTCAAAAATCCAGGGAATGCTCTGTTCGCCCGCCATGCAGCCGTATTGGGCCATTTCGATGCCCTCGGCTTGGACCAGGTCGTACTCTTCCTCGCGCAGGCGGCGGGCAACCAGCGCCCTCATCTCCTCATCCGCCAGGCGCAAGCCCATATCCGGCTGGAGAGAAAAGAGGGTGTCGCGGATGCGTTGCGCGCTGCTGCGTTGGGGGGTGGGAACCGTGTCCACCCGGCGGCATAGCGTCATGAGGGGGCTGTCGGTCCGTTGGGCATAGGTTGCATCGTCGGTCGGCGCCAGAAAGCCGGCGAGATCGATTGTGTGGCGGGCGGCCAATTGCTTGATGAGGTTGAAGTTGCGCAGGGTTGTGCCTTGACGGGGCGGATAGGGCAGCTGAGGCGTCAGAAAAAGAAGGCGCATGGGGACGGACGCGGCTAACCCTGTCCGGCGACAGTCGGCGCGCGGGAAGACGTGCGCGTCTGCTCATTTGCCTGTTCAGCCGGGGATATGGGCTCTTTGCGATTGACCGTATTCTCATAGACCGCCAGGGTCTGCTCCGCGGCCATGGTCCAGCTGAAGTCTTTAGCCCGCTGCAAGCCCATATGGCGCAGCTCGGCGTGGAGACCGTCGTCGGTGAGGAGACGGTAGAGGGCGATGGCAATTTCTTCCCAATCCCGGGGATCGACCAGCAACGCGGCGTCGTTGACGACCTCGGGCAGACTGCTCACGTTGCTGACGATTGTGGGCGTGCCGCAGGCCATGGCTTCCAGCGGCGGCAGCCCGAAGCCTTCATAAAAGGCCGGATGGATATGGCAGCGCGCGCCCACGTAGAGCTTGTGGAGATCGTCGTCGCTCACCCGATCCAGAAGATGAACCCGTTCGGTCAGATCCAGCGTCTCCACAGCGTTGAGCACCTCTTCATAGAGCCAGCCCCGGCTGCCGGCGACAGCCAGATTGACGTCCTGGACATTGTAGCGGTCGATCAAGATTTTGAAGGCCTGGAGCAGGCCGGTCAGATTCTTGCGCGGCTCGATGGTGCCCACAAAAAAGACGTAACGCTCGGGCAAGCCGAATTTCTTCATCACCTCCCGCCGCGTCTCTTCCTGGGGCAGGGGCGTAAAGCGGGGATCGGCCGCCTCGTAAATGACCGAAATCTTGTCGGGCGGGACGCCCATCTGCGCCGTCAAATCACTGCGCGTGTGCTCGCTGGGCACGATGATGTGGCGTGCGTGGGCCACGGCCCGGTCGATCTGGCCGTAATAGGCTGCGCTGTCTTTTGTGACAAAATGAGGCCAGTGCAGAAAAGCCAGATCGTGGACGGTGATGACGGTGGGAATAGACGAGTATAAGGGTGGGATAAAGTCGGGCGAGTGAAGCAAATCCAGCCTGGCGGGCAGCAGTTCCAGAGGCATCATGTATTGCTCCAGCCGCGTATGCACAGGCGCATAGAGGGTCGCGCGTCGAAAATTAGGGCGCTCAATCAGCGGGGAGCGATGTTTTCGATGCTGGTAAATCGTAAATTGGTGGGGAGCTTCAATCGCAGCCATGGCGTTCAACAGATGCCATGTATAGCGACTAATGCCCGCGGGCTGATGGTACATCAGCCGAGCGTCAACGCCTATGTGCATTGGTGAAATTCAACCGTCCGTGGATTTCAATTCGTGAACAGGCGGGAGTTACGGCGTAGATTCTATCAGTCGGCTTTATCTTTGGTCAAACCTCGGGCATGCCGGGATTGCTTGGTTTGGCCTGTGAATGATGTTATAATCTGCCGCATACGTTTATTGTTTCTGCTGGAAGGTGATTTCCAATTTCCTTCCGTAACGAGGATACCCTGATGGATGTCGCACAACTTGCTCAAATGGTGAATTGGCTGGACGAAGAGCACCGGCGCGATCGTGCGGAAATTGCGCGTTTGCAGCAGCGCCTGGAAGCCCAGACGTCGGATATCGTCGAGCAGACGCGACGCATCCAGGAATTGGAAAGCCGCCTGGCCGCCACCCAGGGCCAGTTGACTCGTTTCCAGCAGATCGAGAACGCGCTCCAGAATACCCGCGTGGAAGTTACCGGTCTGGTTGAACAGCGCGATGAGGAGATCGGTCAGATTCAACGCGATGTAGAACGGGCGCGCATGAACGACCGGGAACTCTTCAGTCGGGAGATCAGCGAGATTCGCCGGGACTTACCCCGTATTGCGCGCCTGGAAGAAAGCATTGAATTGCGTTCTGTGGAAGACGAGCGCCTGTCCGAGCTGATCATGGGCGTGCGAAATCAGGTAGGCGGTCTGGCCAAGGAGATCGAAGAACGCACCCGCCAGATTCCCTTCCTGGCCGAGCAGCGCACCAGCGATACCAAGCGTATCGCCCAGCTTCAGCAGGAAACGGTCGAGCTTTTTAAGCGTATCGAAGCCTTGGCCGGACGGGTTCCGGTATTAGAGGAGACCGTGCGCAAGTCTACGTCCGAGGCGGGTAAGCTCCCTTCCCAGATTGAGACTTTGCGCGAGCAGCAGCTCGACTTTATGGAGTCGGTGCGCAGCTCCCTGGTGGAGCGGGATCAAGTGGTCAATCGCTGGAAAGAGGCGATTGAAAATCAGAAAACCCTGGTCAATCAGGCCCATGAGCGGGTCCAGTCTTTCGGCCAGCAAGTGGATATCGCACGCCGCTCCGTCCAGGAAATTCAGGAATTTAAGGACCTCATGCTACGGGAGCAGAGCCAGGTGCAGGAGCTTCAGCGTCTGGCCGAGGAGCGGGTGCGCCGGGAGATGGATGAGTTCCGCGAAGAGTACGAAAAGCGGCGGCGCAAGGCGGAACTGCGTCAGGAACATCTCTGGTCTGAGCAAGAGAAATACAATACCGAGCTGGTGGAAAAATTCCCGCCCCTGGTCCACGATATGGAAGTCCACGATGCCCTGCTGCAACAGCTCTGGAAGTTGCAGGAGAGCTACAGCAACTATTTCCTGGGGACGGCCCAGGCCTGGCTGGAAGGCATGGAAACGTCCGTGCGCGAGCGGGACGACAAAGTGCGGGCCATGGAAGAGACGTGGCAGCGCCGCCAGCGCAATGCCGAACTCTATGCCAGTCAGGCCGGACGCCGCCGCACCGCAGGCATTGCTTCCGGCGAATCAGCCGGCGCGGCCAACGGTCGTCAATAACCCTTTCTCCATTTATCCATCCTCATGCGCGTCATCGGTACCGCAGGTCACGTTGACCACGGCAAGTCCTCGCTTGTCCGCGCCCTCTCCGGCATCGATCCGGACCGCCTCCAGGAAGAAAAAGCCCGGGGCATGACCATCGATCTGGGCTTTGCCTGGCTGGATTTGCCCGGCGCATCGGGCCGGCCGGAAGCCGTGGGGATCGTGGACGTGCCCGGCCATATCGACTTCATCAAAAATATGCTGGCCGGCGTGGGCGGAATTGACGCCGCGCTCCTTATCGTTGCGGCGGATGAGGGCGTCATGCCCCAGACGCGTGAGCATTTGGCGATTCTCCATCTCATGGGCGTCACCCAGGCGGTGGTCGCCATGACCAAGATCGATCTTATTGACGATGAAGAGTGGCTGGATTTAGTAGAGCTGGAAATCGACGAACTGCTGGAAGGAACCGATCTGGCCGGTGCGCCCGTGGTGCGGGTCAGCGCGCATACCGGTGTCGGGCTGGATGCGCTACGCATTGCCCTGGCCCACGCCTTGGCCGAACTGCCGCCGCGCCGCAACCGCGCCCGTCCGCGCCTGCCCATCGACCGTATCTTCAGCCTCAGCGGCTTTGGCACCATTGTGACCGGTACGCTGAGCGACGGTCGCCTGCGCGTAGGCGACCGGGTGGAGATCTTGCCCGCGGGGTTGGAGGCCCGGGTGCGGGGCTTGCAGACCCATAAGCAGCCCGTGGAAGAGGGCGAACCGGGCAGCCGCCTGGCCATCAACCTGACCGGCGTCAGTGTAGAGGACCTGCACCGGGGCGACGTCGTTGCCCGGCCGGGTGACGCGCGGGCGACCACCCTCTTGGACGTTTCCTTCCGTCTTCTGGCGGATGTGGAGCAACCCCTGCCCCACAATTGTGCGGTGGATTTCTTTACCGGTGCGGCGGAGACGCCCGCTCGGGTCCGGGTCCTGGGCGTGGAGCAGATTGAGCCGGGCGGGCAGGGTTGGCTACAGCTGCGCCTGGCCCGACCCGTCGCGGCCGAGCCGGGCGATCGCTACATTCTGCGCCGCCCGTCGCCCAGCAGCACCCTGGGCGGCGGCGTGATTCTGGACGCCCATCCCCGTCGCCGCTGGAAGCGTTTTGATCCCGCGGTCATCGAACGGCTGGAGACGCTGGCGCAAGGTACGCCTGGGGAGATTCTGCTTCAGACGCTGGAGCGGACGCCCCTGACCACGCTTCCTGACCTGCTGGCGCGCAGCGGATTGGACCTGGAGACGGCCCGGGCCGCGTATGCTGATTTGATGGCGACCGATGCGGTGCTGGAGTTGGGCGCCGGGCAGGATGCGGCAATTCTCAGCGCGGGGCAGTGGCAGGAGATAACCGGACAATTGGTCGGATTGCTGGCGGATTTTCACGCCCAGGCGCCCTTGCGGCGGGGACTGCCCCACAGCGAAGCGCGGACGCGTTTGACGATCGGCGGTCGCACCCTGTCGCCGCGTCTCTTTGCGGGCCTGGCGGAGCGAGCCGGGCATGAAGGACTCGTCCAGGCGGATGACTCCTTCATCTGGCAGGCGGGCTTTGCGCCCCAACCCACGCCCGGCCAGCAGGCGGCCGTCACGCGGACGCTGGCTGCATTTGCCGCCGCGCCCTTTACGCCGCCCAATCAGGCGGAGACCCTCAAGCTGCTGGGCAATGACGAAGCGCTGTTGGAGATGCTTGTGGAGCAGTCGTTGCTCCTGCGCTTCGGCGGGATTCTGCTGCGCCCCGAGGATTTTCTTGCCATGCGTACGGTTGTCACGCGTCACCTACGTGACAAGGGTTCCATCACCCTGGCCGAGACCCGGGATCTTTTCTCAACCAGCCGGAAATACGCCCAGGCCATGCTGGAGGAGCTGGACGCCCAACGCGTAACGCGCCGCCAGGGCGATCTGCGCGTCCTGCGCGGGGGGGAAGGGTGATGCGGAAAGCGCCGATTTATGGGCTTGCAGACTGGGCGCGGGCCTGGAGGCATGGTATCTTTACTTGCAGGCGGCAGGCGGCAGGCGGCAACATTTTACATGTAGGAGGATGACGGATGGATTATCGTAAATTAGGTCGTACCGGTCTCAAGGTATCGCCTCTCTGTTTGGGAACTATGCAGTGGGGCTGGACCGCGGATACGGATACGGCGTTTGAGCTGATGGACGAATTTACGGCCGCGGGCGGCAATTTTATCGACACGGCTGACGTCTATAGCCGATGGGCGGACGGCAACGAGGGCGGCGTCAGCGAATTGATCATTGGTCGCTGGCTGCGGGCCCGGGGCAATCGCCATGAGGTTGTGCTGGCCACCAAGGTGCGCGGCGAAATGTGGGCCGGTCCCAATGGCGAAGGGCTGAGCCGCGGCCACATCATCCAGGCGTGTGAAGACAGCCTGCGCCGCTTGCAGACCGACTACATCGATCTCTATCAGGCCCACTGGTACGACGCCGACACCCCCATTGAGGAGACCATGGACGCACTGGACACGCTCGTACGTCAGGGCAAGGTGCGCTATGTGGGGTGCAGCAACTATCCGGCATGGCGGCTGATGGAGGCGCTGTGGGCCAGCGATAAGCGCGGCCTGGTGCGCTATGACACGCTCCAGCCCCACTATAACTTGGTCCATCGGGCCGAGTTTGAGGATGAGTTGGCCCAAGTCTGCGCGGCATTTGAGATCGGCGTTATTCCCTACAGCCCGCTGGCCGGCGGATTCTTGACGGGCAAGTACCGGGCCGACAGCGCTCCGGACGGAGCCCGGGCCGCGGGCGTGAAGAAGCGCTATTTCAACGAGAGAGGCTGGCGAACCCTGGCCGCGTTGGAAGCCGTGGCCGACGAAGCGGGCGCGCCGCCGTCTGCGATCGCCCTGGCCTGGCTCCTTACCCGGCCCGGCATGACCGCCCCCATCATCGGGGCCAATTCCTTTGAGCAGTTGGCGGATAGCCTGGTTGCGCTTGACATAAATTTATCAAAAGAGCAGATTGCGCGCCTTGATGAAGCATCGGCAACCCACAGCGACAACAGGTAAAGTTTAGGCTTTTTATGCAACGTTTTTCTACCCGCCCCGGCTATACGGAAACGGGCTGCGCGGATTGTCTGCCCGGAGCCAGTTATCCATTGGGCGCAACCATGGTCCCCGGCGGCGTCAATTTTGTCCTCTATTCCCGGACGGCCCTGGCCGTGGATCTGCTCTTCTTTGATCACGTGGATGCGCCGGTCCCGTCCCGGATCGTTAGCCTGGACCGCAAGGTCAACCGCACCTTTCACTACTGGCACATTATGGTGCCAGGCATCGAGGCGGGCCAGCTATACGGCTATCGCTGCTACGGCCCCATGGAGCCCGAGAAGGGGCTGCGCTTTGACATGGAGAAGGTCCTCCTGGATCCTTACGGTCGCCTGATCGCTACGCCCAGCCGCTACAGCCGCAGCGCAGCCATTGATCCCGGCGACAACAGCGCCCAGGCCATGAAGAGCGTGGTTGTGGACCTGTCCGCCTATGACTGGGAAGACGATGCGCCCCTGCGTCACTTGTTCAATCGCAGCGTTATTTACGAGCTGCATGTCCGCGGCTTTACCAGGCATCCTTCCTCGGGAATTGGGCAGGATGCCCGGGGAACCTACCGCGGGTTAATCGAAAAAATCCCCTACCTGAAAGAGTTGGGCATCACCGCTGTCGAGTTGATGCCCATTTTTCATTTTGATCGGGAGGATGCGCCCGAGGGCAAGATCAACTACTGGGGTTATAGCCCCGTCTCCTTTTTTGCACCCCATACCGACTATGCGGCCAGTGAAAATCTGCTGGGCGTCGTAGACGAATTTCGGGACATGGTGAAGGCGCTCCACCGGGCCGACATCGAAGTCATTCTGGACGTGGTCTATAATCATACCGCCGAAGGAAATAAAGACGGTCCCACGTTTTGCTGGCGGGGCATCGACAACGAAATGTACTATATTCTCGAGGGGGACCGCACCCGCTACGCTAATTATAGCGGCACGGGCAACACCCTCAACACCAATCACCCCATTGTGCGCCGCATGATTCTGGACAGCCTGCGCTTTTGGGTGGAGGAGATGCATGTAGACGGCTTCCGCTTTGACCTCGCCTCCATTCTGTCCCGGGGGCTGGGCGGCGATCCCTGGCCCAATCCGCCCATTGTGCTGGACATTGACACCGATCCCGTATTGGCCGGGGTTAAGCTCATCGCCGAGGCCTGGGATGCAGCCGGCCTCTACCAGGTGGGCCAGTTTGGCGGCGATCACTGGAAAGAGTGGAACGGTCGCTATCGCGATGATGTGCGGGCTTTTATCAAGGGGGATGAAGGGCTGACCGGGGCAATCGCCTCCCGCTTTTTGGCCAGCCCCGACCTCTATGGCCATGACATGGCGGGGCCGGAGCAGAGCATCAACTTTGTCACCTGCCATGACGGCTTCACCCTCAATGATCTGGTTTCGTACAATGAGAAGCATAACGAAGCCAACGGCGAGGATAACCGGGACGGCCATAACCATAATTTGAGCTGGAACTGCGGCGTCGAAGGTCCTACCGACGATCCGGCAATTGAAGCGCTGCGCAATCGCCAGGTGAAAAATTTTCTGACCATGCTGCTCATGTCTCTCGGCGTGCCCATGCTGCTCATGGGCGACGAGATGCGGCGCACCCAGTGGGGCAACAATAACGCCTACGGTCAGGACAATGAGATTAGCTGGCTGGACTGGTCCCTGCTTGAGCGCCATTCCGATATCCATCGCTTCACGAAGCTGCTCATCGGCTTGCGGCGGGAGTTGGATATTTTTCAGGGAGATTTTGACCTTTCGCTCAACGAAATGCTCCAGAACGCGCGCATCCAGTGGCATGGCGTAGAGCTGTATCGTCCGGATTGGAGCAATGACGCGCGCAGCATTGCGTTCACGGTGCGGGGCATTGGCGGCCGTCGCTACTTCCACGCCATTCTCAACGCCTGGTGGGAAGAGCAGCGCTTTGCCCTGCCGCCCAAGCCGGCCGGCTCGGAAGGCTGGCGTTGCGTAGTGGACACGGCGCTGCCCAGCCCCGATGATTTCCGGGAGCTACAGGACGCGCCCCTGATTCGGGGAGCGCGTTATCGCGTCAAGCCGCGTTCGGTGGCGCTCTTCATTGCCCAGGCGCGATCGTCCTTTTCGCGCTGGTAAAGCGGGTGCAACTTAAATTCATGACTCTGCTGCAAGACTGAAGTTCGGATCGGACGTTGAAGCGGCCTTGTCGGCAAGAGAGCCGGTTCTGTCGAGCCGGATCGCCTTTTTGCAGGAGAGCCAATCCATCCATAAAGGTGATAGGATTTCATGACAAACGCTATGTATCTGGCCACCATGGAGGCTTACACCGGTAAGTCCCTGGTCTCTCTCGGGCTTGTGGAGATGATCCTGCGCAAGACTGCCCGGGTCGCCATCTTCCGCCCCGTCATCAGCGGCTCGCGCGATGAGCGCGACAAGAATATCGACCTGCTGCTCCAGCATTTTCAGCTGGATCAGGCCTATGACGAGACCTACGCATTCACCCGCGCCGAGGCGGCCCAACTCCTCTCTCACGGCCGGTATGACGATGCGTTGGACAAGGTTTTTCAGAGCTACAAGGCGCTGGAAGAGCGCTATGACTTTATCCTGGTCATCGGTTCCGATTTGGAGGGAGTGGGCGCGCTCTTCGAGTATGACATCAACGCTGACATCGCGCGTAACCTGGGTACGCCCGTCATGTTGGTGGGCACGGCGGCCGACCGGGGCGTTGCGGAGACCGTCAACACGGCCGGCCTGTCCGTGGACCACTTCCGGGACCGGGGCTGTCAGATCGTCGGCGTCATCATCAACCGCGCCGCCGAAGAGGATGTCTCCCGCCTGCGCGCGGCCCTGCAGGCGGAGCTGGGCGACAAGAGCCCCTTCGTCTTTGTGATCCCCGCCAACCAGATTCTGCGCAGCCCCACCGTGGCCGAAATCGTCGAATTTCTGGATGCAGAGGTGCTCTACGGCCACAATCATCTGGACCGCCTGGCCAAGGACTACCTGGTTGTGGCCATGCAGTTGCCCAATTTCCTGAGCCACCTTTTCGAAAATGCGCTCCTGATCACGCCCGGCGACCGCTGTGATGTGCTGCTCAGCGCGCTCCAGGCCCATATGTCCAACAATTACCCTCAGCTGACGGGCATCCTGCTGACGACCGAACAGCGCCCGCCCCAGGCGGTGACCAAGCTGCTGGACGGCCTGAATGACGTTTTGCCCATCATTGCCGTGGACCTGGATACGTATGACACCGCAACCCGCATCGGCCGCGTCCGCTCGTACCTGACCGGCGATAATCGGGCCAAGATCGACCTCAGCCTTAAGCTTTTTGAAGATTATGTGGACCTGGACGCGCTGGAGGGGCAAATTTCCATGGCCCGCCCCCGTGCGATGACGCCCAAGATGTTCATCTACAATCTGCTCCAGCAGGCGCGCAGCCAAAAGCAGCACATCGTCCTGCCCGAAGGCAACGATCCCCGCATCCTGCGCGCCGCGGAAGTCCTGCTCAATCGGGGCGTCGTCGATATTACGCTGCTGGGCAATCCTGATGACGTGCAGAAGCTGGCCCATCGCCAGGGCGTGAGCATCGACTTTACGCGCACGCGCATTATCAACCCGGTCCAGGCTGAGCGCTTCGATGCCTATGCCGAGAAGCTGTATGAGCTGCGGCGACATAAGAATATGACCCTGGATCAGGCCCGGGACCTCATGAGCGACGTCTCCTACTTCGGCACCATGATGGTCTTTCAAGGCGACGCCGACGGCATGGTCTCCGGCGCGGCCCACACCACCATGCACACCATCCGCCCGGCGCTTCAGTTCGTGAAGACCAAGCCCGGCTTTTCCGTGATCTCGTCGGTCTTTTTCATGGCGCTGGAAGATCGGGTGCTGGTCTATGGCGACTGTGCGGTCAATCCCAATCCCAACGCCGAAGAGTTGGCCGAGATCGCGGTTGCGTCAGCGGATACGGCCATGACCTTCGGCGTGGAGCCCAGGATTGCCATGCTCTCCTACAGCTCAGGCGCATCGGGCGAAGGGGAGGACGTGGAGCGGGTGCGCACCGCCACCAAGCTGGCCCAGGAGCGGAGACCGGATCTTCTGATTGAAGGGCCGATTCAGTACGACGCGGCCGTGGATCCGGGCGTGGCGGCCAAAAAGATGCCCGGTTCCCGGGTTGCGGGCCAGGCGACAGTTTTCATCTTTCCCGATCTCAATACGGGCAATAACACCTATAAAGCCGTCCAGCGCGAAACGGGGGCCATCGCCATCGGCCCGGTGCTGCAAGGGCTGCGAAAACCTGTCAACGACCTCAGCCGCGGCTGTACCGTGGACGACATCATCAACACGGTGGCCATTACCGCGGTTCAGGCTCAGCAGGAGTAGAGGAGAAAATCTATGAGCGACTCCGTTACCGTCACCAATCAACAGGCCGCCGATCTCCTTGACCAGGTAGCGGATCGCCTGCAAATCCTGGACGCCAACCGTTTCCGCGTGATTGCCTTCCGCAACGCAGCGGAAAGCATCCGCAACCTGGGCCGCACCCTGGCTTCCATCCAGGCGGAGGACGGCCTGGAGAAGATTCCCGGCGTGGGCAAAGGCATTGCCGACGCCCTGCGCGAGCTGCTGGAAACCGGTCATGTGCAGGAGTTTGACGAGCTGGCCGAGAACGTGCCCGACGGCGTCATCGCCATGATGCAGGTGCCCGACATGGGCCCCAAGAAGGCCCGCCGCCTCTGGGAGGAGTTGGATATCACCAGCATCGAGCAGCTGCGCGCCGCGGCCGCTGCCGGCGAATTGGCGCAGCTCAAGGGCTTCGGCAAAAAGAGCGAGGAGAAAATCCTCAAGGGTATTGAGCTGTTGGCCGCGCGGCAGGATGAGCGCACCCCGGCCGGCGACGCGCGTCCGCCGGCCGAGAAGCTGGTCGGGGACTTGCGCGCGGCCCTGGCGGATGGGGATATTATTCGCATAGAGATTGCGGGCAGCCTGCGCCGCTGGCAGGAGACCATCGGCGATGTGGACATCCTTGCGGTGAGCGAGAATCCCGCGGCCGTGATGCAGGCATTCGGCGCGCTGCCCCAGGTGGCAGAGGTAATCGCCGCGGGCGAAACCAAGCAGAGCGTCATTCTGACCACCGGCTTGCAGGTCGATCTGCGCGTGGTTGAAGCCCGAAATTGGGGCGCGGCGCTCCAATATTTTACCGGCAGCAAGGCCCACAACGTGCCCCTGCGCGAGCTGGCTTTGAAGCGGGGATGGAGCCTCAACGAATATGGCCTCACCGCGACCGGTTCGGGGGACGCACCCGAGGGGGAAGCGCGCTTCTTCAGCGAGGAGGCGGCGCTGTACGCCTTTTTGGGCATGGCGTGTCCGCCGCCTGAATTGCGGGAAAATCGGGGTGAAATCCAGGCCGCGCAAAACGGACGCCTGCCCCAACTCATCACCCTGGATGACGTTCGGGGCGAGCTTCACGGCCATACCACCTACAGCGACGGCAAGAACACCATTGAAGAGATGGCCCGCGCCGCCATGGCCCGGGGTTATGGCTACTGGAACGTGAGCGATCACAGCGTGGGGCTGGGCGTGGTCCAGGGCGTGGATGCAGAGCAGATCGTCCGGCAGGCTGAAGAGATCGCGCGCCTCAACGCCCGGTTTGCCGCCGAGGGCCTCGACTTCCGCCTTCTCCACGGTACGGAAGCGGAAGTGCTGGCCGACGGGACAATGGGGTTGCCCGATGAGGTCCTGGCCACGCTGGATGTGGTGGTCGCCAGTATCCACAGCGGCTTGCGTCAGGATCGGGACGCCATCACCACGCGCTGTCTGCAAGTGGTGCATAATCCCCATGTGGACATCCTGGGTCATCCCACGGGGCGGCTTATCGGCCGGCGGGCGCCCGCGGACCTGGACATGGAGGCCGTCTTACGCGCTTGCGCTGAGACGGGGACGGTGGTAGAAATTAACGCCAATCCCATGCGCCTGGACCTCAACGATATCTATGCCCGCCGCGCGGTGGAATTGGGCTGCAAACTGGCCATCAACTGCGACGCACATAGCCCCGCTGATCTGGCGCTGCTTCGCTACGGCATCGGCGTCGCGCGCCGGGCCTGGCTCACGCCCGACGACGTCATCAACACCCGTCCGGTTGACGATATGCTGGCGCTGCTGAAACGATGAGCTACTGCGTAATACGTACTGCGTAATACGTACTGCGTAATACGTACTGCGTAATACGTACTGCGTAATACGTACTGCGTACTGTTTGTGTCAACATATTTCAGGACTCGACACGCATTACGCATTACGTATTTCTCATTACTCATTACTCATTACTCATTACTCATTACTCATTCCCTCCCTCTTCCTGACGCTTTCGGACCGTACATCATGAGAAATCATTTGCTTCCTCTATTTTTTGCCGCCGCGTTGCTCCTGCTGCTGACGACCGGCTGCGGTCGCCGTGCGGCTGATCTGGAGATGACGCCCGTAGCCGGCGGCATGGCCGCCCCGGCGGAAGACATAGCCGCGGTCGGGGGGGCAACGAGTGCGCCCTCTGATTCCCAGCCGGCGCTGGCTGCCACGCCCGTCGTCCTTGCGCCCGGCGTGGCGATCGTGCTCATCGCGCCGAGCGATGCGCCCCTGCGCGCCGATGCCGCGGCGGATGCCCTGGTTTTCCAGTCCTACGCGCCGGGCGAGCGCATGGTGATTGTGGAACCCAGCGGCGAGTATGCAGGCTACCCCGTTGTAAACGGCGGACAGGAATGGTATCGCGTGCGCGCGGCCGACGGCCTGGTGGGCTGGCTACCGGCCGACGTGATTGCCGCCGCGCGGTAATTGAAGCCAACACGGAGATCCCCTTTGTCACCGGAACCGAAAAGCGAACAGAATCCGGCGGAACGTATTGCCCAGCTGCGTGAGGCAGTGCGCCGCCATCAATACCGCTATTACGTGCTGGATGATCCCGAAATCGGCGATCAGGAGTTCGACGCGCTCTTTCACGAGCTGCGGGCGCTGGAAGAGGCCCATCCCGACTTGCAGCGCGCCGATAGTCCCACCGTGCGCGTCGGCGGCCAGGTGGCCCAGCGCTTTGAAAAGGTGGCCCATCCTGTTCCCATGCTCAGCCTGGCCAATGCGTTTGATGAAGCGGATCTGCGGGCCTGGCGCGAGCGCATCCGCCGCCTGCTGGGCGAAGACGATCTGGCCGCTTTGGCCTACATCGTGGAGCCCAAATTCGACGGCTTGACAGTGGTGCTGCATTATGAAGATGGCCGTTTTGTTTTGGGTGCGACCCGGGGCGATGGTCAGGTGGGCGAGAACATCACTGCCAACCTGCGTACCGTGGGCCAACTCCCCCTGCGCATCCCGGCCGACGCGACGGCGGACCTGCCGCCGCCCGCCCGCCTGGCCGTGCGCGGCGAGGCCTACGTGGACAAAGCGGATTTTGCCGCTTTCAACGCCCGGCAGGAGGCCGCGGGCGACCGCACCTACGCCAATCCCCGCAACTTTGCCGCGGGCAGTCTGCGCCAGCTGGACAGCGCAATCAGCGCCCAGCGCCCCCTCAAAATATGGGCCTATCAAATCCTGCTTCTGGAAGGCGAAGCCCATCCGCCTGCCACCCAGGGCGAGAGCCTGGCTTATTTGCAAGCGTACGGCTTTCCCGTTTCGCCCCTGGTCACCCGCTTCACCGATGAGGAGTTTGAGGCTCTGGTCGCCCGCGTTATGCAGTTTGGCGCGGTCCGCCACGATCTGCCCTACGAGGTGGACGGTCTGGTCATCAAGGTCGATTCGCTGGCCCAGCAGGCCGCGCTGGGCTTCACGGGCAAGGATCCCCGTTGGGCGGTCGCCTACAAATACGCGGGCGAAGAAGCGGTAACCAAACTGCTGGACATCGTGGTCAACGTGGGCCGCACCGGCGCGATCACGCCCCAGGCCGTGCTGGAACCGGTGACCATCGGCGGCGTGACCGTGAGCAACGCAACCCTGCACAACGAGGATTACGTGCGCGACCTGGACATCCGCATCGGCGACCAGGTGCTGGTCATCCGGGCCGGGGAGGTCATCCCCAAAGTGCTGCGTCCGCTGGTCGATCTGCGTGACGGCAGCGAAACGCCCTGGACCATGCCGGCAGACTGCCCCGTCTGCGGCCAGCCCCTGGTCCGGCCCGAGGGCGAGGCCGCGACCTATTGCGTCAACAACGCCTGCCCCGCCCAGTTGGTGCGCGCCGTGGAATATTTTGTCTCCCGGAGCGCGATGGACGTTGAGGGCTTCGGCATCAGGCAGGCGGAACTCTTTGTGGAGAAGGGCTACATCCGGGACCTGGCCGACATCTACTCCCTGCCCTGGGACGAGATCCTGGAACTGGAAGGCTACAAGGCCAAACGGGTGGAGAATCTGCGCGCCGGGGTGGAAGCGAGCAAGGATCGTCCGGTCTGGCGGCTTTTGACCGGCCTGGGCGTTCGCTTTGTGGGCGAGGTCGTGGCCCAGTTGATCATGGCCGACTATCACGGGCTGGACAAGCTCATGGCGGCCGATGCGGAGGGCCTGAGCGCCATCGACGGCATCGGCCCGCGCATCGCCGAGAGCGTGACGGAATACTTTTCGCTGGCCCCCAACCGGGCGCTGGTGCAGGAATTCGCGGCCGCGGGCGTGCGCATCGCCGATGAAGCGCCCGTTGCGCCTGCCGGGCCCGCCGCGCTCCCCTTCGCGGGCAAGACCTTCGTGGTCACCGGCACGCTGCCCACCCTGAGCCGGGACGATGCCAAGGCGTTCATCCAGCAGGGCGGCGGCAAGGTCACCGGCAGCGTGAGCGGCAAGACCGACTACCTGGTCGTGGGCGAGAACCCGGGCAGCAAGCTGATCAAAGCCGAGCAGCTGGGCGTGCCCGTCCTGACGGAAGAAGAGTTGGTGCGCCTGGGCGCGCCGGGCTCCAGTCCGGCAGGATAACAAGTCCCATTACCTGCCCTGAAAATAGGATCATTTTCATCTCTCCGTGGCGCGCAATCGCCCATGGGGAGTTCATATGCTCGATGATGCTTAAACCAGTTTAATAAAGACAAAAGGGGAGGAATAGTGGAGAAAACCATCGGCGATTATGAACAGGAATTGGCCATCAGTCGAAAGAATGACGACCGCTGGAGTGAAGGCATAGTTTTGGGAAATTTAGGGGTTATGTATGACTTCACTGCGAAAAGGTAGG
>JAGRCP010000087.1 GCA_020433455.1 Caldilineaceae bacterium | reverse complement strand
CATGTTAAAATATGCTCCTGGCTCGAAAGGTAAAAAAAGTACAAGGAGCGAAGAGAAATGTTGCGACCCGATTATGAGAGATGGAACCAGAAACCGAAAGATTTACTCAAGCTGGCACGGGAGGCGGAACATCCGCGAAGCCGTGAGAGATATTTGGCCCTATATATGATCGGCACAGGTCAAAGCAATGCGACCCAGTGGGCAGAGCAAACCGGCCGAGAAAATCAGACCGTAATGAAGTGGGTACACATATATAATGAAGAAGGTCCGGCGGGAGTCGCGTACCAACACACCGGCGGTCGCACCCCCTTTTTGCCCAAAATGAGAAGAAGAGGATCGTTTCAACTGTAAAATCCAGCACACCAGCTGAGCAGGGACTTTCGGGTCGTGGCTGGACGCTGAAAAAACTGCGGCAATGGGTTTCAGAGCAGCTCGGCCGGGAAGTGAGCCGCAACACGCTGCGGAACATCCTCAAAGCTGGGGGTCTCAGTTGGAAAAAGTGCAAAAAGCTCCTGGCAAAAGCAAAGCCGGAAGAGCGGGAACGCTTTGTAGAGAAATTTCAGGCTCTTTATGCACGGATGTGTAACGGCGAAGTTGCCGTTACCTATCTTGACGAAGTGCATATCCACCAGGATATGGAGGTCGCTTACAGCTGGTCCCCTATGGGCGAAGACAACTGGGTCATCAGTTCGTCACCCGGACTCTCTCAACGGATTAACTGGTTTGGCGCCTATAATTTTACCGACGGCGATTGCTTCATTTGGGAAAACGGCGCATGCAATTCTGAAAATTGCATGCGTTTTCTGGACCAGCTTGCCGAAAAACGCCAAGGCGACCAGCGGGAGATCGTACTGATTTGGGACGGCGCTTCTTATCATCGCAGTCGAACCGTCCGGGCTTATGCCGAAAAATTGGGCTTTACCATCTTGTCACTTCCCGGATACAGCCCCGATCTCAATCCGATTGAAGGGCTTTGGAAATGGATGCGGGAAGAAGTTACCCAACATTACTGCCATCAATCACTCGACGAGCTTCGCCAGAGCTGTCTTGATTTTATTGACGACATTTGCCGCGACCCTGAACAGGTTGTCACCCGTCTTTGGCCTCACTTTGACCTCGATCCTGATGTCGAGAAACTGAGGTTCTCAAATTGATTTCAGTATAGTTCATAAGCTAAAGTTGGCGATGGAAAGAGGGAGAAAGCCGTGTTCATCGGGTTGGAAGCCATGCCACTGAACCAGCAGATTGAACAAAGCCATGGCATAGCCAAGATGCGACTGGAAATAGTGCCGGCTTCGATGCGCCAGGTGTTTGAAGTGACAGATCTGCGTCAACATGGAGAGCACGGTTTCGACGAGCATGCGCACGTTCCATTCGCCGCGTTTACACAGACGCAGGTTGGCGGGATGCCAGTCTTTCTTCTCCCAGCCCATGTTGGAGAAGATAATCATGTCGTCGACAAATTGCTCGGCTATGGTCTGAAAGGCTGAGCCATCATATACATTGGCTGTGTCCGATAGAATGCTCGTTGTCCGCTCCCTTTCAACGCATGGAGCAGCGCTAACGTCACCACTTCGCTTGGATACAGCTTGGCTTGACGGTGTTTGTGCTCCTTATCCGCCTGCGCCAACCGCTCGGCAACACGACAGAACAGTTCTGTGATAAAATTGACCGTGGTCATGAGATGTTCTCCTTTTCTACTTGCGCTTTGTCGGCTCAAGCAGCATTGTAATGAACTCTCATGACCCTTTCAAACTAGCACCAAAGGTTAATAACTCCACCCCCAATTACGGCATACTTGTTGATAACCGAACCAAGATATTGCCGTTGCTTCAAATATCTCTTTATCATCACCCAATTCAAGAATGTTCAACCCTGTTTTCTTATGTTCATAATTAGAGCTTGAAATCAAATCACCTGTTTGATCTATAAGAAAGTTGGGAGAATGGATTCTATCATATTTTGATGTGAAACGGATTGATTTAAATTTTCCAGAAAAACGGTCTTGTATTTTTTGTCTTGCTTCCTCAAACTCATCTGAGTCAAGTTCAAAACGGTCCTTAAACTTCCTTGTCAAACCTATGCCATAATATTCATCAATTCGCCAGATCATATTTGAGTTAATAGTATTTAATTGTTCTCCCAATCTAAGGACTTGACTAAAATTTTCCTTGTGCAGCACTGTATTTACTTCTAAAATAATACCTGTTGTGCGGATCCAACGTAATATATCATTTACAGTATGGAACAATTTTGTAGTATATTTAGTATTACCAAAATCTTTTTGCCATTGTTCTATTTCTAATGAACGTATCGAAATTAACATCTGATCCAAATAGTTGTCCATATCTCGAATTATAGCTCCCGTTAATCCGTAACCGGTAGTTGAAAGACAGATGTGAATTTGTTCGTCATGAACTCTTTTTAAGAAATCAAAAAGACTATTACCTAAAACAGCAGGTTCTCCACCTGAAACACTCAGCCGTTTTACATTAAGACTTTTCAACACCTCAATCATCTGTAATTTCTGTTGAAATGTAAGTGGCGAAGATCCTAGCTCATAATGTCTAAGACAAATATCACAACTAAACGGACACTCTTGGGTTATTTGGAATACAATACTAAAGTAACTTGTTTGCATTTTCGTTTCATCATGGGTAAGCAGAAAACCAACATGGTATAGGTATTTCCATCACTCAATATTAAGATCTGACTATTCGCTGGAATTGGATTTACGTTTGTCGAATTGTGGCCAAGTCCGAGTATAGTTGACCACAATGTCAAGACCACAAACGACGAAAATCAGATGGATCGATTACGATGGTCTGCGCCTGTGTGGAGGGTAGGGCTCCGCTGGAGAGCGACCCGAGCGCCGACACAGCCGATTTGGTCCTCAGACATCTCGACATCCATACCCGTTCCCGCAAATCCCGCCTCTCTTTCTTCTCAGACCCTTAATCTGACATTGTCGTATTACTTGAACATCGATAAAGTTTTGCGACACATTCTTCCAATTGTCTCATCGACTCCGGAATCGATGAGTTCTCTTATATCGATCCAAGCTAAATCCTTTGATTCGTTGCTAAGCACAAGTTCTTCTTGATTGGATGCTTCAAACAAGAATCTGATGTCATAGTGATAATGTTCGGGTTCTTTGTGCATTCTTGCAATAATATGAATATCAATATCAAAAATATCTTTAGATAATGATTTTATGCTAGATAACCCTGATTCTTCTTGCGCCTCACGGAGAGATACTAAATGCATATCTGTTTGACCATCAGCATGACCTCCCAGTTGTATCCATTTGTTAATACCCCTATGAAGTGTGAGTAGAGCCTTTGTCCGGTCCGAATTGATTATCCACGCAGAACCCGTGATATGCCCCGTATCCAGACTCCTTTCAAAACATCGCGAATTATTATTAACAAAATTCTTAGTGGTGGTTAAAAAAATCTGATCTTGTTCGCATGTAACTGAATATCTATTCAATTGTTCAAGTAATAGCGTTCTATGCATCGATCGTCTCCTAAATATGAATGAATTTTTGTATTGGTCAGCGTGATGATGAAGCGAAGAAAATCGATTTTCCGTTACGCCTCCCCGAAATCTAACAGGGATGCAGTTTTCTTGATTTCACGCTCATCTTAACCAATACAATATGAATGAATTTTCGGTATCAATTTGTGTCCAGTCAATTACCATCGGCAAAGCCGGTGGCTTGAAATGGGGCACCTAGAAGGTGCGATGATACTCAGTTAGTCAAAGAGACGACCTTGCGCTGCTTCTTCGTCTCGCTTGGTTTGCCACTTTACATACTTGCGCATGCGCTCTTCGTCCAAACCCACTGTACTCACACAGTATCCGCGTGACCACAAGTGTTGGCCCCAGTATCGCTTACGCAACTCTGGAAACTTGTCGAATGTTCGCAATGTCAGCTTGCCCTTCAGAAAGCCCATCATCTCTGATACAGCGTATTTCGGCGGTATCGACAGCACCACGTGCACATGGTCTTCCTGCACATTCACTTCCAGCACTTCTACTCCATCTTTTTGGTGGCACAGTCGGTGGACCTGCTCTTTCACATATTGCCGGACCTCGCCCTGCAATATCTTGTATCGATATTTCGGACAGAACACCACATGATACTTGCACTCGTATACCGAATGCGCTAACTTTTTCAATTGGCGAGTCATCATGTATCTCCTATTAGTTTCGCACCTTCTAGGTGGATACATGATGCTCGTCATACTCAATACACTGGTAGAACCGTTATTCTTTCCACTGCCAGAGGCAGTGGTTTAAGGTCTTTAATTAATTTGTTCGCATAAAGAAATGGAAGCAAGTGCGGGTGGGACTATGATATAATAACCGACTAATCCCCCAGGAAGGGTTACCTCAAACCCTCGAAAGTGTTTTTGAAACATCTCATATCTTCGTTCCATCTTTCAAACTCGACAAGCAAGCTAACGACCAGCTTCACCTGCGGCTGCGCCAAGTCAACGTTGTAGGCGGACTTCGCCTATTTTGTGCAGAACTGGCGTCAGATGCTCAGGGATGTTCTGGAGCCTGAGCTGGATACAACCAAGTTGATAGGCATCTTCAATGGTCCGTCCTCCGCCCAATGCCTGGTAGAAGCCAATAGCAAAGGCAATTGCGGCCTTGTCGCCAATCGCCTGGTTCATTCCAATTACGTAATCGATGCTTCTGCATATGGCTCTTGACTGGATCTCGGAATAGCAAGCGTTCAACAAAACACAAGAAATCTGGCCCGCGAATTGCTCAAACAGGGTGGCCAGCGCATCAGGTTCGATGGGATGAACTCCCCCAATCTCGTTCTCAAGACACAACGCACCAGTAGCTGAGCCGTGTCCCGAAAAATGGACGATCTGCGGTTGTATATCCAACAATGCTTGAGAGAGGTCGGCCGGCCTCACAGACATCCGCTGTTCAAGCCTAAAGTGATCACGCAGTTTCGCAATTTGCAGCTTCTCCTGGATTTCTCGTAGCTCTTCACCCAGTCGCAAACGAGACGCATCAGTAGGATCGGCAGCCAAAAACAGGATTGTTATCACTTCCCCTGCACCTGGCTTTTGATTGTGCACTTGTTCAGAATGAGGAAGTTGTGCTTCAATCGCGGCTATCTCTCTACGAATGTCTTCAATCTCCGTGCTGATATGAGGGGGCGTTAGCAAACCGAAGCTAGCAGCTTGCAGTTCTAGTGCTTGAAGCCGCCGTCGATGGGCCGATAGTAGTCGCTCAAAGTGTTGTTGCTGTTCACCCATTGCTCTATTCTCCTACCCCGTCCCAGGAATGACTCATCGTTGAATAGTTTCTGGAAATGGAGACTTCTCTTCCGCCTTACCCCGACAGCGCTGCGGATAATCTGCCGGCAACAGACGACGAAACAAAGCAAAGCCGCCATCCTGGTAGGCTGCTACCGCAGAGCACAGTGCTATCGGAGCGAAGAACGATCAGCATCACCGGCGCACACGAGGCAAAAATAGATCTGGCATCGCTCTTTGCGTCCGGTGGATGCGCTTGTTCAAGGAAAGGCACGCTATGGAAATTGCGGCGTTCGCCTTCCGCTCAGCGTGTGCCGGCTATCAATAACAGTACGGTCACTGCACCTATCCAAAGCGCCTCGTGGCCGTGTAAACACCCCGATGAACGCAACAACATCGCCAAAATCAGCCCGATTCCCACAACCGGACGCATCAATCCCGCCCCGCTGTCCGGGCAATCCGGCCAGGCCAACGCTCATGTAGGCGTCTCTCTCAACACTGACAGGCCGAGCAGCATCAACAGCGATCTCGGCAGACGCCCCAACGCAGCAAACGCTCCCGCCACACACATGCGTCCCTCACCGCAGAGCGGACAAACAAAGGGGTCTTCTTCCAGAAACGAATTCAGCCACTCCCCCAGTTCAAGCGTGGGCGGAGCAGACGATTCCAACGAACAGTCGAGAATCATACGCGCGATGCACTGATTATGAAACGCTACATCCTGTTTCACAACAAGCGCCATCCCCAGGAAATAGGACGTACAGAGATTGAATTATTTTTAACACACCTGATCGTTGACCGCAATATGGCTCCGACTACCATAAATCAAGACCTTCACACCATCTTCATTCTTGATTGCGAGGCGGCTGCGCGGTCCCCATGGCGTACAAAGCCCGCTGGATTGGTGACGTCTAATCCCGCCTACCGCCATGCCTGCAAATAGAGGGTAGCGCGTCGCCAGGCAACGCTCCGGTTGGCCAGTTGGCGGGTAAAGAGGGTGCGCACCTGCTCGATTTCTGCGGCGGTGAGCTGCCGGGCCAGGCGTTGGCCGTAGCTGGGCTTGCCGCCGGCGTCAGAACCAAACCAGCGATCAATCAGGGCAGGCGTGATCAACTGTTCGATCTCTTCCGTTTCCGTCCGCGCGTCCACGCTCCAGCCGGCAGCTTCCAGGACAGCGGTCAGCTCTGCACTCTCCCAATTGACGAGCGGGTCATCCGGGTCGGCGTAGACGGCTTCTTCCGCCGCGCGCCAACGCACGACCAGATCATCATCCAGGGGAGCCGTATCGACCAGCGCGTAGAGGCGCTGGGTTTGGCGGGGCAGACGCTCGGCCAGGCTCAGCACGCCCGCGTCAGCCGCCCAGGCCAGCGCGGCAGTGAGGGCGCCGGCTTTGTCTGCCTCGTTGAGCAGCGCGTTGTAGCCTACGATGGCGTCAAAACGCAGGTCAGGCGCATGGCTGAGCAGCGCGGCCAGGTCGCCGGGCCCGCCCTGATAGACCAACGGTCGCTCCACCTCATCCAGTTGTTCCGCCATCTGGCGCAGCGCGTCCGCGTCCTGCTGCCTGCGGGCCAGGGCGTAGACGCCGCCTTCGGGCGTGCGCCGGGCCGCCTCCCAGGTGAGCAATCCGCCGGCGGCCCGCAGGTCCAGCACCACGCTGTGACGGGTCAGGCGGGCATTGTCCAACACCCGATCCCGCAGCGCGGCCAGCTCAGCGCCCGTGCGCGAGATGGTGCGCTGGAGCCAGCGGTCCCGGTCCGCGTCGCCGGGCGTAAAGGTGAGGAGTTCGCCCGGCTCGTCGTCGGCCCCCAGCATGGCGGCCAGTTGCGCTTCCCTGCGTCGGGCAACCTCCGTCCGAATTTTGGCTTCATAGCCCTGATCAGACGGCTGGTAAAAGAGCTTGCCCTGGAGAGACGTGGGCAGATATTGCTGGGCCACCCAATGGTCGCGATAGGCGTGGGGATAGAGGTAGCCTTCCCCGTGACCGAAGCCTTCCTTGTCCCGATTGGCGTCGCGCAGGTGATTGGGCACGCCGCTGTCGCCCTCTTTTTGCACCGCGTCCAGCGCGTCAAAGAGTGCGAAGGCCGAGTTGGATTTGGGCGCGGTGGCCAGATAGAGCGCGGCCTGGGCCAGGGGAAAGCGCCCCTCGGGCAGGCCCACCCACTCGAAGGCCTGGGCGCAGGCCGCGACCACGGCTACCGCCTGGGGATCGGCCATGCCCACGTCTTCCCCGGCAAAAATGAGCATACGCCGAAAGATAAAGCGCGGCGCCTCGCCAGCGTGGAGCATCTTGGCCATCCAGTACATGGCCGCATCGGGATCGCTGCCCCGCAAACTCTTGATGAAGGCGCTGATGGTATCGAAATGATAGTCGCCCTCCTTGTCGTAGAGGACCACCCGCTGCTGGATGGATTCCTCGGCAATGGGGAGGGTGATATGAATGGCCGTTTCGGCTGATGGTTGAAGGTTAGAGACTGAAGATTGAAGATTGGGGGTTGGAGATGCAAGATTGAAGATTGAAGATTGGGAAGAGTCAGATGTTGCTGCATCGCCCTTACTTCCAATCTTTAATCTTAATTCTTCAATCTTCTGTTCCTCTGTGGTCTCCACCGCTACTTCCAGCGCATTGAGCACGGCCCGGGCATCGCCGTTGGCCACGTCCGTCAGATGGTCCAGCGCGTCCTGGTCGATGATGACGTTGCGGGCGCCGTAACCCCGCTCAACGTCGCGCAGGGCCTGGAGCGCAATGTCGCGCAGGTCCGCCTGGGTGAGGGGCGTAAGCTGGAAAATGCGGCTGCGGCTGACCAGGGCCTTGTTGACCTCGAAATAGGGATTCTCGGTGGTGGCGCCGATAAAGATGACGGTGCCGTTCTCCACCCAGGGCAGGAGCGCATCCTGCTGGGCTTTGTTGAAGCGGTGGACCTCATCCACGAAGAGGATGGTGCGCCGCTGATAGAGCTTGGCCCGCTCCTGCGCGTCGGCCACGGCCTCGCGGATGTCCTTGACGCCGGAGAGCACCGCGTTGAGCGCGGTGAAATGGGCCTGGGTGGTGTTGGCAATGACCTGGGCCAGAGTGGTCTTCCCGGTCCCCGGCGGGCCGTAGAAGATGAGGCTGCCCAACTGGTCGGCCTGAATGGCCCGACGCAGCAGGCGTCCCGGCCCGATGATGTGAGCCTGGCCGATGTATTCGTCCAGCGTGCGGGGCCGCATGCGCGCGGCCAGGGGCGCTTCCTTTTCCAGCCGCCGGGCGTGGGCCTGGTCAAAGAGGTCCATGGGGATCAAATTTCCAGCTCCGCGGCCACCGGCCGATGATCCGACGCCTCCTCGCCCCGCGGCTCCTGCACGATTTCAGCCCGACGGGCCCAGGGAGCAAGCGACTGACTGGCAAAAATATAGTCAATGCGGATGGGTTCGCCGTCATCAATATAGGTCTGTCCGCCCGGTTCGCCCAACTGCCGGTAGAGATCGACGTAGCCGGCTTTTTCCATTTGCGCGATGACCTGGGGCCCCTTATCGTCGCCGAGGCTGTTGCCCCGGTGGTAAGTGCGCGCGGCCAAAACGTCCTCTCGTCCGGCAAAATCCCACTCACTGACCGCGTTGAAGTCGCCCATGACCGCGTGGGGCCGATTGCGGTCCCGGATGGTCCACGTGCGCAGAGTGCGCAACTGCACCAGGCGCGACGCCTCGCTGCTGTAGTCCAGATGGGTGACGTAGGCCGTAAACGTACGTTTGTCCGGCAGCAGAATGCGCGCTTCCAGCAGGCCGCGCTGCTCCAGGCCGACCAGGCGCGCAGCCTGTTCCGGCTCCTTGGGCGTCAGGTGGTGAGCGGCTCCCGCGATGATGGGCCAACGGCTAAGCAAGGCATTGCCGAAGGCGTCGGCGGGCATCTCATCCTGGGCGGGCCAGCGCAGACACGGACCGAACAGATAATGAAAGCCCAGTGCGTCGGCCAGCGCCTCCAGCGCGGGGGCGGTCGATCCGGCCGTCACTCGGGGATAGTAGACTTCGTTCAGGCCGATGATGTCGGCGTCAATTGTCGCCAACAGGTGCGTTACTTTGTCCAGATTGGGCGCGCCGTCTGCCGTGCGCCAGCCATGAATGTTATAGGTCACGATACGCATGGCCGGATTGTACCCGTGAGCGCGAAGAGCTGTCAATCGTGGAGGGAATGGTTGATTGGTTACCGGTTGACTGGTTGCGGGGGCGAAGGAGCGGGGAATCGACGCAGCCGGGATGAAGATTTGATGAGGAGACGGGCAACCTTGTATGCTACGCTACGCACAAAGCGGAAAAGGCAGGATAGCATCGTACTATCTTGATTAGACTTTATCAGAAGGAAGCACTTGTGAAACGTCCTCTTTTGTGGATTATCGGCTTATTGATTTTTGTCGTTTCGCTGGCCGGGGCTTTCGGCGCGGGCGCGCTCTTCGGCGCGACCCTCTTTACCGGCCGTGCGAGCTGGAGCAGACCGGTGATTACCTCGCCGGTGGAGGAGCCGGAAGAATTCAACGTTTTCTGGCAGGCATGGAGCATCGTCCAGGATCGTTTTGTGGATCAGGAGGTTCTGGACGACACCCAGCTTACGTACGGCGCAATCCAGGGCATGCTCAACTCCCTGGGCGATCAGGGACATACCGTCTTTCTCACGCCCGAGGAAATGGAGAGCCAGCGCGAAGATCTTGACGGCACCTTCAGCGGCATCGGCGCCAGCATCGGCGTGCAGGACGGCATGCCCGTCATCATCGCACCCTTTGACGGTTCGCCCGCGGCAGAAGCCGGCATCAAGGCGGGCGACATCATCACCGCGGTGGATGGGGAGGATACCGCGGGCCGGGACCTCAACGACGTGGTAGAGACGATCCGCGGCCCGGCCGGAACAGAGGTGGTGCTGAGCGTGTTGCGGCTGGACGGGGAAAATACGGACAGCTACGAAATTCCCATTACCCGAGGCGAAATCGAAATTCCCGCCGCGGACTGGGCCATGATCCCCGGCACAGACGCGGCCTTGATTCGTCTGAGTCAGTTCAACGCCAACGCGGATGACGATCTGCGCGCGTCGATTGAGGCGGCCGATGCCGCGGGCGCGACGTCCCTGGTGCTGGATCTGCGCAACAATCCCGGCGGCCTGCTGGATCAGGCGATTCGGGTCACCAGCGAGTTTCTTGAAGACGGCAACGTCCTCCAGGAGGCGGATGCCGAGGGCAATATCCGGGAGTACAAGGTGCGCAGAGGCGGCATCGCTACGGAGATCCCCATGGCGGTATTGATCAACGCGGGGTCGGCCAGTTCAGCGGAAATTTTGGCGGGCGCGCTGCAGGATTACGGCCGGGCCGAGCTGGTGGGCGAGACGACCTTCGGCACCGGCACCGTTCTGGAGCCGTTTCCGCTGAGCGACGGTTCGGCCATCATGCTGGGCACGCGCCAATGGCTGACCGCAGAGGGACGCACGCTGCGCAAGCAGGGCGTTTCGCCCGACGAGGAGGTTATCCTCTCGGTGGCGGCGGACTTGCTTACGGCCAATGAGCTGGAGGAGATGAGCCCCGAGGAAGTGCGCAACAGCGAAGACCTGCAACTGCTCAAGGCGCTGGAAGTGTTGGGCGAGCAGCCGTAAGCCACCGCCCCGGGAGCGCCGGACTCCAGTCCGGCGACAATGCTCAACCCGGCAAATACCGCCGGAACCCGACGCGGATCAAACAGGAGGCGGCGCGCTTTGTCTCCCGCACTTTGGAAATTTGCCTACTCACCCGTCATGCCGTCGCGTGCTAGCATCGACGGCATGAATAAACATGCTCGCGTTACCCGCCTGTTCATCGCGCTGCCGGTCCTGCTCTGCCTGGCTGCGCTCCTGCCCGCCCGCCCCGCCTTCGCTCAGCTCTGCCGCCAGGATGTTCTGGTGGAATCCGGCGAAACCCTATCGACCATTGCCGCGCGGGAGCTGGGCAACATGGCTGCATATCCGCAGATCGTCGCGGCGACAAACGCGGCCGCGGCCGCAGATGACCGCTACGCCGTCATCACGGACCCCGGCCGCATCAGCGTGGGCCAGAGGCTTTGCTTGCCCGGCGCCGTCTCGACTGAAGCATCGGCGCCGGAGGCATTAACTCCGTCCGCGACAGAGACCATTGCCGCGCCCGCGGCAGAAGACAACGAAGACGATTTTGACTTTGTCCCCGAAGAGCTGACCATCGACTACCTGCGCAGCCTGGATTATCCCGGCAGCGACCTGGTCATCGAACAGACGCTGGCCCCGGGCGTCAATTATCAGCGCTACGTGGCCTCCTACCAGTCGGACGGGTTAAAAATTCTGGGGCTCCTCACCGTGCCCAATGGCGATCCGCCCGCGGCCGGCCGGCCGGCCATCATCTTTAACCACGGCTACATCTCGCCCGAAGTCTATCGCACCACCGAGCGCTATGTGGCCTACCAGGACGGCTTTGCCCGCAACGGCTACGTCACCTTTAAGCCCGATTACCGGGGCCACGGCTTTTCGGAAGGCGAGTCGCGCAGCGCCTACGGCACGCCCGATTATGCCATCGACGTGCTCAACGCAACAGCGTCCGTCAAGCGGCTGGACGGCGTGGACAGCACGCGGATCGGCATGTGGGGCCACTCCA
>JAGRCP010000086.1 GCA_020433455.1 Caldilineaceae bacterium | reverse complement strand
CGTTCAGATTGGCGCGTGCCGCTGCTGCTGTAGGTGGTCAGGACGGTGGAGCCGGTCTTGCGTCCTCCGGCAATCACCCTAACCGGCTTGAGCCGGTTTCCCGTAGCAGGCGGCGGTTTCAACCGCTGCCGCCGAGCCAAGCCGGGCGCCGCCGAATCAATTCGGCGGCTGCTACGTGAAACACGTTATGGTGAAACGGATTCATCCACGCGGTTGTTCGTTCCGCTCCGGCATAAGCGTGCCCGGCGAGAGGAAGTAGCCGATTCGAGATCGGAGGGTTGCCGTGATTGTTGTCGCAAACGTCCCCGGCACGGATTACACGAACATTTTTGACGAACCAATCGATAATCCGTGCCGGGGACGCGGGCTTGAGCCATTATTGAAGTAAACGCTCTGTATATTTACGGGTACTGTTTGAGAAATACTCCAAACGCCGGAGCACAGGGCTGTGGCTGGGTTGGTTTTATCACCTTAGCTCGTGGTCCGGTTTGTGATGAGAGTTGTGCGCGTCACGATCTACGCCGGCCAGCCGTCGCGCATTCCATCCGTGAGCGCGTGGAGGCGAGCCGTGGGGCGTTCGCCGTTATCGCCGCCCAGAAAGCTCGCCAGGAGCGCACTGCCCGCCCCCTGTACGGAAACCGTATCGTTTTCCGGCTCATAAGCGGCGACGACCGGCGCATCTAGCGCCAGCAGGCGTACGCCCTGTTCGCTGGCCCGGCCGAGAAGCGCAGCGAGACTGGGGACTGCCTGAACGTCGGGAATGATGACCGTGCGGGGAATGAGGTTCAGTCCGGCGGTGATGCCGTCCTCCAGGAGCAGGCCGGTCACCGCGGTCGCGTCGCCGGCAAAGGCCAGGCTGAGCTCGCCTTCCTGGGCAAGATGCCCCAGTGCGTCCATGAGCCGCCGTCCCCCGGCCGAGAGAAGAGTCTCGGGAGTGAGATCGGCAATGAGCAGATCAACCGCATCAAAATTGACCCGGCTCAGCGTCGGTCCATGGATATCGACGAGAATCGGCGTATCAACTTTTGCCTGGAGCGTTTCGATCAGCGCGCTTTCGCCTTCGTGGAGCAAGGCAATCAGGCCGTGCTCGCTGTGCTTTGCTGCGTAATCCGCCGGCAGATCGAGAGAGGAAGCGAGATAAATGGTCATGGTTGCTATTGTACTGTCCACTGGTGCGACCTGCCAATCCCGCTGGGCGACTAACGGTTAATGGTTAATGGTGAATTGCGAACGGTGAACGGTTAATACGCCCCAATAACCATTCGCAATTAATCGTTCCCCATTCACCATTTTCCAATCTACGCCATCCAATCCCGGCGCAGGAGCGCGTACATTTCCATGTCGTGAAATGCGTCTTTGAAGAAATCGTATTCGCGTAGCGTTCCTTCATGCACAAAGCCCAGCCGCTCCAGCAGTCGACGCGAGCGCACGTTAGCCGGTATGACCAGCGCCTCGATGCGATTGAGCGTGAGTTCCTCAAACGCATAGGTGAGGAGCGTAGTAAGCGCCTCATACATGATGCCCTGCCCCCAAAATTTTCGGGCCAAATCGTAGCCGATCTCTGCGCTGTGGGGTCTTAACCAGACAAAGCCGCAGGTGCCGACGACGCGTTGGGTCCCGCGCAATTCAATGGCCCAGCGCACCTGACGCTCTGCCGCATAGCTCTCTGCCACAAAGTCGATCAGATCCAGCGCCTCATCCGCCTCCTCAAACGTGGCGAGGTCATAATGGCGCGTTACTTCATCGTCGCTAAAGACGGCAAAGAGGTCTTGCGCATCGCTTCGGCGTAACCGACGCAACGTAATTTGTTCAGCTTCAAGCAGAGGAAAACGGGCGAAAAGCCGATCAATGGGATCGGAAGGGAGGCGGGCCGACATAGTCTGGAGACTTTCTGTAAAAAACAGGCGAGGACAGTTAAAGGCTGGACATTGATTTGGCAATTCCGGCGTCTACTGCGGCCAAAGCGACTTGCCCATGGCTTCTGAGCGTGATGGCTCCGGCTTCCGCCTGGCGGGCAAGTTCGTCCAGCGCATTGACCAGAACAGAGAGATCAAAGCGGCTGAGGCGATAAGCGACTGCCTCATAGAGCATCAGCGCTGCCATGCTGCTCATCTCTTTGCCGAAAGGCCGATCGTATTGGGGAATCAGTTTAACAGTGGCATTGGATGAAACCAAGAAGACGCGCACGTGGGTCGTTTTGAAATGATTTGCCGGGCGTTCCGTTCGTAGTGCGCGCTGGATGGCCAGGGTGAGACGGACGTTGTGCGCCGCCTCCCATGCTTCGGGGTCAGGCATGGACGCCCCCAGGTTGCAGATTTGGCGGGCATGCTCGAATATCTGTTCCAACCGGGGGCTGCTTTTGTCCTGTAGTGAAGTCGCCGCCCATAGATTACTGACGAAAGAAACGGTTAATTGAATAAGTTCGGTCGGTTTTTCTTCATTGTTATCCAAAAATTCGACAACATATTCGTTTTTATCGTCGATCGTAATATCTGCGCCGACAAGCAAACGTAAGGCCATTAGCTCTTCTACGGATATGTGTTCAAACAAATCCTGAGTAATTCGAGATGCGACCTGCGGGCGAAGCAGACCTAAGATGGCAGCGATCGTATATCTCGCTTTCCGTGGGGTATCGCTCATTTTTTGGGCGCCCTGTGCAGCTCGTTTTCCTTAATAGATCCAGAAAACGTTCAAAACCAGAATGATACATTATCAGATACGCAAATCATAACGGACAAACATTACAAGCTGACTTAAACCCGATGGTAACCACACAGGTTCCTCCGGGAGAGGCTTGTACAGTTGCCGCGCGGATTTATATGCTTGGCGCCCGCCGATTGTTGCGTGTACACTGATAATCGAATGGGCTCATCTCATTCGATGATTTTACGCCCTGAATTTTTGTCCTGACTCTGCGACCTGATCCTGGCCGTAAAGCGTTGGCGCTACTGGCTCCGACATTATCAACCTATATCAATCTATACGATGCTATAAATCCATATGACTTTTGATCAGTGGATGCTGATCGCCCTGTTGGCGATCAGCACCTTCCTATACATAACGCGCTGGATTCCCATAGAGGTAACGTCTCTGCTGACCATCGCCGCATTAGCCGTTTCCGGCATTTTGCCGTCAGAACGGGCGATTGCCGGCTTCTCCAGCACGGCAACTATCACCGTGGCCGCCATGTTCGTGCTCAGCGGCGGGCTCTTGCGGACGGGCGCGCTGGAGGCCGTCACCGTTTTTTTGGCCAATCATGCCCGGGGCAGCGCTGTGCGTCTTCTCTTCTACCTGGGCATTATTACCGCGGTCGCCAGCGCATTTATCAACAACACGCCGGTGGTGGTGATGATGGTGCCGGTTATCCTCTCGCTGAGCAACCAGATGCGTATCCGGCCATCCAAGCTCTTGATTCCTCTGAGCTATTTTTCCATTCTCGGCGGCACCATGACCCTTCTGGGAACCAGCACCAACATTCTCATTGACGGTCTCTATCGTGACGCCGGCGGGCCCGGCTTTTCCATCTTCGAATTTTTGCCGCTGGGCATCATTCTGACCATTGTCGGCATTGTGTATCTGACCCTGGTCAGCCAGCGCCTGCTGCCCAATCATGCCCCGCCGCTGACCAGCCTCTTTTCCGAACGACGAAATTATTATATGTCCGAGCTGGTGGTGACCAGCGGCAGTGCCCTGGCGGGACAGGATGCCGGCCACATCTTTGCCCGTATTGCCGAGGCTGAGCGACGACCGCCTACGCATGTGGGGACGCGCCATCGTCGCATCGAGAATCCCCGCCACGCGCAGCCCGATCGGGAAGACGACAGCGACGCGCTGGAATTGATCCAGATTATTCGTTCGCCGGAAACCTACCGAGCCGATGAGACCCGGGAGCTGAAATTGGAATTGGGCGACGTCATGGTTGTAGCGGGCACGCCCAAGCAGATCACGCTTTTTGCCGAATCCACCTCCACCGGCCTCATGTCTGTACTGGAGGACGGCAAGCGCGTCCCCGTGGGCGATGTAGAGCGCAAGGTCATCGAGGCGGTCGTGTTGCCCGATTCGCCTTATGCCGGGCGGGTTATCGGTACCCTGGACCTGCATACCCAGTACGGCGTCAAAATCATGGGCTTGCAGCATAACGGACGCCAGCAGGTGACCGGCCTGCGCGAGATGCGTCTGGCGCCCGGCGATGTGCTGCTGCTGCAAGGGTTGCCGGAAGAGTTACAGGACATCAGCGAGCGAGGTAAGTTTATGCTCGTGGAAGGCGTAGATAGCGCCATCCTGCGGACCACCAAAAACCGGGTCGCACTGCTGATCATGCTGGGCGTGGTCTTACTGGCAACCTTTACGTCCATTTCTATCGTTACCCTGGCCCTGGCCGGCGCGGCCCTCATGGTGCTGACCAAGTGCCTGCGGGTTGATGAAGCGCTGCGTTCCCTGGATGCAAGCACCCTCTTTCTCCTGGCCGGCACCATTCCTATCGGCCTGGCCATGGAGAGCACGGGGCTGGCTCAGCTCATTGTGAACGGTATGGTGAGTCTGACCGGCAATGCACCGCCGCTTCTTTTCCTTTCGCTCTTTTATTTGATGACCAACCTGCTTACCCAGATCATTTCCAACAACGCAGTGGCCGTCTTGCTGACGCCCATTGCGCTGACGCTCTCCGCCCGCCTGGGCATCGATCCCAAACCCTTATTGATGGCCATTGCCTTTGCCGCCAGCGCCAGCTTCCTCACGCCCATCGGCTACCAGACCAATGCCATCGTCATGGGGCCGGGCGGCTATCGCTTCAGCGATTACCTGCGCACCGGCTTTCTCCTCAGCATTATCTGTTGGCTATTGGCGACCTTCCTTATCCCTGTTTTTTGGCCGCTCTGACGGAGCGGTTGCTGCTCATGACTCTTGAACAATGGCTTTTGATTGCCATTATTATTATAAGTACGACGCTCTACATCACCCAGCGCCTCCGCACTGAATTGGTCGCGCTGCTCACCATTACGGCCCTCGGCTTATCGGGTATTTTATCCCCGGACGCGGCGCTTTCCGGCTTCTCCAGCAGCGCGCTGATCACAGTGGCCGCTATGTTCGTTCTCAGCAATGGCCTGCTCAAGACCGGTGCGCTGGAGAGCGTCGTCGCATTTTTGGGCCATTATGCCCAGGGAAGCCTGCGTCGTCTGCTCACTGCCGTGGGCGTGACCGTTGCCTCCGCCAGCGCCTTCGTCAACAATACGCCGGTCGTAGTCATGATGATGCCGGTACTCCTTTCTTTGAGCCGGTCGACGGGCATGCGCGCTTCTAAGCTCCTGTTGCCCCTTAGCTACTTTGCTATTCTCGGCGGAACTGTCACGCTCCTGGGAACCAGCACCAATATCCTTTTGGATGACCTCTATCGCCGGGCCGGCGGCCCCGGCTTTGGCCTTTTCGACTTTACGCCTCTGGGCCTCATCTACCTGATTTTGGGCGGGGCCTATATCGTTCTGCTCGGTCCGCGTTTGCTGCCCGATACGGCTTCTCTGGCTGAACTGACCGCGCTTCAGCCCGCCAATCGTTATCTCACCGAAGTGATCGTGACGGCCCACAGCTCTCTCGTGGGTCGAGCCGTGCCCGCGGTCCTGACGCCGACTCTGGGGGCGGCTCCCCGTCCTCCTATCGCGCAGACGCGTCATCGTCGCATTGTCAACGCTCGGGATGAGGCCGGCGGCGACGGCGCGTCTTTGGCGCTGCTCCAGCTGATCCGCGCTGAAGTCCCATATCGGGGGCGTGAACTGGAGACGCTTGCGTTTGCGGTGGGGGATGTCCTTCTGATTGCCGGGACGGTCAGCGATCTGACGCGCTTCACCAGCCGCACGCGCACCACGCCGGGATCGGCCCTGCGCGACGGCGAGCGCGCGCCTATTAATGATGTGCGCCAACAGATGATGGAGGCTGTCGTGCTGCCCGCTTCGCCCTATGTCGGGCGCCTGATCGGCGATCTGGACGTGTATCAGGAATACGGCGTGAGTATTCTCGGCTTGCAGCATGAAGGGCGGCAGATGGTCACTGGACTGCGCGTTCGCCGGTTGGCGTCCGGAGATGTTTTGTTGTTACAGGGGGAGCCCGCGGCGCTTCAGCGGCTGGGCGAGTGGGGCAAGATGTTACTGGTAGGCGGTGCGGAAGAGCGAACGATCCGCGCCGATAAAAATTGGATTGCGTTGCTGATTATGCTGGGCGTGGTTGTTCCGGCCGCGGTGGCGGACCTGCCGATTGCCATTCTTGCCATCAGCGGAGCCCTGCTCATGGTGCTGTTGGGCTGCCTGCGCCTGGATGAAGCCCTGCACTCGCTGGACAGCCCGACGCTTTTCCTGATCGCCGGGTCGATTCCCCTGGGCAGCGCCATGCAGAGCACCGGCCTGGCCCAGCTCAGCGTAGATTCGCTGTTGCGTCTGCTGGATGGCGTTCCGCCCGCGGTCTTTGTATCGGTCTTTTATCTGCTCACCAGCATCCTCACCGAAATTTTGTCGAACAACGCGGTGGCGGTCCTCCTTACGCCCATTGCGTACAGTCTTTCCGCTACGCTGGGCATTGATCCGCGGCCGCTTTTGGTGGCCGTGGCCTTTGGCGCCAGCGCCAGCTTCATGACGCCTATCGGCTATCAGACCAACGCCATTGTCATGGGGCCGGGCGGCTATACGTTCAAGGATTATCTGCGCATGGGGGCGCCTTTGAATCTGCTGCTTTGGCTTACGGCCTCGATATTTATTCCAGTCTTTTTTCCTTTGCATTAAATTGAATGTATGGTTATGCGCCTATCCTGAGTATATGCTGCGCTATCTGGAGTGCATAGGATTGTTAAAAAGGAGTGATTTATGCAAACATCCATGAAGTATGGGTGAATGTCGTTGGCGCAACAGCCATCCTCTTAAACAGAATTACCCTGTTAGCCGTTGTCGGCGGCAATGCAGAAAGGCATCAGTCACTTCCTGAGTTTGCCATGCGCCCTACTGTTCCATTCTGTCTTTATGCCTGATCTTTGCCGGGCTAAGTACTCGCCCGGATCCAAATCAGCACTTGGTTGTTACCGACGGAGATCGGGTATGCCGGACGCGGATCCGGCAGGCATATCAAGCCGGCGCTCTCGGGCGCCGACTCGCAACCGCGCGGTTATTCACGACAGCGCGGTTATTTGTGCAATAGCATGCCTTGAGCCTAGATCCCGACAAAGCCGATGATTGCCGCAACTCCCGGTTCAATATTGCCGGAAAAGAAGAGCCAGGCCATATAGGTGGCATATGCAATGAGCAGCACCGCCGCCTCAAAACGGTCAATGACGTGGGGCCGCCGCAGCACCAGCAGAAAAAGCAGGACGCTGAAGCCCACCATGACGGGCAGATCGAGGGTGCGCATGGAGGCGGGCACCGGCAAGGGGCGAATCAGAGAAGCTACACCGCCGATGAACATCATGTTGAACAGGTTGCTGCCCACGATGTTCCCCACCGCGATATCGCCTTCCTTGCGCAGAATAGCGATGATGCTGGTGGCCAGTTCCGGCAGGCTGGTACCCACGGCGACCAGGCTCAAGCCGATGATCAGCTCGCTTACGCCCATGGCGCGCGCAATAAACTGGGCCGACTGGACCAGCCAGTTCGCGCCTGCAACCAGCGCTACAATGCCCAGTATGACATAGCCCAGGTCAATGGCGATGGTGCGGCTGGGCTCGGTGATTTCCGGATCGATTAGTTCCAGCGCTTCTTCGCCTTCTTCGTACTTTTCAGGTGAGGTGCGCGATGAATTGTAGCTATAGTAGGTGAAGGCCAGGAGTCCGGCCGTGAGGAGCAGCCCATTGAGGCGGTTGATGCTGCCCGGCCAGGCCATGAGCGTAAAGAGAAGCGAAACGATAATGACGAGGGGTATTTCGCGCCGCACCAATGCCCTGTCCACCGGGATGGCGGTTAACAGGCCGGTGACGCCCAGAATGAGGCCGATATTGGCAATGTTGCTGCCTACAATGTTCCCAATGGCCATGGGGCTGCCCGCCTCACCCTGAAGGTTGGCCAGTAGGCTGACGAGCAGTTCAGGCAGACTGGTGCCGAAGGCAACGATGGTCAGGCCCACGACCACGGCCGGTACGTTGAAGCGCAGCGCAATGCGGCTGGAGCCCCGTACCAGTAACTCCGCGCCGCCGGCCAGTAGAATGAACCCCAACCCAAAGAGAAAGATATTGCCGCCGAGGCTGTTAAATGTCATGTCCGTTTTGTTCCGTCCCGGTTTTGCAGACAGTGCAGGACGGATGGGTTGGTTACGAAGCCCTGCGGACAGCGAAAGGCTGTTCGAGCGCTTCTTGCCGTCGGCAGACGGCTCCCATCATCCAATCGGGCACATGTCAACGCAACCTAATGGCTGTCGTTTTGGATTGCCGGTCGCGTTCGGGAGTCAGGCGGGCAACCTCAGGTGTTGCCCCGGCAACCGGCATCTGTTGTTTATCCCGCGGGAGCGACGGACGTAAAGACAATATTGGATGCGACAATTTTATCTTCCAGCGGCGACACGTCGCGCATAAAGCGCGCTTGGACGCTCCAGGGTCCCGTCCAGGTGACCTGGGCTTCCACCAGCCGACCGCGCAGGGGGAGTTCGCTCTCGATGAAGACCAGCTTGTTTTGGCGTGTGCGGCCCCGCCACTTGCCTTTATGCCGTTCTTCTACCAGCACTTCTACTGTTTCGCCCAGCAGCCTGCCGTTGATCTCCGTGCAGACTTCTTCCTGGATCGCCTCCAGCGCCTTATGGCGGCGCACCTTCTCCGCCTCAGGCACATCATCCAGGAAACGGCGCTCGCTCAGCGTACCGGGGCGCGGGCTGTAGCGGGCCAGGTGGGCCTTGTCCAGCTTTAGCCCGCGCAGCACGCGGGCCGTAGCGTCAAATTGTTCCGGCGTTTCGCCGCAGAAGCCGACGATGATATCCGTGTGGATGGCGGCATCGGGGATGATCTCCCGGATGCGCGTCACCAGCGCCTCATAGTCGGCCGCGGTGTAGCCCCGCTTCATGCGCGCCAGCACCGCGTCATCCCCGGCCTGGATAGGTACTTCGATATGCTCCATGACCTTGGGCAGGTCGCGCACCGTTTCCAGAATGCGGTCGGTCATGTAGTTGGGGTGGCTGGTGAGGAAGCGGATGCGCCACAGCCCGTCAATCGCGTGGACAGCGTGAAGCAGGTCCGCCAAATCGGGGATATCGCCTTCGTCCGTGCCCTGGAATGCGTCCACCGTGGCCGAATTGCCCAGCCCTTCCTCGCGCCAATCGTAGCCGTAGCGATCCACGATTTGGCCAAGCAGGGTCACCTCCCGCACGCCCTGATCCACCAGGCCGCGGATTTCGTTGACAATTTCATCCAGCGGACGGCTGCGCTCCACGCCCCGGCGAAAGGGAATGATGCAGAAGGAGCAGGCGTGGCTGCACCCGTAAACGATGGGCACATGGGCCGAAACGGGCGCATCGCCGCTCAGCGCCAGGTGCTTGATGGACTGGACGCTGCCGATGGGCTGCTGCTCATCCTGCAGCTGGTAGCGACGGGCAAGCTGGGAGCGCTCAAGGGCCTCCACCTCAGCTTCGATCTCCGCTTCGCGCAGATGGTTGACCAGAGGAGCGGCCTCGCTGGGAGCCATAAAAACGTCTACGTAGGGATAGGCCTGCAGCAGTTGAGGGCTGGGCTTAACGCCTACCATGCAGCCCATGAGTGCGACCGTGCCGTCGGGATGTTGATGGCGCCAGGGTTTGAGGCTGCCCAATTTACCGATGGCCTTATTTTCGGCGCTCTGACGAACGACGCAGGTGTTGAGGACGACGACGTCGGCCTCATTCAGTTGATCGGTAGGACCATAGCCGATCTTTTCCAGTTCGGCGGCCACATGATTGGAATCGGCCACATTCATTTGGCAGCCGATGGTCCAGATGTGGTACTTGTGGCGAGCGTGAGATTGTTCGTCCGTAGCGAGTTCAACCGTTTCGATCTCGCTGATCGCGGGGGTCTTGGATGCGGTTTGGTTGTGACGAGTCATATTTTACTCCTGTGATCCGGTGTAATCCGGGCAGGTCCAATGAAAAGAATAAGCGTCAATTGTAAGGCGTGAGCGGGAAGCGTGTCAAACGTTAATCGTTGTCATCGTCCCAATCATCGTCATCGTCGTCCCAGTCGTCATCGTCCCAATCATCGTCATCGTCGTCCCAATCGTCGTCGTCCCAGTCGTCATCATCGTCGTCCCAATTGTCATCATCCCATTCATCATCGTCGTCCGATTCATCGTCCGGATCGCCGTCATCATCATCCCAATCTTCGTCATCCTCGTCGGACGGGATCAGATCGTCATCTGTGCTGTTGCTCAGATCGGGCTCCGGTGCGCTCTCATCTTCGACCCACTCTTCATCGGCGCTCAGTGCGGCGGCCATGCCGGCCAGTCCGCCCTCGTCATCATCGGTGATGAGCAGCGCGTCGCCTTCCAGATCGCTTTCATCGGCAAAGTCGATTTCGACCGGATCAACGGCCACGATCTCAAAGGTCGCATCGCATTCCTGGCAGGTGATCAGATCGCCCACCTCGGCCATGTCACTGATGAATAGCTCAGCGTCACACTCTAAGCAGCGTAGGGTTGTCATACGTGTTCCTCTTATGATTTTTGCAAGAGATAAAAAATGAAAACGATCGAGCGTTAGCATTATACGACGAAAATGTAATTTTTGTCGTTACAAATATGAAATTGACGCGCCCTTTTCGCCATGGTCTATCGTCGTGATCTATTTGGCTGCGTCGAGCATGGTGCGCAGCTCGCCGCTTTGGTAAAGCTCCATCGCGATGTCAGAGCCGCCGATAAATTCGCCGTTGATGTAGAGTTGGGGAATGGTGGGCCACTCCGAGTAATCCTTGATTCCCTGGCGCAGGTTGTCGTCTTCCAGCACGTTGCGCGTCTCATACTCCGCGCCCAGCGCATTGAGGATCTGGACGACCCGGGCCGAAAAGCCGCACATGGGAAAATCCTTGTCGCCCTTCATGTAGAGGATGACCGGCGTATTTTTGACGTCGTTATCGATCTGCTGCTGCATTTGGTCATTGGTAGTCATGGTTTTCTCCTGAATCTTATGTTGTTACAGGTCTACTGGATACGTACCTTTGTTCGCGTCCCACTTGGCGGGGGTGAAGGTCTTGACCGCCAGGGCGTGGACCACATTGCTCGCAAGCTGCTCTTTGAGCGCGTTGAGCACCGCCTGATGTTGGCGCACCAGGGACTTGCCTTCAAATGACTCGCTCACAACCAGCGCTTCAAAATGGTGTCCGTCCTGCATGGGATTATTCACCGCAACCCGGGCATCGGGGATCGCCGTCCGAATCAATTCTGCAATTTTCTCTTCCACATCTTTCCTTCCGTTCGTTATGCACAATGAAGTATTAATTCGGGAGTGTATCCCAACTATCCGCCGCTGTCCAGAAGATGGATAACAATTCATCTCCTTCTTGGCGACTTCTCCGCCTTTCCGCTACACTATCAGCATGTCTCTTTCAATCGGAATTATCGGATTGCCCAATGTGGGCAAAAGCACTGCCTTCAACGCCCTCACCGAGACGCAGAATGCAGAAGCCGCCAATTATCCTTTCTGCACCATTGAGCCCAACAAGGCCATTGTCGCCGTGCCTGATGCACGGCTGGAGCAAGTGGCCGAACTGGTGGAGCATGACAGCATCACCTGCGCCACGATTGAATTTGTGGATATCGCCGGCCTGGTCAAGGGCGCGAGTCAGGGCGAGGGGCTGGGGAATCAGTTCCTGGGCAACATCCGCGACGTGGCCGCCGTGGTCCACGTGGTGCGCTGTTTTGATGACGACAACGTCATCCACATCAATGCCCGGCCCGAGCCGCGGGGCGATATTGAGATCGTGGCCTATGAGTTGATGATGGCCGATCTCCAGCAGCTGGAGCGCAAGATCGAGCGGTTGACCCGGGAAGTCAAGGGCGATAAAAAGCTCATCCCCGTCATGGAAACGGCCCAGGCGCTGCGCGCCATGCTGGAGCGCGGCGAGCCCGTATCCGTTTATCCCCAGCGGGAGAGCGACGCTTTCCGCCTGCTCAACCACGAATTGCGCTTCCTGAGCGCCAAGCCAGTCATCTACGTGGCGAACGTGGATGAGGAAGGCCTGCTGGAGGAGAATGAATACGTGGGCGCGGTGCGCGCGGTCGCGGCCGAGCAGGGCGCGGCGGTGATTGTCCTCTGCGCCAAGCTGGAAGAGGAACTCATCGGCCTGCCCCGTGAGGAGCGCGCTGAATTCCTGGCGCTGGCGGGCGTGGAAGAGAGCGGACTGACCCGGCTCATCCGCGTCAGTTTCCGTACATTGGGGCTCATCAGCTACTTTACCACCGACTCGCGCATGCTGCGCGCCTGGAACATCCCCAACGGAGCCACCGCGCCCCAGGCCGCGGGCGTGATC
>JAGRCP010000085.1 GCA_020433455.1 Caldilineaceae bacterium | reverse complement strand
GCGAGACGTTGTGCAGCGCCAATTCACTTATCACCTATGTCTTGCGCACTCTTTTTCAGCGCCGTTGGATCCGCTTTGCCGATGGCATTTGCGCCGCGGCGACGCCTCCCGGTGCAGCGGAATGGCGTCGCCGCGGCGACGCCGTCCTGGGTTTTCTCCAGGCGGATGGACGGCTATACATTCGTACGGCGGATGGCCGTCCGCCCGATTTTGCAACCGCGGATCTGGTCGTCGAGGAAGACGTACTTCCGATCGGGAATTGCGCTTTTTTGCGGGACGTATCCCAGCAGGAACGACCTGCGCTTCTTTTTAACTCAGCGTTTTTTCTGCTGGAGCAGGACGATACCTTTCACTATCACAGCGCGTTGGGCGAAGCCCATAGCCTGTGGGCGGCCGCTGGCGTAATCGAGCGGCCGCCCCTCTTCCGGCGCGGCGCGCTCTGGCAAGGCCGGGATAAGCGCTGGTCCTTTGGCTTGCCGGCGCTCACCGATCTGGCGATTTCCCTGCCCAACGGCCTGCGCCTGATTTATGCCGGGCAGGCGGCAGGTGCATGGCTGCCTTTTTCGTTCAATGACGAGGCGACCGCTCCCGTGCACGTCTATACCCGCTACTTTGGCGTAGAATCAGCCGGCCGCGTCCTGGGCGTAACGCCCCACGCGTCGGGCAGGCTCGAATTGACCGTTGTTGACCGACGCGTTGTGGGGTGGAAGCGCGGCGGCGGTCTGCCCATACCCCATAACGGCTTTGTCATTTCATTTGCCGCAAACGCACTGACCGCGGCAGAAGAAGATGAACTATTGGCCGTTCTCGCAACTTTGCCGCGTATCGACTATACGTTTGTCACGGAGAGCCTGCAAGGCGTGGAGCAGGCTTTGCAGACCGGCCCTTTACTCCTGCGTGATGGCCGCAGCATCCTGCATGATCGCTATCTGGCGGATGTTGAGCAGTTTTGGCCCAGCCGTTTCCTGGCCGATGGAAGCAGGCAGATCGGCGTGGTTCCGACCAACTACGCACTGGATGTTGATCGTACCCGCGCCGGCCGGATTGGGATTGGCGTTGATGAGGCAGGCGATCTCCTGGTGGTCATGGCTGCGGGCGTCAACGACGGCTTCGGCATCCCCGGCGTGGACAGCGTCGGAGCCACCTTGGCCGAACTGGCTGAGGCTTTGCGCGTTCAGGGCGCCGTTCATGCGGTCAATTTAGACGGCGGCGGCTCTACGCAGGCCTATTTTAACGGCCAACGCGCGCTGATTCCAGGCGATCGTCGGGAACAGCCGGGCAAAATATTTGCGCGCATGGTGCCGGCCGTGGGCATGGCATGAATGTCGCTGCGCTCGATTGAATTTTCTTTCATATCCGTGTAAGCTCGCGCCAAAACATGCAATTGCTTGACAGGGGTGTTAAAATAGACAGCAGCGCATGTTACAATTTTCACATATGAATTTCTAATCTGTTCTATCCCTATATTTTTCCAAAGGAGTTCCCATTATGGCCCAGCAGGAATTTCGTATTGAGCATGACAGTATGGGGGAAGTGCGGGTGCCCGCGGACGCGCTCTATGCCGCGCAGACCCAGCGTGCCGTCGATAATTTTCCCATCAGCGACCTGCGCTTTCCCCGCACTTTTATCCGCGCCCTTGGCATGATCAAAGGTGCGGCAGCGTCGGTTAATGAGGATTTGGGTATTCTTGATCCGACCATGTCCGCCGCGATTCAGCAGGCGGCCAAGGAGGTAGAGGATGGGAAGCTGGATGATCAGTTTCCACTGGACATCTTCCAGACTGGCTCCGGCACCAGCACCAATATGAACGCCAATGAGGTCATTGCCAACCGCGCCAGCCAAATCCTGGGCGATAAGGTGCATCCCAATGACCACGTGAATATGGGCCAAAGCAGCAACGACGTGATTCCCACCGCGATTCACGTTAGCGCGTCTCTGGCCGTGGCCGAGGACTTGCTGCCCGACTTGCAGTATCTGGAAGATGCACTGCTGGCCAAGGCCGAGGAGCTGGATCATGTGGTCACCACCGGCCGCACCCACCTCATGGACGCCATGCCCATTCGCCTGAGCCAGGAGTTGGGCGGCTGGGCTGCGCAGATCGGTCAGGGGCGGGAGCGGGTCGCCGCTTCCATGGTGCGGGTGCATGAACTGGCCCAGGGAGGCACGGCTGTAGGGACGGGCATCAACGCGCATCCTGAGTTCGGCAAGCGCATTGCAGCGAAGCTTTCGGAGAGGAGCGGCCTGGATCTGCGAACCAGCTCCAATTATTTTGTGAGCCTCAGCACCCAGGACGCAGCGGTGGAGCTGAGCGGCCAGCTTAAAACCGTGGCGACCAGCCTGATGAAAATATCCAACGATCTGCGCTGGATGAACAGCGGCCCCATTGCCGGAATCGGTGAAATTGCTCTGCCTTCGCTTCAGCCGGGCAGCAGCATCATGCCGGGCAAGGTTAATCCCGTGATTCCCGAGGCGATGACGATGGTCTGCGCCCAGGTAATCGGCAATGACGTAACCATCACCATCGGCGGCCAGGCCGGTAATTTCCAACTCAACGTTATGCTGCCGGTCGTAGCCTATAACCTGCTTCAGAGCATTCACATTCTGGCCAACGCCAGCCGGGTCCTGGCCGACAAGGCCATTGCCGGCTTTACCGTAAACGAAGCGCGGATCAGCGGCCTGGTCGGGCGCAACCCGATTTTGGTGACTGCCCTCAATCCGGTAATCGGTTATGAAAAGGGCGCCAAGGTGGCCAAGCAGGCCTATGCCAGCGGGCGCCTGCTCAAGGATGTGGCTCTGGAAGAAACGGACCTTTCCGAAGAGGACCTGGACCGCCTTTTGGATCCCCGCCAGCTTACCGAAGGCGGTATTCAGAAGTAGCCTGTTTCAGTTGAGGCGCGTCGGCCTTCGATCTGCGAACCGGCTTTGAGCCGGCTTTTCAGCAGACGGGAGTCAACCGCCGCCCGTTTTTCAGACAACGTAAAAAGGGCCGGACCTCGTACGAGGTCCGGCCCTTTTTTTGAACTGTTTTATACGGCTTACGGCAGATAGGTAAAGGGATTGCGGGGCACGCCCTGATAGCGAATCTCAAAATGGAGATGGGGGCCCGTGCTGTTGCCCGTATTGCCGATAGCGCCGATCTGCTGGCCCCGGGCGACATTTTCACCCGGTCGGACATAGATGCTGTTGAGATGGGCGTAGAGCGTCGTGAAGCCGTTGCCGTGATCGATGATGACGTGGTTGCCGTAACCGCCGTTCCAGCCGCCGCCGGCCGCTATCACATAGCCGCTGTCGGTCGCCTTAACCGGCGAGCCGGTCCAGGAGCCGATATCGATGGCCCGATGGCCGTTCCAATATTGCTGGGTGACGGAACCGCTGGCCGGCCATGAGAATGTTCCGCTCCCCCTGGCTGCCGAGGCGGGAATGGGCCCGCTATAAGCGACCACCGCTTGGGGGATATAGGGCTTGATGCCGCCGGGCACCACGATCTCACTGCCAATGATCAGCGCTGCGCTTGCGTCAGCCAACCCGTTGTTTCCGTAGCCAACGATTGCGCCTACGTCTGTTTTATATTTTGTGGCCAGAGAGGAGAGCGTATCGCCGGCGACTACTGTATGGAGCACGCCATCGACCGGCAGGATCTTTAGCTCATCGCCGATTTGAAGCAGGTCGGGATTGCGCTCAAGCGTGGTATTGGACCACTGGATGGTTTCCGGCTGCAAGCCGAACCGGGAAGCAATTCCCAGAACCGTGTCCCCGGCCTCTACTCTATATGTTTCAATTGCCGTGCGTCCTCGCTCCTTGGCAACGGTGAACGGTACGGCAACGCGCTGTAGCGAGTCATTGCTGATGGAGAGGTTCTGATCCAGAACGGTTACAGCATTGACGACCCGCAAATTTTGGTCGGAATTTTCTGTCCCGGTCAAAGCGTTATTGGGAACTGTACGTAAGGCAATGTCCAGATCGGGAAAGTCGGCCTGGCTGAGGAAGAGAATGGTTGCGGCGACAAGCAAAACGGACAGATGACCTGCCAAGCGCAGGGGCGTCATCTGGTCCTGGAAGATCGCTACCTGCCGCGCCCGCCCCATCCAACCTCCCGCTCCCGCCGTACGCGCTTGCAGGGGACCTTGCGACATTCGGTCGTAGGCCGGTTCTGCTCTGCGGGTAGATTCGGTAAGGAGGGAAGCTTGCGTGGAATGAGAGAGGTTGCGGGAAACGGTTGAACTATCGGCTATGCTATCGAGATGCGCTGTCGCGGATTCAGCATGTAACCACTCTGCTGTCGAACGTATCGACGGTGACAGTGATTTTCGAAAAGCCGAATTTGCGTCTGCTGACATAAATGGCTCCAATATACGCATTTTTCGGGAAAGACGGCGTAACCGTCGGCGCGTCAGTTATCTGCGTGTAACAACTGTACGGTTCATCGATGAAACGCGCCCCCTTTAGTCAGGAAATTATACCATGCAGATTAGTAGAAGCAAGGGGTGAAGGGAGCGGAAAATGAAAGAAACCTGACAATTTTCCCGTCTGTTGGGCAATCGTCAGGTTTCCGTAGGGTAGGCGTATGCGCGTGGGGTTGAAGAGTTCTGCGGAAGATCGTACTTTTTATTGTCTTCCGTTGCATATTGAAATCAGTCGTTTATCGCTTCGTTAGGGTTTCCAGGAATTCTTCATTGTTCCGGGTGCGGCTCAGACGTTCGATAATCGGCAGGACGGCTTCGTAACCGCCGCCCATGGCGTCGATCATTCTGCGCAGGGTATAGACCTTGGCCAACGTTTCGGCGTCGAGCAGTTTCTCTTCGGCCCGGGTGCCGCTGCGCTCGATGTCGAAGGCCGGGAAGATGCGCCGTTCCGCCAGTTTGCGGCTCAGGTGCAGCTCCATATTGCCGGTCCCCTTGAACTCTTCATAAATAACGTCATCCATACGACTGCCCGTGTCCACCAGCGCTGTGGCGATGATGGTCAGGCTGCNNCGCGGCGCCGAAGAAGCGCTTGGGCGGGTAGAGCGCCGCCGGATCGATACCGCCTGAGAGGGTGCGCCCCGAGGGCGGGACGGTCAGGTTATAGGCCCGGGCCAGACGCGTGATGCTGTCCAGCAGGATGACGACATCCCGTCCGCCTTCCACCAGGCGCTTGGCCCGTTCCAGCGCCATTTCCGCCACGCGCACATGATTCTGGACCGGCTCATCGAAGGTGCTGCTGACGACTTCGGCTTCCACCGAACGATCCATATCGGTTACCTCTTCGGGGCGCTCGCCGATGAGCACGACCATGAGGTGAATGTCTTTGTAATTTTGGGAGATGCCGTTGGCAATGCGCTTCAGCACCGTCGTCTTGCCTGCTTTGGGCGGGCTGACGATGAGACCGCGCTGACCGCGCCCGATGGGCGCGAGCAGGTCAATCATGCGTGTCGAGATGACGTTGGCCCGGGTTTCCAGCAGCAACTGCTCATCGGGGAAGATAGGCGTGAGCTTTTCAAAGACCGGACGTCGTTTGGCTACTTCCGGATCGAGGCCGTTGACGGCTTCCACCTTCAGCAGGCCGTTATACTTTTCCGTCTCTTTGGGCGGGCGGACCTGGCCGATGACAAAGTCGCCTGTGCGCAATCCGAAGCGACGAATCTGACTTTGACTGACGTAGACATCATCCGGCCCGGGCAGGAGGAGATCGCTGCGGAGGAAACCGATGCCGTCGGCCACAACTTCCAAAATGCCGCCGCCGAAGCGGTAGCCTTGCTTTTCGGCTTTGGCTTGCAGCAGGCGCATGACGAGATCATATTTTTTGAGCCGGCTATAACCGGTAATGTCCATGGTTTTGGCTAAATCGCGTAACTCTTCCAGGCTGACTTCTTCCAATTGCGCGATGGTCATTGACGACACGGTGGAATTGTTGGTCATATATTTAAGTCCTTTGGAAATAACCCGCTTCGGCTTGTTGAAGGCAATAGCCTGCCGATAATGAAGGGAGTAGCATTTTGGCAATAATATCTGTTGTAGCGACGGGCGGATATTTTTATGCATCGTCAACGCTAAATGCGCATTGAGATGGCCGAACGCTACACTGGATCGGCATGCCCGATAAAATTTTGTCTATTTTTGTTGGATATAGCAGGATCAAACGGGTGAATCAGATGGCAACTCAATCAAAAATGGGACAATACGGTTATAGAAAGATTTGTATGCTGAGAATGAATTGGCAAATGCAGATATCTGTGGATTGTGCGCTGGGGATATAACGGACCTTCAAAATGAGGGCGTAGTTATCTGGACCATTATAGCAATAGTTTGGCCAGTCGTCAACTATTTCAAAAAATGGAAAAAAGAGCCCCGCAAAAAAGCCCAATTTTTCTGCGCAATAGTAATTATACGGGTCCCTCCGAGAGGAAACCTCCCCGAGGCTGTGCTGTAATGCGTAATAAAGAATATCCGCCCCGGGGCGGATATTCTTTATTACGCATTACTAAATTTTGCCGGAGGCCGGCCGTTACCATCGCCAGATGCCGGCAATGTCGTGCAGCTCTTCGGCATCCAGCACGTTAATTCGGCGGTAGCCCAGCTCGACCAGATCCTGGCGCTTGAAGTCGCGCAGGATCGCGCTGACGGTTTCCCGATAGGTGCCCAGATGATCGGCCAGAGCCTGGTGACTGACGCCTTCGATGAGCCCGTCTTCGTAATGGCTCAACTCCAGCAGAAGCGCGGCCAGACGCTCGGGTAATTTCTTGTACGCAACGTCTTCCAGGCTGTTCTCCACCTGCATAAGACGTTGCCCGTAGGTTTGCAACATGCCCCAGCCCAAAATCGGATATTGTATGGTCAAATTACGGGCTTCGGCGCTGGGGATGACCCAGACCGCAGCGTCTTCGCCGGCCTCGGCAAAAACGGTGGGATCGTCGGCGCTGTCAAGTGCGCCTTCCCCAAAAATCGCGCCCGGCTCCAGCACGCCGATGACCAGACGCCGGCCTTCATTGTTAGTGCAGACCATATTGATCTTGCCGCTCATCAGGACAAACATTTTAGTCGCCAGATCGTCTGAATCTGCGACCATTTCGCCCCGACGTACATTTTGAATTGCAACGACCTGGTTAAAAGCGGGATCGTCCGCACGCAGAGCAGTCAGCGTTTGCATGATGTTGCTTTGCTCATCCGCAACGCCGACCTGCTGCGTTGCACTTGCCCAGCGGCTGTTCTGGTATTTGTCTTGACCAAAAGGTACCATGCAGATATTCTCCTGAAAAGCGTCTCATGTACAGCCCTTGTCACATAAAGTATATCAATATGCATTGTACAAAGTTTTTGCGTCAAGCGGAATATAAGAAGTAAACGGCAAAAAACCTTTGCAAAGGCTGTACATCGATTAAATCATGAATTTTTTTGTTTGTCCAGGCCTGAATATTAGAGTCACATTAGGAATTCCGCCGGCTGTGAACTCATGACCCGGATTGACGTCTTATTATCCCGCGCGAATGTATCAATAACATTAGCGTATTATTGGCATAACATTAAGATTTTTACTGCTGGGAGTGTAAGTCGGAATCGACCAGAGAGAAGAGAGGCCTTAATCGGGGGACGACGTGACCGTCAATTCGACTAACCACTGTTGTAGCGCATACAGTCTTTGCCGCTCGTAAGCCGGCAGCGCTTCGATGCGCTCCAGGTTTGCCGCCGTCATCTCCGATGAGCCTGTTTCAAATTGCTGCACCAGTTCATTGACGATGACCGCCTGCGCCTGGACATTCGGATCGTCTTGTGTGCGATTCAACAGCGCAGCGCCCGCCAGGACTCCGCTGCGGCAGAGCGTTTCATGCTCGTTGAAAGGCTCGCTGTCCTGCTGGAAAAGGTGGCGCAGATTGCCTTCGCTGGCCTCCTTCAGCGCCTGAGAAAATATCTCCACGACCTGGGGGTGATCGGTCTGGACCGCGAGGTGTGCGGCTCGGCTAAAGCAGTAATCTCCCGCCAGAATTGTGCCGCCCAGCAGAGATTTGTCTGGTGACGGGAGGTTTTCACGCAACAATAACTTATGAATGTTAAGGGCCACATAAAGCATTTCCAGCGCCGCGGCAAGATAAATGCGCCGTTGGCGCAGCGTTTCGTCTTCGTCCGCTGCCGTTGCTGTAGCCAGAACCGCGGCTGCATGGATTTCCGGCTGCAGGCGTTCGATTTGCGTCTGAACAAGGCCGCGGAGGGGCATCTCCAAGGCGTCGCCGCCCGCGGTCAATATGCGCCGTACGGTATTCAGTTCTTCTAGAAACGATGAGTCGCTCATGATTTATACAGATAGCCCGGCGCAAGGATCGGTGTGGTTAAGAAGAAGCGAATGGATGCGGGCCTCGCAGCGCCTGATTGACCATGCCCACGCAGTCACGGGCCGATCCGCCCAGGTAGATGCCGCGGATGGAATCACGCAGTTCCGGCCGTTGGTTGAAAATTCTACCGCCATATCCCAATAGCGGATGCGTTGAATTTAGCGTGTCCAGCCGCCTGGCTACATCGCGCAATGCGTCAACCGTCTGCTCGCTGTTGGCGCTCAAAATGATCATGCTCGGCTCTTTGCGTCGCACTTCAGCGACGAAATCTTCTACCGGTACGTCTTGTCCCAGATAGTGGACCTGATAGCCGGCCCGACGCAAGTAGAGACTCGCCAGGAGTGCGCCCACCTCATGCTCCTCTCCGGCCGCACAGCCTACCCACAGAATCGGGCCGTTGTCATTGCGCTCCGTACCGTGGATGATAGCCGTAAGGCGCTGGATGAGATAGTTGGTGGCATAATGCTCCTGGGTAATGCTCACTTTCCCCCGATGCCAGCGCGCGCCGATTTCGACCAATACAGGCGGGAAGAGCTTTTCGCCCACATCTTCGACGGAGTAGAGCGCGAACGCTTCGGCAATCACCGCGTCGGCGCTTTTTTCGTCGTAGCGAATAAGCGCATCGGTTAACTCCATTTGCAGAGTTGGGAAATCCCGTACCTCGGCATGATCATGCAGGGCGCTGATCGCCGGCGCTTCAACCGTATTGGCATGGTAAGGCAAGATGACGGCTGCGCGCTCGTCTGCCGCCTCCATGATTTGCTCCAACCGCATGACGGCCTGGCTGATGGCCATGCCCTGGTCAACCTGGCCCTTGAGCCAGTGAATGACGGCGACGTCCTGATCCGAGTAAAGACGATAGCCGCTTTGGGAGCGGTGGGGCAGGACCATGCCATAGCGCCGCTCCCACGCACGCAGGGTGCTGGGAGTGACGCCGGTAGCCTGCACAACGGCTTTGATGTTGTAAAGCGGCGTGGCGGAGTAGTCGCCCAGGCGGATGTTGGTGTTCACAGGAATGGCAACCGTAGCTCAAATGAAGACAAACGGGCAAATAGACTGGCGCATCCTATCACATATCTTTGTACACTGGCAATCCGGCTTCGGGCAATAAGTGTACAAAGATTGTACGGCGCCTGCGGTAATATTTTATCCGCTTGTTAATCGATTAGCTTTTTGCCGTCTACCATTCCTCTTCCCCCACCATAAGTTGATAGAGATGCTGGAGGTCTTCGTCGTTGTAGAAGTGAACGACCAGACGACCGCTGCCGTCTGCATTGCGCGCCAGATTGACGCGGGTGCCCAGAGCCGAGCGGAAACGATTTTCCAGATGCTGAACCTGGGCTTGCTCTTGCTCGTCCCCTTGAATTTCAGCCGCCTCATCTTGGGGCTTGTCCAGCAACTTGCGTACCAGCTCCTCCGTCTGACGCACGCTGAGGCCCCGCTGCTGCACAATTGCACCCGCTTCTTCCATTTCGTCCTGATTGTGTAATCCCAGCAGCGCGCGTGCATGGCCGGCTGAGATTTTTCCGTCGATGACTGCCTGCTGGAGGGCGGGCGGCAGTTGGAGAAGACGCAATGTATTGGCCACAGCCGGACGGCTTTTCCCGACTCGCTGGGCCGTCTCCGCCTGGGTGAAGCCGAACTCTTCCATGAGCGAAGCGTAGGCCGCGGCCTCTTCCAAGGGATTGAGGTCGGCGCGCTGAACATTCTCTACCAGCGCCCACTCCATAAGTTGCTGGGGAGAGGCTTCGCGTAGGATGGCGGGGACCTCGTTCAGTCCGGCCAGCGCGGCCGCGCGCCAGCGCCGCTCGCCCGCTACAATCCAGAATCCATCACTGCCCTCCCCCGCCGCGGTGACAATGAGCGGCTGGATGACGCCGTGCTCTCGGATGGAGGCAGCCAGCTCTTGCAGCAGCGCCTCATCAAAATGGGACCGGGGCTGATGGGGGTTGGCCGCGATGCGGCCTAACTCGATCATCTGCACGCCGCCGGCCTGGGCCTGAGCCGCGATTTCGGGCGTAACCGGATTCATGCGCTCTTCGGTACTGACAATCAACGCGCCCAGACCGCGCCCCAGTCCGCGTCGATTGCTATTGCTCGGTTGACTCATGTTGCACTCTCCCCGGGCGCATGGACGATGCGGCCTCATAACGATTCAGAAATTCTTCGGCCAGCGCCTGATAGGCCAAGGCTCCGGCGCTGGTCGGCGCATAGGCAAGGATGGTCTGACCGTAGCTGGGCGCCTCACCCAGGCGTACATTGCGCGGGATGATAGTGTCAAATGTCTCCCGGGGAAAATAGGTGCGTACTTCGTTGACTACCTGCTGGCCCAGATTGGTGCGTCCGTCATACATGGTTAGAAGTACGCCGCTGATGTAAAGCGCGCTGTTGAGTACTTCCTGCACCTGTTGGATGGTCTGCAACAGCAGGCTCAATCCTTCCAGGGCCAGGTATTCGCACTGGACGGGAATGATGACGCCGTCCGTGGCCGCGGTCAGCCCGTTGATGGTGAGCAGACCCAGGCTGGGAGGATTATCCACAAAAATGTAGTCATATTTGTTGAGAATCGGCTGGAGGCCGCGGCTGAGGAGCCGCTCCCGGGCCATGAGCATGGCCATTTCCACTTCCGCGCCGGCCAGGTCCGTGGTCGCGGGAAGGAGGTCCAGACCGACCCGTTCGGTCAGCGTGAGGATGTTTTCCACCTGTTCCCGATTAATGAGCAGATCGTAAACGCTGTGGGTCAGATTGCGCGGCTCCGCGCCAAGGCTGGTTGTAGCGTTGCCCTGGGGATCCATGTCCACGACCAGGACGCGGCGACCCGCTGCCGCTACATAGGCGGCCAGGCTGACGACTGTGGTCGTCTTGGCGACGCCCCCTTTTTGATTGGCAAACGCAATGATTTTTGCAGTCATGGTCAATTCATCGGCCAATCGACGGATAGCAGCGGTTCAGGCTGGACGGTCAATGGCGAATCAATGGTTAAGATCAACGGTTAAATCGTCAGCGGGAAGGGATGAGCCGCCATATAGTCCAGCACCTCCCCGCGACTGGGGATGCCGCTCAAGCCCACCGCTTCGACGCTCATGGAGGCCGCGACATTGGCAAAGCGCGCGGCAATGAGCGGATCGCCCGTTTCCTGGTAGCGAATGAGAAACGCCGTGGCAAAAATATCGCCGGCGCCCGTGGGGTCTACCTCCTGCGCGGGACGGGGCGGCGTCCGAAACATCTTGACGGCGCCTGCGGGCGTACGCTGGAAGACCGTGCTGCCGTCGCGGTATTCGGTCAGAATGATGAGCGGGACATATTCAAACCAGGGAAAGAGACGGCTGATCTCGTTGTTGATGTCCTCCAGCGAGAGAATCAGGACGTCAACGTGGGGCAGGATCTCATCTGCATTCTCCCACTCTACGTGGCGCACCAGCCCTGTCTCATCCCAACTGCGCATCCATCCCTGAGGCACGGCTGCGACCAGCGTGTCGTCACGGAAGGAGGCTGCCACATCGGGCGTGATTTCCTGGACCAACGGGCCCAATAAAACGGCCCGGGGCGTGCGCAGGCGCGGCGGAATATCCCGGGCGTGAATGGGCTCGATGGCCGCATAAACGTACTGCGTGCGTCCCTCATCTGTGTAAATGTTGGCAAAGGTGGTGGTGACGTCGCTGGGCAGCAGGCAAATATCCACATCCGGCGGCAACTCGCTGAGGTCGTCAGGCGAACTCGCCCGGGTGATGATGGACGGACGGCGTCCCAGCCCGCGGGCGACAGCCGCGGCAAAGCTCACGGTGCCGCCCTGGCAAAAGACGTTCTCTTCACGCGGGCCCAGAATATCGCGTGTGACTGCGCCGATCAGGAGAATATCCGCTTCGTCTGTCGCCACTCTGTTCATCCTTGTCTGCTGGGAAAAGGCGTCGGCTGTTGCGCCAAGAGTATAGCAAATCCGCAGCCGAATTGAACAATCTCCGGGCTGGAGACCGCCCAATCAGGGTAAAAAATGTCCGCTGACCGAGCGGCAGCGGACATTTGCAAAATCAGTTGGCGAGACGGGACGTTATGTGCGGGGCAAGATGGTAATCTTGCGTCGATCGCCTTCACCGATACTCTCCGTGTAGACGGCGGGATGGTCGCGCAGGGCAATGTGGATAATACGCCGTTCGTTGGCGGGCATGGGCTCCAGCGAGACGGGCCGTTCACTGGTGGCCACTTGCTCGGCCATGCGCTCGGCGAGTTGGGTCAACTGGTCGACGCGACGCTGCTTGTACTGTTCTACGTCAACGACTACATTCTGCCAACTTCGCATGCGCTGGTTAATCATGAGGCGCAGAATAAACTGGATATTGCTGAGGGTTTCTCCTCGCCGCCCAATGAGTACGCCCAGGTCGTCGCCCCGAATGTCCAGGTTGAGATAGGACTCTTCCTCTTCTTCCAGCGGCGCTTCCCAGGACGCTACAATTTCCGCGTTGAAGCCCATCAACTCCAGGAGCTCGCCCAACAAATCGCTTGCCAACTCCTCCAGATTATCCTCGTTGGACGCGTCATTCGCCGCTTCGTCCCCATCGGACTCGATAACGACAACGTCTTCTATTACCTCCGCGACGGTTGTTTCTTTAATTATTTCTGTAGCCGCTTCGGTTACATCTTCAGCCGGGGCGACGGATGTTGCGTCCGCGTCGTCTGCGTCGTTCTCATTTATTGCCGCGGGAGCCGCATTTGTCGCCGCGCCGCGTTGCGTAATGCGAACGACGGCCGGCTCGCTGCCGAAACCGAGAATGCCCCGGCTGCCCCGACTGACTACTTCGATATCGACAGCATCTTCTGATAGGTTGAGCGCCTGCAATCCTGCTTCAACTGCTTCTTCTACGCTTCTTCCGCTGAATTCCTGACCCTGGCTGGACATGGCTTACCTCTTCTTGGATCTGCGCCGCTTCTTCGGGCGGTTTGTCGATTTGCTGTCTGTATTCGTACTATTGACCTTCGGATTAACGCCTGAATCGCCAGCTTTTACAACGCTGCCGTCAACGGTTTTGGATTTGGCTTCTTTCGGGGTATCGGGAGTAGCGCTGCCGCTGTTGCTCATCATGAGCCACTGTTGCAGCATCTGAATGCCGTTACTGGTCACCCAGTAGAGCGTCAGTCCGGCCGGCACCTGGAGAGTGAAAAAGCCGAACATGGCGGTCATCATGAGAGAAATTTGCTGCGTCATGCCGCCCTGGTCGCCCGTGGCGGGGGTAGGCGTCATCCACTTCTGCATGGCGAACTGGGAAACGACCAACAGTACCGGCAAGATGAGGTAGGCGGCAAGCAGTCCATATTGTCCGCTCTGGAAATATTCTCCCAGCCAGCTTAGTCCCTTGGTATATTGGGGGAAGCCCAAATCAGGGATCCAAAAGAAGCTCGAGTTTTCCAGCGACGGCCCCAGCGCCACCAAGGCGGAGTAGAGACCGAACAGAATGGGCATCTGGATGACGAGGGGCAGACAACCGCTCAGCGGATTGACGCCTGCTTCCTGGTATAGCTCCATTTGGGCTTTGGAGAGCGCTTCCCGATCCTTCCCGTACTTTTTCTGAATTTCCTGCAGTCGGGGTTGCAGTTCTTTCTGGGCCTGCATGCCCCGCACCTGCATGAGCGTCAGCGGGAGCGTAATCAGCTTGATGATGAGGGTAAACGCAATGATGGCAAACCCCCAGTGATAAGGCACATCCATATTCTGGAGTGCGCTATCCAACCAGATAAGCGACTTGGCCAGAGGCCAGACGACCGCCGCTTGCCACAGGCCCTGGGGGGCCGTCTCTACGACGTCAACTCCTTGGCGCGGAACGCCGCACCCGCTCAGCGCCAGCATGGCGATGAGCAGCACGGCGAGCAGTAACCACCGTCGATGTTTCACTGAATGAAAGCTCCTTTGATAAGAACGGACGACGCCGTCACGGGACGGGGTCGAAGCCGCCTTTATTCCATGGTTGGCAGCGGAGGATGCGCTTGACGCCCAGCCACCCGCCCCGCATCACGCCGTACTTTTCAACCGCTTCGTACGTGTAGTGTGAGCAGGTGGGATAAAAGCGGCAACTGCTGGGCAATCCGGGCGATATAAAACGCTGATAGAAGCGAATGACGCCCAACACAACTGCGCGCATATTTATGCATAACTCCTTGCCTGCCGATTTAATCTGCACTTGATATACTTGCATTACGCAGAATCGGCCGTTTCCTCTCCGCCCTGCATCTGATCTGCACAGGGAGGAAGCAACAAATGCGCCCGTCCTAGCAGACGGGCACAGGCAACATCCATTTCATGATAGCTCGCATCGCGGATTGGACGCCGGGCGATCAGCACAACATCCCACCCGGTCTTGATCTCGCCCATGCGCAGGCGCATAATTTCCCGGAGGCGTCGCTTGATGCGGTTCCGGGTGACGGCGTTTCCGATGCGCTTACTAATCGAAAAGCCGAAGCGACTGTAGGGCAGTCCGTTCGGCAGCAGGCAGAGTACTAAAATGCGATCTGCAACCGAGCGGTCGCCGCGCCGAATTTCCTGGAAGCGCTCATTGCTGCGGATACGATATTGACGCTTCACAATTGACGCTTCACAAGCAGATTCGTTCTCCCCGCTCGTTAAGGGATGAACCGGGCCGGATTGAGTAATGAGCGCCTATTTCTTAATGATGACTTTGCGGGTCGACATCTGTACGGCAAGCTGCTTGCGGCCGCGCAGACGTCGTCGCTTCAGCACATTGCGACCGCCGGGCGACTTCATCCGCTTGCGGAAACCGTGGGTTTTGAGGCGTTTGCGAACTTTCGGCTGCCAGGTGCGTTTGGTAGACATGAGTTTTTCTCCTGAATAACGGCTGTCGTAAACGAGTTATTCGCTCAAATCACGCAGCCAACGTGTAATGATGCCAAAGTCTGTCAACGTCTGATGCTAATGACGTCGATAACGTCTGATATCGGTATTGTCCTCGTTCGCTTGTCCGTATTTGCCTGTTTGTAACGGGCAAATCGCCAGGCCGGGCGCGAACCAATAGGGCACGGCTTGCGTTAAGCGAAGGAGTCAATTTTATCAAACAGCGCGGGCCAAATTGCCCGGACTGAACTTTAACCGCTGACAAACGGCTATTATATGTTCTCCCAATCCCCACTGTCAAATCCGGGGCGCTTTTTCGGACGGTCTATCTTTGTCTTTTTGCCTGAAAAAGCTTGGCAACCGACTTGACTGGTGGTAGTATGCCACGCGAATCGGAACTATCTGTTCTGTCTTTTTGCCCGCGACATGGCCGGCGGTTGTCCGGATGCCCGCAGGAATTGTCGCCCGGTTTGGAGGAACGATGACGGCAGAATCATCGCCGCATTCCCCTGAAAATTTACCTGAAACCTTCTCTTCGGATCAGCAATCCGATGCCGATAGTGCGTTCGCGTCCACCGACAGCCCGGAACTCCTGCGCTGGCGCGCCGACATCCTGATGGATGAGATGATGCTCGGCTCGGTAGACGGCGGGGGCGCGGCCTATTCCGGCGACTATGTCCCCGCCGAGCCGGACGGCAGCGCCAATGGAAGCGGGAATTATGGTGCGGATGTTGCCTCCGTCCCGGATGGCGAAGGAGATTTTGCGGATGCGTACGCGGCATCTGCCGTTTTCTCATCCCAATCGGAGTCACCTCAATCTGCGCCGCCCCCATTTGAATCATTCTCATCTGAAGCAAACGCCCCTGCCCGCAAAGAGCCTGGGACGACTCCGTCTGCCGCTCAGCAGGGGGCTACATCGGGCTCCCGCGAATCTGAGCCTGGGGAGGACGAGTGGTGGCAACATCCTTTTCGCACCGCGTCGCCCGCGGAGGCCCAGGGCGAACCGTCCCATTCCGCCGCGGGCATGATTTTCCCCGCGTCAACGCCCGCCCCCATGCCCGATACGGAGGCAGATCAATCCGATTCATTATTGCGCCCGCCTGCCGCGGTGCAGCCAGCCGCGACTTTTTCGCCTGCCGAGGGCAGTGAGGCGCGCGAATCGTCCCGCATTGCCGGTAAGCGTTCGCGTCCCGGCGCCCGCTCCAATCTCCTGCCGCGTGTCTCTGCCGTAGATACGGAAGCGCTGTGGCGCGAGATTGATGAAATGCGCACCGAGATCGGCGCGGTGACGCCTGCCCAGCATGAGTGGAATGTGCGGAGCCGCCATCTTTTGGATAAGGGGGAGCGCATTCTGCGTCAGTCGCCCGACCGTACGGCCGAAGTGGAATATTATGTGAAGCAGGTGCGGAGCATTCTTGAACGGGTGCGCCAATCCTACGGCTGGTCCCGCATCTATATGCAGCGGCTTAACCGCTATCTGCTGCTCTGGGTGGCCTTCGCAGCCGTGGCAGCCGCAGGTCTCTTTCTTTATCGGGGTGCGCTGGTTGATTTCTTTAGCCTTGTCACCGGCGCCCGGCCCGACGGCTTTGTGATTTCCCTGTTGCCCGATTGGCTGGCCGTCATTGCGGTGGGCGCGCTGGGCGGCGCATTGGGCGCGCTCATGGGGATGAGCCGGCGTCAGGCGCTGGAACAGGGCTTTTTTGACCGCAAATATAGCCTGCGGGGACTGTTATTACCCATTCTCGCTGCGCTGGCTGCTTTCTTTATTTTCATCCCGTTTGGGCTGATCGCTTACTTCATGCCCCTCTCCTGGACGATTGCCGTGAGCCTGGTGGTCGTCGCGGCGCTGCTGGCGTTTGCCTTTGGCTTTTTTCAGGAGTCTCTCTATGGTACAGGGCCGTAGCCTGCGCTCCGCCTCTTCCCTCTTAGCATGTCCTTGATTTACGCGGAAGTCGTTGTCAACGTGCCTATTCGCCGTACCTTTGCGCGTCGTCATGCTGCACCGCAGCCTGACCTGCTGCCGGGCTTTGCCGCGGCTGAGGATGAGGCCCCCGACGTTAACGCTGCCAGCAATTTCCAGACGTTTCACTATCATTTGCCGCCCGAACTGGAGGCGCGGGTCATTCCCGGTCATCTGGTCTGGTGCCCTTTCGGCAATCGTCAAGTGCAGGGCGTCGTGCTGGCTCTGGCTGATCGTGCACCTGTGCCCACCAAGCCCGTCAGTCGCCTGGCTCGCCCCGAGCCGGTATTGACCTCTGTACAGCTTGAGCTGGCCACGTGGATAGCCCGCTACTATGTCGCGCCGCTTTCCGAAGCGATTAAGCTTTTCCTCCCGCCCGGTTTGCTTCAAAAAGATGAAGAGACCCGGGGCATACGCGCCAAACGTGAGGCGGAGATCGGGCTCGTTCACCCTACGCCGCAAAGCGCGCCCGAACTGCTGGCGCTGGGGCGAAACAGTCAGCAGGCCCAGGTGATCGCCCGTCTTCTCGCCGCGCCGAAGAAGACGCTGCCCAAGCCTGAGTTAATGGAGCATTGCGGCATGAAGAGCGACAGTGCGTTGCGCGCCCTGTCGGACAGAGGACTGGTTGCGCTGGAAAACGAGGATGCCCAGCAGTCCGTACGGTTGATTGTCAGCCGTGAAGATGCCTGGGCCGCGCTTGTTGAGATGCGCGGGCTGGAAAAGTACCTTTCCGTTTTGACCGTGTTGGAGGAAGCGGGCGTGCCTCTCTGGAAGAGCGAACTCTATGCCCGGGTTGATGCCGATTTGAAGCTCCTGCGGGAATTGGCGAACGCGGGCCTGGTGACGCTGGTCGAGCGGGTGCGCATGCGCGATCCGCTGGCGGATCGCCGCTACGCGCCTACCGTTGCCCCGCCCCTGACGGCGGACCAGGCGACGGTCTGGTCCCAAATTCTGGAGAAGATGAGCAACACCCGTCCGGGCAAGGCCACCCGGGCGCTGCTTCATGGGGTTACGGGTAGCGGCAAGACCGAAATTTATCTCAAGGCCATCGATGCTGTTCTCCATGCCGGACGCCAGGCCATCGTGTTGGTGCCGGAGATCGCGCTGACGCCCCAGACTGTGGCCCGTTTTGCCGGCCGTTTCCCCGGCCGCGTCACGGTGATCCATTCGGCCATGAGCCGGGGCGAACGCTATGACGTTTGGCGCATGCTGCGCGCCGGCGAGTTTGATGTGGCGGTGGGGCCGCGCAGCGCCCTCTTTGCGCCCTTGCCCCGGCTGGGCCTAATCATTATTGATGAGGAGCATGAAGCATCCTACAAGCAGAATGCCGAAGAGTGGGGCAGCTTCACGGTCTTTTATGATGCGCGTACCGTCGCCGATCGTCTGGCCGAATTGACCGGCAGTCTGCTCATCTACGGCAGCGCCACACCCAGCATGGAGCGCTACCTGGCCGCGACGGGCGCCGGGGGGAGCGCAGAGAGCCGGACAGAAGGCAAAGTCACGAGCAGCGAGATGCTTTTGCTGGAAATGCCCCATCGCGTCATGGGGCATGGCGATCCAGCGGTTGATGGGTCCGGCGCCTCCTACGCTGAACTGCCGCCGGTAGAGGTGGTGGACATGCGCCAGGAGTTGCGCAGCGGCCACCGCAGCATATTCAGTCGCAGCTTGCAGAGTGAACTCCATGCCACGCTGGATGCAGGCGAACAGGCCATCCTCTTTCTGAATCGTCGCGGGTCAGCCACCTTTGTCATGTGTCGCGACTGCGGTCACGTACAGGAGTGCCCGCGCTGTGAAATTCCCCTTACCTATCACGAGCGGGCCGGCGTCCTCATTTGTCATCATTGCGACCGCCGGTATCCTATCCCTGAGGTTTGCCCTGAACCGGATTGCGGAAGCAAGCGGATTAAGTACTTCGGCAGCGGCACGCAACGCATTGAAGAGGTGGTCGCCCAGATTGCACCCCGCGCCCGCCTGTTGCGTTGGGATGCGGATACCACCGGCCGCCGGGGCAGCCATGAGGAGATTTTGCGCCGGTTTGCGGCCCATGAAGCTGACGTGTTGGTGGGCACCCAAATGATTGCGAAGGGGTTGGACCTGCCGCTGGTCACGCTGGTCGGAGTCATTGCCGCGGATGTGGGGCTCTATTTGCCTGACTTTCGTAGCGCCGAGAGAACATTCCAACTCCTGACCCAGGTGGCCGGACGTGCGGGGCGCAGCGCGCGGGGCGGCCGCGTCGTGATTCAGACCTATACGCCCGAGCACTATGCTATCCGCGCCGCGGCCGCCCACGATTACGGGGCCTTTTTTCAGCGCGAACTGGCTTTTCGCCGCGAGCATCAATACCCCCCTGTGCGCCGGCTGGCCCGGCTTATCTACTGGCACAAGAAGCTGGATGCAGTACAGGAGGAGACAGCGCGTATGGTCGCCATTCTGCGCAGCCGGCTGGAGCAATTGGGCCCGGCGGCCGAATGGATTGGCGTCATCGGTCCGGCGCCCGCCTTCTTCGCCCGCCATCGGGGCTATTACCGTTGGCATATTTTGGTGCGGGCGCCCGATCCCGCGTTGCTGCTGCAGGGTCTGGATATTCCCTTCGGCTGGCGCATTGACGTCGATCCCGTTTCTTTGCTGTAGGCGTTTATTGACGTGCGTTCATTGCATGGTCACTGCCTTGCGGGTTAGCCGCAAGCGACGATTTGTGCTATATATGTGGGGTGACGCACGCGGCTTGCGTCCGTTTTCCGCATCTCTTTCCTTTGCCGCATCATCATCTTGTCACTGCCTGATTACTGCCTGATTACTGCCTAAATGTCTTCATCATTCGCCCGCGATACTTCGCCCCAGTTTCCCGCCAGGAAATGGCTCTCCCTAAAGGATGCCAGTGAAGTTTTGGGCATCCATTACACGACCTTGCGCACATGGGCTGACAATGGCGAAATCCCGGTTTTTCGCACGCCTGGCGGTCATCGTCGCTTCAGCACAGCGGACCTGCGTCGGTTTTTGGACGAACGCAGCCGCGACGCGTCCATACCTGACGAGGGCGCGCTGGTTGCCGCCGCGGTCAATCGGGTGCGCGAACAGATGCAGCAACTTCCCGTGGGGCAGGAGAGCTGGATAGAGCAATCCGCCGACATGATACGTACTGCTCAACGCGAGCGCGGACGCCAGCTTTTTTCATTGGCCATCGCCTACGTCATGAAGCCGGGGCGACGTGACGAATTGGCAGAAGAAGGACGCAGCCTGGGGTATGCCTACGGGCAGGATGCAGCCCAATCCCATATGAGCCTGGTGCAAACGGGGCGTGCGGTCCAGTTTTTTCGCAATCAACTCGTGCTGGCGCTGCACCATTCCGCCGCATCCGACGGGCTAGACGCAGATGATGTTCGCATTCAGCAATTGTTGAATCGTTTTTTGGATGAAGTGCTCTACGCCGTGCTGGAGGGTTACGAGGGCGAATAGTAGGCATTCTGTTGCGATTCTGTTTGTAAACTGCTGGAAAACGTGGTTGCATCCTTCTGCTTTAACTGTTATAATCTGGAAGAAGCTTCTCCTCAGCTCGTATGGCTTCACTTAAATCCGTCGCAATAATCTATTCTTCGTATTGAGTTTTGCACTCGGATTTTGGGCACTTTCGCTATGGAGAAATCCATACTATAATCTGTAACACGCGTCTCTGTTTCCGCAGGGCCGTGATGATTAAAAATCCGTTACCCATTTTCACCCAGACAATTTTTAGGAGGATTTCATGATCAGTCGGAAAAGCCTGTTGGTTACCGTCGTGCTCGTATTTGTTTTAGCCGTCCTTGCCGGTTGTACTGCGGGAACTGTAGAAGTGCCGGATCGGGAAATCGACATTAACATGGATGACGCCATGGCCGGTCAGGCCAAGGGCATGCAAGCCCTGAGCACCGGCGAGGTTACCTGGACGGAAGCGGAATTCAGCAGCTTCATCACCGAGTTGCTTCAGCAAAACCTGGGCAGTTCATCCCCGATTACCAGCGTCAAGGCTTGGTTCGAGGATGACAATGGCGTAGTCTTCCAGGTCGGCCTCCCGGGCGGCATGACTGCCGATCTGTCCGGTAAGATTATGGTTGAGGATCACATTATTCAGGTTGAGTTGGACTCCGCGTCGGCCATGGGAATGTCCGCTGCCGGTTCGATTCTGAATGTTATTCAGGGCGCCATCAACCGGGCGTTGAATGATCCCAGCATGGGCGTTCTTGTCAACGTCGAGACTGCCCCCGGCGAGATTACCCTGTCCTACGGCATGTAAGAAGCAAGTGCGGAAGGCGCTGTAATTTTACGCTGCTTCCGTTTGCATAAGCTGAATAGAGAGGCGCCCGACTTTTATGGCGTCTCTCTATTTTTTTGGTTTGCAACATCAGCCTACCGGCCAGGAAAGACGAAATTATGAGTCCATTCATACAGCGCACTGACCAAATCATCACGCCTACACTGCTGCTTGACGAAGAGCAGGCGCGGCGGAATATTGCCGCCATGGCCCGGCGCGCGGCGGAGCAAGGCGTGATCTTTCGCCCCCACTTTAAAACCCATCAGGCCGCAGCCGTCGGCGAATGGTTTCGGGATTACGATGTCACGGCAATAACGGTTTCCTCTGTGAGTATGGCCCGGTATTTTGCCCAATCCGGATGGCGCGATATCACCATCGCCTTTCCCGTCAACCTGCGTGAGTTGGCGGAGATTGACGCCCTGGCCGCCGAGGTTCGACTCGGCCTGCTTTTGGATGCGTCCGCTGTGGCGGATCGGCTGGCGGCGGAGCTTACCCATCCCGTTGATGTTTGGATCGAAATCGACACCGAATATCGCCGGAGCGGCGCGCTCTGGTCCGATAAGGAGTGGCTGGCGGACGTGGCGGTCCGTTGCGAAGCCGCGCCGCAGCTCTCTCTGCGCGGCGTGCTTTGCCATGCCGGCAATACTTACGGCGCGCGTTCGCTGGACGCCGTACGCCAAATACATGCGACGACCATGGCGCGCATGACGGCCGCGCGCGCTGCGACGGCCGCCGCGACGCGGCGCGACGATCTGCAAATTTCCATTGGCGATACGCCCGCCTGCGCGCTCTTAGACGATCTGGGCTCCGTAGATGAGATGCGGCCGGGTAACTTTGTCTTTTACGATCTGGTGCAGGAGCAGATTGGCGCGTGCCGCATGGGCGAGATCGCCGTTGCTGTCGCCTGTCCTGTCGTGGGCGTCTATCCCCGGCGCCGGGAGCTGGCGCTCTACGGCGGAGCCGTGCATCTTTCCAAGGATGCCTTGACGCTGGATAGCGGGCAGCCCTCCTTCGGCTGCATTGCGCCCTTAACCGAATCTGGGTGGGGCGAGCCGTTTCCCGGCGCCTACCTGCGCTCTGTCTCTCAGGAACATGGCGTCGTCTCTGTGGCAGAGGAGGCCTGGCCGGGCGTCTGCGCAAGCCTGGCCGTGGGGGATCTGGTTGCGGTTTTGCCGGTCCACTCCTGCCTGACGGCCAACCTGCTCAAGCGCTATCTCACCCTGGGCGGGCAAAATATTGAGATGGCGGCGATCCCCCGTTAACCCTGGCGGGTAATTGTGATGAGTTTTAGGCGGGGTAAAATTTGACCCGCCTAAAAGCCGTATGTTACACTTTCCTTTCGTGGGCCAATTGGGCCCGCGTTTATTATGTATGATGCAATTGCACAGATTTTGAAATTTTACATCTATATCCGAGCCATACACGTTTAAGCTGTTTGTTAGCCATAGCGGGAGGAAATTTTGCCCACCATTAATCAGTTGGTCCGCAAGGGCCGTAAGAGTATTCCCAAGAAAGAGAAAGCGCCGGCTCTGCGGTTCACTCAGAATACGCTGACAGGTAGAACGCAGCGTATGAAAAAGGGCAATCCGCAAAAGCGCGGCGTCTGCACCCAGGTTCGCACCACCACGCCCAAGAAGCCGAACTCAGCGCTGCGTAAAGTCGCGCGTGTGCGTCTCACCAACGGTATGGAAGTCACGGCTTATATTCCGGGCGAAGGCCACAATTTGCAGGAGCACAGCGTGGTTTTGGTTCGTGGCGGTCGTGTAAAGGATTTGCCCGGCGTGCGCTATCACATTGTGCGCGGCGCGCTGGACAGCACTGGCGTGGGCGATCGCAAGCGCGGTCGCAGCAAGTACGGCACCAAGCGGCCGCGATAAGGCGGGAGAAACGAAATTATGCGAAGAAATCGTGCAGAGCGCCGGTCGGTCATTCCGGATCCGCGCTATAACAGCGTGGTAGTCGCCAAATTCATCAACAATGTGATGGAGCGGGGGAAGAAGAGCCTTGCTGCCAGCATTGTCTATAACGCATTCGATACCGTGGAAGAGCGCAGCAAGCGCCCGGCCATTGAGGTCTTTGAGGAAGCCCTGAAGAACGCGACGCCGTTGGTTGAGGTAAAGCCTCGCCGCGTCGGTGGCGCCACTTATCAGGTTCCCGTCGAAATCAGCTCGTCTCGGCGTCAGGCCCTGGCCATGCGCTGGCTGATCGACAATGCGCGCAAGCGCTCCGGTCGCGATATGGCGATTCGACTGGCCAATGAGCTAATGGACGCCTCACGCAATGAAGGTGCGACCATCAAAAAGCGGGAAGACACCCACCGCATGGCCGAAGCCAATCAGGCCTTTGCGCATTTCCGCTACTAAACTGCGTGCGCTGTGAAAATTGCGGTGCGCGGGGCGGCGCTTTTAGCCGGTATCCCAACGCAAGCCGCATAGGTTTTCCGGTGTGAGCGTGGTCTGGACGGCTTGCTATCCGGTTGCGGGTAAGGCCTTTTTTCAGCAGCAAGCGTCTAATTAAGTTGTGCCGTATCTTACGGCGCCTTGATTACAATAAGACCGTCACAAGGTTGTTGCGCATGGCGCAAACTCATTGTGATGGTCTATTGTTTGTCACCGGCGCCGTACTATTTTGTCTGCTACACCTGCCGATTTTGAATATGAGATCGTTGAAGCCAGGCAAGAAACAGGACTAGAACGATGAGTATCGATTACCCTCTTGAGAAAACCCGTAACATCGGCATTATTGCCCATATTGACGCCGGTAAGACGACGACGACGGAACGGATCCTTTTCTATTCCGGCCGCATTCACCGTATGGGCGAGGTGCACGACGGCACCGCTGTGACCGATTGGATGGAGCAGGAGCGCGAGCGCGGGATTACGATCACCGCCGCCGCGATCACCACCAGTTGGAAGGATCGTCAGACGGGCGAAGAAGTACAGATTAACATTATTGACACTCCCGGCCACATCGACTTTACGGCCGAGGTGCAGCGCAGCCTGCGCGTGCTGGACGGCGGCGTGGTGGTCTTTGACGCGGTTGCCGGCGTTGAGCCCCAGTCTGAAACCGTGTGGCGACAGGCGGATCGGTACGGGGTTCCCCGCATCTGCTTCGTGAATAAGATGGACCGCATCGGCGCAAGCTTTGAGCGCACCTGCGACATGATCGTGGAGCGTCTGGGCGCGGACCCCCTGCCCATCCAGCTGCCGCTCGGCGCTGAGGACAGCTTTACCGGCGTGATCGACCTCTTCCAGATGAAGGCGCTCATCTTCTCGGATGAGCTGGGAGCCAAGCCTGAGATTCAGGACATTCCCGAGAATATGCGCGAAGAAGCCGAATTGGCCCGGGAAGCCATGATTGAGCGTATTGCTGAGACCGACGATGATCTGACCCTCCGCTTCCTGGAGGGGGAAGAGATTGGCAATGAGGACCTGGCGCCCGCCCTGCGGGCCGCGGTCATCGCCAACAAGATTGTGCCCATTCTTTGCGGCACCGCCCTGCGCAACAAGGGCGTCCAGCCCCTGCTGGATGCGGTTGTGCGCTACTTGCCCAGCCCGCTGGACGTGCCCCCGGTGCAGGCCACCGACGCCCTGTCGGGCGAGACAATCGAGCTTTCCGCCGATGTAGACGGGCCGTTTGCCGCCTTGGTCTTCAAGATTGTGACCGATCCTTTCGTGGGGCGCCTGGCCTATGCCCGCATCTATTCGGGCAGGCTGCTGGCCGGCACCAATGTCTACAACGCCAACCGCGAACGCAAGGAGCGCGTGGGGCGTCTGTTGCAGATGTACGCCGACAAGCGGGAAGAGATTAAGGAATGTGAGGCGGGCGATATCTGCGCCATCGTGGGACTGAAGCAGACTTTTACCGGCGAAACCCTCTGCGAATCGGGCGCTCCCGTTCTGCTGGAGACGATTGAATTCCCGGATCCGGTCATCAAGGTGGCGGTTGAGCCCAAGTCCAAGGCCGATCAGGACAAGTTGACCGAGGCGCTGATTAAGCTGGCCGAGGAAGACCCGACTTTCCAGGTAGCCTATGACGACCAGACGGGCCAGACGGTTATCGCGGGCATGGGCGAGCTGCATCTGGACATCATCGTGGATCGCCTGAAGCGCGAATTCCGCGTCGGCTGTAACGTGGGGCGTCCTCAGGTTGCTTACCGGGAGACCATCACCCGGCCGACCAAGGTCGAGGGGCGCTTCGTGCGTCAGAGCGGCGGTCGCGGCCAGTATGGTCACGTGTGGCTGGAGCTTGAGCCCAACGAGCCGGGCAAAGGCGTGGAGTTCGAGGAAGCCATTGTCGGCGGCGTTGTGCCGCGGGAATATTTCCGAGCCGTGGGAAACGGCGTCATGGAAGCGGCCGCGGGCGGCGTGCTGGCCGGCTATCCCGTCGTGGATGTGAAAGCGCGACTGGTGGACGGCAGCTATCATGAAGTCGACTCCAATGAAATGGCCTTCAAGATTGCCGGCAGCATGGCCTTCAAGGCCGGCGTGCAGCAGGCGCGACCGATTTTGCTGGAGCCCATGATGAAGGTCGAGGTTGTGATACCCGAAGAGTATGTCGGCGATGTCGTGGGCGACGTTTCCAGTCGGCGCGGCGAGATTGCCGGTATGGACATGCGCAGCGGCAACACCCAGGCCGTCAGGGCCTCTGTTCCGCTGAGTGAAATGTTCGGCTACGCGACCGGCCTGCGCTCCATGACCAGCGGCCGCGGCACCTTCACCATGGAGTTAGCCCACTACACGCAGGCCGGCGAGGCTATCCACGAACGCTTTTTGGGCGAGGGCTGGCAATCTCGCCTTTACCCGGTTAACGAATGAGTGAACGAATGAGTAGACAGGATGACGCTGTTGGTCTACCTTACAACAAGATTGAAATCCTGCTCTGACAATGAGAAGCCGCATCAGCGGCTGAAACCCAGCCGACTAGCCGCTGATGCGGCTTCTCGGTGTTAGCAAGGGGTTTCAACCCCATTGCATAAGATAAGCCAACAGGATCATAGGATGACAAGATGACGTTCATCCTGTCCTTCCTGTCATCCCCTCAATATCCTAGCCGTTTATCCACTATATTACGCAATGGCTCCCCGGCAAGATAGCGTTGCAGATTGTCAACAAAGAGTGCCGTCAACCGTTCATAATAATTCGGTGTTGCGCCGGCATAATGAGCAGTAATGATCACATTATCCATCTGCCACAAGGGTGAATCCTGTCGCAACGGCTCAACTTCGGTAACATCTAGTCCAGCGCCGGCGATCCACCCTTTCTCTAGCGCTGTAATCAGTGCTTCTTCATCGATCGTACCGCCACGCCCCACATTCACGATATAGGCGGAACGCTTCATCACCTGCAACTCCGCCTTGCCAATCATATAGTTTGTTTCATGGGTCAGCGGCACGGTGAGAACGACAAAATCGGCTTGCGGCAAGAGTTCAAGCAATGCATCCTGCCCATACATGGCATCGACCGCGGCTACAGCCTGCGTTGGATCACGACGCAGGCCAAGGACACGCATCCCCAATGCCCGGGCGACTTCGGCAGTACGTTCACCAATTGCACCTACCCCGATCAACAACATCGTCTTGCCGGGCAATTCAAAGAGCGACTCGCCGGGCATTGAGCGCCATTCATTGCGTGCTTGCAAACGTATCTGTGTATGAATATGACGACCAAAGGCCAGAATCAACCCAAAGATATGCTCTGTGATTGGAATTGGATGGATTCCTGAGCCATTGGTCACAACCAACTGTGGATTGGCCGCGGCTTCGGGATGGCGAAGCAACCAATCCGCGCCAGCACCCCACTGCTGAATCCAACGTAAGTTTGGCGCATGGGCAATTAGATCTTGTGGAAAGCTGTTGAAGACAATCTCAATTTCCGCAAGTCGTTCCTGGATCTGCCGACGATCCGTTGTAACCAGCAGCTCATACCCCGGCGCAGCCGCGGCAATTTGTGCCAAATCAAGCTGCGCCAACTGATCTTCACCAAAGCCGATGACAATTATCTTCACGGGATCAACAGGACCTTCCCTTTGGTCTGTCGTCCCTCAAGATAGCTGTGGGCAGCACCGGCTTCATTGAGTGGATAGCTCTTGTCGATACGTACATCGAGTTTACCGGATGCGATCCACTGAAAGATATCGTTTGCACGTCCGAGCAACTCTTCACGCGTCGCCACATAGGCACCTAAAGAGGGACGGGTAAGGAAGAGCGAGCCCTTCTGGTTGAGGATCTGTGGGTCGAGCGGCGGGACCTGG